>NZ_JBCECX010000023.1:0-72652 GCF_039207905.1 Cellvibrio sp.
CAATAAAATAGCGCGGGTCGCCCACTATATTGTGCGCTCGACGGGTGGTCAATCGCGCGACCCAAGTTAATGTGAATTCGAGAAGTTGATTGTTATCAAATGATAAACAAACAGGTTTTACTTGAGCGGCATCAACCTTATAAAAGGCTATATAAAAGTTTGCAGAGCCGCCAAGGCCAATCGTGATAGCATTCGCCCATTGCGATGAGAGACAACTATGAACGATACAAATTCCCCCGAACAACTGCTCACTCCCCTGAATTTTGACGATCTTGCCAACCTGTTGGCACCCCTCGGCACCCTGAATAGTCCCTCTGAGTTGCACGGTTTGCTGTGCGGCAAATTAGCCGGTGGTGCACAGCTCACGGAAATCAGCTGGTTGTTGGAGGCGGTTGAGTTCCTCGATTTTATCGCCGCACCGGACGAGCAAGTGCGCGTCGCATTGAGCCGTCTCTACCACACCACCTGCGATCAATTGCGCGGCCAATTCAGTTTGAAGTTGATGTTGCCCGATGACGACAACACCCTCAACGAACGCGTGCGCGCCCTGAGCGAGTGGTGCCACGGTTTTCTCACTGGCTTCGGCAGCGTTGATCACCAAGGCAAGCGCGTTATCAGCGAAGAGTTTGAAGAAATGTTGGAGGATATTGTCAATATCGTCCAAATCCAGGCGGATGATGAAGAGGATGAGCCGAGCGCGGAATCGGATTATATGGAAGTCACTGAGTATGTCCGCGTAGTCGTCAACTCACTGTATTTTGAATTTTCAGCCGAACATGCCGAAGGCGTAAATCCTGCGAGCATGGCGCCAGCGTCTAATCAATTGCATTAATTGTTTGCGAGTGCCTTTATGAGAATTTCCAAAACTGAATTTGCCCGCCGCCGCAAAATGTTGATGGCGCATATGGAGCCAAACTCCATTGCCATAGTGCCCGCCGCACCCGAGCGCAATCGCAGCCGCGATACCGAATATCACTATCGCCAGAACAGCGACTTTTTATATTTGTCCGGCTTTGAAGAGCCGCAAGCGGTGTTGGTGTTAATTCCTGGCCGTGAGCATGGTGAATATGTATTGTTCGTGCGCGAGCGCAATCGCGAGCGGGAAATTTGGGATGGATATCGCGCGGGACCCGAAGGCGCGTGCAGCGAATTTGAAGCAGACGATGCATTTCCGATTGACGACATCGACGATATTTTACCGGGCCTGCTGGAAGGCAAGCAGCGCGTTTATTACGCGATGGGCAAAGACAGTGAATTTGATAAGCACGTGATGGATTGGGTCAATACCATCCGCGCCAAAGTGCGCTCCGGCGCAACGCCACCGGGTGAATTTCTTGATTTAAGCCACTTCTTAAATGACATGCGTTTATTTAAAAGCGCCGCCGAATTGCGCGTAATGAAAGAAGCTGGCGAAATTTCTGCACGCGCCCATGTACGCGCAATGAAAGCGAGCAAGGCTGGGGTGATGGAATATCAACTCGAAGCCGAAATCCTGCACGAATTCCAAATGAGCGGCGCGCGTTTTCCCGCCTACAACAGTATTGTTGGCGGTGGAAAAAATGGCTGCATTTTGCATTACATCGAAAATTCCGCCCCGCTAAAAAATGGCGATCTGGTATTGATTGATGCCGGTTGCGAACTGGATTACTACGCCGCTGATATCACCCGCACTTTTCCCGTCAACGGAAAATTTTCTCCCGAACAAAAAGCACTCTACGATATTTGTTTGCAAGCTCAGCTTGAAGCAATCGCCGAATGCAAACCGGGCAAGCATTGGAATGATCCCCACGAAGCTACTGTGCGTGTGATCACCGAAGGTCTGGTAAAAATTGGTTTGCTCGAAGGTGATGTAAGCGAATTAATTAAAAGCGAAGCCTACAAAGAATTTTATATGCATCGCGCCGGCCACTGGTTGGGAATGGACGTGCATGATGTCGGTGACTACAAAGTCGGCGGCGAATGGCGCGTGCTCGAACCGGGCATGGTGATGACCGTAGAGCCGGGCATTTACGTCGCACCTGATAACGAACGCGTTGCGAAAAAATGGCGCGGCATCGGCATTCGTATTGAAGACGATGTTGTCATCACCAAAGACGGCAATGAAGTGCTCACCAAAGATGTACCTAAAACCGTTGCCGAAATTGAAGCCTTGATGGCTGTGTAAATATTTTCTCGCTCCCGGGCTTTGCGTGGGAGCGATTAACTCAGGTCAAGATCATGACCCCAATCCAGACTCAAACCCTCGAATTTGATATCGCTATTATCGGCGGCGGCATGGTGGGTACCAGTCTCGCCAGTTTACTTGCCGCCAGCCAACCCCAATTGCGCATTGCATTGCTTGAAGCACAGCCCTTTGCCCAAGCCGATGAAATTCATTTTCAACCCAGTTTTGATGCGCGCTCCACTGCACTCTCTTACGGCACCGCCGCAATTTTGCGCGAGCTGGGATTGTGGGAATTATTGCAGCAACACATCACACCAATTTCACAGGTGCATGTGTCGGATCGCGGACATTTTCTCGGCGGCGTTATTGACGCGGCAGAAAATAATCTCGCCGCGGTCGGCTATGTTGTCGAAAATGCCTGGCTGGGTAAAATTTTACTTGCGCACGTGCAATTACAGCAGAATATCCAGTGTTTCACTTCGGCAACCGTTTCGCGTTTAACACCGCAACAGGATTCTGCGCTGCTCAGTGTTAAAACTGATGCGCAAGAATTGCTGATCAAGGCATCGCTCGCGGTAATTGCTGACGGAGGTGATTCACCACTGCGCACTTCATTGGGTATAGGCACGCAAGTGCGTACCTATGGGCAGACTGCAATTATCACCAACGTAGAATTTTCCGAGCCGCATAATGGCGTTGCTTACGAGCGCTTTACTGCCGATGGTCCCGTTGCGCTTTTGCCGTTAGGTGAATCCAGTAGTGCTCAGCAATCGGCATTGGTGTGGACGTTGCCCACAGCACAGGCAGATGAAATTTTTTCGCTGAGCGATGCAGATTTTCTTGCGCAGTTGCAAGAGCGATTTGGTTTTCGAGTAGGGCGATTCAATCGCGTTGCCAAACGTTATGCTTATCCGTTGCAATTGGTTTTGGCGGAAGAACAAATTCGCTCGCATCTGGTGTTGTTGGGAAATGCCGCGCATTTTTTGCATCCGGTTGCCGGGCAGGGGTTTAATTTGGCGCTGCGCGATTGTGTCTGCCTGGTGGAAACCCTGCGTCAGGCGATTGCACAAAAACAATCACCCGGCGATTTGGCGGTATTGCAGAATTATCTCGATAAACAAAAGCTCGACCAACAAATCACCATCGAGTTTAGCGATAAACTAGTGCGCTTGTTTTCTAGCGACCAACTGCCATTGATTGCCATCCGCCATCTCGGATTATTAAGTCTTGAATCAATTCCGCTAATTAAAAACCAGTTTATCGCGCAAACAATGGGCACTGCCGGTCGTCAATTTCGCTGGTTGCTGGATGAATCCGCTAACGAAAAAACAGTAACTAAAAGCAGTGCGGTTGTTGATCAAAATACGCATGCCGAGCAAACGGATAATCCTGATTACGATGTGATTATCGTCGGCGCTGGTTTGGTCGGTGCATCGCTCGCCTGTGCTATTGCGCAAACAGACGTTGCGCGCGATCTGCGAATTGCGGTTATCGAAGCCAACACAGATACGCAACATTTTAGCGGTGAGCACTTCGATCCGCGCGTTGTTGCCCTCACTCATGCATCGCAACAACTGTTAATGGATATTGGCTGCTGGAGTGACATTGTTGCGCAGCGTGTCTGTGCCTATCGCGAAATGAAAGTCTGGGATGGTGAGGGCACCGCAGCAATTGAATTTGATTGCGCCGAAGTACAGCAAAACCACCTCGGTCATATCGTTGAAAACTCGGTGATCGTGAATCAATTGCGTGCACGTATGGCGCAGCATCAAAATATTTTCCTGATCCAACCGGTTGCTGTTGCGCAAGTTATTCCTGCGCAAGCCGAGTTTCCGCGCGTGCGAGTGCAATTATCCAATGGTAAAGAAATTACCGCGCCGCTATTAATTGCTGCCGATGGTTCGCAATCCAAAGTGCGTGAGCTGGCCGAATTTTCTACGCGCGAATGGGACTACGGTCAGCAGGCGATTATTACTACCGTGCGCACTGAACAGCCCCATGAATTCACTGCGTGGCAACGGTTTATGCATACCGGGCCGCTGGCTTTTTTACCGCTACAAAACAACGGCGATGCACACCAATGTTCTATTGTCTGGTCAGCTGATGAAACTCTAGCGGCTGAATTAATTGCACTTGATGACGCAGCGTTTTGCGCGCGCCTCAGCGATGCATTTGAGCATCGTTTAGGGCAAGTAGTCGCTTGCGATAAACGCTTCGCCATTCCCTTGCGCCAGCGCCATGCGACCACCTATATCCAACCCGGAATTGCACTGGTCGGCGATGCTGCGCACAACATCCACCCGCTCGCCGGGCAGGGTGTGAATTTAGGTTTGTTGGATGTTATTGCGCTTGCGCAGGAAATCGAGCGTGGCCTTGCGCGCGGTATCCCGCTTGCGGATTACTCGATATTGCGCCGCTACCAACGCCAGCGTCTGGCGGGCAATCTGGGCATGATGTCGGCGATGGAGGGCTTCAAGCGTTTGTTTGGCAGTCGTTCGCTCGCAGTAAATTGGCTGCGCAATACCGGCATGCGCCAACTAAACTCGGTAGCAGCGATTAAAAAAATTATCATCAATACCGCATTGGGTGTGTCCTGACCGATGCAAGTGAGGTAAATCTATGGAGCTGGATTCGGTATTCACCATAGCGCCGTTTGATTGGACATCCATTGGCACAGCGTTGCTGTGCGGCAGCATTATCGGCATCGAACGCCAATTGCGCGGCAAGCCGGTCGGTATTCGCACCTCATCCCTGATTACCCTCGGCACCTACATTTTTATTGCCGCCTCTCTTTATGTCTCCGGGCATTTAGCGGGGCCGGAAAAAGTCGTCACAGATCCATCGCGCATCATCGGACAGGTGATTACCGGGATCGGATTTTTGGGCGCGGGGGTAATGTTGGCGCGCGATGGTTTTGTGTTGGGCGTTACTTCGGCGGCGACTATCTGGATGCTGGCCTCAATCGGCGTGGTGATTGCTATAGGCTACAACCTGGTGGCGATAAAATTATCGCTGGTTGTTATTCTCGTGCTCGTGGGTGTGGACTTCCTGGAAGATTATTCCCAGGCATTTACCCGCGGTGTACATAAAAAATATCAGGACTGGCGTGGTAAAGGTAAATCCAGTTCGGATTAATGGTGTAGAAAAGTAACATTTTTTGAAGAAGTATTTATGTCGAAACTGCGGATTGTTGCAAACATATTAAATGTCCTTTTATTAATTGTTTTAGTAGGGGCTGTCGTTGGATTTATTTCATTCCTGAATGTGTACGGATTATTTTTGGCGTGTGTAACCGCCATAATTGCCTGGTCCGTTTTCAAACATTGGCGCTGGGGTTATTTTGCGGCCGCTGCGTGGGGGCTTGCATGCTATCAATTAGCAAAACAAGGTTACGAATTTCAAAGTATTAAGCGCCACGCAATGATGATTGGATTTATGGTGGTTCCTGTTGCACTGTTTTTGCACGAGATATTGGGCAAAGCTAACGCAAAATCTGCACAAAATAATGGCAAAGAAAGCGATAACGACCCCAAAATGCCCGATTAAATGTGTGCCTCTTACACAGCATTACAAAAAGTGTCGATATTCTCTAAATTCGCTGATAACTGCTTGACTCTGCAAGGTCTAGTGTTTTAATTTTGAACTGCTACAGATTGAGATCCGCCCCAAGACTAGACTTTTGTAAGACAACCGATTGCTTGCTCAAGACACTTGGACGTACCACGACCTGAGCAATAGCTTTATTACAGGCTATTTCACTCTGGCTTTTAGTAAAGTCGGTTATTTTGTTCGGTCAGCTACGCTGACGTTTTAGATGCAAGATGAGGAAGCTATGTCAGATCTAGTCTCTGGTGTTGTTAAATGGTTCAACGATGACAAGGGTTATGGTTTTATTGAGCGTGAAGGTGGTGCAGATGTATTTGTACACTTCCGTGCAATCAACGGCAACGGCCGTAAAACCTTGAAAGAAGGTCAGAAAGTGACTTTCGAAGTTACCCAAGGTCAAAAGGGTCCACAAGCAGAAAACGTAACTCCACTCTAATTTGAGTGAGTTCCGAAAAGGGTGATTGAGCAATCAATCACCCTTTGCTGTTTTAGGGCTCCAGTTGCAAAAAACGGGTATAGCTCGATTCTTTTGTAACTAACCGCCGCGTTACATTTCCATCGCTTACGCGATATGGATTCTTTTGTTTCTCTCATCGGCCCTCCCTCATGTTTGATCTGCAATCAGTCCTCTGGCTTGCCCTTATTGTTGTCACTGTTTTTTATTGGCGCGATGCCTTGCGTGTTAAGGAGCGCGCATATGTTGCAGCGCAAAAGCGTTGTGCAGAAATGGAAGTGCAAATGCTCGATGAAAGTGTTTACCTGCGCCGTCTTTGGTTTAAACGCGGTGAGTCGGGGCGATTACTTTTGTGGCGTGCATTTTATTTTGAATTTACCGTGTCGGGGGCAGATCGATACTTTGGCCGTGTTGTGATGTTGGGTTCGTATATCACTCAGGTTGAGTTAGATCCGCATCGTGTGCATTAATTTTTTGATGCGTGACTTTCACTCTAACTATTTTTCCATCACTTTTAAAACTTATATCCTACACAGAGCTTGCTCATAGTTCGCGTGTGCGAACATTAAAAAGTAATTGCCAGAGATTGTACGATGAGTGAAAAATTCCTTGCAGAAAAAACCGGTGGATGGAAAACCAAAACGTCGGTAGTGGCTTATGAAAATCCGTGGATTAAAGTATCGCATGAAGAAGTGATTACCCCCAAAGGCACTGATGGTATTTACGGTGTGGTGCATTTCAAAAATACTGCCATTGGTGTGGTGCCTATTGATAATGAAGGCAACACGTGGTTGGTAAAACAAAGTCGCTACACACTCAATCAGTACACATGGGAAATTCCAGAAGGCGGTTGCCCTCATGGCGAAAGTCCACTCAATGCTGCAAAGCGTGAATTGGAAGAAGAAGTTGGTCTACAGGCTAATAATTGGCAAGAGTTAATGACGATGCATTTGTCCAACTCAGTTACGGACGAATTCTGTGTGGTTTTTGTTGCGCGCGATTTGTTTGCTGGCCAACAGCAGTTGGAAGCAACCGAGGATATCGAATATAAGAAGCTTCCACTACGCGAAGCGATAGAAATGGTAAAGCGCAGTGACATTACCGATGGTATTTCAGTTGCAGCGTTATTGCGTGTGGCGCTGGATTTGTAGCCTTTCAGCATTCAAGTTGGTAGCACCTGAAATAGAATACCAAAACGCTACTCGCGGCGTTTTGGCTACCCTTCAAAAATCCCCTACTTTTTTGTCGCTAAGGTTGTGATGGTTTTTGTTATTTCGGCTGGCGAATCGAATTTGGTAAAGCGGTTAATTTCTTTGCCATTGTTAATTACTAACAGTGTTGGATACTCGTTGCTGCGGTAATGCTGGGCAATACGATTGTCGGAATCGATGTTTACCGGATAAACAATCGAAAACTTCTTCACATAGTCATCCACATCTTTTTGCTCGGTCCATAGGTGCGTGACGTAAGCCTGCAATGAAAGCTGCGGTAACTGTTGATGCAGACTATTCACCAATTTAATTGCGCCGAGGCAATTTGGGGTCATTTCCGGGTGAATATCTTTCATATACCAATCGCACCAGGTCGCTGAAAAATAAACGAGGGATAAACCCGTGGATGGAATAGCAGCTGTTTGCTTTTCCTGAGTTATGGTTTTGGTCAGAGTGGTGATATTTTTACCGGGGTTGGCTAATTGTTGCAGTTGCTGCTGCAATGCCGCGTCATCCTTGTAAGTTGTATATACCACTTCACCTTGTGCATTGATTAATACATGAAACGGTGTGCCGTGGAATTGGAAGTTACTGGCAATAGAACCGTTATTGTCCATTACGATTGGAATGGACAACTTGTGTTTTTGTTGCAGCGTGCGAATGTATTCGTCGGTTTCATTGATGTTCAGGTTGACTGCATAAATTGCAATTGTATCGCGATATTGCTCATAAGTTTTTTGTAAGCTCGGCAGCTCTTTTCTGCAATCAAGGCACCAGGTGGCCCAAAATTTTATATAAACAGGCTTATGCCCAATGACTTCTTTTAAGTTCACGGGTTGTCCGTCAAATACAGCATATTGTTCATCGAGCTGCAGGGGATTAGCCTGCAGTCCGATTGATGCAAATGCCAGCAATAATAAATACCAGCGAAATATCAGCATAAGATCTCCTTGAGTGAGTGCTATTTAATGTTCGGAATAAAATGGAAACCAACAGCAATACGGTTCCATGCATTAATTGTCACAATTGCTGCGGTCAGGTTTACGATTTCTTCTTCGCTAAATTGCTCGCGCACAAGCGCAAAATCTTCGTCATGGATTTCGTGGTTAGCGACTAACGTCAGTTTTTCGGTCCAAGCGAGTGCGGCGCGTTCGCGGTCAGAAAAAACCGGTACTTCTTTCCATGCTGGCAGCACATCCAGGCGGCTTTGTTGTTCGCCGTCTTTGCGCGCCTCATTGGCATGCATGTGCTGGCAGAAGGCGCAGCCGTTTATTTGCGATGCGCGCAGTTTTACCAAATGGATAATCGAGTGGTCGATGTTCTTTGCTGCAGTATCACCCAGCTCCATTAAGGTTTTGGCTAGTACAGGTTGCAGATTGTAGACTTTTGAGTAAGCGATGCGTTCTTTCATGATGGACTCCGTAGTTGGGTTGTTGGAGCCATAATGCCGCGCGGGGTTTAAATCGGATTGTATTTTTGCGACATCGTTGAGGAATTACGCAAATCTACTCAATGTCCTTGGTGGGCTCTTTTTGTGCGCGTTTCCGGTCGCGATATTGCCCTGGGGTTTGCTGGTTAATCTTCTGGAATTGCCGGTTGAAATGCGCCTGGTCGTAGAACCCCGCTTCATAGGCAATATCCACCAGCGGGCGCTCGGGATTGAGGCCAATCAATTGCCGCGCTTTTCTAATGCGCTGCAATTGTTTGACATATACCATCGTTAATCCCACTTCTTGCTGAAAGCGTCGTTCCAGCTGGCGCCGGCTCATGCTGACCTCTGCGCTCATGGTTTCGATAGAGTCTAATGAGTCGGGCAGGCGCGGTAGCAAATGCTGGATTGGCCCGGATTCGGCGAGGCGTTGCGCTGCCTGTTGCAGCAGCCAGTCGTCAATTAAACCAATACGTTTGGCGATGCTAGTTGCTTCGCTCAGGCCTTCGCGTAGATCGAGTAGTTGCTGATTATTTAAATCCGTGTCCAGATCATTTGCGCTGTGCACGTTGCCGATCAATGCCGACATCTCCAAACCAAATAATTGGAATGCACCGCCGGGATGAAAGCGTATGCCGAGCAAATCTACACTGCCTTGAAATTCCATGGTGTGAAATGTGTGGAATGCATTGAAGCTGACATCGGGTAACTGGTTGGGGATGAAACGAAAATTGAGATTGGTGCCGCCGTCGGGATAAAGTTTTTCGATGAACCCCTGCTCCGGTATGCGTGGCTGCCGTGCGACCCAATAGCGCTGCACCCAGGTTTGCAAATAGGGATGCGGCATAAAACTGCGAAAACCCAAATGCCCCAACATATCTACTGTCGGTCCGGTGGTGGAATAAGTAGGGGCGATCAAATTACGCATTTTTGTTTCTGTCAGTTAATCCTGATGATTGGGTTTCCACAGGCTACGCAACCAGTTTAGCCAACCATTATTGCCAAGCATATATTTATCCAATTGATCCTGATTATAAAAATAATGCTCCGGATCATTAAATAATAATTCCCGCTTCAGCATGCGCCGATTGGGATTGATCGTTTTAATGATGCGCGCCGGATTGCCCGCAGCAACAGAATTAGGTGGAATATTTTTGGTTACAACCGAGCCTGCGCCTATAACAGAATTCTCACCGATGGTGACGCCTTTGATTACAATCACTCGCTCGCCGAGCCACACATTATTTTCAATCGTGACCGGCTTGGTGCAGCGAAAAGGGCGAATGCGATTATAAATCCCATGCCAGTCGCTATCGCTAATAATCACATTTGCCGCGAACATGCAATTGTCGCCAATGCGGATAGATTGCGCGGCAGAAATACGCACGCCGGGTGAGATCAAACAATAATCGCCAATAATGATTTGTGCATCCGCTTGTTTGCTTGGCCAGGTTGTAAAGCGCACACAGTTATCGCTGGAGCAAATAATTTGCGCGTATTTGCCCAAGTGAATATTGCGCCCAAAAATAACCAGGCTGCGTGGATGGGCGATTTCAGGTGTGGTTCCCAAACTATCAAATTGCGGCGCGATAAAACGAGCCACATACCAACTGTTGATGGTTTTATAAAGTCGCTTGATAAAATAGGGAGTATTGCTGCGCCGCATGAGTGGGCTCGTATCTGATAATATTAGGGGAATGATTATGAGCGAGAATAGTTATGCTGCCAATCGATATAGATTCAGTAAAAGGTTTTTTGGATAAAGATGAAGGCGCGGCCTTGTACGAGCATGCGCTAGCAGTTGCTGCGCTCGGCCCGGTGTTGGAAATTGGCAGCTACTGCGGCAAGTCTACCGTTTATCTCGGCAGCGCTTGTAAGAAAGCGGGCAATGTTTTGTTTGCGGTGGATCATCACCGTGGATCAGAGGAACATCAATTGGGCGAGGAGTATCATGATCCTGCGCTGTACGATAAACAATTTGAAAAGATGGATAGCTTCCGCGAATTTCGCCACACACTTGCGCGCGCCGATCTGGAGGATTGTGTCGTATCGGTAGTTGCGCCATCGCATTTGGCTGCGCGCTATTGGTCAACTCCGTTGAGCTTGGTGTTTATTGATGGAGGGCACAGCATGGAAGCGGCGTTAACGGATTATCGCGCCTGGGCGTCGCATGTCGTACGCGGTGGTTGGTTGGCTATTCACGATGTATTTCCCAATCCCGCCGATGGCGGTCGTCCGCCATTTGAAATTTGGAAACTGGCGCAGGCTTCCGGTTTATTTGAATCCATGCCATTGATTAAAACCTTGGGCCTATTGCGGCGCTTATAAAATGTTACGACGCCTTTAAATTGTCGCGGCGCTTATAAAAAGCGCTGCATTATTTTATAACCCAAATAAATGCAATACCGCCGCGATAAACATCGTTGGTTTTCACCAGAGAACTTTTATTAAAGTCAGTGCCGCTGATATTGTCGTAGCGAATAAAAAATGAGAGCCGGGTTTTGATACCGTTGTGATCAAAGCTGCGGCCTAAGGCTACCAAATTATTCCAGCCGCTATAACCACCGCTGGCCTCAAAGTAACTGCGCGATTCGGTAGCATATTTTTCATTCACGCTGTAATAATAATCATGGTAATCGTCGCTCGCGTAACTAATGCCTGCGCGATATGAAAATGTCCAATCATCCAGTTTTGTGCGATACACCAATTGCGGTTGGAATACCGAACCAATGTAGCCGGACTCATCTGCATCTATTGCAAAAACAGCGCGCCAGGGAATATGCAATTGCCAGCCGCGCGAAAAATCCTGTCCCGTTAAATTGATATTAAATGAGGGGCCGAACTCTACAGTGGAGCCTAATTCAGGCATGCCTTCGCGCAATTCGCTCTTATCTGAATCTGGCGTAATGGCGGCGGTGGCGCTCAAGGTAAATTCGTATTTGTCAGTGCGCAAAAAATTACCGCGAATACCTTCGCGATCAGAGCGAATTACTTTTCCGCGATAAACAACATAAGGAATAGGGCTGATAAAACTGCGGTACTCATCGGAGCCACGATAGTCCGGCCCGGCCACTGCGCCAACACCTAAACCCAGCTCCCACTTTTTATTAGTTTCTTCCTGCGCATTAACAGCAGTCGCTGTGGTTAGCAGTAGCACGGCGACTGATGTAGTGATTGATGTGGCCATTGATGTAACAATTGATGGAACAACAAGCGCGCATAAACGGTGTGATTTCATAATAAATGATCTAATCCCATAGCTGATCCAGCCCCTGTCAATGGGCGACTTGCGCGGATTTTACTGGTATTCTGCCGCAATTATCCACGCAATTATGTATTTATCGAGACGCCTGTGACTGCCACTGCTTTTTCAACATTACCGCTCAGCGAAGCCATGCTCGCCAACCTTGAATCACTTGGTTATAACGAGATGACACCTATTCAGGCGCAAAGTTTGCCATTGGTGTTGCAGGGGCAAGATATTATTGCCAAAGCAAAAACCGGCAGCGGTAAAACCGCAGCATTCGGTATTCCGCTGCTAGAAAAATTAAATGTGCGCTTTTTCGGTGTGCAAGCGCTGGTATTGTGCCCCACACGCGAATTGGCAGATCAGGTTGCTAAAGAAATTCGCCGCCTCGCACGCTTAACTCCCAATGTAAAAGTATTAACACTTTGCGGTGGTGTTTCTATTGGTCCACAAATCGGCTCACTGGAACGCGGCGCCCACATTGTAGTGGGTACTCCCGGCCGTATTGTTGATCATATTGCGAAAGGCACATTAAAGCTCGATAGCTTGAACCAACTTGTTTTGGATGAAGCTGATCGCATGCTGGAAATGGGCTTTGCTGAAGATATTGATACAGTGCTCGCCGCCTGTAATGAAAATCGCCAGACATTATTATTCTCGGCAACTTATCCTGATGACATTAAAAAAATCAGTGCCCGCTGTCAGCGTGATCCACAAATGGTGAGTGTGGAATCAATCCACTCTGAAACAAATATTGAACAACATTTTTACGAACTGCGTGCTGACGATGAAACCCATGAAGCAGTGTTACAAGTGTTGGCCCATTTTCGCCCTGAAACATCTATCGCATTTTGTAACACCAAAGTGGCATGCGATGAGTTGCTTGAATATTTGCGAGAGCAAGATGTGAATGCATTAGCCTTGCATGGTGACTTGGAACAGCGCGAGCGCGATCAGGTGTTAGTGCGTTTTGCCAACAAAAGTTGTTCGGTGTTGATTGCGACCGATGTTGCTGCACGCGGCATCGACATTAAAGGATTGGACGCAGTCATTAACGTCGATCTGGCGCGCGACAGCGAAGTGCATGTGCATCGCATTGGTCGTACCGGCCGTGCGGGTGCATCGGGATTGGCGTTGAATCTGGTAGTGCAAAAAGAGGTGCATAAAATTAATCGCCTCGAAGATTATATGAAACAAACTATCACGCTTGAATCTTTACCTCAGGGGGATAAGAAAAATTTTCCGGAACCAGCGATGGTTACATTAAATATTGATGGTGGGAAAAAAGATAAATTGCGTCCTGGCGATATTATTGGTGCGCTCACTAAAGACGCTGGTCTTCCGTTCGAAAAAATTGGCAAGATTGATATGTTTGATTTCACTGCGTATGTCGCAGTAGATAAAAGTATCGCGCGCGCTGCATTAAAGCAGTTGTCAGATGGAAAATTAAAAGGCCGTAAATTTCGCGCAAGAAAACTTTAATAACGTTGATGCTGAAAAGACCGCACCTGCAATATGCAAAAATAAGTAAATTAATGCAGGTGTTTGGTTCCTTATGAATTAGTTTTACCGCACTCATGCTTGGTGCCACTAGGCTGGAGTCCGTCATTTATCCCGGAGGCGTAGTCTGCGACACGCCGTGAATACATCCATGTAGGCTCGAATGCAGCATCCATGCTGCATACGGTCGCCTACTACGCCTCCGGGATAAATGACGGGCTTCAACTCTCTGCATCTCCAGCAAAAAAATTAAAAAAACGATATAGAAGGGCGAACCATGGCCATAGCTGCAGTTGTTATTGCAATCCTGATATTGGTGGTATTGATCACCGGTTTAAAACTTAATCCCTTTCTTGCCTTTTTAGTTTCCGCTATATCGGCGGCGATTATGCTTGGCATTCCACTCGATCAAATTCCCGGCACTATTGAAGCAGGCATCGGCGGGATGCTCGGCTCGCTGGCAATTATTTTGTGCCTCGGCGCTATGTTTGGAAAACTTGTAGCAGAGTCGGGCGCGGCGCAGCAAATCAGTCGTAGTTTGATGAGCTGGTGCGGACCAAAATATATTACTTGGGCATTAATGCTCACCGGTTTTATTGTAGGTATCCCACTATTTTACAATGTTGGTTTTGTGCTCTTGGTGCCGCTGGTTTTTTCGGTGATGTACCAAACTAAATTGCCCGCAGTGTACTTAGGTATTCCACTGCTTGCAGCGCTTTCAGTTACTCACGGTTTCCTTCCTCCGCATCCGTCACCCGTTGCATTAATTCCGCAATTCGGCGCGAGTATGGGCACTACATTATTTTACGGATTGCTGGTCGCAATCCCGACCATGATTATTGCGGGGCCGATTTTTTCATCGACATTGAAATCCATTAAAAGCACTCCGCTCGCCACCTTCAAACCTACAGATTTGCCCGAAAGTGATTTGCCGGGTATAGCCAATAGTTTTATTACGGCGCTGTTGCCCGTGATGTTAATTGCGCTCAGCAGCATTGCTATTTATTGCATGCCCAGTGCAATTGCCGAAGCTCCCGTAGCAAAATTTTTAAGTAATTCGATGATAGTGCTGATGATCGCACTCGCTATTGCGACAGTTACTCTTGGGCTCAAGCGCGGTATGAGCATTGGTAAAGTGATGAATATCTATAGCGATGCGATTAAGGATATCGCCGTGATATTGCTGATTGTTGCGGGCGCAGGTGCACTTAAACAAGTGATGGTAGTGAGTGGGGTTAGTGAACAGCTGGCGCACTCATTGGAAAATATTGCGCTTAATCCTTTGGTGTTAGCTTGGTTGATTGCAACTGTTATTCGTATTGCTCTCGGCTCGGCAACTGTTGCGGGTTTAACCGCTGCGGGAATCGTTGCACCGATTATTCCGCTGACTGGTGCAGATCCAAACTTGATGGTACTGGCAATCGGTGCCGGTAGTTTGATGTGTTCGCACGTGAATGATTCAGGCTTTTGGATGTACAAGGAATATTTTAATTTGAGTTTGAAAGATACATTCAAATCCTGGTCGTTAATGGAGACCATTGTTGGTGTGGTGGGATTGCTGGGAGTATTGGTGCTGGATATTTTTGTCTAGCCAAAGTGCCGCCTCGTGCGAGGCGGCTTGCACTAAATCGATTTAACTTGCGTGCGCGATTTCAATAGTTTGTCGACGCGACCAACTAAAAAAATGCACAGAATAAAAATCCCTATAGCGATGTAACCGAGCCAATCAAAATGTTGCAGTGGGCTGTGGGCATCCTGCTGCACAATCACCAATCCCGCTACAAATGCGCCCACACCACCGGCGGTTTGTTGTAGCGAACTGGATATCGACATATAAGCTCCGCGATCTTCCGGTTTGGCAACCATTGAGTTGAGTGCCATAGCGGGTGTCATACGGCTTAGGATGCAGGCAAATAATAACACGTTAACAACGATCACTAGCCAGAGTGGTGTTACCGATAAATTGGTGTAGACAAAAACCATCACCACTGCGCCGAGTGAGCCAATAGTGAACAGTGTAAAACGATCATAACGATCAGAAAATTTGCCCATTAGCGGCATCATCACCAGCGATAGCAAACCAGTGCTTAAATAAATCAGCGGCAATTGTTCTGCCGTAACATGCACATTGTTAATTAAAAAAGGTGCGGTGAACGGCATTATCATAAAGCCGCCGATTGCCAAAAACATGACCGCTGCAAATCCTTTTCGATATTCAGCATTGGATAACACTGTCAAAAAATGCGCAAAAGGATTTTTATCATGCTGCGCCGCTAAATGCGCAGTCACTGGTTGTAAGACCAGACCGATTGCGAACAGAATTCCCAGCGCTAAAATAACAATGACAATAAAGCTAGCTTCCCAGCCCAAATGGGTGGCGATATAAATGCTGAGCGGAATTCCTACCACCTGACTAACGCCAAAACCCATTTGCACTACGCCCATTGCGCGGCCACGTTGTTGCGGTGCAAAAATATCAATCACCAGTGTAAATAAAGCTGCACTGGAAACGCCGGCAAAAATTCCGGTCACAATTCGGGCTAACATTAATTGCACATAGTTATGGCTGAGCGCACAGGCCAGCGTACCTATCACAAAGCCGCTGAAAAACCAGACCAACAATTTCTTGCGATCGAATTTATCCATAAAGCCGGCTGCAACTATGCCCGCGATGGCAGCACTGAATGCATAGGCCGAAACGACCAGCCCGAATTCAGTGGTGCCAATGGAAAGCGATTTCATCAGGATATCGCCGATAGGAGAGATGATCATAAAGTCCAGTATTATGCTGAACTGGATAAAGGCGAGTAAAAGTAAAACGCGCTTTTGATAAGCGCTAAAAGGTTCGGAGGTAACTTGGTTCATAAATAGCTCAAAATACTATCGTTCCATGCTAAGCATTCGCATGCGCAGATTGATAGTGAAGGGTGAGGTTACAAAGCACAATCTGCCGAACGCGCCGGAGTGTTGTACTCCGGCATGACGGTATTAGTGCAATACATTGCCGCCCAATAACTTGCGCACTTCATCGGCGGCAAAATGATAGTGCTGGTTGCAGAACTGGCAATCGATATCGATGCTACCCTGCTCAATCAATAATGCTTCAACATCTTCCTTTCCAATTGAAAGCAGCGCGCTTGCACTGCGTTCACGCGAACAGCTGCAGGCAAAGCGCAATGTTTTTGGTTCAAACAAACGCAATGGATGTTCGTTAAACAAACGATAGAGAACGGTGGGGTGATCCAACTCCAGCAGCTCTTCTTTTTTTACTGTGTCTGCCAAAGTGGTAATGGTTTCCCATTTGTCGCGATTGTCTTCTTCGTTCGTAATTAACTGCTGCGGCAAAGCCTGGATTAAAAATCCGGTGACATTTTCATGGTCGGCCGCAAACCACATTTTAGTTGCCAGCTGTTCCGATTGTTCGAAGTAATGTTCAAGGCAGCCAGCGAGATTGTCGGCATCCATTGGCACTATGCCTTGGTGACGTTCAATGGTGCCGCTAAAGTTTTCATTGCGCTGCGGCTCAATGGTAATCACCAGCACACCGTTACCGAGGAGTTGTTGTAAGTTGCCGTTCAGCGCGTGTTCTTCGCTGAGTTCAACCTCACTATTTAAACGCACGATTGCACGCAGGTTATTGTGGTGATTGCACTCAGCCATGATGGTTGAAATGGCACCGTCACCGCGCGCTTGTAAAATAATTTTTCCATCGAATTTTAAGGTGCTGGACAATAATCCCACCGCCGCAAGAAACTCACCTAATAAACGATGAATAGCGGGCTGCTGTGGGTTGTGGCTGAGAACTTCGCGGTAGCTATCACCTAAAGTAACTATTTCGCCGCGAATGTCGCAGTCATCAAATAAAAAACGGTGCAGTAAATCTTTGCTTGGCATAAAAAACCTTTAGAAATAAAACTATCAACCACATGTGTCCTGAATAACTTGCTTAAGCTCTGCAACTTTTTGCTGGCGCTCTTGTTCTGTGACCTTAACTGATCTTCCGTTCTCATCAACAAAAACAATGTAGCCGCTGATTTTTCGCAAACGCTCCTTTTGTTTCTCGCAATAAACCTGGCGCTGCTTGTCAACTTCTGGCTTTCTCTCTTGCCATTCTCGCAGCCTTTGTTCTTGTCTCTGTTTTTCTTCCTGCTCGCGCTTGAGCGTTATTTTTTGTATTTCGGTACTGCTGGTGTCGAGATTATGCGTTTTTACTTCTTTAGTAATGTTCTCTGCATCGGGCGCAGGTTTTTTGTCGGTAAAGTGCACCTTGCCATCTTTATCTACCCAGTGATAAATTTCAGCTTGGCTGTTGAGTGCGATAACACATAAACCCAGTACCAGATATTTGCTTACGTCCATGATTTTTTCCTTAAAAGTTAACCTTCATCACCCAATAAATTAATCCGCTGGAAGCGGTGAATATGGCGGCGTTCTTTTTTGCTCGGGCGGTGGTCGCTGATGATATAGCTCCCCAGTCCGGCTTTGCGTTCGGCGGCGCGTTTTTCACGCAGCGCTTTACTTTCTTCCGTTTCTTCGTAGAGCAGTGCCGCTTCTGGTGCTCCGCGACGTTGGGCGGACAAGGCCTTTACGACGACGGTTTTTTCATCCAAATCCTGGCGAATGGTTAATATCAATCCTACGGTGACTTCTTTGCTCGGTTTGATGCGTTGACCATCGCAGTGAATCTTGCCGCCATCAATTGCCTGCTTGGAAAGGCTGCGGGTTTTATAAAAGCGCGCGGCCCACAGCCATTTGTCGATGCGGATTTTATCGTCATCATCATCGTGTTCGATTTTTTGTTTGCTCATACATTAATGTGCCGAGGGCATAATCTCATCAAAATTGTGGATCGCAGGATATTGCTCCATGCGTCGCTCTATTTGGCTGTCAGGTTGGTGGATACCCAATAAGTATTTAATGCCAAAAGTTTTGGCTGAATCGAGAATGCGTACCGTGTCATCGATAAACAGTGTGCGCTCCGGATCAAATTGTTCGCGTGCCTGCAGATCCTGCCAGAATTTTTGCGATTCCTTCGGCTCGTTAAATTCATGCGATGAAATAATCACATCCAGCCATTGATCGATGCGCGTGACTTGCATTTTGAGTGACAAACTTTGCGGGTGCGCATTGGTGACCAGCAACACTTTTTTCCCCTGCGCGCGCAAGCGATGCAGGAATTCGCCAACGTGCGGGCGAATCTGGATTTTGTGTTTCACTTCTTCTTTCAGTGCCGTGATATCAACATCAAGCGCTTTGGACCAAAACTCCAGGCAGTACCACTGCAAGGTGCCTTCGTGCTGGCGGATATCGCTGCTCAATTTTTGATGAGCGGCCGCGAGATCGACATTGTGGATTTGCGCATAGCGCTGGGGCAGGTGATCCAGCCAAAAATAATTATCGAAATGCAGATCCAACAAGGTACCATCCATATCCAGCATGACAGTATCTATTAAGTCCCAATTGATCATAAAATTGTCTCTACCACTTTCTGCGAACTGCATTTAACGACCTATGCCTACCAAGCCCAGTATTTTGAAGCGCGCGACAGTAGCGCGCAGCCGCCTGTTCCGTGCCGATGAGATTCACCTGCGTTTCAGCAACGGTGAAGAGCGCACTTACGAAAAGCTCTGTTCCGGCGGGCCGGGGGCGGTGCTCATTGTACCCCTGCTCGACGATAATACGGTGCTTTTGGTGCGTGAATATGGGGCCGGAATTGAGGATTACCACCTGGCGCTGCCGAAAGGTGCTATCGACCAGGGCGAAGCCCTGCTGGATGCCGCCAACCGCGAGCTGAAAGAGGAAGTGGGCTACGGCGCGCGCAAGTTGCAGTTCCTCAAAAAGATCAGCCTGTCGCCTTCTTATATGGAGCATGGCATCAATGTGGTGGTTGCCTGGGATCTTTACCCCGAGCGCTTGGTTGGCGACGAGCCCGAACCCATTGAAGTAGTACCCTATCCACTGTCTGACCTGCTGCAGCTAATTAGCCGCGCCGATGTATGTGAGGGGCGCAGTATTGCCGCGCTCTTTATGGTGCGCGAATGGCTGGCAGGCAATTTTACTGCACCCGAGCCGGTGCTGGATTTATCGTAAAACGCGAGGCCTAGTATGACCAATCATCCCATCAGCCCCGAACTCATCGAGCAATTGGTTGATCTCAGTCGGCGCGCTGGCGACGCTATCATGGCGATCTATAGCAACAAAGATGCTTACCAGATAGAGCACAAGGGCGATGAATCGCCACTTACGGCGGCCGATCTCGCTGCCCATCGAATCATCAGTGCCGGTTTGCCAGAGCTGCTGCCGCTGCCGATCATTTCGGAAGAGGGCGAGCTACCTGAATTTGCCGATCGCCATTTGTGGGAAAACTATTGGCTGGTCGATCCGCTCGATGGCACCAAGGAGTTTATCGCGGGCAATGGCCAGTTCACGGTCAATATTGCGTTGATCCAACGTGGCAGACCGCTGCTGGGCGTTGTGCATGTGCCCGCGACCGACATCACTTACATCGGGGTGTTGGATGCGCGTGAGCAAAGCAGTATTGGTGCGTTCAAATATACACAGGGTAAAAATCCCCATGCGATTGCCGTGCGCTCGCTGGCTGAGCGTTTTGCGCAACGGCAATCCTTTACGGTATTGCTCAGCCATCGCCACGGCACCCAGGCAACGGTTGATTTGATGACTGCAATTACCCGCAATTGGCCGGGTGAGATTGAAACTACCAATGCCGGTAGCTCGCTTAAGTTTTGTGTTATCGCGGAAGGTAATGCGGATTTTTATCCGCGCCTTGCGCCCACCTCGGAATGGGATACGGCGGCTGCGCAAGCGGTATTGGAGGCTGCAGGTGGGCGGGTGGTTCATGCACAGCCTGACCTGAGCCCACTGGTGTATAACGCCAGTGACGATATCCTCAACCCACATTTCTACGCATTGGGCGATAAACATTTTGCCTGGGATAAATTGTTATCCACTGATTGACTCCCCCGCTAAATTATTGCTGCCGCATCCCCTCGGGTGTGGGCGGCAATCCTGCCGGTTTTATAACCAAAATTTAATAGTCCCGATAAGAAAACGGTCTAAGTTCAGGGTGGTCATTTGTTGATCTTCTGGGCTAGTCTTCACTTGAGCTTCCAGAATTCATTCGCGCAGGCATTTCCGGCGAATAGTTCTGAAAAATTTTGCAGGTTTTATTCTTAGGGAGTGTTATTGATGAGAAGAGAAAGCAAAAATCTAAAAGCGGATTTCAATACCAGTCGTTCAGATTTACTGCGCGATAAACTTTTACGCGAAATTTCTGACTACGAGCGCCAGCTCGCCGAACTAAAACTCAATGGCGCACAAGTAAATTTCACTATGATCCAGACCTACAAAGAATTGATCAATGCACGACAAGCCATGTTGAAACGCTTGCCGGTGCATTATTAACGCGGATGACGTTGGTTAGCGGTGATTCGCGGTGACATTTGTGGTGACAACGTAAAGCGCGAATCAAACCGCTCTTGTGAGCTGCAAAGGGCTGTTGCCAGATAGGATTGAGCAGAATGTTGCATCGATTCCTCATTGGCAGCGGCCTTTATTTTTTTACCGGTACGCGCAGAAAAATTGTTGATCGTTGTTGGCTGGTTGGGCGCGCGTGATTGAATCCGCTGTTGCTGCAACCAATTATCGGCATCGGTAAATGGCATTGGGCGATGGATAAAATAACCCTGCACCTGATCGCAACCCAACTCGCGTAAGCTGCCAATCTGCTCAAATTCTTCTGCCCCTTCTGCAACAACCGCTAACCCCAGCGCATGGGCGATAGATACGATTCCTTTGGTAATATCCCAATCCACTTTATTGCCGGGCAAATCAGCCACAAATGAACGATCAATTTTAATAATATCCAGTGGCAAGCGTTTGATATAAGTCAGCGACGCATAACCGGTACCAAAATCATCTACCGCCATACGTGCACCTAAATCGCGGCAGCGCAACATAATACGTTTGGCGCGCTCAAGGTCCTCCAGCATCGCGGTTTCAGTAATTTCAATAATTAACGATTCCCCAAAACCCTGTTGTTGCTCGCACAGGTTTTGCAATTCCAGTAAAAAGGAAGGATGTAAAAAATGACGCGGGGATATATTGATATGGATGTCAGGCGTGAGTGAATTTTTATTCCACAGCAGCATCTGTCGCGCGGCCTCGCGCAAGACCCAGTTGCCTAAACGAAATTCCAAATCACCGCGTGCAGTTTCAAATGCCTGAATAATTGGGCCAGCACTTACGACTTCACCGTCGGGTTTACACCAGCGCAATAGCGCTTCAAAGCCGATAACCGATAAATCATGCAGCTGGCAAATCGGTTGATACCACAGCTGCAATTCATTGCGATCCAGTGCACCTTCTACATCCACCACTGAAATCAATCGGTCTTGCGGCTGTTCGGTTTTCACCGAGGCGCGCTGGAATTTATCGCCGCCCTGACTTTTGGCGATATACATAGCCGCATCTGCTTTGCGCAGCAAATTAATTTCATCAACGCCATCTTGCGGCGCCAATACCACACCAATGCTACCGCTTAAGCGCCCGCGTTTGCGGCCTACCCCGTAGGGCACGCGCAATGCCTGCAAAAACCGGTTGGCGAGAATATCGATATGGGATTCGTCGCACTCGGCGACAATTAAAAATTCATCGCCACCCATACGTCCGATTTGATCGCCTTTGCGCACGACATCGGATAAACGCTGGGCAACATCGCGCAGCAGCACATCACCGGTTTCGTGGCCCCAGTGATCATTTGCCGATTTAAGTCCGTCGATATCAATAAAAAATAATGCAAAGCTGCGATTGTAGCGATGCAATTTTTCAAGGCTATCATCGAGGCAATTCAAAATGCCGCGACGGTTTAATAATTTTGTCAGTGGATCAATAGTCGCAAGTTCACGCAGTTGTGTTTCCAATTTTTCCCGGTGACAAGCAACGGCAATTTGGCTCGCGATGCGCTCTGCCAGAGTGAGTAACTGCGGTGAAATATCGGCGACTGATTGGGTGTGTGCAAACCAGGAGGATGCGAGCACACCAAACACTTTATCTGATGAAATCAGCGGGATTACCAGATTGGATTGCAACCCGGCTTCAACCAGTTGCGGCATGGCATCGGGGGCAGTGGGGTAATCGCGGGTAAAAATACTGGTTTTGCTGGTCAGTACGCGGCCGGAAATTCCGGTCGCTGCCGAAAAACGAAATCCTTTAAAAGCATTGAGCAGGTGTTGCTGCTCGCCTTCGAACAACTTGTATTCGAAGGTTTGGGTTTCTTCATCCAGCAATATCAATGCGGTGCCGTCGGCGCCCAATAGATTGCGCACCGCAGCAGCAGCTTTTTTGAAGAAGATTTGAAAATCCGGTTCGAGCGTTAACGCGTCCATGGCGGCCAATAGTGATGGCACCGCTGTGTGTAACAGTAAAGAGTGATTCATGGAGGCTGCTCACAAGTACATCAAAACACCTTGAAAGGGCATGGTTCCAGAGAATTGCAATTAGCTTGCCATGAGCATGGGTCTTTGTATTTCTTGATAAATGAACCGCATCTTGTGGTTCTGCTGACAAAAATCCACAAGGCTTTTGTATTTTTCGAGGCAAATAAAGTGTTGAATCACCAAATTGCAGCAGAAAATATTGCGCGTGCATGTTGCTGGTGCAAGCTGTTGCTCAGGTTGCACCAAAGCATGGATTGTTTCATTATATCTCCATGTATATATCGGGCATTAATGTTGCCCTGTCAATGGGGAAGCTATGAACACAATCTTGAAGTCGCGCGTTGTATTAAGTGGTCTGTTGCTAGTATTGCAGCTGTTGGTCGTTGGCAGCGTGCAAGCGGGTGATGTGCGGGTGTCGGCTGCGGCCAGTCTTACTGATGTCATCACCGAATTAAGTCGCGCTTATGAAAAAGCACACCCCAATGTAGCGATTAAAACCTCGTTTGCGGGTTCGTCTACCCTGGCAAAACAAATTGAAAACGGTGCACCCGCCGATATTTTTATCTCTGCGGATAAAGATTGGGCGGATTATCTGGTGCAACGCAATCTGTTGAACAAAAGTACACGTATTGATTTATTGGTTAATGAGTTGGTGTTGATCGCGTCGAGTGATCGGGTGCCATCAATCACCATCGCAAAAGGTACTGATTTGCTCGCCGGTTTTAACGGCAAGTTGTGCACGGGTGATACTGCCTCGGTACCCGTAGGTAAATATGCTAAACAGGCGCTGACCTATTATGGTTGGTGGGAAGGGATTCAGCCGCGCCTCGTCGGCACAGAAGATGTGCGCACCGCACTGGCATTTGTAGAGCGCGGCGAGTGTGGTTTGGGAATTGTGTATAAAACTGACGCATTGATGAGTAAAAAGGTAAGCATAGTTGCGTCATTTTCGGCAGAGAGCCATTTGCCCATTGTCTATCCTGGTGGCTTGACCAAAAGTGCAACGGCAGACGCGCGCGCATTCTGGCAGTTTTTGCAATCATCTGTCGCGCTCGATATTTTTGTGCGCTACGGTTTTAAAGTGGCATTGCCAACGAATTGATTTGACGTTTCTTTATGCTGACTGAAGCTGAATGGCAAGTGCTATCGCTGTCTGCGCAAGTGGGGATTTGTGCAACTCTGCTCTGTGCAATCCCCGGAATTTATTTTGGTTGGCTGCTTGCGCGCAAAGATTTTTTTGCCAAGCCCGCATTAGAAGCGGTTTTATTTATGCCGATGGTATTACCACCCACGGTACCTGGTTATTTGTTATTGGTGGTGTTTGGCTCCCAAGGTGTTGCGGGGCAATGGTTGAAAGAAAATTTCGGCATTGAATTGGCTTTTAACTGGAAAGGCGCAGTCTTGGCTGCCGCCGTTATCGCTTTTCCACTGATGGTACAAGCAGCAAAATTATCGGTGCAGATGATTGATCGTCGGCTTGAATCCGCTGCCAGCACACTCGGCGCCAGTCCATTTAAAGTCTGGTGCAGTGTGACCTTGCCATTAATGCTGCCGGGTATTTTAATCGGTTCGATTATGGTGTTTAGTCGCTCACTCGGTGAATTTGGTGCGACTATCACTTTCGTTGGTAATATCGCTGGTGAGACTCGCACGTTACCACTCGCCATCTATTCTGCAACACACCAAATCGATGGCGATGCCATGGCTATACGACTGATTTGTATTTGTCTTGCGCTCGCCTTTTTCTCGCTCTTTCTGAACAACTTGCTTACCCGCCGCGCTGAAAAGTGGTTGGGAGTTCGCCGTGCTTGAATTGGATTTTGAATTTAAGCGCGTAGATTTTTCGCTCTCGGCCAAACAAAAATTTGATGCGCCTATCACCGGCGTGCTGGGTGCATCGGGCAGTGGCAAAAGTACTTTGCTGGCATTGATTGCCGGTTTACTAAAACCGCAGCAGGGCTCGATAAAACTGAACGGCCAGTTAATGTGCGACAGCGTTACAAAAATTTGGCTACCACCGCACAAACGCCACATAGGTTTGGTATTTCAGGATGGGCAACTACTACCGCATTTATCGGTGCGCAAAAATTTGTTGTATGGGTACAACAATATCAGTGCATCGCAGCGGCGCTTTCATTTGGATGCGATTGTTGATTTGTTGGAGATAAGTCATTTGCTTGAGCGCCGCCCCGGTAGTTTATCCGGCGGGGAAAAGCAGCGTGTTGCGCTTGGGCGTGCAGTCTTGTATTCGCCGGAATTATTGTTGCTGGATGAACCTTTATCGGCGCTGGATGAGCGTTTGAAGCAGCAGATATTGCCATTCTTTCTGCGCATTTATTCCGAGTGCAAAATTCCTATGGTGTACGTCACTCATGCGCGCAGTGAGCTGGAATATTTAACGCAGTATTATTGTTATGTTCGCGATGGTGCACTTCATTCAGCCGAATAAAAAATTATTGGCTGGGTGGAACCGGTTTTTTGCGCAGCAGCGGTTTAAATTCTGGAAAATGTTTTTCACCCAGTGCGCGAAGATCATTTTGTAATTGCTGGTAGCGTGCTAACACATCATTGCCCTGTGATGTGAGTCTTGCTCCTCCACCATGGGTTCCGCCGGTTACGGTTTCGACCAGCGGATGGCTAAAGCAGCGATTCATTGCATCAACCAAAAGCCATGCGCGCCTATAGCTCATGCCCAAATGTTTACCCGCTCCCGAGATTGAACCGGTTGCTGCAATTGCTGCAAGCAAATCGGCTTTGCCCGGGCCAAAAGCAATTTCATCATCCAGCATCACGCGTGCCTGAATTTTAATGCGTGCGCCATTTAATTTTTTTTCGTTAGTGTCAGTCATAGTGGTTTAATTGATGCTGAGTTGGCCAACAAAATTGCAGGGTCTATGGCGACTATCCAATTGTTCTTTGATGATTTTTTCCCATGCTGTTGTGCAGGCGCCAGTTGAGCCGGGCAAACAAAAAATCAAAGTGCGATTGGAAAATCCAGCCGTTGCTCGCGACTGAATCGTCGAGGTGCCGATTTCCTCGTAAGACACCTGGCGAAACAATTCACCAAAACCGACAACGGTTTTATCAAATAACGGCGTGACTGCTTCAACAGTAGAATCGCGTCCCGCAAAACCGGTGCCGCCAGTGATCAGCACCACTTGCGCTTGTTTATCCACAATCCAATTGGAAAGCACGGCGCGAATTTGGTAAATATCATCAATCACCAAATTGCGGTCATACAATTTATGACCGGCAGCAATTAATAAGTCCTGCAGTTTTTGCCCGGAAGTATCGGTATCCGGATTGCGTGTGTCTGAAACAGTAAGCACACAAATATTTAACGGCTCAAATTCTTTTTGGGATGACATTTTTTATTCCTGTATCAACCCCCTCCCCTAGCCGGGCGCCCAGCTCCCCTTATGAAGGGGGAGGTGTTGTCGCTCCCTCCCTTTTTGTAAGGGGAGGGCTGGGGAGGGGTTATTGTTGGGATCAACCGCCCGTCATATTCATAAAGCGTATGATTTGCGGTTCATCTTCTAAATCAAATGTGTGTTTTTCCGGTTTGTGGTGCATGGCGTTAATAATGCGCGTGCGCACTTCGGTATGCGGATCATCACTTGCACGCAATGCCTCGCGCAAATCCACGCTATTTTCTTGCCCCAAGCACAATAATAAACGGCCGGTGGCGGTGACGCGTACGCGGTTGCAGCTGCTGCAAAAATTATTGGAATGGGGCGAGATAAAACCGATGCGCGAATCGTAGCCGCTCGCTTTCCAATAGCGGGCAGGACCTGCATTGGAATCACCTTTTCGAAAAACCGGTTGCAACTCTTGTTGCTTGTTGATTGAGCTGCGCAATTCGTCGCTGCTGACAAACTCGGCTGCGCGCCCATGTTCATCGATGCGGCCAAGGGGCATCTCTTCGATGAAGCTGATGTCCAGCCCTTCATCCAGCGCGAATTTCACCAGTGCCGGGACTTCATCGGCATTGTAGTGTTTGAGCGCAACGCAGTTGAGTTTGATGCGTTTGAAACCGGCGGCTTGTGCGGCTTTGATGCCTTTTAATACCTGGCTGATATCGCCAAAGCGGGTGAGCTGGCGGAAGCGGTCGGGATTCAAACTGTCGAGGCTGATATTAATCCGATCCACACCTGCATCTTTAATTGCCTGTGCGTACTGGGGCAGGTGGGTGCCGTTGGTGGTGAGGCATAGCTCTTTTAATCCGGGTAGCTGCCCCAGTCGTTCCAGTAAATCGATGGTGCCGCGTCTTACCAACGGCTCGCCGCCAGTAATGCGCAGCTTGGTTACTCCCAGTCCGACAAAGGTCTCGCCCAGAGTTGCCAGTTCTTCAATGCTCAACACTTCGGCGCGCGGCAGGAAGGTCATATCCTCCGCCATGCAATAAACGCAGCGCAGGTCACAGCGGTCAGTGACTGACAGGCGCACGTAATTGATGGTTCGACCAAAGTTATCGATCAACATATATAAAGAAAGTGTATTCCTGTTTAGACGAGCCGCTGGGGTGAGTCGCTCGGATGGTCACTCTAGCGATGCCAGCGCCGCGGCTCAAGGCGTTTCGGTTGCTTTCGCCCTAATGCCTAGCAAGCTTGTGGCCACTTTCGTTGGTGGCCACGCCGGGATGGGCAATATCAGTCTAAAAGGCTGTTCCAAAATGGTGACTTTTTGAATTTTACACCCTTATTGTCGTGGTGATGAGGGCTTTTGATTGTCCGCCTCAGTGTCGGCTTCTGCTCTTTTGGTTCGCTTTTGATAAAGATACACGCAAATGCATTTTAATGGTGCTGCGTGCACCATAACTTTGTTTTTAATTGGTGCATTTTTGTAAATTTATAAAAATCATTTTTGCTGCCAGTTGGTGCGCGCTTGCACCATTAAAATTCATAAATTCCTGATTGATCTCTTTGCGATAAATTGCCTGCCAGCAAATTTTGTGTGAGTGGTGATTTTAAGCTTATGAAATATAAAGAAAATTATTTTTTCGATTGAAAAAAAACGATATGGCACTGCGATTGCAATTACCCCTTTGTAAATAAATTGCGGGTGATGCCATGACCACTTTCATCAAAACCAATGTAGAAGTTCTTCCCTCCGCGATGCTCAAGCAACGTGGTGATACTAATGAGCGGGCAAAAAAAATCTGTTCAGGAAAAGTGTGGTTGGTTGGTGCGGGCCCTGGTGATGCAGAGCTGCTAACCGTAAAAGCGCTGCGTGCAATCAATAGCGCCGACATTATTTTTTACGATTACCTCGTTAGCGCTGAGATACGCGCACTCTTTCCTAAAAATGTTCCTGCGCACTATGTTGGTAAAGCAAAAAATCAACACAGCATCGCGCAGGACGATCTCAATCAGTTGCTCGTAAAACAAGCACAGCAAGGGTTGACCGTCTGCCGTATTAAGGGTGGCGATCCATTTGTGTTTGGTCGCGGCGGCGAAGAATTGTTGGAGCTGCGCACTGCCGGTATTGAGGCGGAAGTGATTCCCGGTATTACTTCTGCATCCGGTTGCAGCACTTATGCTGATATCCCGCTGACCCATCGCGGTTTGTCACAGGGCTGTACGTTTGTTACCGGTCACGCCGAAAAAAGTCTGGATGTGAATTGGGATGCGCTGGCGCAACTGAATCACACACTGGTGTTTTACATGGGCCTGACCCGCGCCGATGAAATCGCCGCAAAATTATTAGCGGGTGGTTTGGCTGCAGATACGCCGGTGGCAATTATCGAAAATGGTTGCCGCCAAAACCAGCGCGACATTATTTCTACTCTGCAAGATTTTCCTGAAGCCGTTATTCGTGAACACGTGCAATCGCCTGCGTTGATTATTGTGGGTGAAGTTGTGCGTATGAAAGAAAAGTTGCAAATGCAGGTGCAACTACATACGGCGGAAGAAAAATATTTGTTGGCATAAGTGATTGCGATCCACCCAAAAAATTAGTTAATACAAAAATTTTACGACCGTGAGGCAGGTATGAAGAAGCGCATTGTGGTAGTCGGAAACGGCATGGTAGGGCACAAATTTATCGACAATCTGGTGAATCACGCTGATGCTGAGCAGTATCAGGTGATCACCTTTTCGGAAGAGCCGCGCCTGGCTTACGACCGCGTACAGCTCTCCAAATATTTTTCCGGTTCAACGGCTGAAGATCTCGCGTTGACCTCCGCGGATTACTACAACGAAAAATCCGTTGAATTTATCTTGAAAGATAAAGTGATCGATCTGGATTTTGATAACAAAGAAGTGATTACCGCATCCGGTCGTCGCGAAGGTTACGACAAGTTAATTCTTGCGACAGGTTCATTTCCGTTTGTTCCTCCTATTCCTGGTAATAACGGCGAACACTGTCTGGTGTATCGCACTATTGAAGATCTGGAAGCCATTACTTATTCAGCCACCCAAAGTAAAGTGGGTGTGGTTGTTGGCGGTGGTTTGTTGGGCTTGGAAGCTGCCGCTGCATTAAAAGCAGCCGGGCTTGAAACTCACGTGGTTGAATTTGCTCCGCGCTTGATGGCAGTGCAATTGGATGAAGGCGGCGGAAAATTATTGCGCCGTAAAATTGAAGCTATAGGTGTAAAAGTCCACACCCAAAAAGCGACCAGTGAAATTGTTGCTGGTACTGATGCACGTTATCGCATGAATTTTGCGGATGGCAGTTATCTTGAAACCGATATGATTTTGTTCTCTGCTGGTATTCGCCCGCAGGATGAACTCGCCCGCAAGTGTGGTATTCAATTAGGTGAGCGTGGCGGCATTGTGGTTGATAACAACTGCCAGACCAATATGAAAGATGTCTACGCAATTGGTGAGTGCGCGCTCTGGAATAATCGCATTTACGGTTTGGTTGCACCCGGTTATCAAATGGCGAAAGTTGCCGTATCCCATATCACCGGCGGTAGCGATCAATTTATGGGTGCCGATATGAGCACCAAATTAAAATTGCTCGGTGTTGATGTGGCATCGATTGGCGATGCGCACGGCACAACTCCCGGTTCATTAAGCTACACCTACAGCAATGATGTGGATGAAGTTTACAAGCGCATGATTGTATCGGCCGACAATAAAAAATTGTTGGGCGCGGTATTAGTGGGCGATGTTGAAGCCTATGGAACTCTGCAACAAATCTGCGTTAACGGCATGGATTTGCCGGAAGATCCTAACTGCCTGATTCTACCGAATGTTGATGGCGGTGGTATGGCCATAGGTGTGGATGCATTGCCAGAGACAGCAATGATCTGCTCCTGTTTTGATGTGAGTAAAGGTGCAATTTGTTGCTCTGTACAGAACGGCGCACGCACCATGGGCGATATCAAAGCCGTTACCAAAGCCTCTACCGGTTGTGGTGGTTGCAGTGCATTGACCAAACAAGTAATGGATTCCGAGTTGAAAAAACTCGGTGTAGAAGTGAGCAATCATATATGCGAACACTTCCCCCATTCACGTCAGGAATTGGCCGATATTATCCGCATCAAAAAAATCAAAACCTTTGATGAGTTGTTGGATAGCCATGGCAATGGTGGTTTGGGTTGTGAAATTTGTAAGCCAGCGGTGGGTTCAATTCTCGCCGGTTTCTGGAATGAATTTGTGTTGGATAAAAAACACATCGGCCTGCAAGACACCAACGATATTTTCCTTGGCAATATGCAAAAAGATGGCACCTACTCAATAGTGCCGCGTGTTGCGGGCGGTGAAATTACCCCGGATAAATTAATTGTGTTGGGTCAGGTTGCCAAACAATACAACCTCTACACCAAAATTACCGGCGGCCAGCGGATCGATTTATTTGGTGCGCAATTACATCAGTTGCCGGCGATCTGGAAATTATTGGTTGATGCCGGCTTTGAAACTGGCCACGCCTACGGCAAATCACTGCGCACAGTTAAATCCTGTGTGGGCAGCACCTGGTGCCGCTATGGTGTATTGGATTCTGTTGGCATGGCGATTATTTTGGAAAATCGCTACAAAGGTGTGCGTGCACCACACAAAATTAAATTTGGTGTGTCTGGATGCACGCGCGAATGTGCTGAGGCGCAATCAAAAGACTTTGGTGTAATCGCCACCGAAACCGGTTGGAGTTTATATGTGTGCGGCAACGGCGGTATGCGCCCGCGTCACGCTGATTTATTTGCCACTGGCCTGGATGACGTTACCTTAATTAAATATATCGACCGCGTAATGATGTTCTACATCCGCACCGGCGACCGCCTGCAACGTACTTCGGTGTGGATGGAGAATATGGAAGGTGGTTTGGATTATCTGAAGAAAGTGGTGATCGACGATAAGTTATCGATCTGCGCTGAATTGGAAGAACAGATGGCTTACAACATCAGCCAGTACCAATGCGAATGGAAAACCACGGTTGAGAGTGATGAATTGCAAAAACGCTTTAAACATTTTATCAACACCACTGCAACTGATGAAAATCTCGCGTATGTAATTGAGCGCGAACAAATTCGCCCGGCAACGGCATTGGAACGCAACAATAAAACTATTCAGTTTGTTGAGTTGGTTGATTAGCTGCCGTAGCCCGTATGGAGTAAAACGAAATACGGGGCTGTGAATAAATTAACGATCCCGTATTGCGCTAGGCTCCATACGGGCTACGAATCAAGAATATTTTAGTGAGAAATATCATGAGCGAAAAACCCTGGATCAGCGTGTGTGAAATCGATGATTTATTGCCCGACACCGGCGTGTGTGCACTGGTCAATAGTAAGCAAGTAGCGATCTTCCGCTCGCGTCGCCTGGACGAAATTTTTGCGGTATCCAATTACGACCCTATCGGTGAAGCCAACGTGTTGTCGCGCGGTATTATTGGTTCGATAGGTGATGAAGTGGTGATTGCATCGCCGCTGTACAAAGAGCACTACAATCTGCGCACGGGTGAATGCCTGGAAAAGCCGGAATATCACGTCGCTGTGTATCCGGTGCGTATCGATGATGGTTTGGTGCAAGTGCAAGCGTGATTTGCAACTGAAATCAGGTTTGCGGTTTTAGCTTTACTCCTTCTTCTTCGACTGCTTCATGAGTCGGCTTAACGGGCAACCCGATGGGTTGCCCTTTTTTTGGTAGGTTCAACGAATTGCCGCGGTAGTTTGGCGTTTGTGGTTATACATTTTCTGGTCGGCAATTTTAGTCAGTTCAAGCGGATCAACACCATCTTGCGGATAAAACGCCGTACCAATACTGCAGCCGATCTGAATTGGGTATTCTTCAATTAAAAATATTTCTGCGAGCGCGTGTTGGATTTTTTCGCTCACAATTTTTGCGTGATGAATATCATCCATTTGATGCAGGAGAATCACAAACTCATCGCCGCCGATGCGCGCCACTGTGTCCGAAGTGCGCACGCAGGCGAGCAGTCGTTGCGCGACTTGCTTTAATAATTCGTCGCCCAGTGCGTGGCCGTAGCGGTCGTTGACCGGTTTGAATTTGTCCAGGTCGAGTAGCATTACCGCGAGCACACGCTGGTGGCGTTTGCAGTAACTCAATGCCTGTTGTAGACGATCCGCAAACAAGGCGCGATTGGGTAATCCGGTCAGGCTATCGTGTTGCGCCATATAGCGAATTTTTTCTTCACTCTTTTTGCGCTCGGTAACATCGCGGCTCACCCCGACTATGCCGACAAATTTTCCTTCTGCATCATAAATGCCCGAGGTTCTGGTTTCGGCGCACACGGTCGAGCCATCTTTGCGCAGGTGATCCAGCTCGGCCACGAAGTCGGGAAATGGTTCGTTGGCTTGCACGGCCGCGAGCGTGCGGCCAACCGCCTCTTGCACTTTAATCACCGATTCCGGCGTAAAGGTTTCCTGCAGGGTTTGTTGCATGGCCTCTGCGGCGTTGTAACCACGTAATTTTTCAACCGAGGGACTGACATAAGTGAAGCGCCCGTCGAGATCCATAATCCAGATCACGTCTTGCGCGTTATCGGCCAGCAGGCGATGGCGCTCTTCACTGGCGCGCAGCGCTTCAAGCGAGAGTTTGCGTTCAATCGCGATTTCCGCGAGGTAGGCGGATTCTTCAATCAAGCGTATGTCGTCGGCGGTGGGTTCGGAAATCTGTCCCTGATAAATCCCGAAGGTGCCCAGTACCTCGCCGTGGCGGTTGACGATAGGTTCTGACCAGCCAGAGGCAAGCCCTGCTTTGGCCGCCAGTTCTTTTAGCCCGACCCAGCTTGGGTCTTTCTGGATATCGCTCACAATCACCCGGTTGCCGGTCACTACTGCTGTGCCGCAGGAACCTATGGGTTGGTCAGCGGGCAGGCCATCTACGGCGTCTTTATAAGCGGTTGGTAAATTTGGCGCGGCGGCGATTTTGAGCCGATTGGTGTGGCGATCTACCAGCGAAATGCTGCAAATCATTTCCGGGCGGATATGTTCTACGCCGACAATAATTTCCAGCAGTACTTCTTCCAGCGGATCATCGGCTGCGATTTGTGCCAGCACATGGTTATGGCCACGCTGCCAGACATCGGCGCGGCGCATCAACCGAACCATATTGCGCAACTTCAGGTTGACGCGGTTGATGTGCACAGCAGCGGCGATAACAACAATCACCCCGAACAGTGCGGCCAGTGCAATATAAAGACTATTCACCACGCAACCCCGCTATCAAAGAGTGTCGCATAGATATTCGTATAACTTTTCGACATGGCAAAAGGGCGGTTTTTACAAAAACCGGCTCGGCGAATGCCAAAAAAAGGCGTGGCGCACTGTGGTTAACAATGGCTGTTGCTGCATCCCCTGATACATATTTACTAGCGGGACAGGTCGTCATTCGGCGATCTCCATGATCTTTTGAGCCCGGCGCCTCAGTTTTTATTGGCCGATTCGACCATTTTCTGTGACTAGCCGGTGAATGCTGGGTAGAGCGGATAATCAAATACGGATTGGTACCGGTTTATCAATGCATTATCTGTAGATATTTGTGCAAATACTTCTGCAAATAAGGTGCCGTAGTGGCGCCTTATTACAGAAATAGCACAGACGGGAGAAAGCGGGGTGATGGAAGGTCGATGTTGATAACTGCGTCACTTACCTCAGATGCCTGCCCGGGATTGCTTATCCGGGATTGGCAAATGCATCGGAGGAGCGCAAGCGGGCAATGTCGCGCAGTGGCGATAAACCGAACAGGCGGTTGTATTCGCGGCTGAACTGCGAGGGGCTTTCATAGCCGACCCTGTGGCTGGCGGTGGCTGCATCCAGCTTTTCGGCAAATAGCAGGCGTCGTGCTTCTTGCAGGCGCAGGTGTTTTTGGTACTGCAGCGGCGTCATATTGGTGATGGTTTTGAAATGGGTATGCAGCGATGAGCTACTCATGCAGGCTTCGCGCGCGAGATCTTCAATACGCAAATTGCGATGGTAATTATGTTTGAGGATATTGATCACCCGGCTGATTTGCTGGGCATGGCTATCCACCAGCGAAACCTGCGCGAGAATTTCGCCCTGATCATCCTGCAGCAGGCGATAAATCATCTCGCGCAATAACAGTGGGCTGAGCAGCGGAATATCCTCTGGCGTTTCCAGCAGGCGCATCAAACGCAATGCCACATCGAGCAATGGCGGTTTGGCTTCGCTGACAAAAAGCCCGCGCTTGGGCGTTAAGCTGGTGGCGGGAAATCCGGGCGCCCCTGCTTTTTTGCCCGCTAATAATGACTCCTGAATATCCTGCGGCGACAGGATCAAATTGAAGCAGAGGTAGGGTTTTTCCGGCGTCGCATCCAGCACCTGGCCTATGACCGGAATATCCACCGCCGCTACTAAATAGTGGGCTGGGTTGTAGGTATAGATTTCATTGCCCAGCACTGCCTGCTTGTTTCCCTGCGCGATCAAACACAGCGACGGCTCATACACCGTGTGTGTCGCTGTGCTGGGTTGTTTGGCACGGATCAGTCGCAGCCCTTTGATCGGCGTTTCGGTAAAACCATCGGTCTTGGTGAATTGTTCAATCCGCCAGGTCAGTTCCTGCAGTTGTGTTGCGAGCGAATAGCCGGGGAAGGGCGCAGTAGTCGCCCCGGTGTTAGTCGGGTTATTGGCAGTGTTATCCACGTGTTGCCCTCGTAGCCATGGTGGCAAAAGCTGGTGATAAGTCGATGGTTTGAGTTTACACAACTGCTTCTCTTGCCCATACCAAAACGGGACGACTTTGGACTATTGGGCAATAACTGGCGAGTAACTGACTATCGACCAGAGCGGCCGTGCTCCTATAGTGATTTCACGCCGACACTTTGCTCGGCATCCAAATCGCTACGAGGGTTTTGTTATGTCAGTGAATCAATCTGCAATTAACCAGAAGGTAGTCATCATCACCGGCGCCAGCAGTGGCATTGGTGAAACAGCGGCGCGTATTCTTGCGGCGCAGGGCGCAAAAGTCGTTTTAGGTGCGCGTCGTACAGACCGCTTGGAAACATTGGCGGCGGACATACGTGCGCAAGGCGGTGTAGCCGAATATTGCGCAGTCGATGTGCGCCAGCAGGAGCAAGTGCAAGCGCTGGTGGAATTTGCGCGCGAAAAATTTGGCCGCGTTGATGTGATCGTCAACAACGCTGGTGTTATGCCGCTATCACCTTTGGCCGAACTCAAAGTCGATGAGTGGGAGCGCATGATTGATGTGAATATTAAGGGCGTGCTGTTTGGAATAGCGGCGGGGTTGCCAATTATGAAACGTCAGGGTTTTGGGCACTTCGTGAATATTTCTTCTATTGGCGGCCACGCAGTTTATCCAACCGCTGCCGTTTACTGCGCGACTAAATATGCGGTACGCGCTATCTCCGAAGGTTTGCGGCAGGAGCAATTGGATGGCGATATTCGGGTCACGATTATTTCTCCCGGTGTGGTGGAATCGGAATTGGCCAATTCCATTACCGATCCTGCATCGCGCGCAGCCATGGACAGCTTCCGCCAGATCGCGCTCACGCCCGATGCCATCGCCCGCGCCGTTTGTTATGCGATAGAGCAACCGGCCGATGTTGATGTCAGTGAAATTATTGTCCGCCCGACAAAAAGTCCCTATTGATAAATGCCAGCAGGCAGTTACACATTGTGACAATTTTTTGCGAGGCTACTGACATAATTCGCCGGTGCTTGACCTTACCCTGCGGGAAGGTTTCACAATAAAGCCTGCTTCACCCCAAGCAGGCTGAAGATTAAAAAAATCCCCACAAGGGAAGGAGTTTATATGTGTACACATCGGAACAATGAGCGTTTGATAAAAGAGTTTTTGCGCGCGGCGCACATCACCCAGGATAAAAGTTTGGGCCATTTTGTTGCAGCGGAGGTCAAGTGTTGGGGCTTCCCTGAATTTAATCCCGGCAACTGCGATGAATATCAGGGTTTTTTCAATTACCTGGCTGACGTATTTGAATCACAAGTTTTCACGATTGAACAATTGCTGGCTGCTGATTCGCAAGTGCTGGTTCGTTTTCGGATTCAGGGAAAACACCACGAAGAATTTATGGGCTTACCTGCTTCCGGTGGTGAATTGGAATTTACCGCTACTGCTTTATTCCGTTTGGATGGGGAAAAAATTAGCGAAGTCTGGATGTACAACAAGCATATTGTATTGCAAACCGCAAAAGGTTATCGCTACGCCATCAGCGCCCCCGCTTCCTACGCGACCCGCAAAACCACGCACGCAATCGCCTGCTAATTATCTGCAGCATGCAAACTCATTTTCGCTTTTGCGAGTGAGTTTGCATTTACCTTCTATGCATTAAAAAATTGCAAACCCGCCACTAACTATTCTGCTGCAAGGTTATCAATCAGAATTTGATTCCTATCGCCTGCAGTTAGAAAACTGTAAAAAAATCCGATCATTTTTTTTGCGCTTGGCGCATCCATCTACTTTATTGTCAGTTTGATAATTTTCTTAAACGAACGGGCTGTGAACCGCATTCACATCTGCGGTCAGGTTAAGCGGGAAAATAGCTGCCGTTGATCCCTGATGCATAACAATAACGACCAATAATGCCGCATCCGTTTTTGACTCAAGGCGTGCGCGCCTGAAGCGTTTCCCGGTGCAATGCAATTTGCAGTGGGATATGTTTCGCGGTTTTTGCAATTTGCCAGGATATTTGGGTGAATCCGGGAGGATAGATGCCCGCGCAAAAAACCATCACAACAATAACGATCAGCATGATGCAAGAGTAAACATTTCAACTAATCTGGCGCGAGGGATTTTTCCTCGTCGAATAAGACCGAATAATTGGGCGCCCGGACGAAATGATTGCTAACGATAAGGATGCGATGACCAATGTCTGCCGCAGTAAAAGCCCAGTGATTGGGCTTTTACTGATTGCTTCTTCTGCCTGCAGTTTCCACTTTCTGGTTTCCCGGCCTGTTTAATCCCCTTCTATCGTTGATACACAGCGCACCGCATCGGAGCGATTTGCTTGTTGCTGGAGCATTTTGCTGCTTTTGTGGTCGAAATGTCCGGTCGATGCCCAGCTCCCGAGCTTTGTGATCCCGCTGATGGGCCATCGCGCATACAAGGAGCTATTGTCGCGCGGGCGCATCTTGTAGAATTCACCGCTAGCGCTACGAGCGACTCTCCCGCTCCGCACCCTCACCATTCCCGGGACCCCATCCATGAAGAAACCCTTGGTATTAATCGTACTCGCTACCCTGAGTATGAGTGCTTTCGCCGATATGTTCGCCGTGTTTCGCGAAGAGGATGGCAGTACCAGATGGCAATACGTCGCCAATACCAGTGCCAGTGTGTTGATCCTGACCCTGTTGATCGTGCTGATTTTTTTGATTCGCGCCCATTTACGCTCCATGCGCTCCAACCGCGCCCTGACAGAAATAAAAGCCACGCTGGAAGATCGCGTCGCGCACCGTACTGCAGTACTGCAGGAGACCACTGGACAATTACAGGAGCGCGAGGCCTATATCGCCAGCATCGTGAATTCCATGCCGGTGATGCTGATCGGTTTGGACCAACAATTGAACATCACCCAGTGGAACCAAAAGGCGGAAGAGATTACTGGTCGACCATTTAAAGATGTTATCGGCAAAAATTTATGGGATGCCTACGCGGCTATCACGCTTACACAGGAACAAGTGAAGTCAGTGTTGGCAGAAGGTGAAACACTCACCTTGAAGCATGCGCAGCGCGGGCAATACAGTTTTGATATCACTCTCTATCCCCTTACATCGCACAAAGATACCGGTCTGGTAATTTTGATTTCCGATGTGACCAAACAAGTTAACGCCGAAAATAAATTGGCCGAGCGCGATAAGGTTTCCGCGATGGGCGAGCTCGCATCCGCTATGGCTTACGATATCAGCTTGCCGATGCAAACTATTTTGTCGCGCGTCACCAATGCGCGTCAGGAGATTGAATCCACAGAAGTAGAGCTTGGCGATGTAAAAGATTTTTTATTGCAAGAAGTTGAGACGGTTCGCTTAAGTGCCCATCAGGCGACGGCGATTGCACAAAACTTGTTGGATCTCGCCAGCAGCCATCGCGATACCAAACAACTCGCCGATGTGCCGCCGATTATGGATCGCAGTATAGCGCTGGCAACAGATTTGTTTACCGATGCCGATAGTCTCGCGTTTAAACATATTAATATCCGCCGCAACTACGCATCGCCTCTGCCGCAAATTCCGTGTTTCCCCACTGAGCTTGAGCAAGTATTTATTCGTTTGATGCGTAACTCTTTCTACGCGCTCAATTCCAAAACCTGGGACGATAACAACAAACCCTGGATTAATATTGAAATTGGTGAGTTCTACGATTCGCTGTGGATTAAAATTGAACACAACGGCAAATGTTTAAGTGCAACTGAACAGTTGGATATTTTCCAACCTTTCTTCGCCATCACTAATCACGAATCCACTTGCCCGGTAGAACAGCGTTTGTCCTACTCCTATTTCATCATCACCGAACATCACCGAGGCCAAATGGCGGTCACCTCAGATGAACAACATGGCACTTGCTTCAATATCCAGTTAGCGATGAGTTAGGTTTTTGTTTTATTCGGTTTAAAAAAGCTGCTGACATTATATGTCAGCAGCTTTTTTTATGATGGGGTTTTACTACTGGGATTTAGCTAATGAGTGATGCCGATAAAAGTCCGTTAATGAAAGATGGTTTGGGGCCGCAGGCGATCAAGCGTATCGGCAGTAGCATTGCGCTGGTGGTGCCGGGGTTTAATGCGCGGGCGTTTCAGAAAGATGCGGAGCGCGGGCTTGATGAACTTGAATTAAAAGCGCGCGTGCATCATTTGATTGCGGTATTGCATCGTCACTACGATTTGCCATTTAAAAAACTCAGCAAATATCTGCAGGATCTTCCCAGTGTATGGGATAGGGGCAGTGCGGCGGATAACAAAGCCGGTTTTGCCGCCTGGCCGTTAATTGATTATATCGCTGCCCATGGTTTGCAACATCCTAAAGAAGCGCTACAGACGCTGGAAAAATTAACACCGCTATTCAGTGCTGAATTTGCAGTGCGTCCTTTTATCCAGCAGCACACTGATATCACCTACGCAAAATTATTGGAGTGGTGTGAGCACGACTCCGAGCATGTGCGCAGGCTCGCCTCTGAAGGTTCGCGCCCACGTCTGCCGTGGGGTATGCGCTTGCCGCAATTTATTAAAGATCCTGAACCTCTCGCCGCTATTTTGGAAAAATTAAAAGTGGATGAGAGTTTGTATGTGCGCCGTTCAGTGGCAAACAATCTGAACGATATCAGTAAGGATAATGCCGATTGGATGATTAAATTGTGCGGGAATTGGTTGGGTGACGCACATCAACATTCCGACTGGATTGTAAAACACGCGCTGCGTAGCTTGGTTAAAGCTGGCGATATGCGTGTGTTTCCGCTGTTGGGATACGCAGCAACACCTGAGGTAACTGCGAGTGAAATCAAACTGTATAAGAAACGTATCTCTATGGGTGATGCGATCAGTTTTTCTTGTGTGATTACCGCAGGTGAGCAAACGCAGAATCTGGTAGTGGATTATGTTGTTTATTTTATGAAAGCCAATGGCAAATTAGCACCCAAAGTATTCAAGTTAAAAAATATGATGTTAGGTGCGAATGAATCGGTGGTAATTGCAAAAAGTTATTCGTTTAAACCGATCACTACCCGCCGCTATTATGCAGGTGCGCATCAGGTGGCAATTCAGGTCAATGGAAAAGAAGTGGCTAACGCAGATTTTAAATTGGTCGACTAGCTGTCTATCATTTTTAATTAAAAATATTTAAGAAAGATATTATTTGCTTGCCTGCCGATGCATTTATCGGCAGGCAATAAAGATTCGTTACTGCACGCGACGCCAATGTTCTTCAATTAACGTCCCATCTTCCATGCCTTTATGAATCCACAGGTCTTGCTTTACCACACCATTAAAGTGATAGGTTTTTCCCATCAGGCGCGCTTCTGAAGTGACATCAACAGTTTCTTTATAATCCTCACCTTTAAAAGTATAAGTGCCGGATGCCGCTACAATAAACTTTCCTGTTTTGTCCCAGGTGATAAACGCAAAATGTTTTTCCGACAGGACTTTACGGGAGAGGGTGGTTTTGTCTTTTATTTCACCGACGACTTCGCCTTTTTCATTTTTATAAATGGCGTATTCCAGTTCCCAGGTTCCCGTCAGTTTGCTACCGGCGTTTGCCCATTGGCTAAATGCCAAGGTTGCTATTGCGATTAATGTCAGGATGTTTTTCATTATTGGATGCCTCGATTGTGTTTTGGTTGATAATTTTTTTAGTTTGATAATAAGAGTGCCGATTGGAAAGGCGAGGCGATTATGCATGAGTTGCCAGCTGATAACCTGTAGCTAAACAAAAATTAATAGTCAGTTAATAAGCTTTATATGAGGGGAAACCATCTGGTTTTATAAGGCGGCTAGTGCAAGGTTAAGTTTTTTTTCCAGTTCTGATTTTAAGTGTAGGTAATGCCCCAGCTGTACACCTGTTTGTTGGGCAATGGTTTCGTGGCACAGGGAGAGATCGAGGTCGGTGATATAGCAGGGATAGCGCTCACCACGCTGACGGCGCCGGATGATGTAGCTGGCGACTGCTTTAAAAAGCTCATCTCCATATGCCAGTGTTGAGAACTCTTGTTCATTACAAAAAATAGTAAAGCGCAATTCCTGCTCGCTATCCAATTCAGCAATGGCTTTTATATTAATAAAGTGCAGCTGGCTCAAATCAGTTTGTAAGTGTCGGCGTTCAGCTGTGCCCTGCTGTTGTTTTACATTGCCGGTTATTTCATAAATGACAATATCTTTTGCGTCAGGTAAAACACCTTGGTAGTCACCATCCAACAATTGGCGTTGCATCGCAGCGTTAATAAAATTGACCAGCGGGCGCAATAGAGTTTGCTGGTTGTGATATTCAGTGCGTGTGGTAAAGATAGAACCTTTTTCATCAATGATAGTGATATGTGCCTGGGATTCATCAAGTTGATAAAATAGATAGATGCCGCGCTGCTTTACGTATTCGCCAATAATGCGCAGGGATTTATCGCGCAAGCCGTAGCGGTCAATTACAATGGGGCTAAAATCAGCTTGTGATTGTGCCAATTTTTCGAGTAGTTTTTCGTAACTTTTAAAGCGTTGGATTTGCAATTGCTGCTGCAAAAATTGCAACAGCAAATATTCATCACCCATCTCTAATATATAACGGCTGCTGCGTGGGCGCGTGCCCGAGTAGTAACAACTTATCAGGTCGCGCCAGAGTTCGGTTAAGCGTTGGGCGATATTTGAACCTTGCCCACTGCTAAAGCAACGAACACTTAATTCTGGCAAGCTAAATTGTTTTCCTGGAGCGAATAACCGGAAATAATGTAATAAACAATTGATTAGGGCGTCGCTTGGGTAGTGCCGGCAAACTAATTCACCCCAGGAATTAATTTGTATTACGTCAGCACTGATCATCAAATTTTCGCGCAAGCCGCTGTAACCCAGTGCGTCGCGTTGGCTGCTCAGCATCTGCATGCCTTTTTTATGCAAATCGGCCTGCGGCTCAACACCGGTGTTCACGATAATTAAAAAACGCTCTATAGCCGCGGGGCGCGTAAACTGGTGATGTTCAATGTTAAGCGGGACGGGAAGCCATTGCTGCAATGCTTGAATCAACTGTTGTTTTTGCGTAGCGTTTAATAAAAATTGTTTTCCGATAATATCGTTTTTGGTGTGGCTCTCCATGATTTGGTTTGCGTGGCACCAGAGCAATAATTCCACTAGTCCGCGCGCGCGTTTAATGGGCTCCACTTCAATGTTGCGCAGTGCTAAATCGTTTTGGCTACCACGCAACACTTGCCAGCTTTCGCCCAGGTCGTTTTGCTCGCGGATAAAACACAGTGCATCTTCACTAATGTCACGTGAAATTCCGGGGTTGATCCATTCAATTTTTCCAGCCTTGCGTTCAAATGCAGCATGTAATTTTCGCCCGAGTACCGCAAGTTCGTCACTGCTGATAGCAATTTCTTTTTGTTGGGTCCTGCTCAGTTCGCTCAATAATCGATAGCTATGGTTGAGTTCATTCACCAAAAGCGCACGCTCGGTAATGACATGGGGGGCTTTCCAGTAGGCGCGATTGTCGAGCATATGCAACTGATGTGACGACCATTGCCACTCTTTTACCAATTGCTCCAGCAATTTTCGTTGCCAGGATTTATTAGGTTGCCGGCTGGTGCGTGACAATGGTTTGTTTACTTTGAAATAGAGGCAGCGCCTTACCAAATCAAGGCGCTGCAGCTGATTGTGTTTTAGTAAATATTGCTCGATACGGCGATAGACCATGACATAAGGATCAAGTGCATCTGTATCCGGTGTTTGTGCGTAGATGGCGCGCTTTAAACTGAGGGCTAAGGGTTCGCTATTGACGCAAATATTTTCAGTCTGTGGTTCATCAATATTATCGCTGACTTGATTATCCTGCTCGGCAATTGGGCTTGTTATTTCGCTGCTGGCATAAACTTCCAATAACATCAATTTCAATACAGATTTGTAGGGCGACTCAATGGCTTTGTAGAGTTGCCAAATGCCTGCACCAATAAATTCGTTGGCGGGGATTTCGGGTAGCCCCCCAAAATCGATCACGTCGTCGCGCTTCAAAAAACGTTTGCTTAATAATTGCTCGCGGTAGTCGGCATAATCTGCTTCCCGTGAAGCGGGAATAAACCACCAGAGCGGAATTTTGCCGGCGATCCATAATGCCGTGCGATAAAATTCATCCAGCAATAAATAGTGTTGTGCAGAACCACTGGCTTCACTGCTGAGCGATTGCACGCGCTGCGTAGAAAATTCATCACTGCGCATCAAAAAAAAATGCGCTTCCAAATTAATATTTTGTGCTGCCCACTGCGTGATCAGGTGGCATTTTCGTTCCAGTTCGGATAACAGTGGATTCTCTTCAGGAATGCTGTGGCATACCCATACATCGAGATCGCTGGAATCGCTTTGCGCAATTGTTCCCACGCTACCCATAATAAACAAGGCATCAATGGCCGGATATTTCTCATTCAGGTCGCGATTAAATTGAAAGCTGCGCGCTAAAATTTTTGCCAGCCGCAGCTCTTCAGAATTTGGCTCATATTGGTAAAGGCCCGCGGGCGTGCTGTGCGAAACATAACCCGGAAGCATAGGGTGATTGACGTGGAATAACAGCGGAAGCAAATGCAAAAACTGCTGTTGGCGTTCAGGCAGCGCAGCGCAGGTGCGCTCGTGGCGCACCTGGTTTAAATCCAGAAATCGTTGTTTGAGTTGACTAAGCAGCTTTCGATCAACGCCTTCATCGATATCGTGTATGTCTATTGGACGTGAATACATAGATGTTTTCAGGAGTTGTCTTGAGTCACTTTTTTCTTGCGCAAAATATCGGCGAGGGTGCTGTAAAGTAATTCCGGGTTCACTGGCTTTGAAAGGTAGCCATTCATGCCGGCGGCGAGACATCGTTCGCGGTCGCCACGCATTGCCTGTGCGGTTACCGCGACAATCGGAATATTTTGTTGCAGATTATTCGCGCGTAATTGTCCGGCACGGATTCGCTGTGTTGCCTCAATGCCATCCATTTCCGGCATTTCCAAATCCATCAAAATAACATCGAATGGTTCGCTGCTGCTCTCCAATAATTTCAATGCTTCTATTCCGTTGGCGGCAATTTCGGTGCTAATTTTTTTCTTTTTGAGGATGCCACGGATCACTTGTTGGTTGACGATATTGTCTTCTGCAATTAGCACTCGCGCGTTTTCAAGCAGCTCCTGAACATCGCCGGGCGTAATAATTTCCGGAGTCAGTTCTTGCAGTAATTGTTCCCGTCCGATGGCCTGGCTAATAGCATCAAACAGCCGCGATTCACTAACAGGCTTGCTTAGAAATTCATCCACTAGAATAGCATTAGGATCGGCGCTGGAAATTTCATCGCGATGATAGGCAGAAATTAAAAATACACGCGGCTTTTGTTTTAATGTGCGGTCTGATTTGATCAGCCCCGTCAACTGCAGGCCATTCATGTTAGGCATGCGATAGTCGAGCAACACAAAATGATATGGCTGGCCTAAATTATCGGCTTGCCGGATGCGTTCCAGTGCGCTGATAGGATTGTCAATTTCGTCCACTTGCAAATGAATGCTGCGTGCGGTACTGGCGATAATAGTACGCGCAATGGTGTTGTCATCCACAATTAACGTGCGGATTGCATTTAAATCGCGCGGTTGGTTGACCAGTGTTTTCTCGCCGAGATGGCTGTGTTCAAAAGAGGCAGTGAAGGTAACTTTGCAACCTTTGTTGAGCGCCGATTCAATCGTAAATTCGCCCTGCATCAAATGCACAAGATGGCTGCAAATACCCAGACCGTAGGTATTTTTATCTGCTTCCGGTGTATGTTTATTAAATACCAATCGCTCTTTGATATGGGCGAGCTTTTCGGCAGTCATGCCCAGGCCGGTATCTTCAACAGTGAATTTCAACATCACTTGTTTGGCGCTGTGACCTTGACGAGCGACACGCACCACGACTTGATCCGTGTTGGAGTACTGGAATGCATTGCTAATTAAATGCCCCAGTATTTGGCTCACGCGCGATGCATCGCCGCGCAGGAAGCGCGGAACATCGGGTTTGATGTCGTACACAATATTAACTGCGCGATGCAGCGCACTAATTTCAAACAGGCGCGATAATTTTTCAAATAATTGGTCGAGATCAAAATGCGCGTATTCGAGGATCACACGGCCCGCTTCAATTTTGGAGAAGTCGAGCAGTTGGTTGATGATTTGCAAGAGTGAATCGGCGGCAGAGTTAATGCTGCTGAGATAACTTTGTTGCTGTTCATCCAGCTTGGTGTCATGCATTAAATAACCGATACCAATGATGGCATTCATCGGTGTGCGGATTTCGTGGCTGATGCGCGCAAGAAATTCGCTTTTGGTTTTGTTGGCGAGATCGGCCTGTGCTTTGGCACTGAGCAACTCTTCACGCGAACTCATAAAATCGGTGATGTCGGTATTCACACCAACGCAACGTGTGCAACGGCTATGCTGATCCGGCTCAAAAAACTTCGCTTTGGAATGCACCCAAATTGTTTGTCCGTTGCGATGCAGCATGCGAAATTGTAATTGCAGGGATTCGCGATTGTTATCAATCGCCGCCTGATATTCGCTGAGCATATTGTCCACATCATCCGGGTGAACAAAATAATCGCGCAGTGTGTCAAGGTTGCCAGGCAGGTCTTCGTAATCGTAGCCGAGCATGCGCAAATAACTGCGGCTGAAATAAATTTTCCCGCTCTGTAAATTCCAATCCCACAAGCCGTCGCTGGTTGCTTCCATCGCGTATTGGTAGCGTGTGTCGCGGTCGCCCATCACGCGTAATTGTTCGTGCTGATGCATAAAGCGGAACAGCCAACCGAGCAAACTGGTGAGCGCTTTAATATCTTGCGTGTGCCAGGTGCGCGGATTGTTGCGGTGCAAAGTCATAAAACCGCGCAGTTGGTTTTGCTCGCACAGCGGAATAATTAATGTGTTGAAAATGGCGTGCTCACGCAGGGACTTGGTTGCATCGGCCATGTCGTGATCAGCGGCGCTGAGCGTTAATGTATGAGCATCGCGCAGCTGGCGAAAATAACTGGAATCAGGCTTAAGCAAATACTGGAGCCATTCCGCATCTTGCAGATATAGGCAGGTATTTTCAGCAAGATCAGCCGCACACCATTGGTTGAGCAAATTGGTCGTGGCGGCATTGGTATCCCAATTCCACAGGCCGATTTCTCGCACAGCCAAGAGGGTGCCGATTTGGGTGAGTACTTGCCGGATGCTTTTAGCATGCTGCTGCTTGACCAGAAACTTCAGGGTTTCCATCACCCAAATTTCATCAAACAGTGGACCATCCTGGTCTTTGCTGGCGGAACTGCTTTTGGGAGTGGGTGCCTCTTCGTCATCGAACTGCTCACCCAGCGCCGAACGCTGGAGGCGGTTGACCACATGTTTGGCGTGTAAGGCCTGTTTCAATGAGGCGAGTTCATCCTCCAGCAACTGAATTTTAGCTGCCAGCGCTTCTTCAGACTCTCCTGAATGCAAGGATTTTTTTCCCATCGCCGCGTTATGCCTTGGTTTTTGGCTTTATAAAAATGGACTGCCAACTTAAAAGGCTAGTCGATTTCGATGTAAATACCAGCGACAAGGGCAAAAATGTGAATTTTGATGCCAGTGGGCGATGAACGTAAGTATGAATATAACTATGAACAGAAATCTGAGCATAAAAAAGGCCGCATCCAGAACAGGATGCGGCCTTTTTAGGTTTGCTGGCTTGCGCTTACTTACGGCTTTCGAGGCTCGCTTTCGCGCGTGCAACTGCCGCTTTCACTTGCGCCGGTGCGGTGCCGCCGATGTGGTTACGGGCGGCAACTGAACCTTCCAGCGTCAATACGGCAAACACGTCTTGCTCGATGACGGTGGAGAATTGTTGCAGTTCGGCCAAGCTCATCTCGGACAGGTCTTTACCGGTTTGTACACCGTGGGCGACTGATTTGCCGACAATTTCGTGCGCATCGCGGAAAGGTACGCCGCGACGAACAAGGTAGTCCGCCAGATCAGTTGCGGTAGAGAAGCCGCGTTTGGCTGCTTCGTACATTTTCTCTTTGCGTGGCTGGATGGCGGGCACCATATCGGCGAAGGCGCGCAGGCAATCTTTTACGGTATCGATGGCATCGAATACTGGCTCTTTATCTTCCTGATTGTCCTTGTTGTAAGCCAAGGGCTGGGATTTCATCAGGGTTAACAAGGCAGTCAGATGGCCGTAAACGCGACCGGTTTTACCGCGCACCAGTTCAGGCACGTCCGGGTTTTTCTTTTGCGGCATGATCGACGAGCCGGTGCAGAAGCGGTCCGGCAAATCAATAAAGCTGAATTGCGATGAGGTCCAGAGCACGAGCTCTTCGCTCGCGCGCGACAAGTGCATCATCAGGATACTGGCGAAAGCGGCGAATTCGATGGCGAAGTCGCGATCGCTCACGGAGTCGAGCGAGTTTTCGGTCGGTGCATCAAAACCCAACAATTGCGCGGTATAGGCGCGATCAATCGGATAGGTGGTTCCTGCCAGTGCAGCGGCGCCGAGCGGTGATTGGTTAACGCGCTTGCGGCAATCTTGCAGGCGGCCGAAATCGCGCTGCAGCATTTCAAACCAGGCGAGCAGGTGATGACCAAAGGTCACTGGCTGCGCGGTTTGCAAATGGGTGAAGCCGGGCATGATGGTGTCGGCGTTGGCTTCAGCCACTTGCAGCAAACCTTGTTGCAGGCGGGTCAGCTCTTTGGCGATTGCATCGATTTCGTCGCGCAAATACAGGCGGATATCGGTGGCAACTTGATCGTTGCGCGAGCGTCCGGTATGCAGTTTTTTGCCGGTGATGCCGATACGCTGGGTGAGCAGCGCTTCGATGTTCATGTGCACATCTTCAAGGCTTACTGACCAGGTAAATTTGCCGGCCACGATTTCCGCACGAATCTCTTCCAAACCGGTAATAATCTGGTCGCGCTCGGCCTCGGTTAGCACGCCAACTTTGGCGAGCATGGTGGCGTGGGCGATAGAGCCGTTGATATCGTGATGATAGAGGCGGTAATCAAAACCAATGGAGGCGGTAAAACGTTCGACGAAGGCGTCGGTGGCTTCACTGAAGCGGCCGCCCCAGGGTTTGATAGGCTGATCGTTTTGGCTCATGAGCATGTGTCCACAATCTTGAAAGAATGAAGGAGGCGACGGGTGCGTTTAGGCTACCATTCACCTTGGCATCCAAGGTAGTCAGGGTGCCGGGGCCGCGCATTATAGCTCAATGCCTCTTTAAAAGACCTACTAATGGAAGCTGCTGTATCAATGAAAGCGCCAGATAACGAGACCAACATTCCAGCCCCACCCAAGGCCGCTGCAGGTGTTAAGGGAAAAGCCGCGCGCCCGCTGCCGGTTGAGCCGGCTACGCCATTTTTGCCGGATTTGTGCAGCAGCCAGTCGGTATTCCTGTTGGTGTTGGTGGCGGAGTTATTGGCGTTGTTGCTGACCATCAGCGCTTCTTCCGGCTTGCAGCATTTTAATTGGGACAAGCTCGCGCTGATCTCCGTGCAGGTGCAATGGATAGTGGTGTTCAGCGCGATAGCACTCTGCCGCCTGCGCTTTTGGTTGGGGCGGCAATCCCATGTGCGCGCCGGTTGCGTCAGTTATGCGTTGGTATTGGTGATTACCTTGATCCTGTGTATCGCCGGTCAGTGGATTATTTATGGCGCCAGCGGCTTGGCATTTGTGGGCGATCAGGAGTTCAGTTTTGATGGTTGGTTGCTGCTGAACAATATGGTGATCGCGGCGATTTTATCGGGCATTTTGCTGCGCTATCTTTATCTGCAGCAGCAATTGCGCAACCAACAGCAGGCGGAAATGCAATCGCGCATCCAGGCGTTGCAATCGCGTATCCGGCCGCATTTTTTATTTAACAGTATGAATTCGATTGCGAGTTTAATTGCGACCGATCCCAACACCGCTGAGCGAGTGGTGGAAGACCTGTCGGAATTATTTCGCGCGAGCCTTGCCGAGCCAAGCTTGATTCCGCTGGAGCGCGAGTTGAGTTTATGCAAACACTACCTGGATATTGAATGTTTGCGTTTGGGGCGGCGGTTGCAATTGGACTGGCAAATCGGCAGCTATAATCCACAGCTGAAAATTCCCAGTTTAATGTTGCAGCCGTTGGTGGAGAACGCCATTTTTCACGGCATCGAACCTTTGCCCAAAGGCGGGACGATTACCGTCAAGGTGTCGCAGAACGATAAACAACTCAGTATTGTGATTACCAACCCCTATTTGTTAGCGAAAAAAAATCAGCGCAATGGTGAACAGGCGCAGCGTCACAATCGCATAGCGTTGGATAACATTCGCCGCCGCCTCACCGCGCATTTTGGTACGGCAGCGCGTTTGTCCAGCAGTGCAGAGAACGGTGTATTTACCACTTATATTTTTTGTCCCTTAACGGTGTGATCAGAATAAAATCAACAAATTGAGACAATAACGATGGATATTTTAATTGTTGACGATGAATCCCTCGCGCGGCAACGGCTGGTGCGCATGGTGGAAAAAATCGAAGGATTTTGTGTTATCGCCGAAGCGGACAATGCGGAAGATGCATTGGTTGCTATCACTCAACATGATCCGGATATTGTCTTGCTCGACATCCGTATGCCCGGCCGCGATGGTTTGAGCCTCGCGCAGGATGTTGCCGAACTGGAAGATGCGCCCGCCGTTATTTTCTGCACCGCCTTTGATCAATACGCGCTGGATGCATTCGGCACTAATGCGGTGGGCTATTTATTAAAACCGGTAAAAGCCGAGCAGTTATTGCAGGTGCTGGAAAAGGCGCAAAAGCTCAATAAAATCCAGCGCGGCGCAGCGCAGCAAAATGCTGCACTGCGAGTAGCTGAGCAAAAAACAACGCAGACCAAAGCGGAAAACCAGCGTACGCACATCACCGCCAAAACCCGCCGTGGAGTTGAATTAATCCCGCTCGACGATGTACGTTATTTTCTTGCTGATCAAAAATACGTTACCGTTTTTCATCGCAATGGCGAACATTTGCTCGATGAAACCTTAAAGGAATTGGAAGAAGAATTTGGTGCGCGCTTTGTGCGCGTGCATCGCAATTCGCTGGTCTCGGTTAAACATATCGAAGCGCTTGAGCGTACGCCGCAGGGGCAGTATCAGGTGCGCTTGGCCGATACCGAATTGCGCCCGGTGATTAGTCGGCGCCATGTGAGTGATCTAAAGGAATTGCTAAAAATGATGTGATTGCCATTTACACATAAATACAAAATAGTTCCTGCTCTGATGGTTAAATGAGCATAGAGAATATTACAATAGCCTTCCTATTTTTCTATTCTCCCTCCTTCTTTAGCTTGCGATAAGGAATTTTTTGTGAGTTTGCCCACAAGGTATATGCCCCGTTATTTTCAAGGTTGTTTCCTGTTTATCGCTTTTGTTTCTGTAATAATCGGTTTGCTGCTTAGCGATACATCTATGCAAAACTATTGGTCTGCTGGCGCTCTGGAGGGGGCGGGGGCATGGATGGCCATTAGTGCAGGTCTGATTATGCTATGCAAATTTAGCGTGCCGCGTGCAGAGAAATTAGCGCTCATTATCGGATTTATGCTAGTGCTGTTTGCTGGCAATGGGGTGCTAGCAAGCTTTTCTTGCCTGCTTTTTGCACTCAGTATGTTTAGTTTGGGGCGTATTATCTCGCGCTGTATCACCGACGAGCCTTGGCATATCGGTGTTGTTTTGATTCTGGGATTGGTGGGGTATGTTGTCATTTTCGGGATTATGATTCATTTCCCAATTAACTACCGCGCGGGATATATTTTTATTCTACTTGTCCCTCTCTGTATTGAATTTATCCGTCTTAGTAAACAGCAAAAAATAGGGCATGCCGCTAGAGAATTTATACAGGGCATCAATAGCGCTTTATCACCAATAGCTTATTGGAAGCTGGCAATGCTATTGACGATAATTGGTTTTTTCAGCAGCTATTCATTCGTACTAAGTGTGACATCTGACGATAACAGCTACCACTTGGCAATGTGGAGCCAGTTGCATACACATCACCAATACTTATTTGATGTTACGACACAAATTTGGTACGCAGCGCCTTTTACCCTGGATATGATTCATGGGATTGTCTCTGTTATTGCTAATTCGGATTCTCGCGGCGCACTTAATATTTTTCTATTAATTGCGTTGTTTGCCTCAACTGCAATGACGGCGAGTCAGTTGTTTGACAGCATTAATGTCCGACTACTGTGCTTGGCATTTCTGGCTTCTACGCCGATGTTATTTAACCTTTTGTCAGGTCTGCAAACAGAGTTGATCCTCTCTGTGTTAACTATGGCAGCCATATGTATTGGCATTAATCGGCAAATGCCATTTATTCAACGTTTTCTTGGCGTATTGCTGGTTTCCTTTTTATTGATCGCAATAAAGCTGCCTGCAGCTGTATTGGCTGGATCTTTATGCTTATGTTTATTGGTGAGTGAGTGGAACAACTTTCGTCAAATATGTACTTTTTCGAAATTTACCTTTATCACTGTGTCTGTAGTGCTGGCTTTAGGATTGGGCGCTGCACTTAATCCGTATCTCTCAAGTTATTTTGTTACCGGAAATCCAGTTTTTCCTTTGTATAACGCTATTTTCCAATCGCCTTATTACAATCCAGTTAACTTTAAAGATAGTACCTTTACCCATGGCGCTAGTCTTCAGGCTTGGTGGGCGATGTTTTTTGATTCCAGTAAATATTTTGAATCTAAAAATTTTAGTGCGGGTTTTCACTACCTTTTGTTGCCGCTTGCAGGAATTTTGTGTTTGAGCAGATTATTAAGGTTTCAAACACTGTTATATCTTGCGCTTCCAGTAGTCTTATTTGGTAGTGTGATGTTTTATATGATGCAGTACATCCGCTATTTGTTTCCCATAATGCCTGTTGCGTGCATATTGGCTGCAGGTGTTTTTTATATGCCAGGGGGAAAAAGTATAGGTTATTTTAACAATACCCTTGCAGCAATTACTGTTGTGGCTTTGGTGTCACTAAATTTTTATTTTTTACCGGGGATTAGTTGGATATATGATCACAATTCGCTCAAAAACTTTACGCAGCATCAGAAGCAGAAGATCGCTGTAAATTACAATCCCGAACATGTTATTAATCTATATCTCAATGAAATTTACCCTGGTGAAAACGTACTTTTTGAGAGTGGTAGATGTAATGGTGCATTGTTATATGGAAAGCCTTTTTATCCTGATTGGGTATCACCTTCTACACTTGCTGCATTTGATCGGATTAAAAGTGAGGAAGACCTTGTTGCCTATTTAAAAGCAAATAACATTCGATTTGTCTATTGGAATTTGAGAGGCAACACCAATAACCCACCTTTTAGGGACCATCTGAAAATAGTCATTGATAAATATGGGAAGATGGAGCAAACCGCCGGTGAAATTGGTTTGTACAAGCTGAGCTTGTAAGAGGCGCCCCAGTTTGAAGCTGGGGCTTTTTATTGCAGTAGGAGGCTCTGGATTAACGGCAAGTGATTGCCGGTGTTTCTACGCTGCCGCCATTAGTGTTGCCCTGGAAACCAAACTCAACCGTTTGTCCGGCACCGATAGTGCTGTTCCAGTTAACACCGGTTGCACTGTAAGGGTTGCTGCCGGTCAGCGTCGCATTCCATGAACTGGTAATGCGGTTGCTGCCGGAATAAGTCCAACTTGCAGTCCAACCGGATTTTGCACTGGTGCCGGTGTTGGTCACGCGGATGGCACCGGTAAAACCTGCGCCCCAGGAATTGCTCACCACATAAGTACAACTTACGCCTCCGGTATTGGCGACGCTGGAGGATGAGCGGCTGGATGCAGGTACGGATGACGCTGGAATCGAACTGGGCGCAACGCTACTTCTGCTACTGGATGCCGGTGTTGAGCTTGGTGCGGTGCTGGATGTCGCACTGCCCTCAATCCCCCAGGGTGCTGGCAATGCGGCGCAACTGGTGCGACCCACACAGCTTTGCGAATTCTCCCAACCCCATCCGCTATTGCTAGTGATGCAAATCGGATAGCGGTTGCCATACCAATTACAGGTGCCGCCATTCGCGACCGATGAAGAACTCACCGCGATTGATGACGAGCTGCGGGGAGTTGATGAAGGTGCGGCTGAACTCGGCGCGACACTGGAGCGCGCACTGCTGGTACTACTGGTAGTTGTGCCACTGAAGTTGGTCGCCAGTTTAGACGTCGCTTTAATGCCGTTGGTACTGTTGATCAGGAAATTGCCCCAGGTACTGAGCGAGCCTGCATTCCAGTTATTCACAATATCCAGATTCACGCAGCAGCTACCGTTACCTGACCAGCTCCAGCCTAGATAGCCGATGCGCATATCCTGCGCATATTGGAGGATCGCATCTTCCGCAACGTTACTGCCGTTGTGCTCCGCGCCGAACTCCCCGACCACGATGGGCAAGTTGCGGGTTTGGAAGCTACTCAAATAACTTTGCACTATGGCCGCGTTGTTATAGACCTCATACATGTGCACGGAAAATACGGTGTTTTTCAGGGTGTCGGCCGCGAAAATGGCCGGAGCGTTATCGCGCATGGCATTTTGCCAATCCTGTCCCCAGTTGGCGGCATCGACCATCAGCATATGTGTCAAGCCACCGGCGCGTAATGCGCGAATCGCGGTGATGTGATCGGCGGTATAAGTCGCCGCCGAGGTGCTGTTGCCAAAGGGTTCGTTGGCGATATTTACGATCACATAATCTTCCTGACCGGTGATGGCCGCTTTGATATCGCTGCTCAGCCAATACTCGGTCGCGCGGCTGATATGGGTTGCCGCCGTACTTTCGCCGTAGCCGGTGGAGTCATGCACTTCCAGCACACAAACAAGCTTGTTGGCTTTGCATTGGTTGATCACGTTGGTCACATCGGCGCCGTTATTGCGCGACCACTGGGTGCCGTTACTCAACACCACACGTACCGAGTTAGCGCCGGTCGCGGCTATGTCGCGCAGCGATTGGGTCAAGCGGTCGGCGTACCAGGTGTGAGCGTGGTTTACGCCTCGGAATACAAAAGCATTGCCGTTAGGATCGAGCACTTGCGTGCCGCTCACCGTCCAACCCGCGAATGCAGGGGCCATCATGGTTGCGGTGGCTAACGCCAGAGCGGTGCGTTGTAAGTATTTTCTTGAAGCAGGCAGTAGTTTTTTCATAGCGGGATTCCTTTGCGGGTATTGCTCAATTGGCAATGGGGCACCAATTCCTGCGAGCTGGTTATTGTTATCAAACTGCATTGGCAATTTGAGGCAGTGCCTGCGCGAGACGTAGCGGAGTTGTCGTGAGGCGAACTGCTTTCGGGTTATGACTACTATCGTGACCAGGGCTTGCACTAGCATCTTTGGAGAAAAGAGCCTTGGGGTGGCGCCCATTATTATTATGAAAACGTCGGTCAATTTTTGTAATCGGTTACATTTTATGGTCAGTTTAGGATTTTGCACAAGCAGTAAGTGGCGACAAAAGTGCCTATTTGTGCACACTCAAGCCAGTTGATAGCGGTTTAACTCGCTTTTTAGTGATGAGATCGGTTTCGTAAAAAGCGTCAGGCTTTGGCTATTAGTGCGATAGCTTGACAATTATGGTTAGGACTCCTAAATTAATTGCATGACAACCGACTTCCAAAAACAACAGGCAGTAGCCGGACTTGAGCAGTTAGCGTCGCTGGTTCGTGCCCAATCCTGGCGACAAGACGGCACTCCATCGCTGCCGCCGACCCAATCGGCAGTATTGCGCATGCTTGATGGTGCGGCTGAACCCTTGCGTGCAGCGCAGATCGCCGAGCGCTTGGGAATATCGGCAGCCAGCTTGAGCGATTCGCTCAAAGCCCTGGAAGCGAAAGGGTGGTTGCTGCGCGCCGCTGATCCAGCGGACAAGCGCGCCAGTTTGCTAAGCGTCACTGTTTACGGACGCGAAATAGCCGCGCGCCTAAATGATCCGCAGCAGGGAATGGCGGCGCTGATAAATGGTTTGAGTGAGCAGGATGTGGGCGCATTTTTGCGCGTGACGCAATTGCTGGTGCGCGAAGCCCAGCAAAAAGGCTTGGCGACAGGGTCGCGCACTTGTTTGGGCTGCCGGTTTTTCCGCCCGGGCGAAGGCAGCCAACCCGATAAGCCGCACTTTTGCGCCTTCGTGCAACAGCCGTTTGGCGATTCTGAATTACGTGTCGATTGCGCTGAACAACAGCCAGCTGACCAACAACAAGCCGAAGAGAGCGTGCTGCGCTTCCGGCCAATGCATTCGCAATAACGCGGATAAAAAGAGTGGGCGATATTCGACGGCAATCGAATATCGCCCGGTTTCCCAGTACTTAACGTAAGCAACGCAATACGAGGAATGTTAATTATGCGCCAGAAAGCCCTTCCACTCCTAGTGGCTGCCGTTTTTGCCTTGAGCAACGGCGCTGCTAATGCACACGATGCCGGCCATCATGGTGGTATCCAAGCGGCCGCCAACAAAGCGGTGAAAGCCGATTTTGATATCGTCCACGCCAAGGTCACTACTGACAAAAACGTCGTCACTTTCCATATGGCGGTGTCCGGCAAGGCCGGTAAAAGTAAGCCTGCCAAAACCGGCAAACTCGCCGGTAGCAATGTCTTTTCCTATGTGTGGCCGACCAGCATTGATCCCTACGAAGTCGGATTTGAGCGCGGCACCGGCATTCTCGCCATGGCGCTAACCGCGCATCCGGATTTTGACGATACTCCGCTCTACGACGAAAACGGCGATGGCAATCTCACCAACGACGGCGATCTCTGGCACAGCCACTGGGTCGTACTCAAACCGACCGAAGCTTGCGGTCCTGGCGCGCTCGGTGTGGTGGATATTCCTGAGGGTGCAAAACCGCGCCTGCCAAAAACCTGGCCGGGTCTGCCCATCCTGATCGACAGTCCCGGTTGGGCCCCGGTATTCAACGGCCAAACCGTAGAAGTACGTGTGCCCTTTGAAGATGCCGGTGTTGTTGCCGCTGCGAAATTTGATGGCGTAACCGCCGGTTTGCGCGTTAACGCCAGCGTGCATGCGCCACTTTTGTGTGTGGTGGATGTGTTCAAGGTGGCGTCGGGTGATTTGAGTTTGCCGGGCAAACCGAATCAGTAATTGATCATCAACGATTGATTGGTGCAGCTGGCGGCAATCCCGCCGGTTGCAGGTCTTCTGTACCGGCCAAAAACCGGTTTGGATAATGTGGAGTACAAACATGAGCAAATTAAATCGCCCCGCACCCGCGTGGCAAATCGAACAATGGTTCAACACCCCAACGCCGCTTACGCTCGAATCTTTGCGCGGCAAAGTGATCGCACTGGAATCATTCCAGATGTTGTGTCCCGGCTGCGTATCCCACGGCTTGCCGCAGGCGACGCGTATTCGCGCCAGCTTCGCCGCAGAAGATGTTGCGGTGATCGGATTGCACACGGTGTTCGAGCATCACGCTGCGATGACGCCCACCTCACTGCAAGCATTCCTGCATGAATACCGCATTCATTTTCCGGTGGGGGTGGATCGCGCGGGGATTGATGGCGCACCTACACCACGCACCATGAGCGCGTATTTTATGCAGGGCACGCCAACGCTGACATTAATCGATGCAGCCGGTGTTATTCGCTATCAATATTTTGGGCAAGTCAGCGATATGTTGCTGGGGGCGCAAATTGCGGAATTAGTGCAAGAGGCAAATGCATTGCGCAGTTCTACCTCTGCAATCGTCACTGAACAAAAATCGCAGCCACAAATAGCGGGCTGCGATGAGCAGGGTTGCACTATTTAATGGTGACTTAATCGAAACTCCAGCCGAGGCCTACGCGGAAGCCGGAGTTGTCGATTTCCAATCGCGATGGTTTTTTGCCGTTAAATTCATACACACAATTTGGAAAACAGTTGGGGTCATTTGCTGCACGCTGTTCGTAAATCACCCCTGAATCTTCGTTGACATCGAGTGTGCCCACGTATTTTCCAATATCAATATTTAACTGCGGAGTGGGTTGGTAGCGCACAAATACATTGTGGGTAAAGTTAGTGGTGTCCGAGGTGAAATGGGTAAATTTTCCGGCGAGATTCAAGCTCAATTGCGGCAGGATAATAAAGCCCAAATTTAACTGTGCACCCAGGCCAGGTTTATCCATATCGACTTTCACCGCCTTGCCGGGAGTGCGATAAGCACTATCAAGAAATAAATAACTCACATGCGGTGCCCAACCCATTTTAAAGCGGCGTGTATCGACTAATGAATAATTGGCGTGTGCAGAAATTTGGGTAATTTTTTGTGATGTGTCTGCAATGGCGGGGCCCACTAAAACAGCCGAGCCGTTGGGGTTGCCATCGTGTAAACGGTATTGATAGCGCCCGTCCTCGCCACCACTGCTGAGGAAAACCGTATCATTTACTTTGTGTTGCTCCACTTCCAGATGTATTTTCCTGCCGGATGCGAGAGTCGTTTTAGCCTGCAAAAAAACAGCATCGGCATTGCTGTCATGTAGATCAATGGGCATGGTGCTTTTTATATTGGAACTGCCACCGCAACCGACAAGCAGGGCAGATAACAATAGTGATGTAACGAGTAGAGATTGTTGCATGGTATTTCCTTGTGAATGAATCCTATCGATCCGCCGGATGGCTGCCCTGAGACAGGGCGCGCGCAAATTATCAGACTTGGTTGAACAATAAAATCGTGAGTGCAGATTTATTTACGTTTGCATGCAGCAAAAATCACGCGCTTAAGATGCAGAATTCCGTGCGTACAAAACCTGTTGCCGTTGTTGGGAATAAATCGCCGGAAAATGGCACATCTATACACACTGCACAAATAAAAATAATTTCCTTTTTTTCGCGTTTTTCGCGCGGAAAAATTTGCCGTTCCGCACATTCCCCGCATTTCACCTATGAAACAATTGGCGCCTAATTCAAAAACCAACCGTGTGTTTTAGTTTGATACTGGGGATGTAGTTGTATGGACAATCGCTCTGTTATTCGGTCAACCAAGAGGATGCCGCTGTTGCTGGGGCTGCTTATCAGCTTTTCTGTTGTCAGCTGTGGCGGAGGCGGTGGAGGAGATAAGAAAGACACTGGCAATAATGGCGGAGGAAATAATCCGATTGTCCAGCCTCCGGTAACGGGGACTGATCCCGTTGTGACACCACCAGTGACAGATCCTGTCGTACAGCCGCCAGTGACGGACCCTGTGGTGCAACCGCCAGTCACCGAGCCAACAACACCGGGCACTGGTACAGATCCGGTTGCAGACTTGCCTGAACCTGCGTTCGAAGGCACACCTAACCATGAAATTACGCCTTTGCCGAAATCCGGTGCTCCTTCGTTGGCGCCGCTGCCGGCGAACTTAAAGATATCGACCAGCTATGATAAATCGGCTCCCGCCACTTCTTTGACCGTAGCTGCGGTTACCTCTTCGGGTAATTCAAATAACACCAATACTCCTGCGAAAGTTATCGATGGCAATTTGACCAGCCGTTGGGAGAGCGCCTGGAGTAACGCGCAAGACCCGGATAATGCCTGGCTGCAATTCGACTTCGGGGCAAAAACCGCCATCGGCTACATGAAGTTGGTGTGGGAAAATGCCTACGGTAAAGAGTATGCGATCTATGCATCTGACGATGCTGAAACCTGGTATCAGCTGCGCTATGTGACCGGTGCAAAAGGCGGTACAGAAGAGTTTTTCAATCTGGATACCCATGCGCGTTATCTTCGCCTGCAAGGTATCACCCGTGAAACCCGCTACGGTTATTCCATTTTTGAGGCGGAATTTAAAACACCGGGAAGCGACACTTCCATGCCGGTGCTATCTACCTCGGCCATTTCTTATCCGCTCAATGGCAACAACCGCGTTGCTTTGCCCACCCCGGACGAGCCGCTTGAAATCGTTAAATTCACCTTGGCCGATGGCACTTTGGTAACCCGTTTCGGCATGGTTGGTCGTTCCCGCCATGCGCGTGAGCGCGGTGAAGAGTGGAATGAAGTGGGCTATGGTCGCAACGATACCGTCGATGCTTCAGGCAAACCTACGGACAATGGCCCGGGCGCGCATTTGAATTTTGTCGCCAACTACTTTAAGAACCGCACCTGGGGTGTGGAGTTTATCGATAACAGCAATGTAGCCGGTGTTACCAAGCCGCGGATTATCGTTAACCAATATTTCCAGCAGGCGCAAAAAGGCGGCGGCCATGCGTTTGTGCGTCGGTTTGATGAGCCGAATGTCACCGGTTTTGGCTGGATGAGCCCCGGCCGCTTGCTCGATAACTCCACCTATCAAGATCCCGGTGCGGCCTGCCCGGTGGTGGAGAAACCTGCAAATGGTGTCCTGCTAAGACCGGATAGCGGCTATGACAACATCATCGGTGCCAACGACGGTTGTAGCGTGGTGTTTGAAACCTATCCCGGGCATCGCGCCCTGACGCAAAATGCCGACGGTGTGATGGTGCCGAGCGAGACACGTGTAGCCTCTCGCAACTTGAAAACAGGCGACGCTATTGAATTCACCAGTTCATTCTTCACGACCCGCGCGGTTATGAATGCCCTGGGTGATACCGGCGGCGTACGTTATTACACCAACGAATTGACCTATGTTGTTGGCAAGGGTTTACGCCCCTGGTACGGCGTGCAGCCGCGCTTGATGAATGAGCCGCTGCCCGAGAAAACACTGCAAGGTGGTGACGGTTCGGTTTCTTACGATTACGCCGATAACGCCACCTTTATGTTCCAGCAGCCGCACAACACCATCGGCATGCAGAACATGCAACGCTTTGTGGAAGGGCGTCGCTGGTTGCACACCAATCTGTGGAGCGGAGAGCACAACGAAGCAGGCAATGATCGCAACGACGAAGGCCGCCAGCTGCAAGGGCCGCACTTTAACCAGTCGTCCTGTTTTAAATGCCATATCAACAATGGTCGCAGCGTTACACCAACGGCGTTGAACCAGCGGCTCGACACCATGGTGGTGCGCACCGGTGCTACCGGCACCGACGTCAACGGCAATTACCTCCCGCATCCTATTTATGGCCAGGCGTTGCAAATGAATGCCCGTTCGCTCACCAGCGGCAAACTGCAAAATTGGGGCAATGGTGTTTGGGTATCCGGCTTCACAACGCACAATGTGAGTCTGGCCGATGGCACATCCGTTGAATTGCGCAAGCCAACTATTGCCTTTGAAGGTCCGACCCCGAGTGTCTATTCGCTGCGTTCTGCACAGCCGTTGATTGGTATGGGATTACTGGAAGCAATTCCCGACGAAACCATCCTCGCCCGTGTGCGCACTACGCCTGATGCAGATGGTGTACTGGGAACCGCGAACTACGCATATGATCCAGAAACCGGTGACGTCCGCCTGGGGCGCTATGGATGGAAGGCCGGTAAAGTCAGCTTGCGCCACCAAGTCGCTAATGCTGCTTTGCTGGATATGTCGGTCACCTCGTCTATCTACCCGAATCGTGCCTGTCTTGCTGGCGTAACGGGTTGTGATGCGAGCACAACTACACCGGGGCTGTCTGATGAGGCTCTGGAGTTGATGACCCAATATTTGCACTTGCTCGGTGTGCCCGCGCAACGCAGCTTGGTGAGCGGTTTCCCTAAAGGGGTTTCGCCCATGGCTTATCTGGATGTTGACCCAGTCAAGATCGAAAAAGGCGAGCAGGTGTTCAAGGATATTCGCTGCACGGCCTGCCATGTGAACGAGGTTAAGACCGGCACCAAAGCGGCTTTCGATGAAGTACGCAATCAGACCATCAAGCCGTATACCGATATGTTGTTGCACGATATGGGCACTGGTTTAGCGGACAATTTTGCGGAAGGTTTGGCGCCCGGCAACATGTGGCGTACACCAGCCCTGTGGGGCATTGGCTACACCCAGTTTGTGGCGTGTGGCGCGCCGGCGGGTTATTTGCACGATGGCCGTGCCCGCACTCTGACAGAGGCAATTCTCTGGCATGGCGGCGAAGCGGAAACGATCAAGCAACGTTTTATCAACTTACCAACGGATGAGCGTGAAGCATTGCTCGCATTCTTGAAGTCACTCTGATTTATCTTTAAGTTTTAAGTCACTCAATTTATCTCCTCCTTGATCGGCATCCTGAAAGGGATGCCGTTTTTTTCATTATTCCTCTCCGATTGTGTATCAGCTTACAAATGAGAAGTTCTCCGGGTAGCTATGGTATCCATCGAAATCGCCTTTGCTAAGAGGTACACCAGCGTTGCGCGCAATCGCGTAAACCATCGATAAATGAAAGAAGAAATTTGGCAAAGCATAGAAGTTGAGATATTCAGCTGCGGGCAATTCCAAGTGCTTTGTGCCAGCTTGATCCTGGATTTTTTCTGGATGATGTTGAACGTTTGCGTGCGCCAATTCCTGTAAGTACGCGATAGTTTTTTCTATTTGCTGCAGCAGGCCAAGGTAGGTTTCATCCTGGTTGTTAAAGGAAATACGCTCACAGTTTGCTAGAGGGCAACAGCTGCGCAGAGGAAAGTTTGCTGCAGTGCGTATTTGTTCGATAAGTGGCAGCATATCGGGGTACAAACTTTGTTGTAGTAATGCTGGGTTGTTGTTTTGATGCTGTGAGATTTTCTGCACTATTTTTTTTAGTTGGTGCAGATAGTAAATAAAAATAGCGGTAGGATTTTTTTTCCATAAATAAAGCTCCGTGGAACCATTTTTTAGGTTGAAAAATAGTATAACCCGTAATTACGGGGCTGGTTTTACTCGTTGTGCAATCGCGCGATCCCAATAGGGTGGCGAGCCAAAATATTCCTTCAAGTGCGCAATAAATAATTGTGCTTTTGTTGCATGCGAGCGGCCTGGCAAGCGTACGGCGTGAATCGCGGGTTGTATGCGCGCGGCAAGCAGGCGGACAGGAATGCCGGGCGCTTCGGGAAATAATGGCACCAGTTTTCCAGCGATAATTAAATCGCTCACTAACCAACTGGCGAGATGCACAATGCCGATACCTTCGACGGCGGCTTGCAGCAGTGAATTAATATCGTTGGTGCGGAAATTTCCACGCACAGGTAAAGCAACATCGCGATTTAATCCGGCAAATGTCCACAAACCGCATACGGTCGAGACGCCGGTGGCGAGTGACAAGCAATTGTGTTGCTCCAGATCTTGCAGTGTCGCTGGGTAGCCGTGACGGGCGAGATAATCGGGGCTAGCGCAGACGATGCGTCGAAAGGGCGCGAGATGTGTTGCTACCAAATCGCTATCCGGCAATATGCCAACGCGGATCGCAACATCGGTGCGCTGCGAGGACAAATCCACCACGCCATCGCTTGCGTGCAATTCAATTTCTATCTGCGGATAGCGCTTGAGAAATCGCGCCACTGCAGGCGCAACATGCAAGCGCGAGAAAGATGCTGGTGCGGTGATCGTCAGTAATCCTTGTGGTTCGGCATTTAGTTCGGCCATCGCACTTTTGGCTTCGTCCATCTCCAATAAAATCGCGTTGGCGCGCGGCAAAAATTGTTCACCTGCATCGGTCAGTGCAATCAAGCGCGAGGAGCGCAGGAACAATTTAAATCCCAGCTCTTCTTCCAGCGCATCGATCTTGCGCGAGATTGATGAGGCGGCGACGCCCTCTTTGCGCGCAACTTCCGAGAGGTTTCCGCTATTCGCAACAGCGAGAAAAATGCGTATGGCATCGAGCATGGGGCGATCCTGTTGGTTGCGCAATTTGCAAAGATGGTTTGCACTTTGTCTTATTGTTCGAATTTTTGCAACGAAATAGACTTTCCTCACTGCCAACTACCGGCTATTCCAGCCCAGAGGAAATCATGTCTATCGTTAAAAAAGCATTCCGTACAAGCCTTCTCCTGCTCGCATTCGCCAGTGGATTAACCAGCGTCGCCACCATGGCTGCCGCACCTATGGCAAAAACATCGGCGCCCGGTTATTTCCGGATGATGCTGGGTGAATTTGAAATCACCGCGCTGAATGATGGCACTATCGATTTACCGGTGGATAAATTACTCACCCAACCAGAAGCGCACACCCATGCGGCGCTGGCGAAGGCTTATCTAAACGCGCCATTGGAAACCTCAGTGAATGCGTTTCTAATTAATACGGGCAAAAAACTGATGTTGATTGATGCAGGAACAGGCAGTTTGTTTGGGCCAACCCTCGGTAAATTAATCAGTAATTTAAAAGCCTCTGGTTACACACCCGCGCAAATTGACGATATCTATCTCACGCACCTGCATGCGGATCATATCGGTGGATTAATTGCCAACAATGCATTGGCATTTCCCAATGCGATTGTGCATGCCGATAAAAAAGATGCTGATTTTTGGCTGAGCCAAAAAAATATGGACAGCGCATCTACGGATCAAAAAGACGGTTACAAAAACGCAATCGCGTCAATAAATCCCTATGTGGTAGCGAAAAAATTTGTTTCCTTCTCCGGCAATAGCAGCATTGTTGATGGCATTACTTCTTATGCTACTTACGGACACACCGCAGGCCATACGATTTATAAAGTGGAAAGCAAAGGCGAAAAATTATGGGTGATTGGTGATCTTATTCACGTGAATGCTGTGCAGCTGGAGCATCCGCAAGTAACCATCGCCTTTGATAGCGATCAGAAACAAGCAGCCGCAGAGCGCGATAAAGTATTCATTGATGGTTCGGCTCAGAATGTTTTATTTGCTGCATCACATATTCAATTCCCCGGCATTGGTCACTTGCGCAAAGAGGGGAAATCTTATGAATGGATTCCGGTGAATTTTATTCAGCTGCGTTAATCCAGCGGCGCGGAATTTGAAAAATAAAAAACGGCGGGCTATTGCTAGACCGCCGTTTTTTATTTACATCTTGTTATTTGTTTAAGATTTTTTAAACAATAGTGTTACGCGATTTGATTCGCCAATTGCACTATTTTTGGCTTTTTGTGCTTCATTGCCGCTGAGGCTCGGTGGCAAACGCCATACATTGTCATCGGCTTGCGGATCATCTTTAGGGTTTTTGTTGATATCGCTTTCGCCCACAAATTCAAATCCCGCTGCGGTCATGGCGCTGATCAACATTGAACGTTTTAAATAACCGCGGCTGCCATCTGCCCATGCATCGGGTTTATCTTCAGCCATTGCATGTTGCACTATCCCGACAACGCCACCTGGTTTTAATACACGATGTGTTTCAGCAAGTGCCTGCTTTAAATAATTTCCTTGCGCATCAAACCGCGCGAGGTTGTGCAGGGCGCGAATAAATAATACGGCGTCTACTTTGCCGGTTAATTCTGCTGGTAAATCGGCAAACGTATAAGCTTCACCTTTTGCACCATTGGGGCCGCCCCAGGTTTTTGCATCGACTGCAAATTGTGCGGGCCAGGCTTTACGCTGTGCAATAAATTCCGGCGTTGCGAATCCACCAAACAGCGGCCACATAGCGACACTGTAGTCCACCGCAACTAATTTTCCGTCAGTGCCCAAATAAGGCAGCAATATTTTTGAATACCAACCTTCGCCGGGTAATGCTTCAACTACGGTGTCGCCCGGTTTTATGCCAAAAAATTCTAGTGTTTCAACGGGATGGCGGGCCACATAACGGGCTTGGTGCTCGGCAGGCAAGCTCTGGGTGATAGCGACCAATTTCTTTTTGTCGGCATCAGTCAGTTTGGGGGTTGCTGTGTGCTCGACCACACTGCTGCAGCCTTGTAGAAGTATTGCCGCTCCGAGTACGAAGAGTTTGTTCATGGTTATTTTCCTTTGAGGTTCGGGGAGGGTGATAAGAAAGCGTAACGATAAGGCATAACAATAAAACGTGAAGCACTCCGGGTGCTATCTAAATTTATGTATTTACCCTTATTAACACTGGTTGCCAATTGCTTTCATGACAAAAGGCAACTGACGTGATTTGATTGCCGCTCTAGACTTGTTTTGTCCAACATCCATTTATTGAAACAAAATACCCATAAAAAGCGTTCTACAGCAATAGATCTTTGGAGAATGAGAGTATGAATACTAATAAACACTTCTTGAAATTATTGTCGAATATCGCCGTTGCAGCCTTCGCGCTTGTGCTTGCAGCCAGCGCCAGCGCCAGCGCCGGCCATAAATTTGAAGCGCATAAAGCTATCCAATGGGCTGCGCCTGAAAATATTCCGCTTACCCTGGATATTTATGTACCGCAGACCGGTAAAAAGAATTATCCGGTCTTGGTGATTTATCACGGCGGCGGTTGGTTGATTAACAATAATTCGATTATGAATTCCATGTCTGAATATGTCGCCAGCCACGGCGAATATGTTGTAGTGAATGTGAACTATCGTTTACTGCCGGACAATAACAACACTACGCATCTCAACCAAATTGTGGAAGATGCTCTGGGTGGTGTGTTGTGGGTAAAAGACAATATCGCAAAATACAAAGGAGATCCAAAACGTATTGCGGTGACTGGCGATAGTGCCGGTGGTCAATTAACCGCGATGGTTGCCTTGGCTGGCCGTAATTTGGAAAGTGACGGTTTCAGCGGTAAAACTCTTGGTTTTAAACCAACCTATTTACCTAAAGACAAATCTGCAGAAAAAGTAGCAAAAGAAGATGGTCTGAAAATACAGGCAGCGGTTATCAGTTACGGTGCATTTGATTTATACAAAGCAGCACAAGGTGGTTTTGAATCGCCTAACAATATTTTTTGGCAACTTGCTCAAGCAAAAGCGCGCGGTATTTTTGGCGATAAGGTTTCAGTAGAAAAGAATCCTGATTTTTATAAAGCCGTATCGCCCATTTATAATATCCCGCAAGCAACTGATTACAAATTAGCTCCGCAATATGTTCACGTAGGCAGCACCGACACCACAACCCCACCAGCTGCCGCACAGCAATATGTCGATGCAATGAAAGCTGCAGGCCAAGCAGTTGAATTTAAAATTTACGAAGGCCGCAATCACGCATTCCTCGATAATGGCTGCAATGAATTTTTAAAGGTCTGCTTTGATCGCGATGCGGTTGATCCATTGAACGATATTATTCAGTTCCTGGATAAGGTTTTTGCGACAAAGAAATAAATTCAATTATAAAAAATGATGGTTAATTTTCTGGCTGCTACATAGCCATTTTTTCAAAAGCCATTTTTTTTGACTACATTTTAGTGAAGAGTCTACGATGAATATTGCTGAGGTTATGGCTTTTTTGCTTGATAGAAGTGTCGTGGGGCTGCCAGCAGCCTCACTGGCTGATGTATTTGATAGATTAATTTGGTGTATGGATGATAACGGACGTGAAATAGAGTCTTTTAAGTTTGAGTGGCTTTTTTCTGATGATAGGCGAAAGGTGGAGGTGGCCTTATATATGTCAGAAACTTTTCATTTTGATAATGTTGCAGCATTTGAAAATTGTTTTGAGCGAATAATCAATGTATGGCCAGACTTGGAGCCTAAGTGTATTGAAGTGTTGAACTCATGGAAATTTGAGCGCGACTAACTTCAGATACAATAGGTAATAAAATGAATCCTTCAGTAAACAATCTAGAACCGTTGGATAACTTTAAGCTCAAACTCCTTTGTTCTAGTGATATTACTAATAAAAAACCCGCCGAAGCGGGTTATTTTAGTTTTGACCGAATACCATCCCTGATCTTTTTTTACTCTTACCGTTTAAATCAATAAACCAAAGTCTGCAATGCATGTGCAGGGATGGTGACTTTGGTTTCTTGGGTGCCGATGTAGATGCGGTAGTCAACAGCGGCATCGGTGCCGTTCATTACAACGGTGGCAAGTTTATTGTCAGCATTGATAAACGATGTGGTTTGCAAGGTGCTGCGGCTGGCTACAGCGCTTACACGTTTTGCGTCCGGACGAATAAATTTGGAGAAATGGCCGAGGTAGTAGTAGGCCGGGGTGTAAATCAATTCGCCGTCTTTTTCATGGATTGGTGAGAAGCAGAAGTTGCCAACGTGGTTCGGGCCGCCGGTTTTGTCGAGCAGGATATTCCAGTCGGTCCAGGCTACTGCACCTGAGTTGAAATCGTTAATCAATGAATCGCCGTAGCGTTCTGCGTTTGGCCAGTGGAGGAAACGGTCGGCATTGAATTTTTCTACTGATGCTTCAGTCACCATCAAATTCAGGTTTGGATAAGTAGCGTTAACTTCGGCAACGTTTTTATACATTGGTTGACCTCCTGCCCAAGTTTCATACCAGTGGAAGCCGACACCCCATACGTATTTTGCTGCTTCAGGATCGCTCATGATGGTGTTGACGCGCTGTACGATCAAATCGCGGTTGTGATCCCATACGATAATTTTTTTATCGCCCAATCCTTCTTTTTGCATCACCGGACCGAGATGGTTTTTGAGGAAATCACGCTCTTCTTCCGCAGTGAAAATCATCGACTCCCAGGTTTGTTTTGCCATAGGTTCGTTTTGGACGGTGATCGCCCAAATCGGGATGCCTTCTTTTTCGTAGGCTTTAATAAATTTGGTGTAGTAAGTTGCCCAGGCATTGTTGTACTCAGGCAATAATTTTCCACCGCGCAACATTTGGTTGGTGTCTTTCATAAACGCAGGCGCACTCCAAGGGCTTGCGTAAGTAGGAATTTTTCCGCCGGCGGCTTTGATCGCGGCTTTCAACATTGGCAGGCGATATTTTCTATCGTGTTTAATGTCAAAGGTTTTTAATTCTTTATCGCCTTCTTTGATGTAGGTGTAGCTGCCGCTGCTGAAATCCGAGCTGTGGATAGTGGTGCGCAGCAGGCTGTAGCCGATACCTTTTTCTTTGTCGTAGTAGGCTTGTAAAAATTCTGCTTTTTTCTTGCTGTTTAATTTGGCAAAAGTCTCAGCACTTGCATCGGTAATCGCACCGCCAATTCCCAAAAAGGTTTGGTAGGTTTTTTGCGGGTTTACGTAAATAGCGATGTCTGTTTCCGGATGTTGTGTTCCAGGCTTCAGCGTGAGTGTATCGGTCAGGCTCAGGCGTTTGTCAGTATCTTTCGCAGTGGTGTAAACACTCAGTGTTTTAGCGGCAGGTGTGCTTTCCGCTGCGTGCAGGCCAAGGCTTGGGCTTGCAATCGCGAGCGCGATCAAAAGTTTTTTCAGATGTCGATGTTTCACTGGTGCATTCATAAGTGCGTTCTCTTGTTTTTGGGTAAATTACAAAAATGAGATGCCCGCAGCTGCGGGCATCTCATCAGGTTTTACTGCTTTTTAATTTCGATCCAGTTGAGGTTCCATTCCTTACCAACAGAGCGTAAACGCAAGGTGTGGTTGCCTTCAGTCAATGCAAAGCTGGCGCCAGTTTGGGTGATGTAGGTTTGCCAACCGCCGGTCGCTGCCAGGGTTTGGGTATCAACCACCACGCCGTCAATTAGCGCTTCAAAACCGGTGCTGCCGGGTTGGCTTGCAAGGCGATAATCGATGACGTAATTACCCGCGGTTTCCGCTTTGATTTTGAACTCAATGAAATCGCCCGATTCGAAATGACCGACATTGAGGCCGCCGCCGGTATCACCGCTGTTTTCCGTTTGCACACCGCTCATCGCCGTGAATTTCTCGGCTTCGATTTTGGCTGGCACAGGTTGATACATCAGTGGGGTGTTGACTTGTTCGCTGGTGTAACCCTCGGCGATGCTGTTTTTAGCAGCGATCGAGTAGTAGTAGGTCTCTTCCGCATTTAAACCGGAATCGTTAAAGGTCAGTGCAGTCAGGCCTTCTGCCACCAAGGCGCCTTTGTTACCAGCCAGGTTGGAGCGATAGACGTTGTAGGTAATGCCGTTACCCGCGATTGCATCCCAAGTCAGTGCAACGCTGTTACCGGTTTGAACCAGTTTCACGTTAGCGGGGCGAATCGGATAATCGAACACATTGTTGTGTTCGTCAGTGACCAGCCATTTGGCCAGACCGGCGTTCACGTCATAACCCACTTCACCGTAGCTCTTGAACAGGGTTTCGATAGCTGCAACTGGTGCGGTGGTGAAATCCACTTTGCCGGCGTTATCCACTACATCTTTACCTGCAACCGGAGCGTCTTCGATCAAGTAGATTTCTGCCCAGGTATTTACGCTGCTATTGCCTTTGAATACACCGCTGAAGTTGTAGGTTTGGCCGCCTTTCAGGGTGATTTGTTGGTAAATCGCACCGTTGATTTCACCATCTACACCGGCAGGGCGGGTGATGTGCAATACCGGACCGTTGCTACCAGTGGGTGCTTTGGTTGCATCAAGGCTGTTGTAGTTGAACGCGAGTGAACCGCTGATGGCCAATTCCGACCAGCCGCCGCTTGCTCCGAAGTTGCTGTTAGCCAACAGTTCTTCGTTGGTAGTAGCATTTTTCAGGCTGATGCTATCGAGAGTCACATCCGGGTTAGCGCCGCCGTTTGCGCCTACCTTAATCACCAGATAGTAAGTCTTATCGCCGGTTCCGCCCGCGGTAATGGTGGTGGCTTTTTTGGCGCACGCATTAGCGAAAGTGGAATCCCAGTTGTTGCAATCCCAAGTGCTGGCTTTGGTGATCAGGCCGACACCGGTATCGAGGTTGGTATTAACTTCATTGGTCACCATGCCCCAGGTGCCTTTGCCTTGTCCGCCAGCAACGGTAACGAGTTTGTACGACCAGCTGGTCGATGCCCAACCGTAGGAGGCGAAGATGTCGTAGGTAGCGCCGCCGATTTTGCCGCCCAAGTCATCTACACCTGCGCCCGCACCTTGCCATGGTTGGAATTCGCCCATCAGCATCGGGGTTTTAAGTGTGGTTAAGCGCTTGTTCCAATCGCATACACCGCCTTTACCGTCGTTGCCACACTTGAGCCAATCGCGATGGATATCGAAGTGGGTGTCGCTAGGGCGATCACCAAACAGGCCGGGGTAAGGGTGAAGCTGGAATGCAACGTTGGTTTTACCAGTTGTTGCCGGATCGCCGTACACATCGATACTGCCATAATGGCTGTGCAGCATGATGATGTGTTTGTCATCGATCTTGCGGATGGTGTCGTAGAGTTCGTTGACGCGTACCGCCATATCTTCAGCAGTTGAACCCCATGGCTCGTTGAGCGGGTCATAAGCGGCAACGGCAGGTTCGTCTTTGTATTTGGTGGCGATTTGTTCCCATAACCACTTGGTGCGGTCCTGGTATTCGGCATTGGTCCAGTATTGGTTTTGGCCGGAGCAACCGGTGTGGTCGTTAGGCGTTTGGCCACCGAGGGCGCCGTGTAAATCGAGGATCACATACATGCCGCGTTTTTTTGCTTCGGCAATCGTCCAATCAATGTAATGCCATGCATCGGCACGCAGGGTTCGAGGATTTTTTTCGTCCTCGATCACGCTCCACAGGATTGGCAGGCGTATGACATTAAATCCGAACGCTTTTAGCTGGTCGAAATCGCGTTCTTTGATCCAGTTGTCGCGGAATAATTTGATCAAGCGTTCTTTTTCAGAATAGCCAAAACGCTCGGTGAGTTTTGCTTCGAGGGTGCATTGGTCGTGTACGCCATTGCCACCTTGGCCCATCATCCAAAACTCTTGCACTAACCAGTTACCCAGGTTGGTACCTTTGAGGCAAACCTGGTCGCCGTTGCTCTTCACCCACTTGGCGCCATCGGTCTTTAGCATGGTCAGGCCTTCAGTACCAGTCGTTACCGGGTTACAGACCGCAACAGGTGCAACTGACGAGGAAGATGACGATGATGAGACCGCCGGGGTTGAACTTGGCGTATTCGTGGAGGCGCGGACCCCATGGTCACTGCCGCCACCGCAGGCGACAAGCCCGAGGATACAGGTGCTAAGCAGACTGGTTTTTAAATTAATAAACGAAATTTTCCTAATGGATTTAGTCATAGCGGGTTCTCTATTTATTGTGTTGATGCTTATTGTTTGAGGCAGGTTGATAAGGTTGCCACCTTTGCCGCAAGAATCCTGAATGACTTGATTAAGGCTAGCGCCCGTTTAAATTTACTCGAACCGCTTCAGTTTGTGTTTGGCCTAAACTGGGAAGCGGATTTGCTCGAACGGTTGATCAAAAATGCCCCGTGCAAGCACGGGGCGACAAAAGGCTGCAAGAAAAGGCTTTGGTAACAGGCATCAAAAAATGCTACCTCCGCTATGACTGACTTTCCTTGCACCCAGGGAGAGCCCCATTAAAAAATGGGGTTTTGACACTCAACAAAACCTTATCGATTAAAAGTTGTAGTTGGCGCGTATGCCGTAAAAACGTGGCATGGACACCGGCCCTTTAATCAAGCCATCGCCGCCGCTGGCCCAGTAGAAATCCACCTCGTCAGTTGCGTTATTGACGAAGGCTTCCAGGTTCCACTTGTCATCCGGCGCTACGTATTTGAGCCCCAAATTCACGTAGGTCACCGCCGGGCGGGTATCGCTAAAGGCTTCCGGTGTATCGGTCACAAACTTCTCGGTATGTTTATCTACGTTGAAGTAGCTGTAGTAGCTGTCATCGCGCCAGTTCACGCCTACCCATGGCTGTATTAACGCACCGCCACTGAAGTTAAAGTCATGGCTGTAGTTGAGGTTGATCGAGAACTTGGGCGATGAGGGCAGCTCATTGCCTTTGAGGTTGGCGCGGATCAGGGTGTTGGTTGGATCAACCGATGCCGCCTGGTCGATCTTGTACAAGTCGGTTGCAGCAAACGCCCACTGCTGCACAAAGTCGCTCACGATTTCGGTATCCAACCAGGTGAAATGGCCGCGCACGCGATCGTTGCTGGTCATCGCCCAATCGAATTCAAATTCGAGGCCTTTGATCTGTGCCTTGCCGATGTTATCGGTCACGGTCGAGTAAGCCGCGTTGCTGGTGATCTTGCCGGTCTCAACGCCGGTTTGTGGGTCTTTCTCTTTAGCGTAAGTCACGAACAATGGCTTGACGTTGCTCACCTGCATGTCGGTGTATTCGCTGTAGAACAGGGTCGCGGTCAAACGCAGGGAGTTGTCGAACAAGTCAGTTTTAACACCGGTTTCCCAAGTCACGACTTCTTCTTCGTCATAGGTTAATTGCCAGCGTTTTTCGATAACCGCGTTGCCGTTTTCATCCAATACATATTCAGCGGTGAGCGGATCTTGTTTGGTTTGCACGATTACATCGCCGATACCGCCGCCTTTATTGCCGTTGGCGACATAGCCAAACACCATGGTGTTTTCGTTGATGTCGTAATCCAAACCGAGGCGATAGTTTTGGTAATCCCACTCGCCGTGGTTGTCGTTATTGGCGTTGGTGCGATAGATGGCTGCGTTGGTGAAGTAATCTTTCGGCAGCGAATTAAAGGCGCCGTGATCCCATGCCGGGAAGCATTTACCACCGTTCGCGGATGCATCGTCTTGGTTCGGATGCCAATCCCAGCACTGCGCGCCGCGTCCGCCCACGTCTTCTTTCATATCTTCGGTATAGCGATAGCCCACAGTCAGCGCGAGATCATCAGTCAGGTCATAAGTACCCTGCGCAAAGGCCGCTTTGGATTCGAGGGTGCGGTCGGGCTGATTCCAGTACTCGCCAAACATCATCGAGTGGGTCATGCCGCCCTGCATATTGTTGTTTTCTTCAAAGTAGAAGAGGCCGGTGATCCACTGCAATTTGCT
>NZ_JBCECX010000024.1:0-50869 GCF_039207905.1 Cellvibrio sp.
TACCGTTGAGCGACTTGATGACATCGGGGTTAAACACAAAGGTGTAGTACTCGGGGAACGCATTTCCCAGCACGCCTGGGCCGAGCACAATCCCCATAATGATTTGTACTACTACGAGCGGTGCCCAGTAATCAGTGCGGCCGAGGCGCCAGATCAGGTAGGGAACCGTGAAAATGATCACCATCGCGATCAGGAAGATTTCTGTTGTTGTCATGTGCATTTTAGGAAGCCCTTGGTTCTTATAGGTTTTGTGTATTTTTATGTGCGCCGATATAGCTGCGCGGCGCAGGCTACAGCGATTTTGTGCGCCACTCGAACCAAACTTTATAGATATTCACTATAGGGTATTTAGCCAAAACCCTATACCAGAGGAGTGGCGATGAAGTCTTATGTAAATGGAGGCTGATAGAAGCAAAAAATGATGCAATTTGGCGCACGCAACTGGCACACTAGCGCTCGCTTTGCAGGGCAGCCAAAGTAGCGAGATTGAAGTGACAAATAATGTTCATTAATGGTGCAATTTTAAAATTTAGTGCATTTATTTGGTGCAATCGCGCTAAATCTTGATCCGCCTTATTGCTGGAAAGCCTTATTTTTACTGGTGTGTTGCTATTTATTTTAAATGGCATATATTTTGCCCCTTTTCTGACACCCTAGTCTTGCCCCGCTCACCGAAATGAGTCGCGAGCCCGGATGAAGTGGGGAAAATTTTTCGGTAGACCGTCCTTCAGGATTGTTTATCAGCGCAATAACAATTTTTCATAATCGTAGCCTTCGGGCTATTACAACTTGGAGGCATTCAATGTCTAAGACTTTAGACCTGATCAAAGAACACGAAGCTCGCTGGATTGATTTGCGCTTCACCGATTTCAAAGGTAAAGAGCAGCACGTGACTTTCCCATCAAGCGTTGTTAACGATAGCTTCTTCGTTGATGGCAAGATGTTCGACGGTTCTTCTATCGCTGGCTGGAAAGGTATTAACGACTCAGACATGATCCTGATGCCAGACGATTCAACTGCCGTTCTGGATCCTTTCTACGACGAAGCTACCATCAACGTTCGTTGTAACATCGTTGAGCCTGCAACTATGCAAGGTTACGACCGCGACCCACGTTCTATCGGCCTGCGCGCTGAAGAGTATCTGAAATCAACTGGTCTGGGCGACGTAGCTCTGTTTGGTCCAGAGCCAGAATTCTTCATCTTCGACAGCGTTCACTTCCACTCAGGTATGGGCGGCGCTTTCTACAAGATCAAATCTGAAGAAGCTGCATGGCAATCAGGTGACGACATCGAAGGTAAACACGGCCACGCTCCACGCGTAAAAGGCGGTTACTTCCCAGTTGCTCCAATCGACTCTCTGCACGACATCCGTGGCGCTATGTGTAACGCGATGGAAGCGATGGGTCTGGAAATCGAAATTCATCACCACGAAGTTGCTAACGCTGGCCAATGTGAAATCGGCGTAGGCGCTAACACTCTGGTTAAGAAAGCGGACGAAGTACAGATCCTCAAGTACTGCGTACACAACGTTGCTCACCAGTACGGTAAAACCGCTACCTTTATGCCGAAGCCTTTGATCGGTGATAACGGTTCAGGTATGCACGTTCACCAGTCTTTCTCCAAGAACGGCAAAAACCAATTTGCTGGCGACGCTTACGCTGGTCTGTCTGAAACCGCTCTGTACTACGTTGGCGGTATCATCAAGCACGCTAAAGCACTGAACGCTTTCTGTAACGCTTCTACCAACTCATACAAGCGTTTGGTTCCAGGCTTCGAAGCTCCAGTAATGCTGGCTTACTCTGCACGTAACCGTTCAGCGTCTATCCGTATTCCTTACACTGTTGGTGAGAAAGCCAAGCGTATTGAAACCCGTTTCCCTGATCCAACTGCTAACCCATACCTGTGCTTCGCTTCATTGCTGATGGCCGGTATCGACGGTGTTCTGAACAAGATCCATCCGGGCGAAGCAGCGACCAAAGATCTGTACGATCTGGAGCCGGAAGAAGAAGCAGAAATCCCACAAGTGTGTTCATCTCTGGAAGAAGCTTTGGCATCTCTGGAAGCTGACCACGAGTTCCTGTTGGCTGGCGGCGTATTCTCTAAAGACTTCATCGATGCTTACATCGACCTGAAGAAGCAAGAAATCCAACGCATCAACATGACTCCGCACCCAGTAGAATTCGAACTCTACTACAGTGTTTAAGAGCAGCGTGTAATGAGTCTGGTTTTGCCGGTTCGCCGGCAAAACTGCGAAACATTTCAGAAAAAGCCCGCAGAGGAAACTTTGCGGGCTTTTTCTTTGTCCACGGTAAGGCTACTCTTGGGCAAGAGCATCGTGAGGATAGGGTTATGCGCATCTTTTTATTGTGTCTGGTATTGATCGCCCCTTGGGTGGCTGCAGATGTATACAAAACTGTCGATAAGGACGGGCGTACGGTTTATACCGACAAACCTAAAACGGAAAATGCCGAAAAGTTGCAGCTGCGCGAAATTAATACTGTGCCCGGGGCGCAGCCTTTGCCCCAATCTTCACCGGTGGATTCCGTTCAATCGCAGCCCGCTGCGCTCAACTATAAAATTGACATTATCAGCCCGCGTAACGACGTGAGTATTCCCGTGGGGCAGCGCGATTTGGGTATTGCCGTCACCGTGAACCCTGGTCTACAACAAGGGCATTTGCTGGTTTTCTTTATGAATGGCGAAATGCTGGAAGAGACCACAATGGGCAATATCATCGTCAAAGATGTCCCGCGCGGCACCCATACATTGGTGGTTGAGGCAATCGACCAGAATGGTCAATCATTGGGCACTTCAGCGCCCGTAATCGTGAACGTTATTCGCCCAAATATTAAAACCAATGCCCTTCCAAAGCCCAAGCCAAAATGATCGCACCATTTTGGTGCTATAGTTTTCCTGAAAAGCCCTAAAATGGACGCTCACTGCCGCTAAACCCGCAGAATTAGGCCAATTCCTCACTTGGTTTGGTTTTTGCAGGAGCCTCCATGCCCATTGTCGAGGCGTTCAGGAGAGCAGTAGCTGGTGAGTCCGCGCGATATCTACAAACCCATACTGGATAGCTTAAGTACCGCCATTATTTTGGTGGATACCGATCTTCTGCTCTGCCATATGAATCCTGCTGCTGAAGCGCTGCTCGCCATGAGCTGCGAGAGCAATACCGGCGAACCTATCACCTATTTTTTCTATGAATCCGATGAGACTGACCGCCAGCTGAAGATCGCGGCGGCGCAGGCCAATCATTACACCAAGCGCCATGCTGAGTGGCGTTTACTCAGCGGTGGTTCGATCACAGTCGATTACACCGTAACCCCCTTTGGCAATCACGATGGTTTGATTATCGAGATCCAGCCGATTGATCGCCTGCTGCGGATCAGCCGTGAAGAAATGCTCACTACCTCCCATGAAACCACGCGCAATCTGGTGCGTGGTATGGCGCATGAGATCAAAAATCCCCTTGGCGGAATTCGCGGTGCGGCGCAATTGTTGGCGCGTGAGCTGCCTCATTCCGGCTTGACTGAATACACCAATATCATCATCGATGAGGCGGATCGCCTGCGTAATCTGGTTGATCGCATGCTTGGCCCCAACCAGTTGCCCAAATGGCAATCGCTCAATATCCACGAGGCGATTGAGCGCGTCGCCAATATCATCAAGGCCGAAAGTAGCGATGCGATCAAGATCGTGCGCGACTACGACCCAAGTATTCCGCCGATGCAAGGCGATAAAGAGATGCTGATCCAGGCACTGCTGAACATCGTACGCAACGCCATGCAGGCGCTGGTGGAGGCGAATGTCCTCAATGGTGTGATCCAACTGCGCACGCGTATCCAACGCCAGTACACCATTGGCCGCAAGCACCACGCGCTGATCTGCCGTATCGACATTATCGACAACGGCCCCGGTATTCCGGCCGATATGATCGAAAACATTTTTTACCCGATGATCTCCGGTCGCGCTGAAGGCACGGGTCTGGGCTTGACCATTTCACAACACCTTATCCATCAACACCATGGCCTCATCGAGTGCCAAAGCGAGCCGGGCAAAACCCGCTTCTCGCTCTACTTACCAATGGAAGCACAACATGCAGAAGTCTAATAAAGTCTGGATTATTGACGATGATCGGTCGATCCGCTGGGTGCTGGAAAAGGCCCTGCAAGGCGCGAATATTGAAACCCGCGTGTTTGACTCGGGCGACAGTGCCATGAGCCAGCTCAACCGCGATACGCCCGATGCGATCATCAGCGACATTCGTATGCCGGGTACCGATGGCCTGACCTTGCTCGGCAACCTGCACAGCACGCATCCGCAAATCCCGATCATCATTATGACGGCGCATTCCGATCTGGACAGTGCCGTAGCGGCCTACCAAGGCGGTGCATTTGAGTATCTGCCCAAGCCTTTTGATGTGGATGACGCCGTCGCCGTAACCCAGCGCGCGCTTGCCCACGCGCAGGAACAAAAAAGCGAGCACGCGCCAGAAAACAGTCTGGACACCAATACGGAAATCATCGGTGAAGCACCGGCGATGCAAGAGGTGTTTCGCGCGATTGGCCGTTTGTCGCAATCCAATATCACCGTGCTGATCAACGGTCAGTCGGGAACCGGTAAAGAACTGGTGGCGCGTGCGCTGCACCGCCACAGTCCGCGCCGCAACGAGCCGTTTATCGCGCTGAACATGGCGGCCATTCCTAAAGATCTGATGGAGTCTGAACTTTTCGGTCACGAAAAAGGCGCCTTTACCGGTGCGGCGGCACAGCGCCAGGGGCGTTTTGAGCAAGCTAACGGCGGCTCATTGTTTCTCGATGAAATCGGCGATATGCCGGCCGAGACTCAAACCCGTCTGCTGCGCGTATTGGCCGACGGCGAGTTTTATCGCGTGGGCGGTCATACACCAGTGAAAGTGGATGTGCGTATCATCGCCGCTACTCACCAAAACCTGGAAACCCTGGTGGCGGATAACCGCTTCCGCGAGGACTTGTTCCATCGTCTGAACGTCATCCGTATCCATATCCCCAAGCTGGCTAACCGCCGCGAGGATATCCCCAAGCTGGCGCGCTTCTTCCTGCATAAAGCGGCGACTGAATTGAACGTCGATCCAAAAGTGTTGCTGCCGGAAACCGAAGAGTATTTCTGCACCTTGCAATGGCCGGGTAACGTGCGTCAGTTGGAAAACACCTGTCGCTGGATCACGGTGATGGCGTCCGGGCGCGAAGTGCATATTGAAGATTTGCCGCCCGAGCTGCTCGAAAACAAAGAGACCAGCACCCCGGCGGATGATTGGGAAAAAGCCCTGCGCCATTGGGCTGATCAGGCGCTGACCCGCGGTCAACACCAGTTACTGAGCGAGGCGGTGCCGACTTTCGAGCGCGCGTTGATCGAAACTGCATTGAAATACACCGCTGGCCGTAAACGCGATGCCGCTAACTTGCTCGGCTGGGGGCGCAACACCCTGACGCGCAAACTCAAAGAGTTGGGTATGGCGGGTGGTAACGATCCAGACGGTGATGGTGACGATTAAGTCCAGTCAGTGTTAACAGGCAGCGGGCAATCGCGCCCGCTGTTTGATATTTCCTTCTTTGCTCCCGCCTTTTTTATATCCCGCTGATATAACTTTCTAGATTCTTTTCGGCATCAAAAACATCTTTTTAGATCTTCTTTTCCCGCTAAGGCAGCTTTGAAAAGCTGTGTCTATACTCTGCTAACTGGTATACAAACAGCCAGTGGCAAGCCCGATCAAGCCACAGGTCCACTACTACAGCTCACTTATAACTCTGTCTGTATACCGAAAAAAGGCATGCCTTCCCTCGCATCAGATGATGACCGAGTCGCGTCAAGATTGATGCTGGCCTGCCGCCAATAACAAGCGACATCCCAATAACTCTAATAGCCGAATCTATTCGGGGGAACCATGGTACAAAAATCTTTGCTCACCAAATTGATGGCGGTGCTGTTTGCAGCCATGGTGGCTATCGCCGTAATCGTGATGTTTATTAATTATCGTGTTGCTGCAAGCGATCAGCAAAAAAAGCTGGAGGCCGAAACCTCGGCGATGATCGCGCTGACTAACAGCTCAATTCTGGAGGCAGTATTTGCTTACGATTTCCAACAGGTCGAAGCTATCGCAAAATCCCTCGTCAATACATCACTGGTTACTTCGGTCAATGTGGTTGACCATCGCGGCCAATCGCTAGCGCAGGCAACAGACGATGATCGCAGTGAAAATCAGATCACGCGCAAAGACATTCCGATTGTGTATAACGGCAGCACGATTGGCAGTTATGACATCAGTTTTTCCACGCAAGAGTTGAGCGATACGCTTAGCTCGCAGGTTGAAACCAGTGCGTTGACGGTGCTCGCCCTTTTGGCGGCAAGTTTGATTACTGTTTATATTTTGATTCGCAGTTTGGTGTTGGCGCCGGTCGATGAAGTAACTCGTTCACTTGCGACTATTGCTGGTGGGGGTGGAGATTTAACCCGTCGTTTGCCAACTGCCAGTAAAAATGAAATCGCCGCACTCGCGCATAACTTTAATCTGGTGATGGAACATATCGCCGATATTATTCGCAATGTGGTGCAAGTGAATGACAAGGTGCGTGTCAACGTCAATAAGATGAGTAGCGCCACCGAAAGCACAGTGAATTCCACTTCACAACAATTGCGCGAAATTGAATTGGTGGCGACGGCGGTAGAAGAGTTGTCCGCATCGGCGACGGAAATTGCGCGTCACGCCGGTGATACTGCCGAGCGCACTAACGCTACCAGTATTCTTGCCGAAGAAGGCAACACTATCGTTAATCTTTCGCTTGAAAACGTAAATCGCCTCACCGGGCAAATTGAATCCACTGCGCAAAAAATTCAGGTGCTGAAAAATAATTCAGTCAATATCGGCTCGGTAATGGAAGTGATCCGCACTATCGCTGAACAAACTAACCTGCTCGCATTGAACGCGGCGATTGAAGCCGCGCGTGCCGGTGAACAAGGGCGCGGTTTTGCGGTAGTGGCTGACGAAGTGCGTTCACTCGCGCAAAAAACCCGTTCATCAACGGAAGAAATTGAGTCGATTATCGTGCAACTGCAGCGTGCGGCCGATGAAGCGCATCAAGCGATGAATACCAGTACCGCATCGGCACGTGAAACGATTGATACTGCTTCAAAAGTAGGTGGTGCGCTCGATAAGATCCGTGCAAATATCGGCATCATTAACGATATGAATCATCAAATTGCCACTGCATCGCATCAGCAAAGTTCGGTGGCCAATGAGGTGAGTAAAAATATTACCGCGATTCACGGCTTGTCTGAAAATGTGGTAGAGAACGCGCAGATCGTCAATCACAGTGGTAGCCAGTTGATTAACGAAACCGGCGAACTGAAAAAACAAATCGATAGTTTTAAAGTGTAGTTATCGGCAAACTGTAAACAATGGCGCACTGGTTGCGCCATTTTTTTGGGGCGGATTATTCGGTATCGGTTTGTTTGAAGGGTAAGTGGGCGCGGGCATCCTCTGCGTAGGCCTGAATGGAGGCTGCTTCAGTTTCGATAAAATTTTCAATCGCTGCGCGAAAACCGGGTTCCTGAATCCAGTGATTGGAACAGGTAATCACTGGCTCAAAGCCGCGCGCAATTTTATGTTCGCCCTGTGCGCCACCATCAAAACGTTGCAGTTGGTTAGCGATAGCGTAATCAATTCCCTGATAGTAACAAGTTTCAAAATGCAGGAATTGGTACTCCTCAAAGCAGCCCCAGTAACGCCCGTAAATTGTTGTGCTGTCGCGCAAAAATAAAGAGGCCGCAACAACCTCGCTCGCGTGAATATCATCGGTCTTGCGCGCGCAGATCATCACCAGGTTTTCACTCATGCTCGCGCCGAGTTGCTGGAAAAACGCCTCTGACAAATAGCCTTTGTGACCGCTGCGTTTTAAATAGGTATTGCGGTAGAGCGCGTAAAACAATTCCCAATCAGCGGTGCTTAAATTTGTTCCGGTTTTTGTTTCAAAGCTGAAGCCTTGTTCTTGTACCTGACGTCGCTCTTTCGCAATATTTTTGCGTTTGCGTGAACTCATCTGTGCGAGGAAATCGGCGAAGTTTTTATAGTCGCGATTAAACCAATGAAACTGGCAGCCGATGCGCTGCGGAATTTTCTGTTCACGTAATTGTACGCTCAGGTCACCGTCAGGAAATAAACAATGCCAGCCTGATAGCCTTTGTTCTTCGCACAAGGCCGTTAGCGAATTGCTGATATTTTCAATCAAAGTCGGTGTGTGATATTCGGCGGTGCACAATAAACGCGGGCCAGTGCACGGCGTAAACGGAATTGCATTAATCCATTTCGGATAGTAGTTAAAACCGTAGCGGCGATAAGCATCGGCCCAGCTCCAGTCAAACACATACTCACCATAGGAGTGCGTTTTGATATAGCCGGGCATAGCCGCAATAAGTTGTTCGCCCTCGCTCACCAATAAATGCCGCACCTGCCAGCCAGTTGCTGCAGTGGTGCACCCGGTATCTTCCAGTGCTGCCAAAAATTCGTGGCGGATAAACGGGTAGTCCGACGGGCAGAGGCGATTCCACTGCGCGGCATCTATCTGGCGGATTGAATCGATAAAACGGATTTGCACTGCATTGCCTCTGTGAATGGCGGAACCATGGTGAATCTTAGGGGTTTTGCGGGTTTAAAAAGCGTAAAGTTTCGCAACCAGCGACCGGCGCGCTAGGCATTGTCATCCGGACTACAGTAGAATCCAGCCATCTTTATAACATCTGGTTTCTCAATGCCTTTGTCTGAACCCGACCCTGGACTTCCTGCCCAGCGTCATTCTAGTGCCAGTTTATCCTCCTTGTTATTGGCTTTTGCCGCAAACTTTAGCGCCGAACGGGTGCGGGTGCGCGACATCACCGAATCCTTGGGGCAGCGCTCGTTCGGTTTTATCCTGCTGATTTTCGCCCTGCCCAACTCCTTACCTATCCTTGGCATTCCCGGCGTTTCGACCATTACCGGCCTGCCGATGCTATTCGTTGCAGCGCAGATGGCGCTGGGTCATGACCGTGTTTATCTGCCGGGCTTTATCGCTAACAGCTCGCTGGCGACGGCGGACTTCCAAAAGCTGATCACCAAGGTTGTACCCTGGCTGCAGCGTATCGAAAAATTGATGAAACCGCGTATCGCCTTTCTCACCCAGGGCAATGCCGAGCGCTGGTTAGGCGCGTTCTGTTTTCTGCTGGCGTTCCTGCTGGCGCTGCCTATTCCGCTTGGCAACCTGCTGCCAGCGCTAGGGGTTCTGTTTATCTCCCTCGGGTTGATTGAGCGCGACGGCGTGTGCGTGCTGGCGGGGCTGGGTATCGGCATCGCCAGTTGGGTATTCCTGAGCGGTTTGGTGTGGGTCTTGTTCAAGACCACCCTCGCACTTATTGATCGTTTGATTTAATCCTGAGGAAATAATCGTGGAATGGATAGCGGATCCCGGCGCTTGGCTGGGATTGTTAACCCTGATAGTTCTGGAAATCGTGCTGGGGATCGACAACCTGATCTTTATTGCGATCCTTGCCAACAAACTTCCCCCGCACCAGCGCGATAAAGCGCGCGTGATTGGTTTGAGCCTCGCGCTCCTGATGCGTTTACTGCTGTTAATGGGTATTTCCTGGCTGGTCACCCTGACCGAGCCACTGTTTAGCATCTTCGATAAATCCCTTTCCGGCCGCGATCTGATCCTGTTGCTGGGCGGACTATTCCTGCTGTTCAAAGCCACGGTGGAAGTCCACGAGCGCCTTGAAGGTAAGGTGCATTTGCCGCGCAATACCCAAGTACACGCCGCATTTTGGGCGGTAGTTGCACAGATTATTGTGCTCGACGCGGTCTTCTCGCTCGATGCGGTGATCACCGCTGTGGGTATGGTTGAACACGTGGAAGTCATGATGATCGCGGTGGTGATAGCCATGATCATCATGATCGTCGCCAGTAAAGCGCTGACGGATTTTGTAAATCGCCATCCAACGGTGGTGATGCTCTGCCTCGGCTTCCTGCTGATGATTGGTTTCAGCCTGGTGGCTGAAGGCGCAGGCTTTGAGATCCCCAAAGGTTATTTGTACGGTGCGATTGCGTTCTCGGTCCTTATCGAAGTGTTCAACCAATTGGCGCGTTCCAACCGCACACGTAATTTGATCGGCGAACGACCACTGCGTGATCGCACCGCCGAAGCAGTTTTAAAATTATTGGGCGGACGAAGCAATGCGGATGAAGTCGGCCACGACATCGCGGGCATGACCTCATCCGATAGCGAAGAGCTGGCATTTGAGCACAGCGAGCGCACGATGATCCGCAGTGTGTTGCAGCTATCTGATCGCCCGGTGCAATCGTTGATGACGCCGCGTCCGGATATTGTCTGGGTCGATGCCAGCGCAACACCGGCAGAATTATTGGAGATCCTCAAAACCACGCCGCAAACCCGATTACTAGTCGCGCGCGATGAATTGGATAATTTGCTCGGTGTAGTGCAAAGCCGCGATTTGTTAACCGCCGCGCTCGATAACCAACCACTCGATCTCGCTAAATTGGCGCTATCACCGCTCGCTGTACCCGAAGGTACCAGCGCACTGAAAGTGCTGGAGATGTTGCGTCAGGAAACCTTGCCGCTGGCGATAGTGATCGACGAATACGGCAGTATCAGAGGTGTGGTAACCACCGGCGATTTGCTGGCAGCGATTGCCGGTGAATTGGCCGATACCAACGATGAACCGCTGGCCATTCAAGCAGATGATGGTTGGATGCTCGACGGCAGTATTTCGCTCGAACAACTTGAAGAGCTGTTGCATATTAAACTTGATCGCGGCGATGGCGACTATTTTACCCTCGGTGGATTAATGCTTGAGCAACTGCAGCATGTGCCGGTCGTCGATGAAGAAATTACGCTCGCTGGCCACATCTTCCGCATCAAAAATATGGAAGGCCGCCGGATATTGCATGTGCATGCAACACCGGTTGCCGATGATCCTGGTATTACGCAAATAGGTTATTGATCTGGCTTTTCTGTGATCATGATGTGCGAAATGAATACACAGAATCGATTTGCAAATCTGCAACATAAATTCACTGCATAACTTAATAAATAAATCCGTTTTTTAACGGATTTATTTAATTTGTTCGCTTTTGAAAAATAAATAACCAATTTGAAAACTAAATCATCAATGAAATATTTTCCTAAGTGTGTTTCCGCACATCATTTGTATTTGTCCTGTGCGAAATTTGCCAACGAAAATGAATGGATAATATTTTGCGGGAGGCGTGGTGTTGGCAAATAGCGATTCGAGAACTGCCGCACTTATCCTGCGCAAACTTCGTCAGATAATGCGCGCGCAAAAATATTACCCATCACTTATTCAGGATTCATTCATCCTCGCAACCTAGTATCACTTTTGAATTTCAGTTTTAACATTACCGCTGTTATTTCGATGATTAAACATCGTAGCAAGCGACCATACCGGAGAGACCATACTATGAAAAATTCAATCAAGAAAATGACCTATGCACTTGCAGCGGTAAGTGTGTTTGCCAGTGCAAGCGTAATGGCACGCGGTGCCATCAGCTACAACTACGCCAGTCTGCAATATGTTGACCAGGAAATAGACGATTCCGATTGCAGCCAGGATGGTTTGCGTATCGCGGGTAGCTACGCATTGAACAGTGACTTTTTTGTGGTGGGTTCTTTGAGCGATGTGAGTGGCGGCCGCTGCGGCTCAGAAAACTACAGTGCAGGTATCGGTTACCGTACATTGTTCGGTGCTGATTCGAGCATCTACGGAACCCTGAGCGCAGAAAATACTTCTGTTGATCACGGCAACAGCGATTCAGGTTTGATCGCGGCAGTGGGCGTGCGTGGCTTTTTCGCACATAACCTTGAAGGTAAAGCACAATTGGCTCACCACACCGCATTTGATGGCAATACCATCGTAAGTGGTGGTGTGGCGTATTGGTTTGCTCCAAATCTTTCTGTAACCGGTGATGCGGGTGTAGGCACTGAATCATCAGAGGTTGCTGTTGGTTTGCGCATGAACTTCTAATGCGCTAACAATTTTCGGGTAATAAAAAAGCCGGCATTGTTGCCGGCTTTTTTATTGTTTGGTGAAAGCAATTCTCCGATTTTATTGGCTTGCTGCTTCAAGCTCTTCACTGACCATCAGCCAATTTTCTTCCGCTTCTTCCACTTGGGTTTGCAGCTTGCCTTGTTCAGCGATCAGCTCTTGCAGCTTGGCTTTGTTTTTATCGTCGTAAATTGCGCTGTCACCCAGCAGGGCTTCGATTTCGCCCAAGCGCTTCTGCAGTTTTTCCAGTTGAGTTTCGAGGCTTTTTAATTTATTAGTCAGCGGCTTTAACTGCGCGCGCTGCGCTGCTGATTGTTGGCGCTGGGCTTTTTTATCAACTTTGTTGTCATTCTCATTTGCAACAAGGGTTTCTTTTTCAGCTACCGCAGCGTTGGTTTTTTGCTGCTGCATCCATTTGTAATAATCTTCCAGGTCGCCATCAAACTCGCTGACTTTGCCATCGGCCACCAATAAAAATTCATTCACAGTGTTGCGCAATAAATGGCGATCATGCGATACCACAATCACTGCACCTTCAAATTCTTGCAGTGCCATGGTTAATGCATGGCGCATTTCCAAATCGAGATGGTTAGTCGGTTCATCGAGCAATAATACGTTGGGTTTTTCCCAGGCAATAATCGCCAACGCCAGCCGCGCTTTTTCTCCACCGGAAAAGTGAGTGATAGGTTCAAATGCGCGGTCGCCGTGGAAATCAAAACTGCCGAGGAAATCGCGAATCTCTTGTTCGCGTGCCATGGGCGATAAACGCTGGATATGAAGCGCCGCCGAGGCATTAATATCCAGGGCTTCCAATTGATGCTGGGCAAAATAACCGAGTTTAAAATGTTCGCCGTTAGTGCGATCACCGGTAATCAGTGGCAGTGAACCTGCCAGTGTTTTTACCAGACTGGACTTACCCGCGCCGTTGGGGCCGAGCAAACCAATGCGTGTTTCAGCACGAATTGCCAGCTCGACTTTATTGAGAATAATTTTACTGCCGTAACCAATATCGGCGCGTGCAATGTGCACCAAGGGCACCGACATTTTGTCGTTACACTTAAACGTAAAACTAAACGGTGAATCGATATGTGCGGGCGCAATTTTTTCCATGCGCTCCAACTCTTTAATCCGGCTCTGCGCCTGGCGTGCTTTGGTCGCCTGTGCACGGAAGCGGCGGATATAACTTTCGACGTGTGCAATACGCTCTTGCTGCTTCTCAAAGCTCGCCTGCTGCTGCGCCAGCTTTTCTGCGCGCTGGCGTTCAAACGCAGAGTAGTTGCCGCTGTAATTATCGAGTTTTTGTTTTTCGATATTCACAATGCGGTCGACAATATTGTCGAGAAAGTCGCGGTCGTGCGAAATAATAATCAAGGTGCCGGGATAGCGCTTGAGCCATTCTTCCAGCCACAGGGTTGCATCGAGATCCAAGTGGTTGGTCGGTTCATCGAGCAACAATAAATCGGATGGGCACATGAGCGCTTGCGCGAGGTTCAAACGAATTCGCCAGCCACCGGAAAAATCCGATACTGGACGTTTATCGTCGCCCGCAGCAAATCCCAAGCCATTCAGCAATTGCTGCGCGCGCGAGGGCGCCGTATAGGCATGGATGTTTTCCATATCGCTATACAGATGCGCGAGTTTTTCACCGTTGTGTTCCGGGTCGGCATTCGCCTCGGCAATTTCCTGCTCCAGACGGCGCAATTCGCTATCGCCATCCAGCACATAATCGAGCGCACTGCGCGAGGTATGACCAACCTCTTGCGCCATGTGCGCGATACGCCATTGCTTGGGGATATCGAGGCTGCCGGTATCGCTGTGCAATATGCCCAGCAACAATTGGAACAGGGTGGATTTACCGGTGCCATTGGCGCCGATTAAACCGACTTTCTGGCCCGGATAAATGGTGAGATCGGCGGCATCCAATAAAAATTTGGTGCCGCGTTGCACGGAGATGTTTTGTAATTGAATCATGGCGCGCATTCTAGCAGACTTGCCCCAAACCCCTGCTAGCGGATTTTTGTTATGCCCTCAGCTCCATCTACCCATCCTTCCGGTTTGTGGGAGTTCTCCCTCGATCTTTATGCGCGCCCCGGCGTCGCCAATCAATGTTTGCAATTGCAGGACGAGCAGGGAGTCAACGTCAACCTGTTGTTATGGTGCGCCTGGCTGGATGCTCGCGGCCTGATTCTCGATGCCGGGCGTTTGCACAGCGCGCAAAAGCGTATTCGCGGTTGGGACGAGCATTACGTGGTGCCCCTGCGGCAATTGCGGCGCAGGATGAAAGTTGAATTTGGTGTGGAAGACGCGAGTATCGAAGCGGTGCGCACGCAAATCAAACAGGCGGAGTTGCTGGCCGAAAAGCAGTTGCAATTATGGTTGGAGTCGTTGGTATCGAGCTGGGATGACCATCCGGATCACGGGATAGATTTTACGTCGGGCTGGAGTAATGTGCGCTTTTATTTGCATCATTTGAGTGTCACAGATACAACAATTACGCAGTTGCTGGAGCTGTTTGGCAGTGATTGTTAGTCGATAGCAAATACATTTTCCGGCCTTAAAAAAGGGCGCAGAGGGCGCCCTTTTTTAATGGTATTACTTAAGTCTTTTCGCTCAATGAATTTTTAGTTCAATGAACCTTTGTCATCATCGAATGGCAGACGAGTGTTGTCTGCAACGGGTGATTCCACATTGGTTTCTACTTTTGGCGTTTCGGCGTTTGGCGTTTCCACTGTGGTGGTTTCTGCCACTACTGGAGCTTCAATCGCAGGTGGAACTTCACCGGGCAATGGAGCATCAACAACTTCCGGTGCTTCAACAACGGGTGCAGGTGCAGCTACTTCAGATTTTTCAGCAGGTTTAGCGGCTGGCTTTTTCGCCGGGGCTTTTTTCACTGCTGGTTTCTTTGCCGCCGTTTTTTTTACTTCAGCTTTTGGCTCAGCTTTGGGTTGTGCTGGCGCTACAGCGGCAACTGCAGTTTCTGCCGGTTGCTTAACTGCTGCTTTTTTAGCAGCTGGCTTTTTGGTTTCTACTTTCGCTTTTTCCGCTTTCGGTTTTGCGGTAGGTACAGCTGGTTTGCTTTCAACTGCGGCAGTTTTCTTAACCGCTTTTTTTGCAGTTGTTTTTTCTTTTTTGACTGCCGCTACTGGTGCAGCAGCATCAGCTTTGGCGGGTTTTACTTTTGCAGTTTTGGCAACTTTTTTGGTCTTGCCTTTGAGCTGCTCAGCAACCGCTTTGGCAACTTCTTTTGCTGCGGCTTGCGCTGATTTTAATTTGCCCAGCGCTGCTTGTGCGCCAGCAACCGCTTTGGTTTGTGCGGCCAGGTCTTTTTTGGCTTGGCTCAAGCGCGCTTTAGCTGCAGGGGTTTTACTGTCTTTTGCGGCCAAATCCGCTGCTTTTTTCTTGGCACTTGCCAGCGTTTTTTGTTCAGCAGCTACTGCTTTTTGCGCAGCCGTTAATTCTTGTGCGCGTGCTTTATCCAGTGCAGCAGTGAGTTTAGCGATTTCTTGTTCCAATTCGGCAACCGAATTTTTTGGAGTTTTGGGCGCGGCCATAAAAAATACCTGTGTGAAAAAGCGTTGGAAAATCTAATAGTGTCGGCGGCAAACGTGTCGTTGCATTTCGGGCGAATTGTAGCTGTGCCTTGGCAAAAAGTGTATGCCTTAGTGATGGGGAATATGGCTGGAATCTATATCGACCCGTAGCATAGATGTGCAGCTGAACTTTGTTACCAAGGTGGAGTCAGAAACGGTTCTGTCGCAAGGCAACTTTGCGCGCCCTGCAGTAAATGGGGGGCAGTACACACTTTGGTCGGGTGTTTCGCGTAGGCTGGCGCTAAAAACGCGCACATTTGGTTTTAGTTGGTATACCATTGCCGCCTGCTTTGGCGCCGCAGTAAGGTGTCGGCTAGGACCAAGCGAGCGGTACGCTTGCTTCACACAGACAACGATTACAAATCAATGATTACTAATAAGGTGCATTATGTTTAACAAACGTTTATTGGTTGTTGGCCTGATGGCTGCTACTGCTGGCCTGATTGGCTGTAAAGAAGAAGCAAAACCGGTTGATGACAGCGCGAAGCTGACTACTTTGGAACAAAAAGCCAACTACATCATTGGTCAAAACCTGGGCAAAAACCTGCAAAACGGCGGCCTGACTATTGAGCCTGATTCACTGGCATTGGCGTTGACTGACATCCGTGATGGCAAGCCTTCTCGCATCAGCGAAGAAGATATGCAAAAGATCATGCAAGAAGTTCAGCAAAAAGCCATGGCTAAGCAAGAAGAAGAACAAAAGAAGCTGAGCGAAACCAACATTGCTGAAGGCAAAAAGTTCCTCGACGAAAACAAAGCGAAAGAAGGCGTGACCACCACTGCTAGCGGTCTGCAGTACAAAGTGATCACCGAAGGTAAAGGCGCCAAGCCAAAAGCAACTGACACTGTTACTGTTAACTATGTTGGTAAGCTGATCAATGGTACTGAATTTGATAGCTCTATCAAAAACGGTCAACCAGCTACTTTCCCTCTGGACGGTGTAATTCCAGGTTGGACTGAAGCTCTGCAATTGATGCCACAAGGTTCCAAGTGGGAAATCGTAATCCCATCAGAATTGGCTTACGGTGCTGGCGGTCAAGGCCCAATCCCACCATCATCAACTTTGATTTTCGAAGTTGAATTGCTGGAAATCAAAGCGCCAGAAGCGGCTGCCAAGAAATAAGGATTGCTTAACTGCAACCCATAAAAAACCCGCGTAATGCGGGTTTTTTTATGGTCGGGATTTAATGGTTTATACCATCAATCCCGCTTTGCAGCAAAGTCCTAACTAACGAGGTCTTTGTGCGAGGTATGCAATACCGAGATCAGGCGATCTTCAGCACTGAAGCGAACTTCCAGCGCTTCACCCAGATGTGACAAGTCAGCACTGATAGAGCTGAGGTCGTCGGTTTCCAGATACTTATCATTGAAGTCGAGCAGTTTTTCGGTAGTGGTATCGATGGTGTCGTACAGCTTGCCGGCTTCTTGTAGCGCCTCGGCATCGTCGAACTCACGCCCTTCTTTGATCAGTTGATCGTAAACTTCAAAATGCCCGGCTGACACATAATCCACCAGAATCTGACAGAAACTGCGCAACTTTTCACCGCGTTGTATATCGCTAAGATCCTGGTCCAGTCCGCTCAATGCGCAGTATTGCACCAGCATTGTCTGACGTTCTTCCAGCCAGCGGTCAATAATTTCACTGACGCCACCCCAGCGCTCTTTGGCGGTTTTGCAATTCTCTAACATCCGGACATCCTATGCGTGTGCTGCGCAGTTGGTCTTCAGTGGAGCCGCTCATCGGCTCCAGAAAAACGTAAACAGACTGCTATTGATTTTGAGTTGCCACAATAGGCCATCTCATCCATCTGGGCAAGACACCTAGGCCAGTTTGTCACGCTTGCGCAACACTTGGTAAAGATTCACGCCAGCAAGGCCAATAAACGCGATAAATGTCCATGCCGCGAGGCTCAGGCCAAGGATTTTATCCACGTGGGCGCAGTTGCCATCGCCCTGCAGCAGCAGCTTGAGCGCGTCCATAAAGGGGAATACCTCGAACATATAAGAGAGGCCAGGACCGCAGGCGGGAACCTGATCGGCAGGCAAGCTTTGCAGCCAGAGTTGGCGGCCGGCGAAGCAGGCGCCGAGGATCGCACTCACAATCCCGAGGCTGGCGTAGACGCGGCGGCCCGTAAGTGCCGGGTTATGCAGCGCCGCCGCAAGCGCCAATAGTCCGGTGAGGACAACAAAACCGCGCTGGGTGATACACAGGGAGCATGGGATCATCTTCATCACATGCTCCATATAAGCAGCCGCGAGCATCATCAGGGTACAGGCGATAAAGATCAGGAAATTGGTTTTGCGAACACTGGGGATCATAGTGAATCCTTAAAAATGGATACTGCTTATAATTTGTTGGTGTGTTTGGCCGGTGTTTCTCGGGGCTTATGGTAAGCAATAAGCTGCTACCAGAGCCAGCGATTTCCAGTTGTGCGATTACCTCTGCCTCAGGCAAAAAGCCCGCGTACATCGGGCGGAATGGTCTATGCTTTGGGGCAAGTGCGGTTATCGCGTCAGTTGGAGCGCAGAATCTTGCGCAAGTTCAGGTGTTTGGAGTCAGTATGAAAGTGGCAGTTAAATTTTTTATTGCATTGATGGGGTTGGCAGCCTTGCCAGCACTCGCTAGTGGCGGTGGCCCTAAAGTGGCCGAAGGTGTGAATTACATCGCCATCGAACCGGCGCTGGTAGTGAATTACGGTGGGCCGGGTAAGGTACGCTTTATCAAAGCGGAATTATCATTGCGAACGGAAACCGGTACCGATGCCACTGAAGTGATGCACCATTTGCCGCTCATTCGCGATCGCCTGATCAGCATCCTCAGTGCGCAGACCGAAGAGATCATCAGTACGGCGGAAGGTAAAGAGTATCTGCGCGTCTATGCGTTGGCGGAAATCAATAAGGCGCTGCTGAAAGTGGAAGGCCACAGTGTTGATGATCACGATGACAAGCACGGCGCAGATGACAAGAAAGGTGGCGATAAAAAAGCGGAACCAAAACACGAGGAAGCTGCGTCTGATCATGCTGACTCAGGACCAGTGCTTCCTTCTGTTGCAGATGTAAAACCGGTGAAAGGCCCTGCGTCAGATTTATTCTTTAATAATTTTGTAGTTCAAAAATAAGCAGTTCAAAAAAGTCTATCTGTAGCAGTTGCCAATCAGGCAACTGCTCTATTCCTCAGTATTAATTCTCACTGCTTTTAATTTTCACAACTACAGCCGCGATACTGGGAATAATATTTTTCCAGATATTGATCAAAATCCAACTGCTGACTAGTTTCCAATTTGTGTTGCGCCTGTAGCGATTGCTCGCTCATTTGCACAAATTCTGCGTATCTGTTTGCATCTAATTCATTAGCCGCAAAATGGGCACGATGTTGTTCTGCCAGTGCGAGTGTATGCGCGTAAAAACTTTGTTTGGCGCTGGTCATATCGCGCAGCACGCGGGCAGAAGGCGTTAACTCTGCATCGTTGATTTTTGCCAATTGCAGTTGCAGTGCATGACGATAGGCATCGCCACCTTTGGCTTGGTCGAGCAATTCGGCGCAGGCGATACTGCCCTGCAAAATTTCGTTAGCCCAATCTTTCATGCTAACAGATGAATCGCCGCGCAATAACTCCAGTGCCGGATCGCGCCCGTTGTTTACAATACGCTTCTGGTTTTCCTGGCCTTGGTAAAATTCGCGCTCATCCGTTTCCGGGCTATCGCTCAGCAGACAATAAAGTAAAAATGCATCCATCACTTGCATTTGTTCGATGGTGATACCCAGTGGTTCGTAGGGATTTAAATCCACGCAGCGCACTTCAACATATTCCACACCGCGTAAACGCAATGCTTGCAAGGCCGTTTCGCCGCGTTCGGTTGTGCGCTTGGGGCGAATGCTCGAATAAAATTCATTTTCGATTTGCAGCAAGCTGCTGTTGAGTTGCTGATAATTTCCATCCACATCTTTTACACCGATTTGCTCGTAAGCTGGATGGCTTTGGGTAATCGCACCGCAAAGGGTTTTTAAATAATCGCTCAGGTTGTTGTAATTCACCACCAGCGTTTTTTGCGCATCGCTTTGGTAACCCAAATCACCCATGCGCAAGGATGTCGCATAGGGCAAATACATGGTTTGTTCAGCAGCGGGGAATGGCTGCAGTTTGTGCGCGCGATTTTTAACAAAGCAGGAGCAAACCGCTGGTGATGCACCGAACAAATAAATCAGCAGCCAGAAGTTGCGGCGGAAATTGCGGATCAAACCAAAATAGCGTTCGGTTTTAAAATCTTGCAGCGATTGTTGGTTGCCACTTTGCGTTTGTAGCACACGCCAAAAATCATCGGGCAAACTGAAGTTGTAGTGAATACCGGCGATAGTTTGCATGGAGCGACCATAGCGATGACCGAGCCCAACGCGATAAACGGTTTTCATTTTGCCGCTATTGGAACTGCCGTAGCGCGCAACAGGAATTCCCGCATCGCTACCAAGGATGCACGGCATGCTCGCGGGCCAGAGGCGCTCGCGCTTGCTGGCGAGTTGGTGATAAGTAAAGCGATGGATATCATCCAGCTGCGCCAATAATTGTTCGACATCGGCAAAGGGCTCGGTAATAAATTCGAGCAGGGCTTCGCTGTAGTCGGTGGTGATATGCGGATGGGTAAGTGCCGAGCCGAGCGCTTGCGGATGATCGGTTTGCGCCAAAGTGCCTTCCGGTGTAACACGCAGGCTTTCTTTTTCCAGGCCGCGCAGAATTCCGCGCAAGCTGGCGTTGTTGGCCGGTTCGGCAAAGGCGGCGAGCAATTCACGCCCAATACCTTGGGTTAGACCTTGGGATACAGACACTTCAGGTTCCTTTAGCTGCAAGAGCAATCAGGTAGGCCGCGATAGCGACGATAACCAGTTAATAATAGCTGGGTAAAGACCGGATGATCAGGGTCGGGCAAAGTTTAGGACAAGTCGCCCTGCGGTGCTGGCCCATCTGCCGGAGTGGCAGTGGCATTCTCCGCCTCCAGCGGCTCAAATAAATCCTTGCCTACCTTGGGTAGGGGCTCGGGCATTATTTCCGGATCGATCAAGGGCAAGCCTTTTTCATTGGGGCTGCAGCTAAGCACTTTGATGCGCTGTTTATAGTCTTTCGAGCTGGCCTCAAACATCTGGTTGATGGCTTCATCTTTATGCGCCGTCTTGTAAAGCGCCGCCAAGTCGCGCCCGTCCAGCCAATTGTTTTGTCGGCCAAGAAAGAGTTTTTCCTGATTTTGCAGGATAAAAATTTCGCTCATAACCTGATCAATCCCGGTTGCCTATATGGTGTAGGCGCAAATGTGGGGGTGAAGGCCACCAACTTCAAGGTGCATTGGTGGCGATTACTTTATTTTGCGCTGCCCCGGTCTGCAGTCCAATATTTTGCACATCGTAACCCGATGGTGCCTGATAAACGCGCAGGCCAAATTCCGGCAATATGGCAAAAACATGATCAAAAATATCGGATTGGATCGCCTCATAATTAACCCAGCCGGTATCTTTTGAGAACGCGTAAATTTCCAGCGGTATACCCGTCGGTTCAGGTGCAAGCTGGCGAACAATTTGGGTCATGCTGGTGTGGATGGATTTGTGCTGACGCAAATAAGCGATCAGATACGCGCGAAACGTGCCCAAATTGGTGAGTCTTCGTCCATTGACCAGTGAGGTTAAATCCACACCGGCTTGTTGGTTTTCGGCTTCAATTTCAGCGATTTTTTTCTCGATGTAATCGCTCAATAATGCGGTGCGACGCAAGCGCACAATATCATCCGGCTGTAAAAATTTTACGCTGGTTGCATCGATAAAAATTGCGCGCTTGATTCGTCGCCCACCGGACTCGCTCATGCCGCGCCAATTTTTAAATGAATCTGCAATTAATGCGTAGGCGGGAATAGTAGTGATGGTGTTATCCCAATTGCGCACTTTTACCGTCGTCAAACTAATATCAATTACCGAACCATCGGCACCGTATTTCGGCATTTCCAGCCAATCACCCAGCGCGAGCATTTCATTTGCGGAGAGCTGGATACCGGCAACAAAACCGAGAATTGCATCCTTAAATACCAACAGCAACACGGCCGTCATCGCGCCCAAGCCGCTAAACAAAATAATTGGCGATTTGCCAATCAAGATTGAAATCACAAAAATAAACGTAATGAATGCGGCAATCAGTTTGATACTTTGAAAAATACCGCGCACAGGAATATTGCGTTTATTGCTTTCGGATTTAAATATATCTTCGAGGAAATTGAGCAGCGCAAATAACGATAGCAGTAGATAAAACACTATCCATAAATACGCCAGAGTCGTGACCAGACTGGTGATTTCTTCGTCTTTGGGTAACCAGATACGCGCTTGTATCAGTAGCACAAAGCCTTGGAATACCAGCGCAATACGTTTTAACAAACTGTGTTTGTGTAGTGCAACGCCCCATGGCAATTGGCTTTTATAGGCGCTACGTTTGAATGCGCGCAAAATAATCGAGTGCAAAATAAAATGCAGCACAACTGCAGTAACAAGAAAAATTCCCGCCACAATCGCGGCGTAAACCCACTCGCTATATTCCCAATTGTGGCTGTTGAGCCAGTGCACCAATTGCGCCTTTAGTTTTTCTCCCAATCCCATAGATATCCCCGGTAACATCGCCGAATTACAGTCAGATTCATCATTCTGACCCAAAACTAAGCGATTCTATCCCCCGAGGCAACCCTTTTCGGTCTGCAGAAACAACAAGCCCAGCGCGAGGCTGGGCTTGGAAAACATCTGACTGAATTTATGTTAATCAAGCTTCATTGCTTGGTTTGCCGATAGTAGCCAGAATCCCGCCATCGACATAAACAATTTGACCAGTAACAAAATCACTCGCTTTGGATGAGAGGAAAATTGTTGCACCTTGTAGATCATCCGGATCACCCCATTTAGCAGCGGGAGTGCGGTTGATAATGAAATCGTTGAACGGATGGCCGTCAACGCGGATGGGTTCGGTTTGGCTGGTAGCAAAATAGCCTGGGCCAATGCCGTTCACTTGTACGTTGTATTTCGCCCATTCGGTGGCCATATTTTTGGTGAGCATTTTCAATCCGCCTTTTGCTGCCGCATAAGCGCCAACAGAATTACGGCCAAGCTCGCTCATCATTGAACAGATATTAATGATTTTACCCTGGCGACGCTCAACCATTTTGCGTGCAACCGGGCGCGTCATAGTGAACACACCGGTTAAATCGATTTTGATCACTTCTTCAAAATCTTCCAGCGACATTTCCAGCAGCGGTGTGCGTTTAATGATGCCAGCGTTATTAACAAGAATGTCAATCGGGCCGTGGTCGTTCTCGATTTGCTCTACTGCTGCTGCAACTTGATCTTCATCGGTCACATTAAATTTGTAACCAAATGCCTGAAAACCTTTTGCACGATATTCATTCACCGCGTGATCGATTTTTTCTTGCGATGAGTTGCCGTTAATAATTAATTTTGCACCGGCACTGGCAAGGCCGCTCGCCATCGCCATACCCAAACCGTGAGTTGCGCCGGTAACTACTGCGACTTTTCCGGTTAAATCAAATAATGGATGATTCATAATTTTTTACCTTCACAACGTCATATTCGAAATGTTCTGCGTTGGGGATGATTTATTTCAGGTCGCTTGGTTTATGGAAATCCATATCGGTGTAATCGTGGTTTTCACCGGCCATGCCCCAAATAAAGGTGTAGTTCGCAGTACCCACGCCTGAGTGCATTGACCAAGGCGGCGACACGACGGCTTGTTCATTGCCAACCCAGATGTGGCGGGTTTCATCTGCTGGGCCCATAAAATGGCAAACAGCGTGAGTATCCGGAATATTAAAATAAAAATAGGCTTCCATCCGGCGGCTGTGAGTGTGCATCGGCATGGTGTTCCAGATGCTGCCAGGTTTTAATTCCGTCATACCCATTTGCAATTGGCAAGTGTCCAGCACAGTGCTGATCATCAATTGATAAATTTCGCGCTCATTACAGGTATCACCCGCACCTACTTGCAACACTTTACTGTTTTCTTTGTTGAGTTTTTTGGTTGGATAGGTTTGGTGCGCAGGTGTTGAGTTCAAATAAAATTTTGCTGGATTACTGGCGTCGTCGCTGCTGAAAATAATTTCTTTAGCGCCGCGGCCAACATAAAGAGCTTCTTTCGTTCCAATGGCAAAGACTTCGCCGTCTACCGATACTTTACCCGGGCCGCCGATATTGATTGCACCCAGTTCGCGGCGCTGCAAAAAGAACTCCGATTTTAATTGATCGTAAGTTTCCAATGGCACTGCTTTGTTTACCGGAAATGCACCGCCTACCATCAAGCGCTCATAGTGGGTGTAAGTGAACAGCACTTCATCAGCAGCAAAAATATTCTCAACTAGAAAATGCTTGCGCAGTTTTTGCGTGTCGTAGTGTTTGTAGTCATCAAGATGGACTGCAAAACGTTCTTCAAGGACTTTCATAATAAAACCTTCTCAATACTCGGCTGGTTACTGCCCGCGCTTATATAGATGGCGCAGGCTCAATTCTGGTTGCTGATATAAGATTAGCGAAATTCATAGCCAGGTAAAAATTAAACCTGGCTATGCGGTGAATTATTATTTTTTGAGTAATTTGTAAACTTCCAGGCTCGCACCAATGAAGGGGCTATTGCCTTTAGGATCATTGGAGAATATGCGTTCGGTCATGTAGTAATCATAGCTGCCATCGCGGCCAAAGCCCAAGCCTGCAACCAGGCATTGGTCGTTCATGCTGATCTTGCCGTCTTTATGGACGGTAATAAATTCGTTGATCAACCCTTGGTAACTTGTGATTGCTGCAGCGCGATAAGATTCCGGTAGATAACCTTTATTAACTGATTTCGCGAGGAAGTAAGTGAACATGGCACTGGCCGATGATTCACGGTAATTACCCAGCTCGCCGGGTTTATCGGTAATTTGCCACCAGGTGCCGGTAGCTTGGTCTTGATAGCGCAAAATGTCCGGCGCCAACTCTGCAATAATATCAGTTAGTGTTTTACGCAATTCAGTTTCAGATGCTGGAATAAAATCCAGTACATCCACTAATGCCATTGCATACCAACCCATACCGCGCGACCAGAATTGCGGGGCGCGACCGGTTTCTTTATCTGCCCAGTTTGCTTTTTTGGATTCATCCCAGGCGTGGTAATACAGGCCGGTTTTTGGATCGCGCAAATGCTCACGTGCAATCACAAATTCATGTACCGCTTCTTTAAGGCTCTCATGTTGTTGTGCACCAGTTTCATAGAGTGATGCGTAGCGCGCGAGGAACGGCATACCCATATACACACCATCCAACCACAATTGGTTTGGATAGGTAGCGCGATGCCAGAATGCGCCCTGGCTAGTACGTGGGTGGCGTTTTAAATTTTCGCGTAAGAAGTCAGCGGCTTTGCGATATTTTTCTGCTTTGGTTTTTTGCTCTAACAAAATAACCATTTCACCCGGTTTGGTTAAGTCGATACTAAACAAATCAGGCTCAAAGGTTTCGATGTGGCCATCGTCACGAATATAGCTACCGGTGACTGATTCGAGTGCGTTGGTGTAAGCCGGATTCGGGCTTATCTCATTTAAATCTTGCAGTGCAGCGATTTGCATACCCACAACATCGTATTCAAATTTACCTGGACGCTTGCGATATTCGTCCCAACCTTTGTAATGGTAATTGAGTGTTTTGCGCTCCAGTTCCGAGTCGGCTAATTTTTTGCCCCAGCTGAGTGCGGCATCGGCGTCAACCGGATTTTTTTTCGCGCTTGCACTTAATGCAGATTCAAAACGAACACGCGGAGTTTTGGTTAGGCGTACAACTTCGCGATCCAGATAGGCTTTAAAGTCAGCTTCAGTTTTAATTCCATCCAGTTCATGCTCCCAGGCAGCAAGGAAATAATATTCCAGCTCGCCACCTTTATCTTTCATCACAGAAACGTAAGAGTTGTCGTCTTGTGTCTGTTGTGAACGATCATCGCGGCGGAAAATTATCGCCATACCTAAATGATCATCTGCACCGCTCAGGCTTTGTTTGCCCCAGCTCGCCACATAGGTCCAAGCGTAGCCACTGATTTCTTGCGGGCCTTCAATCAGGGTGGTGCCTGGGTGTTTCACTAAACCTATAGCAAGATTGGGCAACTGCTCACTTAAATCCAATTTCACATTTACCAAACGGCTGCCGGCCTGCATGGAGAAATGCGCAGCGAGGTCTACTTTTTTGTCGGCGATTTGCCAGCCGTTGTAATTAATTTTAAAACCGGAATAGAGATCACCATTGTTGGTGATAATGGCATCGCGGGTATCCACGGTTGAAACCAGATCAACACTTTTGCCATTCCAGAATCCGTAACCACCCATGCCAAGTGATTTACCTACTTTAAGAACATCTACGCCCCAATCAGAATTTTCGTGGTACGAGTCGTAGCCATCCAGTCCAACATTTTGCAGAACAACATCACTGGTCTTTTTGCCGAAGATGTCAAAACCATTGCGCCAGTCGAGGTATACACGATAAGCCACTTTGTCGGATTCAATGCCTGGGCCTTCGTAGCGAATCCAGTAGGAATGATCCGTGTATTGTGCGGGAGGTGTAACGCGGTCTACATTTTTAAATGTACCGCCAACGTATTCTTTACCTTTCCACTCTCCGCCTTCTTTAATAGAAATTTCGGCTTGGGTGAATTTTTTCCCCGCCGGTTTCACAATTGCTGGATCATCAGAGATAGTAAAAGATTTAATTTCAGCTGGCGCAAAATCGCCAACTAATAGCAGACCGTCAAGCGAACCGTCACCGTCGGTGTCCACGGTTTGTGATGGTACGACAGCATCGCCATTTAATACCGCAAGGCTTTTGGCGGCGGCTGCATCAATACCTAAATCGTAAAAGGGAAAATAAATTGCTTCTTGCTGTAATGCGAAATTATTGGCATTGGTAATTTCTGCAGATGCCAAGGTATGGCCAGCGAGAGTGGATTGCGCAACCGATGTTGTAGCAGTAGCTTGTTGTTCTCCGGTTTTTTCTGGTGAGCAACCGCTTAGCGCTGCCAGAAAAATACCACCATAAATAACTCTACGAGCCGCTGTACTATCAATCAAACTGCCAATCAATACGCTCACGCTTCTCACCTCTCATTGCTTAATAAAAATCACACACTAAATAGTCAAATAGGGATGCCAGCGAGCTGGCATCCCTTTTTGTTTTTACCTTAATCAACATCGGCTATCAGAATTTATACTGAGCGCCCAAGTTGAATTGACGACCAGTTGAGTGGTAGTAAGACAAGCGTTGCTCGCTTTCAGAACCAACCCATTGGTCATCCACTTCGTCAGTCAGGTTAAGCGCTTCCAAAGTGATTTTAAGTTTCTCGGTAACTTGATAACCAAAAGAGGCATCAATGTTAGTGGTTTCGTTAGTACCTTCTTCTTCGTTGCCATCACGACCAATTGGTGTAGTCAAATAACCGCTACGAGTTGCCAGGGAGACGCGACCACTGAAGGTATCGTTTTCCCAATAAAGCGTGGCACTTGCAGTTTCATCAGACAGGTTAATCAACGGTTTGGTTGCTTGCACTTCACCCGCGGTATTCAAGTAATCCAAATCTGAGTCAACACTGGTGTAGGCACCGATGAAGCCGAAGTGACTAAAGAAACCTGGCAAGAAGGTAAATGGTTGTTGGTAGCTGATTTCGTAACCGTCGAGATCACCGCCAGGGCCATTTGCTGGAGCTGAGAAGTTCCATGGCAGGTTCTCATTACAGTTAGCTCCGTATCCACCTAAAGATGCACCTTGGGTGTTACACGCGTTTACTGCAGCTTCAATTGGTAATCCAGTTGAAGTGTAGATTGGAGTTGAACGCAATGTTTGGATATGGCTTTCAATTTCTTTCTTGAACAGGGTCAAGCTAACCAATGCGCCTTCACCAAAGTACCACTCACCACCCAGGTCATAACTTTTTGCTTTAGTAGGTTCAAGCAATGGGTTTGCGCCGGAAATGTTCAGGTTGGTACCCGCAACACCTACGCTTACCGCAGGAACGATTGAACCCAGGCCCGCTCTTGAAATACCTTCAGAATAGCTTGCGCGAAGAACAACATCTTCCATCGGCTCTATTTTGAGGTTCAGTGCAGGTAAGGTATCTGAGTAATTGTGTTCAACTGTTACATAAGAGCGGCTCGCCAGGGTGCCGTTCAACCAACCGCTAGAGGTTTGGTCGGTTTCGAAGCGACGCACACCAATGTCACCGCTTACCGGGACTGAACCAATTTCGAATTTGAAATCGACTTGTGCGTAAAAACCAAGAGTCTCTTCACCTACTTCGTAGTTGCTGCCGTAGTTTGGCACCAGAGCCAAATCAAACAGGTTGTAAGATTCCATAATCAACGCGCGGTTAGGAATCAACCATGGTTTGCCATCGCCCAAACCTGAATCATATTCAGTAATGTAATCAGGATTAGATTGGATGTTTACACCATTCGCACCTTCAGATGCATAAGCATATTGGTCGGTGGTGAATTTAAAGTCTTTGTAGTCGGTACCAACTTTTAACTTGATTGCGTCGTTAAGATCGTATTCAAACGAAACTGTTGCTGAATCATTTTCGTTAACAGTGGTTTGTGGACGTTGACGTACACCGGTAGCAGTCCATGACGCTTTATTATAAGCCGCATCACCGAAAGTCAGGATGGGATCATCATAATCGCGGTAGTCGTAGGTAAAGCGTTGGTTATTTGCTTGCATCAACAGAGTGTTTTGAATCGGGTTATCGTAATCCGATTTGGTAGTACCAACCATCGCCTTCATGCGGAAGCTGTCGGTGAAATCTTGTTTCAGGCTGATGGTGCCTTGAGAGAAGTCGGTCGACATTTCATCGTAACGATTTTCAGACAGCAGACGTGCACCTTCGATATCGGCATAAACCAGAGTGTTGCCTTCAATTGCGTAATCGAGAACGTTACTGGTTGCGTTAGCGCCAGGGTTCAGAGATCCCTGCATGAAAATTTCTTGACGGTTTGCATCAAATTTCGCCCACAATCCATCTACGCTGATCTCGGTAGAATCAGTTGGACGGAATTGTAACGACAAGCTTGAACCCAAACGTTCCATTTCATGTTGGTATGAATCGTAACGGGGGATACGTGGACGGAATGCAGTATTGATTTCATTGGTAGGAGTAATTGTCGCTCCTTTATATTTACCAAAACTTTGTGCAGATGCATTAGACCAGCGCACAGTACTTGAACCTTCGTCCTGAACGCTACGCTCGGAATAAGATAAGGAGAACAACGCACCAAATTTTCCGTCAGCAAAAATATTGCTAACCAGGAAAGATGCACCTGGATCTGATTTTTCTGATAGATCGTTGTAACCCAAAGAACCTGATGCAGTGAATACGAAGTCGTCGTAGTCAAATGGTTGTGCAGCTTTCAGATCTACTGTTGCGCCCAAAGAACCTTCTTGTACTTCAGCTGCGTTGGTTTTGCGCACAGTCAAAGAACTGAAGAGGTCAGATGAGAAGGTGTTAAAGTCGAAACCGCGACCGCGGTTGTTTCCGCCTACCGCATCGGTACCACCAGTGGTAGAAATAGTTTCCATACCGTTCAAGCGAACGTTAGTAAAACCTGGTCCTAAACCACGAACGGTAATGTTACGGCCTTCGCCACCGGAGCGAGAGATAGCAACACCGGGAATACGTTGCAAAGATTCAGCGAGGTTGTTGTCCGGAAATTCGGCGATATCAGATGCAACGATTGCATCAACAAAACCACTCTGATTCTTTTTGATATTAATAGCATTCGCCAAACTATCACGGAAGCTGCCGGTTACCAGAACCTCTTCGATAGTATCGTCGGTGCTATCTTGTGCATACACACCCACAGGCAATGCGCAGACTGCCATGGCTAACACGAGCGGGTTGAGTTTAAAACTTCTCATAGCTATTCCCCATCTTTATTGTGATTAAATACATTGAGCTAGCGGAGCTGATGCTGTTCACTGAAATTCAGGCAGTGTCGAGCATGGTTTTCACAAACATCACGGATTATTAAAAAATTATTCCGTTGTAATTTGTAATCTTTCTATCAACCTGATGTGGGTTGATTAATGGCAGTTCTCATCGTGGTCAAATGAGTTCTACCATTAAATTCTTTTTATATTTCAAATCGCTGTATTAATAAAAATAGCAAACCGGTCTTTGATGTAATTGATGCACATCAAACTTTAAATTCAGCACCTTTGATTGTGACGTTGACGGCAGCAAAATTATCTAGCTGCTCTAGCACACCAATGTCGCCAATGTCTTTAAAGTGACAGTTAGTCAAATGTAAATTTTGGATTGGTGAGCGTTTATAGCCGCGCACTTGGAAAACATGATTGGCTTTATTGCAAGTCAGGTTGCGAATATCGATGTTGCGCACTGTCGGAGTGAATTTCCCCGCGTCGCCTTCTTCGTAATCAAAGTCGATCACAATAGCGGTTTGTACTTCGCCGATAACGACATTGCGGACAAATAAATTTTCAATCAAGCCACCTCGTACCGAATTGGTTTTTACGCGAATGCCGCGCTCTAATTCCGGACTGCTCATTTCGCAGTTCTCAACAAATACATTGCGTACGCCGCCAGAAATTTCGCTGCCAATCACGACGCCGCCGTGACCATTGCGCATTTTGCAATTGCTGATAAGAATATTTTCAGAGGGGATATTTAAACGGCGACCATCGGCATTGCGGCCGGATTTAATCGCGATGCAATCATCGCCCGTATCAAAAAAACAATTTTTGATCACGACATTTTTGCAGGATTCAGGATCGCAGCCATCGGAGTTAGGGCCGATGCTGGCAAACTTCACTGCATCAATAGTCACGTTTTCGCATTGCACCGGGTTAAGCAGCCAGAAAGGTGCATTGGTAATGGTGATGCCTTCAATTAAAACGTTGGTGCATTTATAAGGTTGTACAAACACCGGACGCAGATAAGAACCGTCGGCATAAACGCGCTGCGCTACCGGCACGTTGTTTTCCATATCCTGCATGAGTTTGTTGCGCGCGGCTTCCTGGGTTGGAACACCGGGAACGCCCCAATCAACGCTACTAAAGTTGCTGCCCTTCCACGGCCACCAGGTGGTGCGGTTGGCTTGGCCATCCACAGTGCCTTCACCGGTTACGGCGATGTTGGTTTGCTCGTAAGCATAAATAAGTGGTGAGTAACCCATGATCTCCATGCCTTCCCAGCGGGTGAACACAGCTGGCAAGTAGGCTTTGGGATCGGTGATGAAGGCGATGGTCGCGTCTTTGGTAATGTGCAGGTTTACGTTGGAGCGTAAATGAATAGCACCGCACAGATATCTGCCTTGGGTGACCAACACTTTTCCGCCACCGGCTTTAGTACAAGCTTCTATCGCAGCCGCAAATGCTTTGGAGTTGTCCTCTTGGCTATTGGCCTTTGCGCCAAAATCGCGAACATCAAACGTGCGCGCGGGAAATTGCGGCGCTTTAACGTTTTGGCGAATTTTCTCTGCTTCAGCCCAGGCATCAGGTTCTGCAGTTTTTGGATTGTTGGCTGAACTGGTGCAGCCCCCTAATGTGCCCAACGCGTAAGCACCTGCAACACCACCGATGGTGTTGGTAATAAAGGCGCGGCGGCCTGATTGGGATAGGCGTAAATCTGTCACCGGTGTTAGCTCTCGTGTTCTGTCTTTATGTAATGGTTATAAATTTTTTTAGTAGCGCTTTATATGTCAGGCGTAAGCGCTTTTGACTGAGGGCTATTTTCGTCGGCGTGATAATTAGAATGCCGAAAAAGATATTTATCCTCATATCGAGTGAAAATCATTCTGTATGTCATGTTGGATAAAAGCAAGACAAACGCACAAAAAATTTCATCTACACGCCATTTTTTACTGATTTTAACGCCATAAGTGTAATGTATACGTTTACATATATATGCTTATTAAAATGTAAACGTATACACGTCATCTTAGATAAAAAATATTTAAAATATTTTTCATTTTTTTAAAAGTTAATTCATCCTAATAAAGTCGATATTTAATGATATTTTTAATTTATATGATGTTTTCGGTTTGTGTAACAGGCTAAACTTGCCCTAATGCGCCTTTGCAATCGGTTACATTCGAGGTTTTGTGGATTTTGGTGCTATTGCCGGAGTGAAAATTCGGCTGTAAATTTGATCCCGGTATTGACCGAATACCATTGCCGATTTTGAGGCGCCGCAAGGCGCCTTTTTTTTCACGGCGAGAAAAACGTCCTGCTAATGCCTTCTTCTACTATGCAAAAGCACGACGAACTCCAGTGGCGAACTACACTCTATTAAGTAGTTGTAATGGCATAAAACCTATTCATCGGTTAACGAATCAAGAGAGAGATCAGCGTGAGCAGCAGCATTATCGTTTTGCATGACAGTGATAACGTTGGAATTTGTAAGGTGTCACTCCCCGCTGGTGTCTTGTTTGCAGAAAAAGATGTCACCCTCCTGCGCGACATCCCCGCAATGCACAAAGTTGCTGTGCGCAATATCGCCAAAGGCGAAGCCATTCTTAAGTACGGCCAAACCATTGGCTTTGCCAGCCAGGATATTCCGGCCGGTGATCACGTCCATGTCCATAACTGTGTGATGGGCGATTTAGAGAAAGATTACGGCTTCTGTGAAGAGGCGCGTCCAACTGAATTCCTTCCCGCTGAACAGCGCGCGACCTTTCAGGGCTACAAGCGTATTAATGGCAAAGTGGGTACGCGCAATTATGTGGGCATTCTTACTACTGTTAATTGCTCCGCGACAGTTGCCAAAGCAATTGCCCAGCACTTCACCTATTCCGGCGAGCTGGACAAATATCCGCATATCGATGGCGTAGTCGCCATGACCCACGACAGCGGCTGCGGTATGCGCTCCGATGGCGATGGTTACGAGACATTGCGTCGCACCTTTAATGGCTATGCGCGTCACCCGAATTTTGGCGGCGTGATGATGGTTGGTCTTGGTTGCGAGACCATGCAAATCCAGCGCGTGATGGAAGAGTGTGGCCTCGCTGACTCCAAAACTTTTACTGCCTACACCATTCAAGATGTTGGCGGCACTCGCTTGGCGATTGAAAAAGGTATTGAAACCCTGCGCGCAATGTTGCCGCTGGTGAATCAATGCGAACGCGAAACAGTGCCGGCGAGTGAATTGATTATTGGTTTGCAATGCGGCGGTTCCGATGCGCTCTCCGGCATCACTGCCAATCCGGCGTTGGGTATTGCGGGCGATATTCTTGTGCGTCACGGCGGCACCGTTATTTTGTCAGAGACACCGGAAATTTTTGGTGCCGAGCATTTATTGACGCGCCGCGCTGAATCGCCCGAGATCGCGCAAAAATTATTGGATCGTATTACCTGGTGGGAAGATTACACCGCGCGTAATGATTTTGAATTAAACAATAATCCATCACCGGGCAATAAAGCCGGTGGCCTCACCACGATTATTGAAAAGTCCCTCGGCGCACAAGCGAAAAGCGGCTCGACTAATTTGCGCGATGTATTTCTCTACGGTGAAGACATTACCACCAAAGGTTTTGTGTTTATGGATAGCCCGGGTTATGACCCGGTATCCGCTACTGGCCAGGTTGCATCGGGTGCACAAATTTTGTGTTTCACCACCGGTCGCGGTTCTGCATTTGGTTGCAAGCCGGCACCGAGTATCAAATTAGCCACCAACAGCAGTATCTATAACCATATGCAGGAAGATATGGATTTGAATTGTGGTCGCGTGTCTGACGGTGAAATTAGTCTGGAAGAATCCGGGCAAGAAATTTTTGAAGAAATTTTGGCTGTTGCATCCGGTAAGCCAACCAAAAGTGAATTGCTGGGCTACGGCGATAATGAATTTATCCCGTGGAAAATTGGTGCGGTGGTTTAACTTTTAAGTTAAGCGTGGGATGGACTCCGGCATTCCCTCCGGGACACGCCGTAAATACATCCCTGTAGGCTCGACTTCGACATCCATGTCTCAGACGGTCCCGGAGAGAACACCGGAATCCATGAGCAAAATCGCAGTTCAACGAATATAAAAAGCAAAACGAGGCCAATCAAAGAATTGGCCCGTCCAAAAAACTTGGTGAGAGCTGAGTCTTAATAAAAAGAAATCCACTAGAAAGCAAATTACGGCAGCTCCATTCACATTGATGAAAACATTGATGCGGTTTTGTATTGCCAAAAATTTGCCACTACTACAGAGGGCGACAAAAAAATGAAAATAGTCATTCCAAAAGAAAGGCGCGCACATGAGCGTCGTGTAGCTGCAACACCGGATACCGTAAAAAAATTAATTGCCTTGGGGTTCGATGTAGCAATTGAAAAAGATGCAGGTATCGCCAGCCGAATCAGCAATGAATCCTATCAGGACGCAGGCGCAAGCATCAGTGATGATCTTGCAGGCTTATTAGGTACTGCGGATATTGTATTAAAAGTCCAGCGCCCGCTCTTGGCAGGTGAAGGTGAAATAAATGAGCTTGCACTTATTAAGCGCGGTGCGCTCTTGATTGCGATGCTCTCACCTTATGCGGAACCCGCTGCAATCCAACAGTATGCCGATGCAGGCATTACCACTATGACACTCGAATTTGTGCCGCGTATTACCCGCGCACAATCGATGGATGTATTGAGTTCGCAATCGAATCTGGCGGGCTATCGCGCCGTGCTTGAAGCAGTAAATGTGTATGACCGCGCAATGCCAATGATGATGACCGCAGCAGGTACTATTGCACCAGCGCGGGTGATGGTACTGGGCGCTGGTGTTGCTGGTTTGCAGGCAATTGCAACAGCAAAACGTTTGGGTGCAATTGTATCCGCGACTGACGTGCGTGCTGCATCCAAAGAGCAAGTGGAAAGTCTCGGTGGAAAATTTGTCATGGTAGAAAGTGACGAAGTAAAAAATGCTGAAACTGCTGGTGGCTACGCTAAAGAGATGAGTGATGACTACAAGCGCCGTCAAGCAGAGTTGGTTGCTGAAACTTTAAAGAAACAAGATATCGCAATTTGCACTGCATTAATCCCCGGCCGAAAAGCGCCGACCTTAATTAATGATGAAATGGTGCATAGCATGCGCCCGGGTTCAGTGATCGTTGATCTCGCTGCCGAGCAAGGTGGCAACTGCACGCTCACCAAACCAGGTGAAATAATTGAAGTGAACGGCGTAACTATTATTGGCTTATTTAATATTCCCAGTCGGTTATCGGCCGATGCCAGTGCACTCTATGCTAAAAATGTATTGAATTTTTTAACCCCTATGATGAATGCCGAGAAGCAATTTAATGTGAATTGGCAGGATGACATTATCGCCGCGACAGTTCTGACGCGCGATGGTGCGATTACTCATCCTAACTTCAAACCGGCTAGCGCCGCTTAATCGGGAGTGAATCATGGAAGCCAATTTTGTTTCGCAATTATCGATTTTTGTATTGGCCATTTTTGTTGGCTACTACGTTGTGTGGAGTGTAACCCCCGCCTTGCATACGCCCTTGATGGCGGTGACCAATGCTATTTCGAGCGTGATTATTGTCGGTGCATTAATTGCCGTTGGTCCTGAAGGTATGAGCTTGTCCAAAGTGCTCGGCTTCTGCGCCATGGTGTTGGCGACGATCAATATCTTCGGTGGCTTTACCGTCACCCATCGCATGCTCGCGATGTATAAAAAGAAAAATAAAGCGGGGGAAAAATAATCATGACATCAATCAATGAAAATTTAACATCGTTTGCCTATTTGGTGGCGGCGGTGCTGTTTATTATGGCGTTGCGCGGTTTGTCATCGCCCGAGTCATCGCGCAAAGGCAATTTGTTTGGCATGTTGGGGATGTTTATCGCTGTGGTGACGACAGTGTTAAGCCCGGCAGTCACGTCTTATGGCTGGATTATTTCGGCGCTGGCAATTGGTGCGGTGATTGGTATTTTTATCGCGCGCAATATTGCGATGACCGCTATGCCGCAATTGGTTGCTGCATTCCACAGTTTGGTTGGTATGGCAGCGGTATTGGTTGCCGGCGCAGCGTTTAGTAATCCAGCTGCGTTTGGAATTTTAAATGCGGCGGGTGAAATTTATATCGCCAGCCGAATTGAAATGGGCTTGGGTGTAGTCATTGGTGCAATTACTTTTTCTGGATCTGTGATTGCATTTACCAAGTTACAAGGTTTGGTTTCCGGCAAGCCTATTGTGTTTGGCGGCCAGCATTTTATTAATGCATTGCTCGGTGCAGCAATTCTCGGTTTGATTGGTTATTTCTGTGTTGATCAATCGCCTTGGGCATTCTGGGGCATGACGGCATTGGCATTTGTGATTGGTGTGTTGCTGATTATTCCAATCGGTGGGGCAGATATGCCGGTGGTGGTGTCTATGCTCAATTCCTATTCGGGTTGGGCGGCTGCGGGTATTGGTTTTACACTTCATAACGATGCATTAATCGTAACTGGTGCACTAGTCGGTTCTTCTGGCGCCATCCTTTCCTATATCATGTGCAAAGGCATGAATCGCTCATTCTTTAATGTAATTCTCGGCGGTTTTGGTGCAGATACTTCTGCTGCTGCCGCAGGTGCAAATGAAGAAGAGCGTCCGGTAAAACGCGGCAGTGCCGAAGATGCGGCATTTATTATGAAGAATGCTGGCTCGGTGATTATTGTTCCCGGTTATGGAATGGCAGTCGCGCAAGCGCAACATGCATTGCGTGAAATGTGTGAGGAATTGAAAAAAGCCGGTGTGAAAATCAGCTATGCAATTCATCCGGTTGCTGGCCGTATGCCAGGGCATATGAACGTGTTGCTCGCGGAGGCGAATGTGCCTTACGACGAAGTATTTGAATTGGACGATATCAACAACGAATTCCAAACCGCCGATGTCGCTTTTGTAATTGGCGCTAACGATGTAACCAATCCGGCTGCCAAAACCAATCCGCAGAGTCCGATTTTTGGGATGCCGATTTTGGAAGTGGAAAAAGCGCGCACGGTTTTATTTGTGAAGCGCTCCATGGCTTCTGGTTATTCGGGTGTGGAGAACGAACTTTTTCACAGGGATAACACCATGATGTTGTTTGGCGATGCCAAGAAAATGGTGGAAACGATTGTGAAAAACATTGAGTAACATGAAGCTCCTACTGAGTGCCTTTTCTTACTTTAAGAACAGGCACTCCTTTTTTAAGGTGCTTTTTTTATTTTCAATTGAAAATGTAATTAATCGATATCTTTATGAAAATTGAACACTTCGCTCTTAATGTAAAAGATCCCGTCGCAATGGCCGCATGGTATGTAGCTCATATGGGGCTGACGGTGGTGCGCAAGCAGGAGGGTGGTGCTAATACCCATTTCCTGGGTGATGACAGTGGCGATGTGATGTTGGAGATTTATAACAATCCGCCAGATCAAGTGCCTGATTACGCTAATATGAATCCGCTGTTGGTGCATCTCGCGTTTGTGTGTGAGAACCCGATTGAAAAGCGTGCTGAGCTTGAATTGGTTGGGGCGAGTTTTGCGGAAGAAGTGATTATTAAAGACGGATCACATTTGGTGATGATGCGCGACCCTTGGGGGTTGGCGATTCAGTTGTGCAAGCGCGGCAATAAAATGCTGCGGTATCAGCAGTAATATTTTAATCAAGTATTTAAAAGCACTTCGAATACGTTTGCCGTTGTTGCTTCTGTTTCAAAAGCGCATTGATACATCCATGTAGCTCACATTCGCCATCCATGGCTCAAGTGTTTTGAAACAGAAGCAACAACAGCAAACTCGTAGTGTGCAATGTTGAAGTTATCGGCCTATGCGCCAAGCTCTTTATCAAAAATAGCCTTATCAATAATCGCACCGCGATGGCGAATGATAATACCTGCGCAGCGAATGCCTTGTTTGGCAGAATCTTCTAATGATTTTTTCATCAGTCGGCCTGCCAGATAGCCGGCATTAAAGGTATCGCCTGCGCCGGTGGTGTCAATAACGCCTTGCACTGGCGGAACCGGTACGCGAATTTCGTCATTAGGAGTGATGATGATGGCATCATCGGCGCCGCGCTTTAATACCAGCTCGGCAAGATTAAATGTGGCGTAGCGTTGCTTGCAGCCTTCAACACTATCGTCGCCCCAGAGCAATTGTTCATCATCGAGTGTCAGCAGTGCGATGTCGGTGTATTCCATAATCGCGAGCATGGCTTTTTGTGCTTCGAATTTGTCGGTCCACAAGCGCGGGCGATAGTTGCTGTCGAACGCGATGATCACGCCTTGTTGGCGAAGATTGTGCAAACTGTTGTACAAAAACTCGCGCGACTTCTCACCGATAATCGCGAGGGTAATGCCGCTTAGGTAAACGCAGTTGCAATCAACCAGTTTCTGGCAAAGTTGATCCGCGTTTTCTTGCGATGAAAAAAGCTCGCGTGCGGGCGCCTCTTTGCGCCAGTAGAAAAATTCGCGCTCGCCATCGGGAGTATTGCGAATGATGTACAAGCCGGGTGAGCGGCCGGGCAATTGTTTGATCATGCCAGTGCCAATATTTTCATTGGACATGCGCTGCATAATTTGCGCGCTGTAAGGATCTTCGCCAAGTTGGGTGACGTAATCGGTTTTTAAACCGAGGCGCGCCATATACACCGAAGTGTTGTAGGTGTCGCCTGCAAAAGATAGGGCCATAGTTTCACGGCCATTGCTGTCGGCAGTGGGGAATGGAGCCAGCTCCACCATGACTTCGCCAATTGCTGCTATGTGTGCCATTTAAATAATTCCGGTGTGATATTTAATGTGTGTTTTGTTATCGGTGGTGCATTTTTTACAGCGATAAAATCAGCGCAAAATATAACACTCTTACAAGGCAAAAAGTAGAAATAGTTGGGTAATAACAGAATTTGATTTGATCAAAAAAATTGTTTTTTATTATTAATAAGCTGCCACGAATTTGCAGACAGGTTTACAATGTTCGTCATTGTAATTGCGAATATATGTGTGTTGCTAAATCAACCTTGCTGGATTTTTCTAATGACTCGTTTAAACCAAAAATTATTAAGTGAACTTCCCAACGATATTATTCTTCCTACCTATGATCGCGCAGCACTCAAGCCAGGCATTGTGCATTTGGGAATAGGTGCATTCCATCGCGCACATCAGGCATTTTATACCGAGGCGGTCTTAAATAAGTTTGGTGGTGATTGGGGAATTGTTGGTAGCAGTCTGCGCTCTGCCAGTGTGCGCGATCAATTGGTGCCACAAGATTGCCTTTACACGTTGGTTGAACGCTCTGGTGATGGTGAAAAATTACAAATTATCGGTGCAGTTTTGGATACTTTGGTTGGGCCGGAGAATCCTGCCGCATTGGTTGCGCAAATGGCAGCTGCCAATATCAAGATTGTCTCGCTGACCATTACCGAAAAAGGTTATTGCCATGACCCAGCTACCGGCAATTTAAACCTCGCACATCCGGATATTATTCACGACCTCGCGCATCTTGATCAGCCGGTATCGGCTATTGGTTTTCTCGTCGCTGCACTAAAACAACGCTTTGATCAAAAGCAAAAAGCATTCACCTTACTCAGTTGCGATAACTTACCGAACAATGGTGAAGTGCTTGAAAAAGTCGTCACGCAATTTGCTGAAAAAATTGCACCGGATTTTGCTGCCTGGATTAAAACCAATGCGACTTTTCCTTGCACCATGATCGACCGAATAGTGCCGGCAACTACCGACGAAGATCGTCGCGATATAGAAGCGCGCTTGAGTGTAAACGGCGAAAGTGTTCGCGATGAAGGTATGGTGGTGTGCGAACCTTTCAGCCAGTGGGTGGTGGAAGACAAATTTGCCGATGGTCGTCCCGAGTGGGAAAAAGTGGGTGTATTGCTGGTAGAAGATGTGCGCGTTTTCGAGAAAATCAAATTGCGCTTGTTAAACGGCGCGCATTCAACCATGGCGTATACTGGTTATCTGTCCGGCTTCCAATATATCAGTGAAGTAATGGAGCAACCTGCGTTTGTTAATTTAGTAAAAACCTATATGGCCCGCGAGGCTGGCGAAACGGTAAGTGCACCGAAGGGTTTTGATATCGAAGCTTACAAGCAGCAACTGCGTGATCGTTTCTCCAATAAGGCGCTGAAGCATCGCACCTGGCAGATCGCAATGGATGGTTCACAGAAATTACCACAGCGTTTGTTGGAAACTCTGCGCGAACAATTGGCAGGCAATGGGCATATCGATATTTTGTGTTTGGGTGTTGCGGCCTGGATTCGCTATGTTTCAGGTGTAGATGAAAAAGGCGCGCCGATTGAAGTATCTGATCCACTGGTAAAAGAATTGCGCGCAGCATGTGATGCAAACCAAAACAATCCTGCGGGCATGGTTAAAGCAGTGGTTGGAATCCAAAAAGTATTTGGTGCTGATCTTATTAATGAGCCGCGTTTTATTGAAACTACAACCCAATGGTTGGAACGCTTTTACGCCAAAGGTGTGTTAGCGAGTGTGAACGAAACCTTTGCACATTAAGTTTAACGATATACCGACGCCCGCGAATGCGGGCGTCTTTTTTTGGGAGACTATAAAACTATGTTGTTTCGTTTTATTTCCAGTGTGAGTATTGTTCTTTTATTGTGTGGTTGCGTGAACCAGCCTAAAAGCGCTTATGACGCAATTGTTGATAAAGCCAATCCCGCGAGTGGCATTTTCGCCAGTGTACAGGCTGCGCTGGATGCGGCTCCCGCAACGGCAAAAAAACCTTATCGAATTTATATCAAGCCGGGTGATTACTACGAAAAGTTAATTATCGCCAAGCCGAATATCCAGCTTATAGGTGCCGATAAAAATACTACCCGCATTTATTACAACGCTTATGCTGGGCAGCAATCCACTGAACCGGGTGCAACCCAGGGCCAAATCTGGGGAACACTGGGTTCAGGCACCTTGATAGTACGTGCAGCCAATGTGCAACTGCACCATCTCACCATTGAAAATAGTTTTGATTTTTTACGTACCGATGCTTTGGCGAATGACGATCCCAAACGGATTGCCAACACCCAGGCAGTTGCTTTGCATTTGGATAATGGCAGCGACCGTTTTTTAGCGCGCGATGTAAATTTACTCGGTTATCAAGACACGCTTTTTGTAAACGCAGGGCGCAGTTGGTTTGATAAAAGTTTGATCGCAGGCAACGTGGATTTTATTTTTGGCAAAGGTAACGCGCTATTTACTGAATCAGAAATCAAAACGCGCGCTCGCGGTAAACCAAGCAATCCCCATGCATTTTTGGTGGCGCCTTCAACCAATATTGGCAGTGAGTACGGGCTGACATTTATTGATTGTAAGTTAACGCGCGAGCAATCAGTGCCCGACAACTCCACTCCGCTTGGCCGCCCCTGGCACCCGACCACCCAATTTGCCGATGGCCGCTACGCCGATCCCAATGCAATTGGTAAAGCGGTTTTTATCAATAGTTGGATGGATGCGCATATTACGCAAGATGGTTGGTATTCAATGACCGGCACGGCAAAAGATGGAACACGCATTCCATTCCTGCCCGAAGATTCACGCTTTTTTGAATTTAATAGCAGTGGCCCCGGTGCAGTAATTAACACCAAGCGCCGTCAGCTAGATGAAAAAGCAGTGCAGGATTACACGCGCGAAAAATTGTTTGATGATTGGCTAGTTGAGTAACAAGCATTATTCGTTAGTTTTACTGCACTAAAAAATAGAAATTTTATTATTGATATAACTTAAAATTTGTTAGCGGAATAAAATATTATCAATCCGTTTCCAATTTGAGCTTTGTCATTAAATAGTCACAAAGGCTACCTAGATTGACGTCGTATTCCTCAATCTATGTCTGCATATGAAAATCTCTGCTCGCTTGATGTTAGGTGCCACCCTGCTTACCGGGGTGGCCGTGTTTCTCGCTGCTGGCACTACTGCCTGGCTCGCCCTGAAAGAATCCAACCGCGCACTTTCCTCTAATTTGGAGCAGCAATTCCAGGCATTGGCTGCCAGTCGGGCGCACGCCGTCAATGCACAATTTTCCAATTATCAGGAGTTATTGCTGTCGCTTGCGCATGGGAGAATGACGCAGGAGGCGGTCTATGGTTTTGTCCGTCCATTTGCGTCTTATCGCTATGAAGTTGTGCCACAACCTGAAGATGAATTGCGTACTGGATTGAAAGACTGGTATCAAAAAAATTACCTGCCGCAGCATCAGCAAAAAACCAATAATGAACCATTGGATACCAATGCGTGGGTGGAAAAATTTACACCTGAGGCGCTGCTAATCCAGCATTATTATTTGCAGAATAACCCGCAGCCCATTACGCAGTTGGAATTAATGGATGATGCTTCCGACGCAACGGTATACGGACAACAGCATCGTCGCTATCACAGTAGCTTTCGCGATTTAATAAAACGCTTTGGTTTTAGCGATTTATTATTGGTGGATGCGCAAAGCCAGACGGTTATCTATTCGGTGCAGAAAAGCCCATTGCTGGGTAGCTCACTAAGTAGCGGCCCATTTAACAATACTCCATTAGCTGAATTGGCAAAGCAGTTGCAAACGGCGGGCGAAAATGAAGTGCGCTTCTCGTCGTTCCATTTAAATACGACGCGCTTTAACCAACAAATGGTTTATATGGGGTTGCCGGTATTTCACGACGTGCAAAGCCCCACCAAAGCAGTTGGTTATTTAATTGTTGAAATCCCCAGTCAGCATCTCACTGATATAGTCAGCGCAAATCGCCATTGGCAATCACTTGGATTGGGTGATACTGGCGATGTTTATCTTGTAGATAGACAGGGCGTGTTGCTAACTGAATTACGCCCGGTGTTGGAAAACAGTGCAGATTTTTTAGCGCAGTTAGAAAATAAAAATGCTGCCGCGTTTACGCATGTTAATCGTCGCCATCAGGTAAGCGGTTATTTCAGGCCGGATACGGAGGCAGTGAGTTCAGCGCTTGCAGGGGATACCGGTAGCGGAATTACTGAAGATTATTTTTCCAAGCGGGTTTTTAGCAGTTGGCAGCCGCTGCAGTTGGGCAATCAACAGCTTGCATTAGTAGCACAACAAGATCCCGATGAAGTCTTTGCCCCACTCGCCAACTTGCAGGGCACGCTGTGGCGCAGTTTGGCAATTGCGATGGTATTACTGACTGGTGCAGCAGCAGTGATTGCGTATTTCTTTGCCCAGCATATTGGTAAGCCGCTTGAGTTGTTGGCCGCTGCGATAAAAAAATCAGCGCAGGATAAAAATCTCGCCAGCGAATTTTCCGATACGCGTACCGATGAGCTGGGCGAAATTGCCCGCTCATTGAATTTTTTATTTCGCGAATTAAATGGCGTTATGGTACAGGTAAATAAATCGAGCGAGCAGAGTTTGCAAGGTGCGCTGGAAAATGTAACGACTACGCGCCAGTGCCGCGATGAAACTGCACGCCAGCGCGAGGAGATGAATCACGTCGGCGCTGAAACTGAAACAGTGGTGCAGTCCCTTGCACAGATGACCGAGCGTTTACATTTGGTTACCGAAAAAATTTCCCAGGCATCCAGTGTTGCGAGTGAGGGCAAACAGCGGGTCAATGTTGTTGCCAACCAAATGCACGCATTGGCGGAACAGGTAACCCACTCCTGTTCAACATTGGGGGAGTTGCGTAGTGCAACTGATAATATAGGTTCAGTATTGGACACCATTCAGAGCGTGGCGGAGCAAACTAATTTATTAGCATTGAATGCTGCCATTGAGGCCGCCCGCGCAGGCGAACACGGGCGCGGTTTTGCAGTAGTGGCTGAAGAAGTGCGCAGGCTTTCATTCGATACACAAAGTGCAACTGGAAAAATCAAAGAAATGATTGATCAGTTGCGCAGTTCAGTGTTGCAGATTTCTACCGGGTTGAATGCAGAGCAAGTCAGTGCGCAGCAATGTCTGCTTGAAACACAAACGACCCGGGCCTCGCTCGATAAAATTGAACAGGCCGTTGCAGAAGCCAGTGCAATTACCGGCAGTATTAATAACAGTGCGCAAGATGAAAGTGAGCGCGCGCTGGCCATGCGCAGCCGGTTGATTAATTTAATGGTAGGAATAAACCAGACGGATGTTGCGATTAGCCGCTTGGCAGAGGGTGCGGAGCAGCAAAATGCGCTTGCTAACCGGGTAATGAGCGCAGCAAAAGTGCTGCGCTTTTCCCGCTAAAACAATCAGCTGTGCGCGTGTAGATAACCAAGACATTCATCTACTTCATTCGCAGAGCCCAAAATGACTGCCACACGTTCGTGCAATTGTTTTGGTTGAATGTCCAGCGTACGCTGCTGTTCACTCCAGGATTTTCCGCCCGCATTTTCAATCAGTAGCGCCATCGGGTTGGCTTCGTACAGCAAACGCAATTTTGCCGGTTGTTTAGCATTGCGGTTATCGGACGGATATAAAAATATCCCGCCGCGCGTCAGCACGCGATGCACATCACCCACCATTGCCGCATTCCAGCGCATGTTATAGCGCTTTTGACGCGGACCGGTTTCGCCGAGAATCAAGTCATCGATATAGCAGCGCATGTCTTCATTCCAGAAGCGCGAGTTGCTCATATTGATGGCAAATTCCTGGGTTTCTTTGGCGATCTTGATATTGTCCGCAGTTAATAAAAACGTCCCTTGGGTAGCGTCCAGCGTAAAACAGCGCGTGACTTTTTTTGCCGTGACTGCAGCTCCGGTGGTAATAGCGAGCAGGGTTGATGGGCCGTAAAGCACATAACCCGCGCAAGCTTGCTGTGATCCCTGCTGATTAAATTGCAGTTCGCTATCATGTGGGATTGAATCAAGCGCGCGATAAATACTGAAGATGGTTCCAATTTGGCCGTTGATATCGATATTCGATGAACCATCAAGCGGATCAAACGCTACCACATATTTTCCGCCTGGATTTGCTGCAACGACTGTATCCTCTTCTTCCGAGGCTAGCGAAGCTATCTGCGGGCAAGCGAGCAATAAATCTTTTAACAATTGGTTGGAAATAACATCCAATTGTTTTTGCGTTTCGCCCTGGACATTTTCGTCTTGTGTTGAACCTAGCACGCCTGCGAGTGCGCCTTGGCGCACGCGAAAGGCGATCTCTTTGCTGGCGTTGATGATGGTTTCAATTACCTGGATTAACCCGGTATCAACCTCATCACTGCGCAGCACATTGAGTAAATTTTTCATGCAATTTCCTGAACCCGCAGTGGGTATGTAATGCCGGTGTTAAACGTAGCGATTGAGGCAATTTAAATCGGCAAAGGATTGCTCCAAACGTTTCACCATCAGTTCTTCGCTTTGGCGCAACCAGACGCGTGGGTCGTAGAATTTTTTGTTGGGTTTGTCATCGCCATCGGGGTTGCCAATCTGACCTTGCAAATAATCGGTATTGGTTTTGTAGTAACCCATAGTACCTTCCCAAAACGCCCACTGGGTATCGGTATCGATATTCATTTTGATAACACCGTAGTGGATCGCCTGGCTGATGTCTTGCGCTTCGGAGCCTGAACCGCCGTGGAAAACAAAATCGAGGCTATTGTGCGGCACACCAAATTTTTCGCTCACATAGGTTTGTGAGTTGCGCAAAATTTCCGGCGTGAGTTTCACGTTGCCAGGTTTGTAAACACCGTGCACATTGCCGAAAGAAGCGGCGATGGTAAATTTGTCACTGATCGGGCGCAATTTTTCGTAGGCATAGGCAACGTCTTGCGGTTGGGTATAGAGCGCTGCGTTATCCAGATGACTGTTGTCCACACCATCCTCTTCGCCGCCGGTGCAACCCAATTCGATTTCCAGAGTAATGCCCATTTTATGCATGCGCGTTAAATAAGCGGCGGAGATTTCAATATTTTCTTCCAGCGACTCCTCAGACAAATCGATCATGTGCGAACTAAATAAGGGCGTGCCAGTTTGCGAAAAATGTTTTTCACTTTCGGCAAGCAAGCCATCGATCCAGGGCAATAATTTTTTCGCGGCGTGATCGGTGTGCAAAATAACCGGTACGCCATAGGCTTCAGCTACAGTGTGAACGTAGCGTGCAGCGGCGATAGAGCCCAGCACGGAACTGCCCTGGCCTTCCAGCTTGATACTCTTGCCAAGAAAAAATGCGCTGCCGCCTTGTGACAATTGCACAATCACGGGCGAGTTTACTTTGCGCGCAGCTTCGAGCGTGGCGTTAATGGTATTGGTGTTGGCTGCGTTGACTGCAGGGTAGGCAAAACCGCCGGCTTTGGCGGCATTAAATAGCACTTTAACGGCATCGCCGGTGGCAACGCCGGGGGCAACGAGGTTAGCGAGACTGTTCATCATAAAATCCTGAGCTGTGGTTGATTTTTGTGATGACCGAGTTAAACGCCGATTGGATCTGTTTTAATTTTTCTGTCGTTTTGTAATGTTGTTGTTTTAAATTTTTTCGTCGTAGGGGCGCTACTTGCCGCGCCCTTTTTTTGCTTGCCGTTATCAACTCTGACGGCAACTAAACTATTTAGTCATTAAGTTCCGCAAGCTCCGATGCCTGCTCACAAATTGCAACAAAATGACCTGGGTCCAAACTGGCGCCGCCAACCAATAAGCCATCGATATCTTGCTGTTGCAACAAATCGTGCGCGTTGGTTTTGGTCACGCTGCCGCCGTATAAAATACGCACGCGGTTGGCGGTTACTACATCAAAAATTTGCGTGAGTTCGGTGCGAATAAATTGATGTACTTCTTGTGCGATTGCAGGAGTTGCTGCAAGGCCGGTGCCAATCGCCCATACCGGTTCGTAGGCAATGCACAGATCTTTATCTTCGAGATCAATGCCGGTTAGGCCGCCGCGCAATTGTTCACGTAAAACCTGTTCCGTAATATTGCTTTCGCGCTGTTGTTGATTTTCACCGACACAGAGCACGGGTAACAAATTGTGATTCAGTGCGGTGCGCACTTTGATTTGGCAGCCCTCATTATTTTCCGCAAACATGGCGCGGCGTTCAGAGTGGCCGATCAAACAAATCGAGCAGCCAGCTTGCTTGAGCATTTGCGCCGAGGTTTCACCGGTGTAAGCGCCCGAGTCGTAACGGCTCACATTTTGGCTGCCGATTTGCAATTCGGAATATTGCAAAAAGATCATCATGTCGCGCATGTACAAGTAGGGCGGGCAGATGGCAATTTGCGCCGCAAAGTGTTTGCCGATAAAGGAGGCTACCGAGGTGCAAATCAAATCCAGGCCGCCGTTAAGTTTCCAGTTGGCGATCACTATAGGTTTACGCTGTTTCATGTTGCGGGCTCAAAAACAATCGACGCGAATGATACGGCTTGGAGTCCGCGTCGCCGGAGGGCGAGCTGTGGTCGATATTGATAGTGAAAATGCTACACAGCGAATGGATGCTGGGCAATAGTCGGATGGGATTATTTTGCGTAAAAATTGCTTTTTGTAGAAAATAAATCCTAAATTATCGTGAAAAACATGTGTAAACGTTTCATTTTTGTTTCTTGTTAAAATGTAATCGTTTACATTTTGGTTTAGCGGCTAATCGCCTCTGCGACCGGTTCTTCATCGCCCGGATTGTAGATGGCGTAGTTGTTTTTCCCCTGGCGTTTAACGGCGTACATGGCTTGGTCGGCATGTTTGCGCACGCTGAGCGGGTTGTCGCCATGGTCAGGGTAAAGTGCGATGCCGATACTCATGCCGACTTTTTCCAACACGCCCGCGCGGATTTCAATTGGCGCTTGCTGCGCATCAAGGATTTTTTGCGCGATGCGCTGCACCATGCCGATATTGCCCGAGTGGTTTAACACCAGCAAAAATTCGTCGCCACCCAGGCGCGCGACCACATCGGAATCGCGCACCAGCTTGCGCAAACGTCCGGCGATGGTGATCAACACTTTATCGCCCGCATCGTGGCCGTAGGTGTCGTTGATATATTTAAAGCGGTCGAGATCAATCAACATCACCGCCAATTCTTTTCCGCCCACCGGTGCCTGATTTATTAATTCTTCCAGCGCGCTCTCTGCTGCCTGACGATTACTCAAACCGGTGAGGCTGTCTTTTTCGGCGAGTTCACGAATGCGGTCTTCCGCATGTTTGCGTTGGGTTACGTCGTACATTACGCCTTCAATGGTTGCGCCTTGCTGTGAGTTTCCTGCGGATGAAAAAATACAATGCACCCAGCGCACTGGTGCATCATCTGCGGTGCGAATGCGCAAATCGGCGGAGTGCGGGCGCTTGGTAATCAGGGATAATTTAATGAGCGAGAGCGCTTGTTCGTGATCGAGAAAAACCTGCGCGATAATATTGTCATCGCCCGTGGTTTGCTGTTGGGATTCATCCACACCGGTGAGATAAAAAAATGCCGGGTTCGCTGTTACCAGGGCGCCCTGCTCGCGCACCAAAAAAATGCCAGCGCTGCTGTCTTCAAAAATACCGCGAAAACGTGTCTCCAATAATTCCACGCGATGGCGCAATTGCCGCTCTTCTTCGAGCATGGTTTCAACTGTGTGTAAGAGTGCGTTGATATCACCAGTGAGCAAACCAATTTCATCGCCGCGATGTAAATGGGCAACATCCAAACGGTTGCCATCACCGGGAGTGATGCCATGCAAACGGCCAGAGAGATTTGATAGCGGCCGCGTCATCATCCAATAGACCATGAATAACACCAGTAGTGCGACTACGGCGGCCTGTGCGGCCAAGCCTATTGCAGTGGCCATCGCGGAATCGCGTGCGCGCAAGGCGATGAGTGGAAAGTTGGGCACTACCGCTAACTCGCCCACGGTTTCTTTTTCATCGAAAGGTGCTGCTAAACGGATAGAAATTAATTGCTGTTTGCCATCGGCAGTAGTTTTGCCGTCCTGGCCGATGACTTCTTTATTCGCAATAATTTTTGCGCCGACCACAATATCGTTTTGCGTTAAACCGGTGACGACTTGTTGAGCGAGTTCGCGGTTGCCGACGTAGGCAGCAATCGCAGCAGTTGCTTGCACAGTTTCCAATAATTGTTGTACGGAGCGTTCACTGTCAGCGAATGAATTTTCGTAACTGCGCTGGTAAAAAAATTGCGACGATAGCACCACTACAAAAAGCGCGGCCGCGGCAACGCTGAGTGAAACTTTTATGTGCAGGCTTTTGATATTCATTGGCGAGCCGCTAGCTCCATCACAACTTTAACGTTCTTGGGCAGCGGTTGGCGGCTGACATAGGCAATCGCCGCTGGTTCGTGCGCAACGGCCTGGATCAGCGCGCTATCGTCAGTGAATTGTTTGGGTGGTGACATGCGCCCGGCAAATACCAGCGTCGCCCAGTAAGCATCAACTTGCGCTTCACTTTTGCCGGTGAGCGATTTATAAAAAATCGCGCGCTGTGGTGTACCGGTTTTTAAATCGAGTGGTTGCGCTGGTTGTTTATTGGGGAAGGCGGATACGCGCCCCATAAATAAATCGACAATTTGTTTTTGCTCAAGGGTGGTGATGGAATTGGATGCGTTCACAATCACCAGTATTTCTGCCTGGAGCGGGCCGCTGAAGGTCAGCGCGAATAATATCAACAGTAGTTTGCGCATCAGAACAATACATCCAGAGCGATGCTCACCAGTGTTGCTTGTTGATCCTCGGTAATGGAGGTGGTTGGGTCTGTGCGCAGCCAGAGATTGGTACCGGTTTTATCGATATCAAAACGTTCGACTTGTAGCTTGATTGCCATCTTGCTGGCGAAATCCCAGCGCGTGCCGACACCGTAACTTTTTTGTTTGATGCGCACACCGTTAAGGCTGCGCTCGGTGGCGTTGGCGAGCAAATTTAATTGCGACGCAAGCGGCTCAGGGAATCCTGCGGGTGGTGAAATACTAATGACACTATTTTTCGGTTCGGCGTAGCCGGTAATGACATAAACACTGATGTCATCGAAGCGGCGGCCGAGGCTCGCATAAAAATGTTCGCCGTCGGCAATCAAGCCGAGGTTTGATGCGAGGCGCACATATTCGCTGTGCATCCACCAGGTGTTGTTGTCGTAGCTCAGCCCGAATTGGTCGTAATCAAAATGTTTTCCGGTAGTTTCCAATTGCGGAATGACTCCAGCTGCATCCGGCCAGTAGGGTGTGACTTGTTGCAGTGCGTTGCGCAGCGCGCGGCCTTGGTCGCTATTTACTGAAACGCGCGCGTAGGTGTAGCGCATTTTCCACGCACTCCATTCGAGGCTGGCGGTGCTGCCGAAAACATCAAAATCAAAACTGGTGCTACGCTCGCTTTGAAAACCGAGTGGATATTCTTCGCTGGAGTTGCCATAAAACGCTTTGAGATTGAGCGTGGCATCTCCCAATAAAAAACGTTTATTAATATCGGCACCATCAAAATGGTACAGCGATGCTATACCGTAATAATCGTGCGGCGGCCGTACCCAGGGAATCGCGTAGCCTACTTGTAGATAATCGGACAGCATAAATACATCGGCGCCCATGCGCCCGGCGCGAATGTCCAAACCATCCACTGGGCGATAGCGTAAAAAAGCCCACTCGATGGAATTTTCCAAGGTATTTTTGAAGCGATCTTTGGCGACCAGTTGCACAGCCGCTTCCCATTCCGGCGACCAGCGCCCTTGCCATTGCACACCGATCAGCGAATCGTTTTTCCAGTAGGCGCTGTTTTCGTAGGCGCCATTGTTTTGCGTTACGTCGCGGCGAAATGCCAAGTCTGGATTGTCGTTAATGGCGATGCCCAAGGTGGCAAAGCCGGAGAAGCGGTGTTCGAGCTCTGCTACAGCGGGAGTAGATGACGCTATCAGTACGCAGGCGAGCAGCGATGAGTAGCGGCGGAAAACAGAATGCATGGCGGAAAACCTGTGCAGGTCGCTGCCGGGCGGCAGCGACAGTGAAACATGGTAATGAGTATAGTCAGTAGATGGGGATTTGCAGGGAGAGAAAGAGCGGAATAAACCGGGCGGAACGTTTACATCTGCGCGATGTATTTGGACAGGGTTTCAAATTTTTCGGCGTCGTTATCCACGAAGCGAATGACGATTTTTACCACGTTAGTATCCGGCCGATTTTCGCCCGCCTGGATGCTATGCACGTAGCCGTTAACGCGCGCGAGATTGTTGCCGTCGCCGGTTTCGATATCCACTACCGCTTGCTCAAATACACCGGGCAAATCATCGCCGCGCTGCATCAAACAGCTCATCAATTGCAGCGACATTTCGCGGATCACACAGGCAAAAGTGCGGTTGTTAGCGA
>NZ_JBCECX010000024.1:50879-70335 GCF_039207905.1 Cellvibrio sp.
TGTTAGCGAAGCGTAATTGCGCTTTGCCTTTCGCGGTTTTAGGTGCGACTACTGCTTTGACGGCCGGTTTTGCACCGAGCACGCCCGCGCTGTCATTGGCAAAGGGATTCACTGCTTTAGGGGCAGCAGCGGCTTGTCCGCCGCCTCCAGTTAATACATCAACCGAAGCAAAGGCGATACCTTGGGTAGTTGCTGCGCGCGCAGCGTGAGCTGGCGTTTTGCCGACCAACTTTAATTGCTTGAATACTTTCTTGAGCAATTCGTCGGCGGAAAAGGGTTTGGTTAAATAGTCGGACACACCCAGCTCAATCGCTTTAATGATGTGATTACGGTCGCCGCGACTGGAAATCATAATGAACGGCACAGTACCCGCCGATGGCATTGCGCGAACGGTGGTTAACAATTCCGCACCGCTCACGTTGGGCATTTCCCAGTCAGAGAGGATCAGGTCGACCGATTGGTTTTTCAGTTGTGCCAGCGCGCGCGCGCCGTCGGGGGCATCGATAATTTCAACACCGGGAATTTTATCGCGCAGTTGTTTCTTGATCATGTCGCGAATGAAAGTGGCATCGTCCACCACGAGAATACGAATGCCCATAGGCAGTCCCTCAAACATTTATCCGATAAGATTAGCCCAGCTTTAGAGAATTTGCGCGCAACTGGTGCAGGTAGAAATACCTAAGCTGATGAGTAGTAGATGGCGACAATCAGGAGGCGATTGTTAAACGGGGGGATGTTAAGAAGCGCGGGCCTGAAAATGGCGGATCGGGGTGTCGAGCGTGGTTTCATCGTCGGTGAAGTCGCCGGTTTGCGCGGCCTCGATCGCGATGCGCAACCAGTGTTTCAGTTCGGCTGGCTGGTCGAGCACTTCATCGGGGAGTTGGAAAAAGCAGGATTCGATGTTCACCGCAACGCGCGGTTGGAACGCAGCCATACCTTTTTGCAGGTAGAGCGGGCGGGAATGTTCATCGGCGCGGAAATAAAGCCGCTCATTCACCACAATCGCAAATTGCACACCGCGATAATAAATCCCGGCGCCGTTAAAAATCCGGCGATAGGACACCTCTGCCACCTGCGATAAGCGGGCAATAATGCGATCAAGATACGCATGGCTGAGGTTCATCGGGCGGTTTCCTATCCTTTCTAATAATCCAGCGAATTGAACAACCGCAAAACTTTAGGGAGCGAAGCCTCCATTTGCAACGGCTTGCTAAGATCATTTTACGCGCCAAAATTATCTTTATATAGTTTTTTGCTATATTTTTAATATACGCTAACAACATTTTCTTATAATTCATTTGCTTATCCAAACGCAGCACAATCCTTTAATCAAAAAATTCATAGATGAATTTCTACGCCGGTCGTTTCTTTTCCAAAGTAACTTTACTTTAGAAAAATATGGCATTAAATTGATATCTAAATGATATCAATTTATCAGGTCGATTAACTCAAAGGAGAAAATCATGGTTCATGAAATTGAAGCGCGCAGCGGTTCAGGCTATGTACTGTTAACGGTGTTATTGGGACTGCAATTGTTGTCCGCGGGTGGAGTGGTATTCCTGCCAGGCCTATTCAAGATATTCGCCGCATTAATGGCAGTAGTGGTGTTCATCTGTTGGTTCGGGTTTTACATGGTGCATCCCAATCAAGGAAAAGTGTTACAGCTGTTTGGCCGCTATGCCGGTACAGATCGCAATAACGGCCTGCGCTGGGCAAATCCGCTCTACAGCAAAAAATCGGTCAGTTTGCGCGTGCGCAATTTTGAATCCGGCCGCCTGAAAGTGAACGATTCCAATGGCAACCCGATTGAGATCGCAGCAGTGGTTGTATGGCGCGTGGTGGACACTGCTGAAGCGGTATTTGAGGTGGATGATTACGAAAACTACGTCACCATCCAAAGCGAAGCAGCATTGCGCAATTTGGCGACCAGCTACCCTTACGAACACGATACTGAAGATGAACGTCTGTCGCTGCGCAGTGATTCCAATGCTATTGCGCTGAAATTAAAGAGCGAAGTGCAAGATCGCCTGCAAAAAGCCGGCGTTGATGTGCTGGAAGCTCGCTTGAGCCACTTGGCCTATTCTCCTGAAATTGCGCAAGCCATGTTGCAACGGCAGCAGGCGAGTGCAGTGCTCGCAGCGCGCAAAATTATTGTGCAAGGTGCGGTGGGCATGGTGGCGGATGCGCTGGATCAATTAAAAGTGCAGGGTGTGGTGGAATTGGATGGCGAGCGCAAAGCAGCGATGGTGAGCAACTTATTGATAGTGCTGTGCGGCGACCAACAGGCTAAACCGGTGATCAACACAGGCACCCTTTACTCATGATGAAGGGGGTAACGCGTGACTAAAAAATCGTTTCCACTGCGCATCAATGAACAGGTCATTGCTGCCATGCAACGCTGGGCAGATGACGATTTGCGCAGCCTCAATGCACAAATCGAATTTGTATTGCGCGATGCCCTGGTCAAAAGCGGGCGGGTGAAATTAATCCAGAAGGTCGTCACTGACCTTGAACAAATTGACAGTGAACAGCAATCACCGGAGGATGAATAATGCGCTGGGAATACAAGACACTTTCATTTAAAAAACGCAGCTTCTTTTCAGGCGCCATAGATGTAGAAGCATTCAACCAACAGCTCGATGCCTATGGGCGTGAAGGCTGGGAATTGGTGAGCGTTTGCCCGAATACTTCTATGGGCGCACCATCTGGCCTAGTAGCCGTGTTAAAGCGGCAAAAGTAGTGCATCCGTTCGGGTGCATCACCTGAGTGCTGCACCTACGTTCCCCTTAGATCTCATCGCGCAAAAACACCCATTCTTTGGGTGAGGATGAGGCTTCATCGTAGCGGTAGCCTGCCGTATCAAAGCCTTTGATGGCCTCTACTTTCTTGATCTTGTTGTGGATGATGTAGGCGCTCATCATGCCGCGCGCCTTTTTGGCGAAGAAGCTGATGATCTTGTATTTGCCGTTTTTGAAGTCCTTGAATACCGGCGTGATCACCTCGGCAGCCAGTTTTTTGGTATTGACCGCGCCCCAGTATTCGGTGGATGCGAGGTTCACGATTACCCGCTCTTTCTGTGCATCCAACTCTTTATTAAGCTCGTTGGTGATGATGTCGCCCCAAAAGTGATACAGGTTTTTGCCGCGCGCATTGGCAAAGCTGGTGCCCATCTCCAAGCGGTAAGGCTGGATGAGATCGAGCGGGCGCAGCAAGCCGTATAAACCCGAAAGTATGCGCAAATGCTGTTGCGCAAAGGTGAAATTGGCCTTGGAAAATGTCTCGGCTTCCATACCGGTGTAGACATCACCTTTAAAGGCGAGCACCGCCTGCTTGGCGTTGTGTGGTGTGAAAGGCACTTGCCACTCAAGGAAGCGCTGCGCATTCAGCTCACCGAGTTTTTCGCTGATCGACATCAGCTTGGATACCTGCGGCGGGGTGAGCTGGCGCAGATCCTTGATCAGCTCCTGCGAGTGCTCAAGGAATTGCGGCTGGGTAAATTCGGCGGTTTTTGGTGGAGTTTCAAAATCCAGGGTCTTGGCAGGCGAAATCAAATGCAACATAAGTCAGGGCGATACCGGGCAATAAGGGGGAGATTATTCGGGCTTGAGCAGATCCAGCCACCAGTTGAGTGGGGTTTCGCCATCGGCCGGGTCGTAGACGTTGCCGTACATCCAGGCGCTTTGGCCATCGCGGCCGACAAACTCGTTGAGTATGTTTTCAATCGCACTGAATCCGCAGCTGACGTGGATAGAATAAACCAGCATGCGCGGCGTCTCGCGATCCAATTCACCGCCCAGTTTTTCCAGCTCGGCAGTGAGCGCATCGGCCAGCGGTTGGATGTCGCCACGGCTAAATACGCGCACGCTTAAATTGCCGCTGCGCTGGACGAGATCAAACTCGCGGGTCTGCGGTAGCATTTTGACCACATCGCCACTGGCGAGGCCTTTGGCAAACGCGGGCGATTGCACCAATTGGAAGTTGCCGTCTTCCAACTCGCGCACATGAAGTTGCTCGACAATCGGCTTGCCATCGGCGCCGACGCCGGCAAAGAGTTCAATCACTTGCAGGGATTTCATAGGGAGGGATTCACCTTGGGTTAAAACTGTATCTGGTAAAAGTTGTGGCATTATACGCACCTCTGCAACAAGGAGTCCTACTATGAAGAGCCTTTCACTTATTCTTGCCCTGGGCATTTTTGCCCTGCCCCTGACCGGCTGTGTGGTTAATCCGGTTACCGGCAAATCCCAGTTGTCCGTTATGTCGCCCGAGCAGGAAGTTGCCGCCGGTGCGCAAAATTATGTTCCCGCGCAACAATCGCAAGGTGGTCAATACACAGTTGATCCGGGGCTCACTGCTTATGTGCAGCGCGTGGGTAAAAAGCTGGCAGCGGTGAGTGATCGCCCTGACCTGCCATACGAATTTGTCGTACTTAACAATGATGTCCCCAATGCCTGGGCTATGCCTGGTGGCAAACTCGCGTTTAACCGCGGCCTGTTAATTTATCTGGAAGATGAAGCGCAACTCGCCGCGGTAATCGGCCATGAAATTGTCCACGCCGCTGCCCGCCACGGCGCACAACAGCAAACCCGCAATATTTTGATGGGTGCAGGCGTATTGCTCGCCGGTATTGCCGTGGCTGAGAAAAGCCCTGAGTACGGTGCTTTGGGCGCGGGTGCGCTGGCAGTGGGTTCGCAAGCTTGGCAAGCCAAATACGGCCGCAACGATGAATTGGAATCGGACGAAGTGGGCATGAAATACATGGCCAAAGCCGGTTACGACGCACAAGCCGCTGTTGAACTGCAGGAAATTTTTGTGAAATTGTCGGAAGGGCGCAATACCGGTTTCATCGAAGGCCTGTTCGCCAGCCACCCGCCATCACAAGAGCGTGTTGCAAAAAATCGCCAGCATGCAACGAAATATCCCGGTGGCGTACGCAATAAAGAGGCTTATCAAAAAGCCATTGCCCAGCTGACCAAAGATAAAAAAGCTTACGAAAATTACCAGAAAGCACAAAAGCTCGCGGGCGAGAAAAAATACATCGACGCCATGGCTTATGTTGACCAATCCATCGCCCAGCAACCCAAAGAAAATTTGTTTTGGGAAATGAAAGGCCAGCTGTTTTTGCAGCAGGATAAAACCAATGAAGCCGTCACTGCATTGGATCGCGCTATCCAAGCCAACCCGGGATATTTCAAACCTTATGTATTCCGCGGTATCGCCTACAACCAGTTAAAGAAAAATGATCTGGCCGAAAAAGATTTGCTCACCAGTCAGCGCTATTTGCCAACCCAGATTGCCGCTTACTATTTAGGTGAAGTGTCATCCGCAAAAGGTAATCGCGCGCAAGCTGCCAAGTATTATCAACAAGCTGCTGAAGGTGGTGGCGAAATTGGTGAAGCGGCGAAAGGCAAGTTAGGTAAATTGCAGTAATAGATTTCGTGTTAATAAATCCCGCACAAGGCAACTTGTGCGGGATTTTTTTTAGCTGCTGCCAAGCGTTTCGGTGAGTGTGGCTTATCGGTTCTGTCGCGCTATACTCAAAGCCTCTCGCGTTATCAGGATCTGCCTATGCAAATTTTCAATGCAACTCCCACTGGCACCATCGCTCTGCAAACTATCACTATGCCTGCCGACACCAATCCCTTCGGCGATATTTTTGGTGGTTGGGTGATGGCGCAGATGGATATCGCCGGTGCTATCCATGCAAACGAAGTTGCACAGGGGCGTGTTACGACTGTGGCCGTAGGCAGTATGGTATTTATGCGGCCAGTACCTGTGGGGGCAATCATCAGTTGCTACACCAGCACTTTGCGCATTGGAAATACGTCTATCCGTGTGAAAGTTGAAGTCTGGATTAAAGATTTCCTCACCCATCAAATCAGCCAGGTGACGCAAGGCGAATATGTCTATGTTGCAATTGATGAGCAGGGGCGCAAGCGTCCAGTATTAAAAAGCCCGCAAAATCTTGTTTAATATCACCGGAATTTGAATGATAAAGAACGAGAAATTCGATAGGTTAGATGACACTTAATACCCAGCTACGCTCAAATGTGTTTGCTAACGTACTGAAAAATAATAATTTATTGCATTAAACTTTTCTTTACTTCACCGCGCCAGCCAGATCACGGCAAGCGCGCTAGACTCTCGTGATACTGTAATTTATTCGCATTACTGTTATCTTCGTTTCACCGTGTTAACAACATAACTCCAACAAGATTTGTAAGAGGCAAGACATGTTAAAGGATTCCCGCAACGGCTATGGTTTGATCGCCATCGTTATTCATTGGGTCAGTGCTGTCTTGATTCTTTTCCTGTTTGGTTTGGGCATCTATATGACCGGCCTGAGTTACTACGACGATTGGTATCACAAAGGCCCGGAGTTGCATGTAAGCCTAGGTTTAGTTGTGTTGTTAATCATGTTGGTGCGAATAGTGTGGCGCATTATTAATCCAACACCTGTCGATCTTGCAGACAAACGCGTACAAAATCTTGCTGCAAAACTGGTCAAGCTAGGTCTCTACGCATTTATTTTTATTGTGTTGGCAACGGGTTATTTAATTACCACTGCGGAAGGTCAGCCCGCGAGTATGTTCAACCTGATTAAATTTCCGGTACTAACAGAATTAAGTTCACAAAATGTCGATCTCGCTGGCACGCTGCACGAATATTTAGCGTGGGGGATTGTCATACTGGTCGTGTTACACGCGGCGGGCGCCCTTTTACATCATTTTATTCTGCGTGACCGCACATTGGTGCGCATGATCAAGCCAGTAAAGAAAACCGATTTTCTGTAAATCCAAAAACGAATTTATTTATTAATCGCAGTATCCATTCAACAGCAGTATCAACAACAATGATGTATCTCAAAGGAGTTTATTCATGTTAAAAAAATCTTTTCTCGCTCTGGCTGTTAGCAGCATTGGCATTATGAGTTTGCCAGCTATGGCTGATAATTATGTGATCGACACCAAAGGTGCGCATGCGTCGATCAACTTCTCGATCAAACATTTGGGCTACAGCGTATTGACTGGCCGCTTCGATACTTTCTCTGGTGAATTCAGCTACGACCCAGCCAAGCCAGAAGCAAGCACCGTTAACGTCACTATCGATACCACCAGCGTAAACTCCAACCACGCTGAGCGCGACAAGCATTTGCGCAGTGCTGATTTCCTGAACGTAGAGAAATTTCCTAAAGCAACCTTCGTGAGCAAAAAAATTGTTGTCGATGATAAAGATGAATTCGACATCATCGGTGACTTCACTTTCAATGGCGTAACCAAAAGCATCACCATCGAAGTGGACAAAGTAGGCGAGGGTAAAGACCCATGGGGAGGCTACCGCGCAGGCTTCTCAGGTGAAACCACCATCAACCTGAAAGACTTCAACGTAAAAATGGATCTGGGCCCAGCGTCACAATCTGTTAAATTGGAATTGGAAGTTGAAGGTATCAAGAAATAATTTTTTGATGCATTAAATTTTTCGATTTAACTCAGTTAAAGCTGTTTATAAAAAAGGAGGCATTTGCCTCCTTTTTTATTTTCTGGATAAAACACCAACCCTGATTGCATTTACATGAGTGCAATTTTACGGTGACGCTTCTTGCGTGTTTCGTCAGAACATCTAATATCAATGAGGAATTAATTTCTAATAATTGATACGGATGGTGAATCGATGTTCGAGCTTAGCCAATTGCGGTGTTTTGTTGCAGTCGCAGAAGAGTTGCATTTCAGTCGCGCCGCTGAGCGGTTAAATATGACCCAGCCACCGTTGAGCAGGCAGATCCGTTTACTCGAACATCATGTAGGTACCGCGCTATTGGAGCGCACCAGCCGCACTGTGCGCCTGACGGCGGCGGGCAAAGCATTTTTTCCGGATGCCGCAAGAATCCTGCGCTTGTCAGAAGAGGCCGCCGCTACTGCAAGGCGCAATGCCAAAGGTGAAAAGGGTTCGCTGTCCATCGGTTTTACGGCGTCATTTGGCTACAAGCTATTACCGGAGATTGTGCGCTTGTTACGCGAGCGAGCACCGGATGTATCCCTCACACTCAAAGAGCTGGTAACCGGCGCCCAACTGGAAGCCTTGCACTCAAATACGCTGGATATTGGACTCGTGCGCCCGCACAGCCATGACGGCGAATTGGAAACCACATTGTTGGGCAGCGAAGAGCTCTATCTGGCGATTCCAAAACAGGACGCCGATTTGTGGCCAGAAGAACCGACGCTCGCCAACCTCGATGAAAAACCCTTCCTTATGTATTCACCTTATGAGGCGCGTTATTTTCACGACTTGCTCTCCAATTGTTTTCAACAAGAAGAAATTTTGCCGCAGATTGTTGAGTACGTGGCTCAAATCCACACCATGTTGGCGCTGGTTCAGTCGGGCATCGGTGTAGCGTTAATTCCCAAATCCGCTACCGGTCTTCACTTTGAAGGATTGTTGTTGCGCAAGCTAATCACCAATCCTGCTCGGCCAGTGGAGATGGTTTACAGCTATCGCAAAGATAATCACAACCCCGCACTGGTAACACTTTTGCAAGAAGTGTTACCGCAATTCCGCAATTAAATCGCATCATCCTGCTTTTGTTTTGATACACAAATTATATTGGTTTAGATACCAATTGGTTTGATTTGTGAATGAATAGCTCGCAGAATCAATTTAACAGATTTGCGAAGCGGGTCTGTCGGCTCTCCCGGTGCTGGATCAGTGATGTGCATTTCAGGACGGGTGCGAGTCGTGACGGTATTGTCCATTTTTGTTCTTGTTTAAATGCTGATAGCGGATTTCCCTGTGCTTCCGAGTGAAGCACAGGTTTTTTTAACCGCCAGGATCAGCCACCTAATTCGTGCTAACAATAAAATTTTCAGAAAGCGACAAACCTTAAATTATTTATAAATTAAAAATAAAGTTGTTATAAGAAAGATACGTTATCGGCAGTGCGTAACCAAAAAAATATCAAATTAATACCAATAAAAAGCTGATGATTTTTAAAAAAACAGATTTCGTAAAGACCACAAACTATTTCGAAATTTAAGTTAAGTGCACAGCGCAAACTCTCATCTACACTCATGAAAGTTTGCGGGGTATCGCGATACGTAATAATAATGAGGAGAGCTTTCGATGAAAAAATTTACTGTTAGTCCACTCGTATTGGCTATGGCAGCTGCTGTATTGCCAGTCACCAGTTACGCACAAGAATCTGCCACACCTGCTGCGGAAACCGATAGCGCCGTTGAAGAAGTGATGGTGACGGGGATTCGTGCCAGTATGGCGAATGCGCTGAATGCCAAGCGCGGCGCGGCCAACAATATCGATGCAATTGTCGCCGAAGATATGGGCAAAATGCCTGACCTGAATCTTGCTGAATCCTTGCAGCGTGTATCCGGCGTTGCAATTACCCGTGAAGGTGGCGAAGGTCGCAACATTACCGTACGCGGCCTCGGCCCAAGTTTTTCCGCGACAACCCTGAATGGTATGGAAGTGCCTTCCAGTACCGGCGGTCTCGATTCTTCCGGTGGCGTTAACCGCGGCCGTGCATTTGACTTCAACGTATTTGCCTCTGAATTATTTAATAAAATTCTTATCAACAAATCTGCAAAAGGCTCACTGGAAGAAGGTGGTCTTGCCTCTACCGTAGAGCTGTATTCTGCCAAGCCATTTGATAATCCCGGTTTTCATGCGATTGCCAGCGGCAATATGGCGATTGAGAATTTAACCGATGAAAATGATCCGCGTGTATTTGCGTTAGTAAGCAATACTTTTAACGACGATAAATTTGGTGTGCTACTTAGCTTTGCACAATCCGAGCGCAATATCCGTCAAGAAGGTTTTGGTACTGTGCGTTGGATTTCTCCACTGGATAACTCTAACCAAAGTTTTGTGGGCAACGATTCAACAGTCAATATTGAAGGCACACCTAATCCGTTGGCAAATTATCCCGATACTACTGCCAGCGCAACGAAATTAGCAAACGAAAAACTGGATTTTATGTTGTATCCACGTTTGCCACGTATGGATTCATTTAATACCGATCAGGAGCGTACCGGCATCACCGGCTCTTTCCAATTTCGTCCGTCAGATCGCATGGAATTTACGCTTGATTATTTGAAGTCCTCGCTGGAAACTGATGTAACCTCTTACAATTTCTTTGCACAATTCCGTAACTCATTTAACAGCATTACCCCGACCCATATCGTGTTAGATGATGCAGGACGTGTTGCAGTTGCCGGTGAATTTACCGGTGTGACTCCACGTGTAGAAAGCCGTGGTCAATTCAGCACTACTGATTTTGAACAAGTGGTACTCTCCAGCAAATTTGAACTGACTGATAGTTTGAAGCTGGATGTGATGTTTGGTAATTCTTCGGTTGTTTACGATGAAGAACAATACCGCTTTAACCTTGATGCACTAGCGGCAACTTACACCAATCCTGCTGCACCGAGACGTCAATCTATTAACGGTTTGAGCCCAACTTATTTCTCCTATGACTTCCGTAACAACGGCGACATAGCAGAAATGGCCTACGGTTTTGACATTACCAATCCGTTGAATTATCACTTCACCACACCCACCATCCGTAAAGATGTGGTTGAGCGTGAGAATGATACTTTTCGTTCTGATTTAACCTGGGAAATAAATGACGAGTCCAGCCTTAAAACTGGTTTGGTTTGGAACGAGCGCAATATTAATTCCGAGCGTCACGACCCTTCTGCAGGCACGCTGACTGATCCAGTAGCACGTGTTGCTACCGGCTCAGGCACCGCAACTATTTTGCCGATTACCGCAGCATCCACTGGTTTGACCACTACATTGTCAGCGGTCACCAAAGGTTATGGCAGTGCAATTAATCCACCTGCGGGCTTCCCGACGAATTTTGTTATCAATGATTTTGCGGCGACCAAAGCGGCTTACAATGCTGGCTCATTTACCCTGAATCCAAATGACCCAACCACATTCGATGTAACAGAAAATACCACCGGTATTTACACTGAATACAATCGCAATATGGAAGTCGCAGGTATGCCACTGATGATCAACGCCGGTTTGCGTTATGTTGAAACCGAAGTTGAATCTGTTGGTGTTGCGGGCAATGTGGCATCCACTCGTAAAAGTGATTATGCAGAGTGGTTACCATCAGCGAACGCCACTCTGGAAGTGGTCGATGATTTCGTCATTCGCTTTAGCGCCAACAGAAACTTGTCTCGCCCTGGTTTGTCGAGCATGACGGCTACCGTTAACGCTACACCAATCAACGCCAATATTACTGTGGGCAACCCAGGCCTTGATCCAATTATTGCCGATGCGTTTGATCTTGGTTTCGAGTGGTATTTTGCGGATGAAGCTGTTCTCGGTTTGACTTTATTCCACAAGAATATCGACAGTTTCATTATTAACAACGTAGTCCCAGGCACCCTTTCGCCAGAGTTGAAAGCGATTATTGCAACCGCTTATCCACAAACCGATCCAAACTCTGCAGCTTATGATCCAAATGCCGGTGCGAACATCAATAGCGAGTGGAATATCAGCACGCCGCTGAATGGTGAGGGTGCAAAATTAAATGGTTATGAAATTTCTTATCAACAACCATTTACCTTTTTACCCGTTGAAGGTTTTGGTGCCTTTGCTAACTTCACCTACGTAGATTCCGAATTAACTTACGCTAATGGTGTGAAAGGTCCACTGGTTGGTCTGTCTGAAAATAGCTACAACTACGGTTTCTATTTTGAGCGTGAAAGTTACGGCGCACGTGTGGTGGTAAATGGTCGTGACGATTACGTAACGGCGATTCCCGGTAGCGACAGAAACTATTCAGAAAACACTACCGGTCCAACCCGTATCGATTTGTCGGGTTTCTACAACATCACCGAAAACATCAAAGTCAGTTTGGAAGTAATTAACCTGACTGAGGAAGATGAAAGACTTTTCACTACTGGTCCGGAAGCGGCAGGTGGCGATTTGAATCTGGTACGTGAGATCAATAATACTGGCCGTGAAATCACCCTCGGCATCAGAGCAAGCTTCTAACTCCTGACTTCCTAGCCGAAGTCACTGCTCAGCCATCGGTGCAAGTCGGTGGCTTTTTTTTAAATAACGGAAAGCAGTTGCCATGAAAAAGTTGATAGTAGTACTGGGTTTTTTATCTGCGTTATTAACTAGCATCGCCAGCGTTGCACAAACCGAAAAGACTTCGCTTGAATGGACGTCGGCAATGGCCGATTCCATTATGCAGCAACACCCCGAAGCCTGGACCATGCGCGAGTTCAAGCAGTTGACCGGGCCTGAGTGGGGTTATCCCTATTCATTGGTGCTGTATGGATTTCAAAAACTCTATTTAAAAACCGGCGACGAAAAATATCTTGCTTATGGAAAAACCTTTGTTGACCAGTTAATCGATAAAAATGGAAAGATACACGGCTACAATCCTGCCGATTTCAATATTGATTCGATCAACCCCGGCAAGTTGTTATTTTTATTGCATCAAAAATACAAAGATGAGCGTTATTTGACTGCAATGAAATCACTGCGCGAGCAATTGCAGTGGCAACCGCGCACCAGCGCGGGCGGCTTCTGGCACAAAAATATTTATCCTTGGCAAATGTGGCTGGACGGCCTGTATATGGGCGCACCTTACTACGCACAATTTGCACAGGAGCACAAAGAATCAAAAGCCTCATTTGACGATATTGCGCAACAATTTCTGTTAATCGAAAGCAAAACTATCGATAAAAAAACCGGTCTGCTTTATCACGCCTGGGACGAAAGCCACTTGCAGCGCTGGGCAAATAAAGAGACTGGCTTATCGCCACACTTCTGGTCACGCTCCATGGGTTGGTATGCCATGGCATTGGTGGATACGCTCGATTACTTTCCACAAAATCATCCCAAGCGTAAAGAATTAATTAGATTGTTAAACCAGCTGGCCGAAGCCCTGTTGAAAGTGCAGGATGACAGCAAGCTGTGGTATCAGGTGACGGATCAAGGTAATCGCTATGGCAATTATCTGGAAACCTCTGGCAGTGCTATGTTTGCCTACGCCTTTGCCAAGGGATACAACAAAAAATACTTACCGGAAAAATATAAAACTATCGCCACAGATATTTTCAACAGTTTGGTGGCGCGACACACGGAAACCGATGCCCTGGGTCGTCTACACCTAATCAATACCTGTGGCAGTGCTGGTTTGGGTAACGAACCCTACCGCACCGGCACCTTTGAATACTACGTCAGTGAAGCTATACGCACCGACGATCCCCATGGTGTCGGGCCATTTATTATGGCGGGTGTGGAAATTTCAGAATTCAAATAAACGCGCAATAACATAAAAGCGCGATAAAAAAGAGAGAGAACCAAAATGATTAAGAATGTTACTCAGTCGATTTTATTTATTATTCTGATGCTGCTGTCGGTGCTGTCTTTTGCGCAAGCAAAAACCACTTTCTATAAACAATCCGATTGGAAGCAAATGGATGTTATCCTCAAGAAAGTGGAGTCACCAAAAATTCCGGATAAGAAATTTGTTATCACTGATTTTGGTGCAAAGGCGAATTCAAACAGCGATTCACGCCCGGCAATTATGAATGCGATTAATGCTGCAGTTAAAGCGGGCGGCGGACGTGTAGTGATTCCCGCAGGTAAGTGGTTATCCAATGGTCCTATCCATTTGCAGAGCTTTATTGATTTACATGTGTCCGAAGGTGCGACTTTATCATTTGGCCCGCAAGTAAAAGATTATCTGCCTGCAGTATTTACCCGCTGGGAAGGTACGGAAATTTACGGCTACTCACCGATGGTTTACGCCAACAATGTCACTGATGTAGCGATTACCGGTGCGGGCACTATTGATGGTAACGCACAGAGTGAATTCCATTCCTGGCCCAAACAACAAGCGCCGGATATTGCTGCACTGCGGCAAATGGGTTTTGATGGTGTCGCATTAGAAAAGCGCCAGTTTGCCGAGGGGCATTTTTTGCGCCCGCCATTAATCCAGATTGTTAATGCCAAGCGTGTATTGCTCGATGGTTATACCGCAACTAATTCGCCGTTCTGGGTAAATCATTTGGTGTATACCGATCATGCGCAAATGCGCAATGTTAATGTAGATAGCATGTTCTCTAACAACGATGGTATCGATGTGGATTCCGGCCGTTGGGTGGTGATTGAAAATAACCATTTTCGCACCGGTGATGATTCCATCGTTATTAAATCTGGCCGCGATCTGGACGGTAGAAAAATTGGCCGCCCCAGTGAAAACGTAGTAGTGAGAAATAATATTCTCGACGGTGAAGACGGTATAGGTTTGGGTAGTGAAATGTCGGGCGGCATTAAAAATGTTTATTTTACCGATAACACCTATTTAAAAGGCACCTCGGTATTTCGTCTAAAAGCCAACCTTGATCGCGGCGGCAGCGTTGAGCATGTGCGCATCCGCAATACTAAAATCGATGAAGCGAAATATTTATTCTGGTTCGATTTGAGTTACGTGGCCGGTTATCTGGGCGGTAATTTTCCATCCAAATACAGCGACATAGTGTTTGAGAATATTACCGCCAATAAAGTAGACACCTTCTTTATCGGCCATGCACCGGAAGCTCAGCCATTGCAAAATGTACTGTTTAATAATATTCAGGTGAAATCATCCAACCAGTTTATGGATTTTAAAAACCTGAAAAATGTGACCTTCACCAATCTGGAAATTAACGGGCAAAAAATGTCAGCCTATTTTGAATGATTGATTGCCGCCACTATGCCTGCCTTTAATCTGTTAAGGTTTTGGATTCAGCCCCTGATATTGCTCGTAATGGGCATGACAGGGGTTTGGTGTAATGCGGCAACAATTATTTATGTGGCTAACACAGATTCACAGGATATTTCTGTTTTCCAGCTGGATGAGGTGAACCAGAAAACAAAATTACTACAAACCTTTCCTGTTGGTGGTGCCATCATGCCGATGGCACTCTCACCAGATAAGCAGCGCTTGTATGCTGCTATTCGCTCTGAACCCTATCGTGTACTGGTGTTGGCGATTGATCCCGCCATCGGAACATTGAGCGAAAAATCATCTGCGCCATTAGTCGATAATATGGCCAATATTGCGATTGATTCGCGCGGGCGTTATTTATTTTCTGCATCCTATAGTGGTAATAAAATCAGTGTGCAAACGCTGGATAAAAATGGGCTGCCAAGTAAGGCTGCGCAGATAATTAATACCGGTGCCCATCCACACCAAATTACTCCCACCACCGATAATCAATTTGTGTATGTATCTGTCCTCGGCGACAACCGTCTGGATTACTTCCGTTATAAACCCGCACACAAGCATTCTTCAAAAAATATATTGAAACCAGCAAGTGAGGTTGCGGCCGTATTGCCTGCCGGTTCTGGCCCGCGCCATTTTGTATTTTCTGCGGATGAACAATTTGTGTATTTACTCGACGAGCTGAGTGCAAATTTACATGTGCTCAAGCGCGATACAAAAACCGGAGCAACAACACTTCTGGAAAGTCACGGTTTGCTGCAGGCAGATGCGCAACAAAAACCCTGGGCGGCCGATATTCACATTACCCCTAAAGGAGATTTTCTCTACGCATCTGAACGCAATAGCAGCAGTTTGAGCGGATTTAAAATCAATAAAACCGATGGCCGCCTCGCCCCGATTGGCCAGTGGGATACGGAGCAGCAACCGCGTGCATTTGCGATCTCCCCCGATGGGCGTTTTCTGGCGGCTGTTGGGCAAAAATCCCACAGCATGACGCTATATGGAATTCATCCTGATACGGGGGAACTGCAGGCACTCAATCGACAAGTAACAGGAATAAATCCCGGCTGGGTGGAAATGGTGTCGCTACAAACGCAGCAGAATTAGCGGGATAAGCACATCAATACCCAAATTGGATTGGTTCATTTATTGAATGGTTTGATTTGGAAACAATAAGCTCGCAGAATGAAATTTACATGTTAGTGCTCGACCCAAAAAATTTAACAATAAGAACCGGATTTGTGGAGAGGTAAACCCGATGGCCAATGCATCTGCAACCAGCCCTGTCGTCAACGCGTTAGTCGCATCACGGACACGATGGGGAATTTTGGCCATGTTGTTTATCGCCACGACGATCAACTACGCCGACCGCGCCACTATTTCTATTGCTGGCCCTGCGATTGCAAAAGACCTTGGGCTTTCGCCGGTGGAGATGGGTTATATCTTTTCCGCATTTGCCTGGAGTTATGTATTAGCGCAAATTCCCGGTGGCTGGTTGCTTGATCGTTTCGGTTCGAAGATTACTTATTGTTGCAGTATTTTTTTGTGGTCTACTTTTACTTTATTGCAAGGTTTTGTCGGGTTTGTTACCGGCGGTGCGGCATTTATTTTATTGATCGCGCTGCGGTTATTGGTGGGTGCAGCAGAGGCTCCCGCATTTCCGGGCAACAGTCGTATTACCTCTGCTTGGTTTCCTACACATGAACGCGGACTAGCGGCATCGATTTTTAATTCGGCGCAATATTTTTCCACCGTTGCTTTTGCACCATTAATGGGTTGGATTGTTCACGATTTTGGCTGGCAAGCTATTTTCTTTGTGATGGGCGCGCTTGGGATTGTGCTGGCATTTATTTGGCTGAAAACTATTTATTCGCCCAAAGAGCATCCATCGATCAATAAAGCTGAATTGGAATATATCGAGCAAGGTGGTGCGCTGGTGGATTTGGATCGCACCCAAAACAAAGGCCAGGCCTGCGCGGTAAATACCTTTGCGTGTATTAAAGAAATGCTGTCATCGCGCATGTTGTTGGGTGTTTATATCGGTCAGTATTGTATTAACTCGCTCACCTATTTTTTCCTGACCTGGTTTCCGATTTATTTAGTGCAAGAGCGCGGCATGAGCATTTTGCAGGCGGGTTTTGTAGCTTCATTACCTGCCATTGCCGGTTTTCTCGGCGGCGTTTCTGGCGGTTGGCTGTCTGATCGTTTGACGAAAAAAGGTTACTCGTTAACCTTTGCGCGCAAGTTGCCGATTGTGATCGGAATGTTGATGTCTACCACCATGATTGCGTGCAATTATGTGGAGACAGATATGTTGGTGATCGCAATTATGTCGCTCGCGTATTTTGGTAAAGGCGTAGGTGCATTGGGTTGGGCAGTGGTTGCAGACACTTCCCCCAAAGAGGCGGGCGGATTATCCGGCGGTTTATTTAATACCTTTGGCAATACCGCCGGAATCGTAACGCCGATTGTGATTGGCTACATAGTGCAATCAACTGGCTCATTTGAAGGTGCGCTTGCTTATGTCGGAGCACATGCAGCGGTCGCCATTATCAGTTATCTATTTGTAGTGGGCGAAATAAAGCGAATCACCTTAACAAAATCGATTCGGGACCCACTCGCGCAATAATTTTTTGAGGTTTTAACATGTCGCAACCGGTTATTAAAATGCATTTGGCCGATAACGTGGCAGTTGTCGTGACCGATGGTGGATTACCTGCAGGAACCGATATTTCAGCAGGCGTGACGCTGATCGAAAATATTCCGCAAGCACACAAAGTTGCATTGCAAAAAATTAACAAGGGCGAAGCTGTTATTCGCTACAACGTCGCTATCGGTTATGCAAAAGAAGATATAGCCGCGGGCAGCTGGGTAAGTGAAAACAGTTTGATCATGCCCGATGCCTTGGGCTTGGAAAATTTACCACTTGCAACCCAGCCAGGCGCAATTGGCGAGCCGCTAACAAATTTTACTTTTCAAGGTTATCGCAATGCCGATGGTAGTGTCGGTACGCGCAATATTTTAGCCATCAGCCAAACCGTGCAGTGTGTTGCAGGTGTAGTGGATTTTGCGGTTAAACGCATTCGCGAAGAGTTATTGCCGAAGTATCCTAATGTCGATGGCGTAATTGGTTTGGCGCACACCTATGGTTGCGGCGTTGCAATCGATGCACCTACCGCGCCTATCCCAATTCGCACTGTGAGAAATATTGCACTCAACCCCAACTTTGGTGGCGAAATTATGGTGGTGAGTTTGGGTTGTGAAAAATTACAACCTACTCGTTTGATGCCGCCGGGTTCTATTCCCGCCACCGTTGTTGATGGCCCTCAAGTATTGTGTCTACAAGATGAAGAAAACGTCGGCTTTATGAGCATGATCGATTCGATTATGCAGCAAGCCGAAGTGCATTTAACGCGCTTGAATAAACGTACGCGTGAAGCCTGTCCTGCATCGGAATTGGTAGTGGGTATGCAATGTGGCGGCAGCGATGCATTTTCCGGTATCACCGCTAATCCAGCCTTGGGTTTTGCAGCCGATTTACTAGTGCGCGCTGGTGCGACGGTAATGTTTTCTGAAAATACCGAAGTGCGCGATGGTGTTGATCAATTAACCTCGCGCGCCGCTACGCCAGAAATTGCCAACGCAATTATTAAAGAGATGGAGTGGTACGACAATTATCTTGCTGCAGGTATGGTTGATCGCAGTGCGAATACTACACCGGGCAATAAAAAAGGCGGCTTGTCGAATATTGTTGAAAAAGCCATGGGCTCGATTGTCAAATCTGGATCATCGCCGATTGTTGGCGTGTTATCACCGGGTGAGCGCTTGCGCGATAAAAATATTCCCCATGGTTTGGTGTACAACTCCACACCGGCAAGTGATTTTATTTGCGGCACTTTGCAATTAGCGGCGGGAATGAATTTGCATATTTTCACCACCGGTCGCGGCACACCTTATGGTTTGGCGGAGTGTCCGGTAATTAAAGTGGCAACGCGTTCTGATCTTGCGCGCCGCTGGCACGACTTAATGGATGTTAACGCTGGCCGCATTGCCGATGGCGAAAAAACTATCGAGGAAATGGGTTGGGAAGTGTTCCAATTAATGCTGGATGTTGCGAGCGGTAAAAAAACCTGGGCTGAACAATGGAAGCTGCACAATGCACTGGTATTGTTCAATCCCGCTCCAGTGACCTGATGCATTAGTGCAATATTTATCAATTTTTAGGCGGCGATAAATTGAATTTTATCGCCGCATTATTATTGCCCTGTTTTCGCGCTTTTCATTGTTATTGGCTTCATTATTTTTCTCTCCATCAATACAAAAACAGTATTAACTCAGTCATTAATTAAGCTTTACGTGTATAGGTTGCGGTGTAAAACTTTCATCAAATTCCCAGTACAGGAGAGCTGATCCGTGTCCCGTTATACTCCCAAAGAATTCGCACAAATAGTTGGTAGTGGTTTACTTTCTTTTCCGGTAACTCACTTTAAAGCCAGCGATCATTCATTCGATGAAACCGCATACCGCGATAACCTTAATTGGTTATTTAGCCATGAAGCAGCTGCAATGTTTGCAGCTGGTGGCACCGGAGAATTTTTCTCGCTCACGCAAAAAGAAGTTGATCGCGTGGTGCGTGCAGCGGTAGAAGAAACTGGCAAAAAAATGCCGGTGATTGCACCTGCTGGTGGTGGTACAGCCGTATCG
>NZ_JBCECX010000025.1:0-65603 GCF_039207905.1 Cellvibrio sp.
GGTTTGTTACTACAACACCGCCCACTATTTGTATTTGTATATTTCCTTTGCAGAATCCACCGGGCAGCGCGAATTGCACTTGGTCAATTGCGATAATTACGTAGTTACCGAACCACTACAACAGCCGGTAGTGCTTGCTGCACAAGGCGAACTCTTATTGAAAGTCGAATGGCATGCTAGCCGAGTACAGTTTTTTTATACGGAAGCTGATCATCCTGATGGCTGGAAAAAAGTGGGGCCTGAATTGGATGGCAGCATTTTATCGGACGACCACGTGCGCGAAATGAGTGACCGCTATCGCCCGGCATTTACCGGCGCCTTTGTTGGTATTTGTTGCCAGGATTTAAGCGGTATGAAATTGCATGCCGATTTTGATTGGTTTAATTACCGCGAATTGGATAATAACAGTGATGCTGGTGCAGACAATAATAATCCAGCACGTAATTCAAGAGTGGAGCAGGGTGTATGAAAAAAAGTCGTAGTCCAAGATTGTCGTGGGAGTGGGTGTGCTTATTGGTCGCGAGTGTATCCGTTATTACCGCTTGCTCCAGCATTGCAAAACAAGATCTTGCAAGCGGCGCGGGAGCAGGTAAAGAGATAAGCGCGGCAGTTGCTTTTGAGCAAGCGCGTAACTTGCCGGTTAATAATAAAATTATGTTGTTGATGGGGCAGGACAGCGAAACATTAACTGAATATCGCGAAGATGCTTTGGAAAAGGACGCGAATTTGCCAAAGCCGGGCGGTATCACTCTGTACACCAAAATTTCCAATAGCGCCAAGCAGGGCAGTCTTGCAGGCATTACCACTGATACTGATTACGGCGCGGGTGTTATTAACTTTGCTAAATCTTTGCAAGAGTTTCCCGGTGCTGCGCTGGCAGTAGGTCTTGATATTACTGACGGTCACGCTGGCTGCAAACAAATTCCGACTCGTGCGATCGCTGGTATTGTCGGTGATGGTGTGAGCGAAAAAGATATTGCCGATTATCGCCAACAAATCGACAAACTTCTGGTGTTTCTGCAGAAATCAAATCGCCAGGTGTTTCTGCGTATTGGCTACGAATTTGATGGCCCCTGGAATTGTTACGAACCAGAGAGTTATAAAGCGGCCTATCGTTTTATTAAACAGCGTATCAATGCATTATCGGCCAATAACATCGCCACAGTATGGCAATCTGCCGCTTGGCCGCGCAATCAAGGCATTTATCAAGTGACCGCAGTGGATCATCTGGAAAAGTTTTATCCGGGCGATGATGTTGTGGACTGGGTTTCGCTTTCCACTTTTTATGGTGATACCTATCGCGATTACCAATGGACATGCGATGCATTAAATCCGGAATGGTTTACACCATTGGTTTCACCTCGCTCACAGCAAGATCGAATTTTAACTTTTGCCCGCAACCATAAAAAACCGGTAATGATCGCTGAAGCTGCACCGGTGGGTTTTAGCAATTCGCAATTATCTACTGGCTGCATATTTACTAACCGTGTAAAACCCGTAGCAGCAGAAGAGATTTGGAACAGTTGGTACGCTGATTGGTTTGATTATATCCAAGCCAATAAAGATGTTATTCGCGCAGTGGCTTATATCAATACCAACTGGCACAGTCAGGGAATGTGGTATTGCGCTCCGCAATCTACTGCTGGTGCCAAAGATTGTAATCAGGGTTACTGGGCTGACAGCCGGGTTCAGGCGAACCCTTATATTTTGAAAAAATTTAAAGAGGAAATCTCCAAACCTATTTATGTGAACGGAAAGTGAATAGTACCTAAACAAAATGTGATTTTAGTTTCATGGATGTCCAATATTGCTCTTAATAAAAATAACACCAAGAGCAATCACAGGTTGGATCAGTATCATGAGTTTTTTTGCCATTCTTACTGAGGCACGTTTTACTCCGTACGAAGTGATCCTGTTTTGGATTGCTTCGTACACGGTAATTTATATACATTTGGCAGGAATACTGCGATTTCCTACTATTTCTGTTGTCCCTCAATTTACCTGTTCGCTCCCTGCTGTGGATAAACCTGTATCTATTCACGAAAATAACAACTCTGCTAGTGATACTAATTTTGAATATCTGAAAATCAGCGTCGACGAAAAAATACGTTCAGAACAACTTTATGCCCGTCCACATTTAAACATTGAGCGTATGGCGCAATTACTGGAATTGCCCGCGAGGCAGTTATCCCTTCTCATTCGGCAGGAATTTCAACAAAACTATTTTGAGTTTATTAATCATTACCGGCTAATGGCGGCTAAAGAACGTTTGGTCAGTAAAGAGTGGGATGAGTCCAGTGTGCAGGATATTTATGAATCTGTTGGATTTTCCAGCCGCTCAACATTTTTCACCTTATTTAAAAAACGTGAAGGAATAACCCCGGCAGAATATAGATGTAAATATCGTTCCAATCAGCAATTGGAGTAGTTCTACTTTTTACTTGCAGTGAATTAGAACTGTATCTTGCGATAAAAAAGCGTTTTCCTGTATGGGTTACAAATCCCTGTGACATAAATCTAAATAACAGGAATCCAGCATGAAAAATCTACTACGGCTCTCCGGGCTGCTTTTCAGCGGCCTTTGTTTGAGCACATTAATCTCCTTACCTTCACAAGCAGCAATTGAAGCCAATGCTGTGAATCTGCCTGCAAACAACAAAGTATTATTTTTAATGGGGCAGGACACCACCACACTGCGCGCGTACAAAACTGATGTGCTCACTAATCCTGCACATTCAACGCTGCCAAAACCGGGCGGTGTGACTTTGTATGTGTCGGTATTACCCAAAGCGACCCATCCCAATTCTGCACCGGCTAATGCGACTATGTATGTGAGTGGCATTGAAGGCCCGCCAGTGGATAACAACAACGGTGAAGTCAATTTTACCGAGACACTGGGTGATTACGATTTGCTCGCCAACAACAAAGTTGCACTCGCGGTGGGTTTGTATTTATCCGACGAGTGGGCGAGCTGCGGCAATCAACCACTGCGTGCAATTGCCGGTACTGGTGATGTCGATGTGGGTAGTGCAACCAATCCTGCATCGCTGACTTATCAGTGGCGCTATGCCATGGATCGTATGATCAATTATTTCAAAGCCAGCGGTCGCCCTGTATACCTGCGTATTGGTTACGAATTCGATGGACCCTGGAATTGCTACAACCAAACATTTTATAAAAATGCCTATCGCTGGATTGCAACGCGCATTGACCAATTGGGTGCGACCAATGTCGCGACTGTGTGGCAAGCCGCGACTTATCCTGACGATGGTGATCCCGCTTACGGCTATCAAGTTTCGCCTAATCCTGCGGCACATTATGAAAGCTGGTATCCCGGCGATGCTTATGTAGATTGGATCGGCATTTCTTTTTTCGCTGGTAGTAATTATTTAACGCACCAATGGTCTTGTCAGGATGGTTCAAAGCCTTGGACTGTTCCGGACGTTGCACCGCGTGCTTTGCAAAATGCGTTGATGACTTTTGCGCGCAACCACGGCAAACCGGCAATGATTGCTGAATCGGCACCGCAAGCATTTGATTTGCGCAATTTAAATTACAGCTGTACTGCCGCACGCCAAAACACCCAAAATTTTGCGAGCGGACAAGCAGCCTGGAATGCGTTCTTCAGCGATTACTTCCAATGGATTAACGACAACCGCGATCACTTGCGTGCAGTGGCCTACATCAATACCGATTGGCAATCGCAATCGCGCTGGTATTGCGCACCGGGCGCTGCTTCTTGTGCGGCGGGTTATTGGGGAATCACCAGTATTCAAGCGAATACACAAGTGATGAGCAATTTCAAAACGGAAATGGCAAAAACATTTTATGCGCATGCCGGTAGTCCAATTGGTGGTGGAAATTCCAGCACCAGCAGTATTGCTTCATCTACCGCAACTTCTTCGGCTGCATCGTCTACTGCAGTTGCTCCTCCAAGTACTGCACCGCAACCCTCTGCGACTGCTGGTAATGCAAGTGTGAATTTAAGTTGGAGTGCAATTTCCAATGCAACCAGCTATCGCATCAATTATGGTTTTGCGACTGGCTCATTAAATTCAACGCAGCTGACCAATAGTACCAATGTCACCGTTAGCGGATTAACCAATGGCTACGCTTACGATTTCACTGTTGCTGCAATTAACAGCTCTGGTGAAAAAGTGAGTGGGCGCGTTACTGCAACTCCTGCAGGTAGTTCGTCCAGTCGCTCATCGGTTGCATCTTCTGCAGCAGCTTCATCCACAGCAGCGGCTTGCGGCGATTTTGGAATTGCTTACAGCAATAACAACACCATGGTGCTTTATCACAAAAATAATGGCTGGTCGGCAACCTGGAATTATTTGTGCCTGAATGGTGATTGCCGTGCGGGAACCTTAACCAATGGTTACTACCGTCGCAGTGTCAGTGGTGTGCTTGGTCAAAGTTATCCGATTGAATTTAAAGTTCAACAAGCTGCCGCTCCTGGTCAGTACATGACGGGAGTGCAAACCAAGACGTTCACGAATCAATGCGTTTTACCTTAATCGGAAAATTTCGATGATCTTGAAGATGAGTTGCGGTATTCCTTCATGGACCGTATGCAGCATGGATGCTGCGTTCGAGCCTACAGGGATGTATTCACGGCGAGTCCAGGAAGGGATGCCGCAGCTCATCTCGCACAATAATTTCAAACTCATTACTTACTTTAAAAAGATAGCAACCGAAAATTAGTGAGGCGAATAAATGAATAAGACACTAAAAAGACTATTCGCATATGGAAGTGTTATCAGCAGCTTTGCACTGCTGAACGTTGCGTTATTAAATCAGGCACAGGCGCAAACAACCGGAATTAGCGCGAGTAAAAATGCACAAAATAAAATTGTGCTGGACTATACGTTTAACGAACGCAAAACCGGTGGCATGTGGTTGACCGCCTATGAAAATGGTACTTACTCCTATACCACCATCACCGGAGCAACTGAAACCAGTTTGGCGAATGGTTACTGGCGTTATGTGTACACCACCAATTTGCAATGCGATGCGGGCGATCAATTTACGTTGCGTGTACAAGGTAACTACAGCACAGTCTCTTGGTTGCCCGGCCCAACCGATACCACCTTTTATAGCTACAACTGCGCAAGCAGTGGCTCATCTTCTGCTGCTTCTTCGTCTGTTGCATTGCCCGCGAATGCGCCTGTCGTAAATGCGACTGCTGGTAATGGTAGCGTTGCATTAAGTTGGGCTGCTGTAGCCAATGCTACCAGTTATCGCATTAATTACGGGTTCGCCACAGGTACATTAAATTCTGTGTTAACAACTGCAGGCATAAGTATTAACGTCGGTGGATTAAGTAATGGTTTTGCGTATGACTTTACCGTAACCGCCATCAACAGTGCGGGCGAAAAAACCAGCGCGCGCGTAACACGCACACCACAAGCACCTGCTTCATCTGCTGCACCATCATCCACACCCGTTGCAAGCTCATCCCGTTCAAGTTCCAGTGGCGCACCGGTTAGCTCAGCGGCTGTTTCCAGCTCGAACGGTTTGCCTGCTGCATCGACGCGCGTAGAAAATGGCGTACTCATTTCCAACTTTGCCGAGCGCTACCGCGTACGCCACGAACTAAGTGGTAATGATTTCAATAATTTTAATATTGAATATTGGGTCGGCCGTTTTGGTTATGTCGAGCTGCGCGATTACACCCGCGCAGAAGCAGCATCACAACGCCAAGCAGCATGTGGAACAACCGAAGCTTGTGTCGTTGTTACTTTGACTGGTGCAGTACCAGCGGCAATGACTGATTCATCGGGCGCAACAAAAAGCTGTAACCAGCAGGTGCCCAATTGGCGTTATCACAAATATTTTGGCGATGAAACCAATTTTGAATACGGTTATGTGATGGATATTGTGTTGCCAAATGGCACAGTCGTTCCTGCCTGTAATGCGACGCAAGCACAGCGTACAGCGGCAACCAAATGGCGTGCGGTGATGCAGCGCTGGCAACATATTAATCGCCCGTTTGAGCAAGGTGCGCAAATTGAATTTGAAACTACGATCAATTTTGATCGCGCGCAATTGACTGGCGATAACGTCAATTACTACGGCCAAACATTTAAATATGTATTGGGTGAAGGCTTTACTGTTAACAATCGCGACTCTGCAATTGGCCCACTCAATGTGAATGACAGTTTTGCCAAGCTTGGCGGTAATACGACTGTTCCGCAATTGTCGGCAACCGGTGGTGCACAACAACGTTTTGCTTACATGCAGCATGCTTACAATATTGGTGCAAACCATATTGCTGATTGGTTGATGGGGCGCCGTGTTTTGCACACCAATATGATTAACGGTAATCACGTTGAACAATTTATGCCGGGTCCACAAGCGCAAGGCGGTAATTTACCGATGCCGGAGCTTGCCAATTTGGCAACCAATCCTATTCAACCTTCCTGCACCGGATGTCATACATTAAATGGTTCGAGTGCTATGCAACCCGGCCAAAATGTTGTGCCGCCAAAAATGATTGGCATGGGTTTGTTGGGGGCAATTCCTGATGCAACGATTGAAGGTTGGGCTGCGCAAAATGGTGGCCGCGTAAATCGCGTAACGGTGAATGGCCAACAACAAATTGGTCGTTACGGTTGGCGCGCAGAGACTGTCAGCCTGCGTCATCAAGTTGCCAAAGCATTGAAAGAGGATATGGGTGTGGGCAGCAGTTTCCCCGGATTTGGCCCGCAAGAAATTTCAGATCAACGTCTGGATCAATTGGTTACTTATCTGAAATTGTTGTCGGTTCCTGTTCCGCGTACAAACCTTACAACTCATGCAGGCCATCAACAATTTACCAATATGGGCTGTGGTGGCTGCCATAAAATGACGGTGACTACCGGTGTTGATGCCAACTTCCCTGAGCTGAGCAACCAGACAATTCATCCCTACACCGATTTGTTATTGCACGATTTAGGTGAAGGTGAATTCCGCACTGCGCCGCTGTGGGGGATTGGTTTGAGTGGTTACGTCCGCACGGGAACTGCCAGCAGTTATTCGTTAATGCACGATGGCGCATCGACCACATTGGAAGCGGCCATTAGCCGTCACAATGGTGATGCAGCAACAGCGAAAGCAAATTACAACGCGGCCTCGGCAGCAAATCGCCAAGCGCTAATTAATTATCTACAAGCACTATAAGTGTTGGAAGGCAGTGGTCTCTTACTGGAAGAGGTCATTGTTTTTGCGTGTTAGGCAGCTTCGGCTGCCTTTTTTATATCTTATTTATTCACGCGCGGAAAAGGTAAAGCTCCGTAAAGCACTTCATTTTGCCAAAAAGCTATCCTAGGATGCTCTGCATAAGAAAAAATGACCTGACATAACAATAATACTAGTGTGCTTTGCATAGGAACTATCGACATGAATAGATTATTTTTGCTCCGCCGTTTTATGTTGGAACGAAATATTGGTCTGGTGTTATTCGCGTTATTGGTGTCGCTGACGGGCTGTGCTAATCAGCAGTCGTCAACATCAATAAAATCCTCGGCGGTAACTGATATCGCCAATCGCGCTGCCGGTTGGCAACTCGCGCACATGAACTCCTTTGATTACGTACGTACCTTTCGCGACCATACCGAAAATCCCCATGGTTGGATTCAAGGTGCATTTTATGTCGGTCTGGATCGCTGGGCGGTAAGCACAAATAATCCGCGTTATTTACAAGCCCTGGTTGCAAAGGGTGAAGCTAATAAATGGAAGCTCGGCGATAAAAGCTGGCATGCCGATGATCAAGTCATTGGTTTTAGTTATGCCGGAGTTGCCGCGCGCAAAAATGATCTCAGCCTGATAGTACCAACACAAAAAGTGTTTAAAGAGATTATGGCAAACCGCGCTACCCATAGCCTCGAATACGCATCCGACCCAACCCATCAAGGTGAAGCTACTTGCCAGCGTCGCTGGTGTTGGTGCGATGCTTTATTTATGGCTCCGCCTGTGTGGGCAGCCGTGGGCAAGCTAACCGGTGATCCTGCCTATTTGAATTATGTGGATGAAGAATATCAAGCAACGATTGATTACTTGTTTGATAAAAATGAACACCTGTTTTATCGCGATAGCCGCTTTTTTGAACGTCGCAGTAAAAACGACAAGAAAATTTTCTGGAGCCGTGGCAACGGCTGGGTGTTTGCAGGCTTGCCATTATTGATCGAACAAATTCCGGCAAATGATCCGCGTAAACAAAAATATGAGCAGCTGTTTAAAACCATGGCGGCGAGTTTAGTCAAACTACAACAACCCAACGGTTTCTGGCCTTCATCATTACTCGATAAAGACGAATTCAATGTCCCCGAAACCAGCGGCACCGGCTTTATGACCTTCGGTCTCGCATGGGGAATCAACAATGGTTTGTTATCAAAAGCAGAATATCTACAAGCAGTAAACTCCGGCTGGAATGGACTCGCCAGCGCAGTGGATAAAACGGGCAAACTCGGTTGGGTTCAACAGGTAGGTGCATCACCGGAAAAAATATTGCCGGAGGATACACAGCTCTATGGCGTAGGTGCGCTCTTGTTAGCGGCGTCTGAAGTAAGAAAGTTGTAAAAATGGAAAAAAGAAAGGCGGCAATAGCCGCCTTTTTTGATTTTTTATTCAACGTTGAATAAAAACTTAGAAAAAATTAATACACTTCCCTCGAAAATTCAGATTGTCAGGTTTGAGCTGATAAAGATCTTTTGGTTTTGCGTATACGGATGATTTGAAACGTAATGCCAAGGATAAGTGCAACAAATAAAACACCTTGTGTACCCAAAAGTATCGGTGAATTAAGATCTGCGGCAATGGGATCTCCATTGGGTACACGGCGCAACGTTTCAGAAACTGTTGGAACCACCAATAAAAATACTGTTAGCGTTAGGCATATCGTCTCGATATATACACTTGTATTTCTCAGCGTAGAAAGATACCCCACACTATAACCAATCAGAAGCAATACGATTGTTGTGATAGCTATTCCATAGCTGACGTTTTGCTGTGCGATAAAAAAGACAGTGATGCAGCCCAAAAGCATCGATATTAAATAGACAATTCCGGGCGTGGATCGGGGAGCAATTCGACCATAACGCGCAAGCATATATAGAGCCGCCGCAATAGCAGGGAGGCTGCCAAGTGTATGTAGCCAGCCGAGTGGTGAGATCCCAAACATAATGAATACCTTTCAGATGAAATTACTAAATACCTAATACATAACCACGGATTAATGGATTGCAATGCGCTCTAAAAGTGGATTGACAATAATTCCAAACATTTTGGGGTTGCCGTAGGCGCGAGCGGAGAGCATGGCGCCATGAATCATCGCCATAAACGATTCTGCTTCTACAGCCGGTTCGCTCAAGAGGCTAAAGGATTTTTGTTTCGCGCCATCTTCAAATACTGTGGTTAACCAAGTTGATAACGCTGTAAAGAACGCCTTGATTTCAATCTGTATTTCCTCCGGCAATGCGGGTAACTCGCTTGCCAAAAGTGCGCAGATACATAAAGGGGCACTTTGGTCCGAAATGCATTTTTCCCAATAGCTTGTGTATGTCCTAAGTTTGTCTAGAGGGTTAGTTACAACAAGATCAATTTTCGAAGTGCCCATTTCCATTTCTTGTCGATAAAGTCTGAGTAGCGTACGCACCAAATCCACTTTGCCTGGAAAATGGTGGTGGATGCTTGCTTTGCGTATGCCAATAGTTTCAGCGATGTCCGCATAGCTGAAGCCGTTGTAGCCCCCCGTAATAAGTAGGGCTCGTGCAGAAGCGAGAATTTTGTCTGATGTGGTTGATGTGTTGTTCATGGAAGCATCCTACCTACTGGTAGGTAGGTCGTCAAGTGTTAGATAAAACAGGGTTCGGCTGCTTGTTGTCGCGGTGCCATTCCTCTTTGCTACACTAGGCTACTTTTTAAATCGCAGTTTTAGACACATTGCTTCGCGATTTTTGCTGTGCAAAAAATATTTTGTAAAGTCTCAATTTGAAAACCACCGCTAACGGAGCGTTTTGGGAATCCAAATGTTGGAGCTGAGAAAGTTTGAACAAAAAGATGAGGCATTATTGGTTTCATATTTAAACGATGAAACTCAAACACATTTCCTCTCTGCAAGAATACCCCAGCCATATACAAATGAATCGGCGCATTGGTGGGTAACTGTGGGCAGTAATATTGGCGTTGTGTACGCTATTGTTAAGGACGGAGTCTTTGTCGGCTCAATTAGTGCTATCCCGGGTGAGTTTGAAAAGCAAAGAAATGCTGAGATTGGCTATTGGGTTGCCAAGCCTTATTGGGGGAAAGGTATTGCTTCTGAGGCGCTACAAAAGTTCACCCAATTGATATTTGAGAATACAGATATAGTTCGGCTTTACGCCTCGGTTTTTGAGGGTAATTTAGCCTCTGCCAAAACGTTACAAAAGTGTGGTTATAAATTAGAGGCGGTATTGGAAAAAGCCATTTATAAAAATGGTTCAATTTTTAATGAGCTACATTACAGTAGAGTTCGCGACACGGTTTGATTAACTGGATAACATTTAAGTGGCGAGCCGCGCAGGCCGTGCGCGGCTCTACACTACCATCTACTTCGACAACTGCCTTCTAAGGTGCCCGTCAATCCTGTCAATCACATGCGAAACGCAATTGATCGCCCGCTGCGGTAATTTAACCCGCTCTTTAATCTCATCAAGCAATATTACTGGTACGGTAATCAGTTGCAATTCATGCTGGTGCCAAATGTCGCTACGGTCTTTAGTTTATTTCCAGTTTGGCTATTCGAGATTTAACAAGTAATTATTTAAGATTATCTGTATCGTGTAATTCCATAATTAATTTAGAGGGGTGACCAAGTTGTTGATTAATGGAGAGTTAAAGTGGTTTCAGGTTTTTTTATTTTTAGAGTTATGCAGCGGAACACCAAATTAGTTGGAATAACTTTCCGTGGGTTATATAGTTGGTGCAATTTAATAGTCTGTTATGCAGTCAAGGGTAATTATGAACTTTGAAGAAGAAATGGAAAAAGCACCTTTGACGCAAGCAGAAGAAGACAGAATTTTCTCTGCTCAGGTTCCTCTATACGAAAAAGCAGTATTAGAAATGAGAAATACCTCCGGGCTAAAAGAGCGTCATTCTGCAATTCCTCAAGCAGCAAAGGCTGCGTATATGCTTGGTTTGTTTCCAGAAGCCAAAGAGTGGGCAGAAGAAATGTCGGAACTCATAAAAATTGTTCCAAAGAACTGGAACTATGGGAATGTAATTTACTATCAAAATTGGGTTTTCGGCATGCTCGCCTTTGATAGTGGAGATCTAGACAAGGCAAAATATTTTCTAAATCTGGCTGCAAGTACTGTTGGCTCACCCCAGCTAAATAGTTTTGGCCCTAATATGAAGCTCGCAAGAAACTTACTAGTGTCAGGCGAATCGGAAGCGTTTCTAGAATTTTTAAACCAAGTTGAAATATTTTGGCGCCATGGTAAACCTTGGCTTGAAGTATGGAGAAATAAGGTTGCTCAGGGGGCAATTCCAAACTGCACAATGCACATTTCGTAAATATGCATAACAAACGTAGAAACCCGCAAACTGCCGCTGAACTTGGCGTTGAAGCTGTAGAAAAATCCCGCAAATCGATTAAGTTTCATTACAATAGCGCAATCCCACAGGAGTGCGCTTATGCCAAAGTTTATTCCTTATAATCACGATCAAAATGCTATGGTCGTGATTAATTTTCGTGACCAATTGCAACCTGGCACTTTCGAACACGCCATTCATTTTCTGATTCACGAGAAGCTCGATCTTTCCATCTTTGATTACACCTATAACAATAAGGATGGTGGCAGGCCTGCTTACAATCCCGCTATTTTGTTGAGCATTGTGTTGTTCGCGTATTCAAAAGGTATTACCTCCAGCCGCGAAATTGAATGGTGCTGTACCAACAACATTATTTTCAAGGCGCTTTCCTGCGATACCGTTCCTCACTTCACCACTATTGCCAGTTTTATCAGTAGTCACCCGCAAGCCATTGAAGCACTGTTCGAACAAATCTTACTGGTATGTCATGAGCAAGGTTTACTAGGTCATGAATTATTTGCGATTGATGGCTGCAAAATCCCATCCAATGCATCAAAGGAATGGTCCGGCACGTTTAAAGAGCTGCAACAGAAACGGGCTAAATTAAAAAAACTGATTCGTCATCACATGCGCGAACATAAGCGTATTGATAAATCAGAATCTGCCGATGTAGAAAAGCAAAAGCGCACCGCGCAAGCAATTGAAACCCTGAGCAAAGCCCATGACAAGATTGATAAATTCCTAAAGACAGCAACCCCACGGATGGGGCAAGCGAAACGGCCGACCGAAGTTAAGAGCAATATCACCGATAATGAATCCGCCAAAATGCCAACCAGTAAAGGTGTGGTTCAAGGTTATAACGGCATTGCGGCAGTTGATAAAAAACACCAGATTATTATTGATGCGCAGGTGTTTGGTGCCGGACAGGAGCATCACACGTTACAACCTGTTATCGCGTCTATTAAAGAGCGATACAAAAAGCTAAAGATCGCCCGCAATATTTACCGCAAGCATGTTCTGGTTACAGCAGACACCGGCTTTGCCAACGAGGCGAATATGGAATACTTACATAACAATAAAATAAACGCTTATATTCCTGACAATAAATTCCGCAGTCGTGATCCGAAATTTGCAGAGCAGAAAACCAAATATGGAAAACGCAAGCCGATAGTGCAAATCAAAACGCGTTATAAGTCAGTGATACCGGCGAGTGAATTTAATTTTGATCCGGAAACGAAAACTTGCATCTGTCCTGCCGGTGAGGATATGTGGTTAAAGCGTGAGGGGACGGATCGTTACGGCAAGCATCAAAAGCTGTACTTTGAAGGTCGGCTCAGCAAGTGTCGGGTATGTCCATTGAAGGAAGCATGCATGCAAAACCCGGAATCAGCCAATGATCGAACAGGGCATGGACGGCAGGTATCATTTATTGTTGATAAAGAATCCAAAAACAAATATACCGAGTGGATGAAAGCACGAGTTGACAGCGATTTTGGAAAAACGGTTTATAGTCATCGGATGTCTACGGTTGAACCGGTGTTTGCTAATATAGGTACTAACAAAGGCCTAAAGCGATTCAGTTTGCGTGGCACAACCAAAGTACAAGGCCAGTGGCAGTTGTTTTGTATAATCCATAATATTGAAAAGCTGGCCAATTATGGGGATTTGGTTAGGGTCAGGAAAAAGTAACAATAAACAGAGTGCGAATGACCGCGTTTTTATAATATCGATGAGTTTGTAACTGAAAGACCTTGAAAAATAATTTTTGATCGAGCAAAGTTGGTCAATCAATTATAAATTAATTGGCAGTGGGGGAATTCAATACAGAATGGCTTTTTCTACAGCCTCGTTAGCACCGTGTTAAATGGATAATGTGCATGCTTTTAAGTAAAGATAAAAAAATGAATAAATTTTGCTTCTTTATGGCAGGTTTGCACTTGCTTATTATCTTTGTGACATTGCCTTTGGGTAGCTTTAATGAAGGCTGGAATTTTATATTTGTCTGGGGGTTTTGGTTCTTAATTGATCTTCCAGTTTCAATTCTTAATTTTGTGCTATTTGATTCGTTGCATACTTTAGAAAAGAAACACTCATCATTAAAGTGGCTTCTTTATCCACCATATTTTATTCATGGGGTTTTAGGTACTATTTGGTGGTTCTATCTACCTCGCATCTACTACGGAATAAAGGATAGGAAAAGAGCTTCTTAATTCTTATACTAGCAAAACGTACCAACTCGTGCACTTCGTGCGATGGACAGTTTGTAAGTTGACATTTTAGCTGGGCGACCTCTAGGCTTTGCTTCGCAAAATGTGTCCATAAAACGTCAACTTACAAACTGCGGATGAGCTTAGCGTTATACAAAAGGAGCAAGTAGTTGAGTTACGACAATGAAATTGAAAATGAATTGCATGTGGCTGCAACTGCCCTTGATCATGCGTTGCTACCATTGTCACCCCATCAGCTCAATGAAGATCATTTATTGAGATCGAGTATTAAAGAAGCTATTGGGCATTTAGTAGTTGGCCTAATGCACTTTGAGCAATCTAGGAAAAAATTTAAAGAGCCTTACGTAATTACATGTTGCTTTTGTCGAAAGGCAGAGCCCGCTGTAAAAATAGTAAAAGGACCAGGAGTAACTATTTGTAATGAGTGCGTGGTTATCTGTGAAAACAAACTTCGCACTCAGTCATAATGTATAGCAAGCGTAGCGACGAGCGGACTGCGTGCGCTGCATAGTTAGCGCGTCTACTTTTTAGGGTAAGATCATAAGTATATGAACCAATTTAAAAGTAAATTTTTATCGCAGCGTTAAGCAAAATAGGGAATGAGCAATGAATTATCCTCCACCAATTATCGACTCAGCAAAACTACTCTATTTTGCCATGAATGATTCAAGTGTAGCATTTACTGGAAAAATTAGACTGTATGTTGGTAGTGAGCGTTTGGGCGAAGTTCCGCTCATTGCTATTTGTAAACCCTATAATGAGGTTTCCGGTTTTTTTATATTTTTCTGCAATGAAAACTGGGAATCCTTAGGGTGTATTGGTTGTGCTTCAATTGAAGAAGCCAAGAAAAAAGTTGAGGTGGGTTATAACGGCATATCTAAAAAATGGCAGGAAGCAAATTTCTCACAATCCCAAGTAAACAAATATCTGGTTGAAATCTACGGCGTTGATCCTGAATCAAAATGGTGGGAAACAAGGTGCTCATTTTGTAATAAGGAAAGTGCCGAGGTTGAAAATATGTTTTCATCTGAAAATGCTGTTATTTGCAATGAATGCGTTATTTATCTTCACTCACAATTATATGCTTAGCTGGAGACTGTGGTGAAAGGTGCTCTAATCTGATGTCGTAACCTCCAATCTCTCTTTGTGTTCGTCGCCAATTTCTGCTAATGATCGATTAATGCCTTAAAAATTCACAATATAGCAAACCTATGAAACCTCTATTTTTCATCGTATTTTTAACAATCGTTTCCGGTTGCGCTGCAAATAATAAAGCACCGCTTGAAGTTGCCTTAGAGAAAGAGCGAGCAGTCGCGTTAGCAAAAATTGATTCTGATGCCTGCAAAAAAATAGGAGGTAAAGTTGAGCCTATTGGCCTGTACGAACTTCCTAAATGTGTTATTTACTACCCTGATGGAGGTACTAGTTGCATATCCGATGCTGATTGTCTTGGCATGTGCGTAACTAGAGAAATGCTGGATGCAAAAACACCTGCTCGCGGAATATGTGAGCGCAGTGAGCATGATCATTTTGGTTGCTATAGTGCTATTGAGGATGGCAAGGTGCTTTTTTCTATTTGTGCGGATTGAAATTAAGAGTAAACAAAATGTCGGCTCCTAATCGAAAAACGGCCTGGTTATTCTAAAATAACTATCATCGAAGCCGATCATCAAGATCAATCATCTTCTTTCATTATGAGTAAGCGTAATTGGCTATAGATATAGCAAACCTCCGTTTTTGAACTCAAACCGATTCCCGCTCAATAATCGTGTAATCCAGCGTACGATTATTCTTCACTTTAATATCAAGCAATGTTTCTGCTTTGATTTTCTCTATTAATAAATCCACAGCCGCAATCGCCATGTTTTTAATGGGTTGTTGCACGGTAGTGAGTTGCGGCCAGATGGTGGTGGCGATGTTGGTATCGTCGAAGCCGACTACCGCGAGTTGTTGTGGGATTTCTATGTGTTTGCGATGGGCGACGGCGACTACGGCGGCGGCCATGTCGTCGTTACTGGCGAAGATGGCTGTAAGTTCTGAGTGCTGCAATAATTTTTCGGCGGCAATCATGCCGGATGCGAAGCTGAAATTGCCTTCGGTGATGAAGTTTTCATTTAATTCGAGGCGATGTTTTTTAATTGCATCGCAATAACCTTTGAAGCGAACTTCGCTCACACCTTGATGCGCATCGCCTTTAATAAAGCCGATATGTTTATGGCCGCGCTGGATTAATAGTTCGGTCATTTCAAAGGTCGCGCGGTAGTCGTCAATGGTGACGTATGATGAACGATCCAATTCCAAGCCAGGGCCTACACGCACGTAGCGCAATCCGGCTTTGTCGAGTGCGTTTAATAATGGCAAGTCATCGCACAAGGGCGGCGGGATAATAATGCCGTCCAGATCGTAGCGGCTGGCGAGGTGTTTGATGTGTTCTTCGAGATTGGCTTCTTGATAGGGGCATTGCTCGATGACTAATTGATAGCCTAATTCATTGCAGCGCTTGAGCGTGCCGATCAAATATTCGCTGATAAAACTACCGACTGAGTTATCGTAAAAAAATCCCATCAAATAGGATTGTGTGCCTGAGAGGCTGCGTGCCGAAACATTCACGCGATAGTTTAATTTTTCAACGGCGGCCATCACGCGATTGCGCGTTTCTTCTGTCACTTTTGGATCTTTATTGAGCACGCGTGACACAGTCATGAGCGAGACATCGGCCAGTGCGGCGACTTCTTTCATGGTGGTATTTTTGGCTTTGCTGGCGGACGGCGGTTTGCTCATAACTCTCGTGAATCGGACAGGGATAGTATTTGGCTTTTTATCATACTCACGCCTCGCGAGCTATGGAGGATGGGGCGAAAACCCTGCATTTTGTGCTAGTATGCGCCCACTTTATCAATCGCTGGGGCCGATGATCATGCATTGTCCGTTTTGTAGTGCGGAAGATACCAAAGTTATAGATTCACGTTTGGTGGCTGAAGGCGACCAGGTGCGCCGCCGCCGCGAGTGTTTATCCTGCCATGAACGCTTCACTACGTTTGAAGTGGCCGAATTGGTGATGCCGCGCATCATCAAACAAAACGGTACCCGCGAACCCTTCGATGAAAACAAACTGCGCGCTGGTTTATTGCGTGCGCTGGAAAAGCGCCCGGTGAGCATCGAGGCGATTGAATCCTCCATCAACCATATCAAACACTTTTTACAAGCGACGGGTGAGCGCGAAGTTAAAGCCTTGCTGGTTGGTGAAAAGGTAATGGAACAGCTGAAAAAACTCGATGAAGTTGCCTACGTGCGCTTCGCATCTGTGTATCGCCGCTTTAAGGATTTGAACGAGTTCCGTCAGGAAATCGACCGCCTTGAGCAGCAGCCCGAGAACGACCAGTAATCTGAAACGACTAACACCCCCATGACTATCTCTGCGGTTGATTTTGAATTTATGGCCCACGCTTTTCGTTTGGCGGAGCGTGGCCTTTACACGACTATGCCCAATCCGCGTGTGGGTTGCGTGTTGGTGAAAGATGGGCAAGTGATCGGCGAGGGCTGGCATGTCCGCACTGGCGAAGCTCATGCCGAGATCAATGCATTGCGCGCGGCGGGCGATAATGCTCGCGGTGCGACGGCTTATGTGAGTCTCGAGCCCTGTAGCCACACCGGCAAGACCGGCCCCTGTTCGCAGGCGCTGGTGGATGCGGGTATCGCCCGTTTGGTGTTCGGGATGGAAGACCCGAATCCTCTGGTATCCGGCAATGGCATCGCTATGGTGCGCGCTGCTGGTATTGAGGTGGATGGCCCGGTGCTGGAAGACGATGCGCGCGCGCTCAATCCCGGTTTTATCCGTCGCATGGAGCGCAAGTTGCCTTATGTTCGCTGCAAAATGGCGATGAGTATTGATGGCCGCACAGCGATGGAATCTGGCGAAAGCAAATGGATTACCGGCCCGAAGGCCCGCGCAGATGTGCAGCGTTTGCGCGCCCGATCCTGCGCGATTATCGCTGGTGTTGATTCCATCCTGCAGGACAATGCCTCACTTACCGTGCGCGTAGATGAGTTGGGTTTACCCAATGCAGAGGCGGCGGCAGAGAAGCAGCCGCTGCGGGTAATCCTCGATTCCAAGCTGCGAATGCCGCGCAAGGCCTTGATGTTTAAACAGGCGACCCCGATATTGCTGGTACATAACGGCGCGGTTGAGCCGGAGCAATTGCAAGATTGGCCGGATTTTGTCGAGCTGCTGGCATTGCCGGGCAAAGACGAACGTATCGACTTAAGCGCGCTTTTGCGTGAACTCGCCCAGCGCCAATGCAATGAAGTGCTGGTGGAAGCAGGTGCGACCCTCTCGGGTAGTTTTTTACGGCGCGGTTTGCTGGATGAAATTATCATGTACGTTGCGCCCAAACTGCTCGGGAGTAATGCGCGCCCACTGTTTGAGTTGCCGCTCGATACCATGTCCGCCTCGCTCTCGCTCAAGATTAAAGACATTCGCGCGGTAGGGCGGGATTGGCGTATCACCGCCGCTCCCGACACTGAATACTAGTTATAGGTAAGCCTTTGAACGATCAAAACCAAGCTCCCGAATTCCAGCCGGGGCCATCTGGCCCGCAAGTAGATAACACTGCATCGCTCGGCAAACGCTTTTTGGCGTTTATCCTCGATGGTTTTTTTATGGTTGTAGCACTGTTGATGGTGATGCAAGCCATGGGGTTGCTTGACCCGGCTACCAGTCAGGATGTGCAGGCAGCACAAGCGGAGATGCAAAAGCGCTTGCTGGCATTGTCCGATACCCAAAAGTTCATGCTGTCCTTATCGCCATTCCCGATTTTCTTTCTGCTGCACGGTTTTCTGTTGCATCAATACGGGCAGACGCTGGGCAAGCGGATTGTGGGTATTGCGATTGTCACTATGGATAATCAGAAACCTGCGTTCGGTCAGCTGATTGTGTGGCGCTACCTGTCCCAGTGGGCTGCTGGCCAAATACCGGTGATCGGGGTGTTGCTGCGTTTTATTGATATCCTGGCGATCTTCCGCCCCGGCTACCGCTGTATCCACGATCATCTGGCCAAAACCAAAGTGATCGACCTGAAGATTCCTGTCGCTGCGGTTGAAGGCAAGCCGACCAGCATTATTATCTAAGCCGCTACTGTCCCGAGGTAAGTCTATGTTTACCGGTATTATCGAAGCCATCGGCGAAGTGGTGGCATTGCAACCTAAAAACGGCGACCTGCGCCTGCGTATCAAAACTAACAATCTGAACTTGGATGATGTTCATCTGGGCGACTCCATCGCGACCAACGGCGTGTGCCTGACAGTGGTGGATTTACCGGGCGATGGTTATTGGGCGGATGTATCTCGCGAAACCCTCGACAACACTACCTTGCCTGGCTGGAAAGTCGGCCAGCGCGTGAATCTGGAAAAAGCCCTGACGCCGCAAACCCGCTTGGGCGGCCATATCGTCAGCGGCCATGTGGATGGTGTGGGCGAAGTGGTGAGCCGTCATCCCGATGCACGCTCCGAGCGTTTCCGCATCCGCGCACCAAAATCACTGGCAAAATATATCGCCCATAAAGGGTCAATTACCGTGGATGGTACTAGTCTTACGGTTAACAAAGTGGACGGTGCCGAGTTTGAACTCAATATAGTCCCGCACACCCTGCAAATGACGGTAATGGATAGCTACAAAACTGGCAGCCAGCTCAATCTTGAGGTGGACGTGCTTGCCCGTTATCTGGAGCGCTTGATGCTCGGCGACAAAGCCGCCGAAGGCGAAGGGCAGGGTATTACCCTGGAGTTTTTGGCGAAGAATGGTTTTGCTTAACCGGAATTACTTCCTTACATAGAGATTGTCTATGCAACTCAACACAATTGAAGAACTGATTGAAGACCTGCGCCACGGCAAGATGGTCATCCTGATGGATGACGAAGACCGTGAAAACGAAGGTGATTTGATTATGGTCGCCGAGCAAGTGCGCCCGGAAGACATCAACTTTATGGCGACCTACGCGCGCGGCCTGATTTGTTTGACGCTCTCGCCCGAGCGCTGCAAGCAGCTGGATTTGCCCTTGATGGTGACTGACAACAAGTCCCAGCACACCACTAATTTCACCCTATCGATTGAAGCGGCCGAAGGCGTGAGCACTGGTATTTCGGCGGCAGATCGCGCGCTGACTGTGCGTGCGGCGGTGAAGGCCAATGCCAAGCCAGCGGATATCGTACAGCCCGGTCACATCTTCCCATTGATGGCACAACCGGGTGGTGTAATGAGTCGCGCCGGCCATACCGAAGCGGGTTGCGACTTGGCGCGCTTGGCCGGGTTTGAGCCAGCGGCAGTGATTGTCGAGGTGATGAACCCTGATGGCACTATGGCGCGCCGTGCGGATCTTGAGCAATTTGGCGAGCAACATGGGCTGAAAATCGGTACCATTGCCGACCTGATTCACTATCGCGCCACCAAAGAAAAAACCGTTGCCTGCATCAATACCCGCAAAGTGGAGACGCTTTACGGCGAATTTGAGTTGCGTACCTATCGCGACCTTGCGCGGGGTGACCTGCATTTTGTGATGGTTAAAGGTGAGATAGACGCGGAACCAACACTGGTACGCGTGCATGTAATGGACATCGCCCGCGATGTGCTCAGCCTCAAACGCTCCTCGGTTGCTGGTGGCAAAAGCTGGACTTATCAGGATGCGCTGCGCAAGGTGAGCGAAGAGGGCAAGGGTGTTGTGCTACTGATTTGCCACGACGAATCGACCGAAGAGGTTGAGGACAGCATTGATTGGCTGATCACCGGCAAACAAATGCGCCGCAGCTCGGAAGTGCTCTACAAACAAGTGGGCACCGGCTCGCAAATCCTGCGCGATTTGGGTGTGCGAAAAATGCGCGTGATGTCTGCGCCAATGCGTTACTCGGCGCTCTCGGGTTTTGATTTGGAAGTGGTTGATTACGTTTGCCCTGATGAATAGAACTCCTCCCCAGCCCTCCGGCTGCGCGCCCCGCCTAAAATGGGAGGGGGCAGAACGCGCTCCCGAATTCAGCAGGGAGTAGGCTCCTCCCCTTTTTGAAGGGGGAGGCTGGGAGGGGGTAATAAACTTGAAATTTAAAGAGAAAAAAGTATGAGCAATATCAAAGTCGTTGAAGGTGATTTTTCCGCATCAGCAGGCAAGTATGCGTTGATCGTTAGTCGCTGGAACAGTTTTGTGGTTGAGAGTTTGAAAGACGGCGCGCTTGACACTCTGCGTCGCCACGGCATCAAAGACGAAAACATCACCATCTATTACGCACCTGGCGCATTTGAATTCCCGCTGACTGCGCAAAAAATTGCAGCGAAAAAAGAATTCGACGCGATCATCGCGTTGGGTGCGGTAATTCGCGGTGGTACTCCGCACTTTGATTATGTCGCGGGCGAGTGCGTTAAAGGTTTGGCTCAGGTTTCTCTGCAATACGGCGTGCCAGTAACCTTTGGTGTGCTGACCGTTGATTCAATCGAACAAGCGATTGAGCGCTCAGGCACCAAAGCGGGCAACAAAGGTGTGGAAGCGGCATCGACTGCGCTGGAAATGGTTTCGCTGTTCGGAAAAGTTTAACGCTCGGAATCCGGTGTCCGGCAAGATTAAATGTTAGTTATTTTTATTTCATGCCCGAGCACGCGGGCATTCAAGTTCTTTATCAGGTAATTGTTCATGACTACTCCTTCAGGTCAAGCCGGAAATGGCAATTCATCCGCGCAAAAAGGCCACACCGCTGCAACCCGTCGTATGGCTCGTCATTACGCGATGCAGGCACTTTATCAGTGGCATATGACCGGCAATTCGCTCAACTCAATCGAAGCGGAATTCCGCACCGACAATGATATGAGCAAAGTGGATGTGGAATATTTCCACGATATTCTCCACGGCGTGCCTGAAAATTTAAGTGATATCGATGCGGTCTATCAGCCCTTTTTAGTGGATCGCTCACTGGAAGAGCTGGATGCAATTACGCGCGCGTTGCTGCGCCTTGCCACTTATGAATTTAAATTCCGTATCGATGTCCCATACAAAGTAGTCATTAACGAAGCTGTCGCCTTGGCGAAAAAATTTGGTGCAGAAGACAGCCACAAATTTATTAACGGTGTGCTGGATAAAACCGCTGCAGTATTGCGTGCATTGGAAGTTAACGCTGAACGCAAAAGCCGTTAATTTCTCAGGGCGATCATTGATCGCCCATAACTTCAACCACTGCTCGACTTTTACTTAGCTCTTTTAAAGTTAACTAACTCTTCTGAAGCGGCTTAACCTTTTTAAAATGATTTAAAAGTGCCCAGCGAATTTCAACTGATCCAACAATTTTTCCAACGCGAGCAAGCCGAGCAGCCTGCCGCTGGTGTGTTGCTGGGCATTGGTGACGACTGCGCACTTTTGCAAATCCCTACCGGTAAACAATTGGCAGTGACCGTGGACACACTGGTTGCCGGTGTGCATTTTCCGCTAGACGCTGATCCCCAATTAATCGCTGAGCGAGCACTGCGCACGAATTTAAGTGACCTTGCGGCTATGGGCGCTGATCCTTTGTGGTTTACGCTCGCGCTTACATTGCCCGATTCCAATGAAGATTGGTTGCGCAGTTTCAGTCGCGGTTTATTTGCCTGTGCACGCGAATACGGAATTGCTTTAGTTGGGGGTGATACCACCTCTGGGCCTTTGACGATTACGATTCAAGCAATGGGCGCGATTGCGCCGCAACAAACTATGCGTCGTGATGGCGCCAATGCCGGTGATTTTATTTTGGTCACCAATACCCTTGGTGATGGTGCCGCTGCACTGGCATCAATCCAAAACTCGCGTGTTTTTAATGATGAACACGCTGAATATTTATTGCAGCGTTTTTATCGCCCGATACCGCGTTTATCTGAATCAACATTGATCCGCGAATTTGCGAGCAGCGCGCTGGATATTTCCGATGGCTTGGTTGCCGACTTGCAACATATTTGTGATGCGAGTGATTTGGGTGCGGTGATTTATGTTGAGGATCTTCCGCTCTCTGCCGCCATCCAATCGCTAGCTGATCCGACGCAAGCTCAGCGCTGGGCACTCGCTGGTGGCGATGATTACGAACTGTGTTTTACTGTTCCGCCGGAAAATATGGCCGATATCGCCATGCTAATTGCGCAGGGGAAATTGCAGGCAACGGTGATCGGTGAAATGATTCCCGGCCATAAAGTGATTTGCGAATTAGATGGCGAACCTTTTGCGTTGACCACAACCGGATACCAACATTTTTCACCATGAAAACGCCCAGCTTCAAAGAAATGCTCGCGAACCCAAACCATTTATTTGCGTTTGGATTTGGCAGCGGGCTTGCGAAACGCGCCCCCGGCACTTTCGGCACGCTGGCCGCGATTCCCTTTTTCCTGCTGCTGCAACATTTAACCTGGCCAGTTTATTTAAGCTGGTTGTTGGTGACTTTTGCACTGGGCGTGTTCTGGTGTGATCGCTCGTCAAAAGCCTTGGGTGTGCATGACCACGGCGGTATTGTGTGGGACGAATTTGTCGGCTTTTGGATCACCATGTTTATGGCGCCCACCGGTGTTTGGTGGATTGTGCTCGGGTTTTTCCTGTTCCGCTTTTTTGACATCCTTAAACCTTGGCCTATCAGTTGGCTGGATAAAAAAGTGCACGGCGGTTTTGGCATTATGATCGATGATGCGCTCGCCGGAGTATACGCACTGATTGTGTTGCAACTAATTGCTTTTTCTGTGAGGTCCCTGTGACTGTTCGCTTTGTTGAATCATCCAAATTGCCTACGCCCTGGGGCATTTTTGTCATGCATGGTTTTTGCGATGAAGAAAATTTAAAAGAGCATGTTGTGCTCACCATGGGCGATATTAGCGGTGACGAGCCTCTGCTTGCGCGTATCCACTCCGAATGTTTAACCGGTGATGCGCTCTTCAGTATGCGCTGTGATTGCGGCCCGCAATTGCAAGCGGCGATGCATAAAATTGCGTTGGCTGGGCGCGGCGTGATTTTTTATTTGCGTCAGGAAGGTCGCGGCATCGGGCTGTTGAATAAAATCAAAGCCTATCATTTGCAAGATCAAGGCGCAGATACCGTTGAAGCAAATGAGCAATTGGGGTTTGGTGCAGATATGCGCGATTACTCTATTCTCAAGCCCATGCTGGAACATTTGAATATCAAAGCGTTGAAGTTGCTTACCAATAATCCGCGCAAAGTAAAAGCCCTGCAGGATATGGGCATTAACGTAATTGAGCGGATGCCACACCAAACCGGACGCAACCCGCACAACGCCAAATATCTGGAAACAAAAAAAGGCAAGCTTGGCCATTTGTTTAACAGCGAAGACGACGAATAATTTTTAGAACTTTCTTGAGACAACGACCATGACACGAATTGCAATCGCTGGCGCAGCAGGCCGTATGGGTAAGGCGCTGATTGAAGCCACACAAAAAAATCCACAAACTTCTTTAGGTGCAGCCAGTCTTCGTCCCGGCAGCTCATTGATTGGTGCTGATGCAGGTGAGTTGGGCAATGTAGGAAAGCTCGGCGTGTTTTTGGTGGGTGATATTGCTGATGTAGTTGATCAGTTTGATGTGTTGATTGATTTCAGCTCGCCAACCGCGACTCTGCAAAATGTGAAAATTTGCGCAGCGCACAATAAGCCTATCGTTATTGGTACTACAGGATTTAGCGCAGCGGAAAAAGCGGAGCTGCTGGCCTATCAAACACAAATTCCACTGTTGCTCTCCGCTAACTTTTCTACTGGCGTAAACCTGTGCTTTAAATTGCTCGATCTCGCTGCACGCGTGTTGGGCGATGAATATGATGTGGAAGTTTACGAAGCGCATCATCGCCATAAAGTGGATTCTCCATCCGGCACCGCAGTGCGTATGGGTGAAGTACTGGCGAATGCATTGGAGCGTGATTTGGATAAGGTTGCAGTCTATGGCCGCGAAGGGCAAATTGGCGCGCGTCCGCGCGACACTATCGGTTTCGCTACTGTGCGCGGCGGTGACGTAGTAGGTGATCACACCGTCATGTTTATGGCCGATGGTGAGCGCGTAGAAATTACCCACAAAGCATCAAGTCGTCTGGCATTTGCCAATGGTGCAGTGCGGGCAGCTGTATGGTTGCAGCAGCAAAAAACGGGTTTGTTCGATATGCAAGATGTGCTGGGCTTGCGTTAATTAGAACGGTTAGTTTTCATTCATAACGAGTCGTAAAGGAAATTATTATGGCGGGTGCCAGCTTACTGACATTGCTCGACGATATTGCAACAGTGCTTGATGATGTGGCGGTAATGACCAAAGTTGCCGCCAAAAAAACCGCTGGCGTTTTGGGTGATGATCTGGCGCTGAATGCGCAACAGGTTCATGGTGTCAGGGCTGAGCGCGAGCTGCCAGTGGTGTGGGCAGTAGCGAAAGGTTCCGCGTTGAACAAGGCGATCCTGGTTCCCGCTGCTTTATTAATCAGCGCATTTGTTCCCTGGTTAATTCTGCCGCTACTGATGATTGGTGGTGCCTATCTTTGCTTTGAAGGTTTTGAAAAGCTCGCGCACAAATTTCTGCATGCCAAGCATGAAGTAGAGCAGCAGCATCAGGAATTAATCGAAGCGGTAGCCAACCCGGAAGTGGATATGGTCGCTTTCGAAAAAGAAAAAATCAAAGGCGCGGTGCGCACCGATTTTATTCTCTCTGCGGAAATTATTGTTATCGCACTTGGCACTGTTGCCGCCGCTACCTTCGCAAAACAAGCCGCGGTGGTGGTGAGTATTGCGATATTAATGACCGTTGGTGTTTATGGTTTCGTAGCACTGATTGTGAAGTTGGATGATATGGGCGCGCATCTGTGCAAAAAGCCGGGCGCGGTAGCGAAGTTTTTCGGCAATGTCTTGCTCGCCGCAGCCCCTAAGCTGATGAAGTTTTTGTCCGTACTGGGTACTGCCGCCATGTTTATGGTGGGAGGCGGGATAGTGACTCACAGTATTCCGGTGATCCATCATTGGATCGAGCATGCTGCGGCTGCGACCGAGCCGGTAGGCTGGTTGACCTCATCAATCCTGAACGGTCTTGCTGGTGTAGTGATTGGTGCGCTGGTGCTGGCGGTTGTTAGTTTGGTCGGCAAGTTGTTCCGCAAACAGGCAATCTGACCTTAATCAGGGCAGATTCCCGTGGACATCATGGCATCACTCCCGTAGAATTCGCAGCCAGATTGCGGCCGCCTCCAACGGCTCTGCACAAAGAATACAAAACGGTTCGCACAAGAACATAAAAAAGGCGAGATGAGATTTGAGTTTCATCTCGCTTTTTTACAACCAGACGTTTTATAGCCGGATCAATTTTGCCTTTTAACTCAACGACTTATCGCGATGTTCACTTCACAAGTGTCAATGCGACTGACTTTTTGAGCCCGAAAAAACTGAACGTCTGTGCGATTTGGATGACGAACCTACAACGATTTATTAGCTTGCTTTAAGGGTATCCCGCAGGGTTAGTGACTGCTGGTGTTCTCCAAGCCAAAACCCAACCAGCTCAGGAGGTTGTTTTGACTACTCAGGAATCCCTTCCTGCCCCGACCAAGGCCATATTGGTTCTTGCTGACGGTAGTGTGTTCCGTGGTACTGCAATTGGTGCCGAAGGCTTATCCGTTGGTGAAGTGGTATTCAATACCGCAATCACCGGTTATCAGGAAATCCTTACCGATCCCTCTTACGCCCAGCAAATCGTCACCCTCACTTATCCCCATATCGGCAATACCGGCACTAATAGCGAAGACGAAGAATGTCAGCGCATTTGGGCAACTGGCCTGGTTATCCGCGATCTTCCTTTGTTAGCCAGCAATTTCCGCAATCAGGAAAGCCTCTCCGATTACCTCAAAGCGCGCAACGTAATCGGCATCGCCGATATCGATACCCGCCGCTTGACCCGTATCCTGCGTGACAAAGGTGCGCAAAACGGTTGCTTGATGGCAGGTTCTGATCTGGATGAAGCCAAAGCACTTGCAGCTGCCAAAGCCTTCGGTGGCTTGAAAGGTCTCGATCTGGCGAAAGAAGTGACCGTGAGCGAGCCCTACACCTGGAATGAAACCAGTTGGGAATTGGGTGAAGGCCACAGCACTGGCGCTGCGAAGAAATTCAAAGTAGTCGCCTACGACTACGGCGTGAAACGCAATATTTTGCGCATGCTGGTGGATCGCGGTTGCGACCTGACTGTAGTTCCGGCTAAAACGACTGCCGCCGAAGTGCTGGCGTTGAATCCGGACGGCGTATTCCTCTCCAATGGCCCTGGCGACCCTGAGCCATGCACTTACGCCATTGAAGCGATCAAAGATATTTTGGAAACCGATGTACCGGTATTCGGTATTTGCCTCGGTCACCAATTGTTGGCGCTGGCATCCGGTGCCAAAACCATCAAGATGAAATTTGGCCATCACGGCGGCAACCATCCAGTACAAAACCTCGACAACAAGCGTGTATTGATCACCGCGCAAAACCACGGTTTTGCAGTGGAAGAGAGCAGCTTGCCTGCGAATCTGCGCGCAACCCACAAGTCGCTGTTCGACGGTTCTTTGCAAGGTATCCATCGCACTGATAAGCCAGCCTTCAGCTTCCAGGGTCACCCTGAAGCGAGCCCGGGCCCGCACGAAGCCGATACCCTGTTTGACCACTTTATTGAATTGATGCAAGCCCGCAAGTCTTAATCGGAGCCGACATGCCAAAACGTACCGACATAAACAGTATTTTGATTCTCGGCGCTGGCCCGATTGTTATCGGCCAGGCCTGTGAGTTCGACTACTCTGGCGCCCAAGCCTGTAAAGCACTGCGTGAAGAGGGTTACCGCGTAATTCTGGTTAACTCCAACCCTGCAACTATCATGACTGACCCCGCGATGGCGGATGCAACCTATATCGAGCCAATCGAGTGGCAGACAGTTGCGAAGATCATTGAGAAAGAGCGCCCCGATGTAATCCTGCCCACCATGGGTGGCCAGACTGCATTGAACTGCGCGCTCGCACTTGCCAAAAATGGCGTGCTGGAAAAATACAATGTTGAATTGATCGGCGCGAAAGAAGAAGCCATCAACATGGCGGAAGACCGCAACTTGTTTGACCAAGCGATGAAACGTATTGGTCTTTCTTGTGCGCGCGCGAAAATCGTTCACAGCTTGGAAGAAGCGAAAGAAGCACCGAAAGAATTCGGCTTCCCGTGCATTATTCGTCCGTCGTTCACTATGGGTGGTTCTGGTGGCGGTATCGCTTACAACTGGGACGAGTTTGAAGAAATTTGTACCCGCGGTTTGGATCTTTCTCCAACCAACGAATTGTTGATCGACGAATCGCTACTCGGCTGGAAAGAGTACGAGATGGAAGTGGTGCGCGATAAAAACGATAACTGCATTATCGTGTGCTCCATCGAAAACTTTGATCCGATGGGCGTTCACACCGGCGACTCGATTACCGTTGCACCAGCGCAAACCCTTACCGATAAGGAATACCAAATCATGCGTAATGCATCGATTGCGGTATTGCGTGAAATCGGCGTGGAAACTGGTGGTTCCAACGTGCAATTCGCCGTTAATCCGGTTGATGGCCGTATGGTAGTAATTGAGATGAACCCGCGTGTATCGCGTTCATCCGCACTCGCATCTAAAGCGACTGGTTTCCCGATTGCAAAAATCGCGGCGAAACTCGCAGTAGGTTATACCCTCGACGAATTGAAAAATGACATCACAGGCGGTGCAACTCCAGCATCGTTTGAACCGTCAATCGATTACGTGGTTACCAAAGTGCCGCGCTTCACCTTTGAAAAATTTGGTGATGCAGATGCGCGCTTGACTACGCAAATGAAATCCGTTGGTGAAGTTATGGCGATTGGCCGTACTTTCCAGGAATCCTTGCAAAAAGCATTGCGCGGTTTGGAAGTTGGCTCAGCCGGTTTTGAATCAAAAGTGGATTACACCACTGAAGAAGGCGCGGCAAAAGTGCGTCGCGAATTGACTACCGCTGGCGCTGAGCGCATCTGGTATGTCGGTGATGCATTCCGCATGGGTTTGAGTGTTAACGATGCATTCAACCTCTCCAAAATCGATCCATGGTTTTTGGTGCAAGTAAAAGAGTTGATCGATATCGAACAATCACTGCGTGGCAAGTCATTGAATGATTTGAATGCAGAGAAAATTTTCCAACTGAAACGCAAAGGCTTCTCTGACAAGCGCTTGGCGTTGTTGTTGGGCGAAACTGAAAAAGCTGTGCGTCACTATCGCCAGGGTTTGAATATTCGCCCGGCGTACAAGCGTGTTGATACTTGCGCGGCTGAATTTTCTACTTCGACTGCTTACATGTATTCCACTTACGAAGAAGAGTGCGAAGCTAATCCAAGCGATAACAAAAAGATTCTGGTAATCGGTGGTGGTCCTAACCGTATCGGTCAAGGTATCGAATTCGATTACTGCTGTGTACACGCTGCTTTGGCTATGCGTGAAGACGGTTATGAAACCATTATGGTTAACTGTAACCCGGAAACTGTTTCTACCGATTACGATACATCTGATCGCTTGTTCTTCGAACCAGTGACTTTGGAAGATGTATTGGAAATCGTCCACAAAGAAAAACCGGTTGGTGTAATTGTGCAGTTCGGTGGACAAACTCCGCTGAAATTAGCACGCGCACTTGAAGCGGAAGGCGTACCTATTATCGGCACCAGCCCTGATGCAATCGATAAAGCAGAAGACCGCGAACGCTTCCAACAAATGATCAACAAGCTTGGTCTGTTGCAGCCGCCAAATGCGATTGTGCGCTCGCTCGAAGAAGCATTGCTTGCCGCTGATAAAGTTGGCTATCCATTAGTGGTTCGTCCGTCTTATGTTCTGGGCGGCCGCGCGATGGAAATCGTGTACAAAGAAGATGAGCTGCGCACTTACATGCGTACTGCGGTACAAGTTTCTGAAGATGCACCTGTATTGCTCGATCACTTCCTGAATAACGCGATTGAAGTGGATATAGATTCTGTATCCGACGGTCAGCAAGTGGTGATCGGCGGAATCATGCAACACATCGAACAATGTGGTGTCCACTCGGGTGACTCTGCTTGTTCGCTGCCACCTTACTCGTTGCCTGCTGATGTTCAAGATGCAATGCGCGAGCAAGTAAAACAAATGGCGATTGAATTGGGCGTGATCGGGTTGATGAACACCCAGCTCGCTTACCAGGACGGCAAGATTTACGTTATCGAAGTAAATCCACGTGCATCGCGTACCGTACCGTTCGTGTCCAAATGTATTGGTGTGTCGCTGGCTAAAGTGGCTGCACGTTGCCAGGCGGGTACATCGCTGGCCGACCAAGGTTTTACCAAAGAAATTATCCCGACCTATTTCAGCGTGAAAGAAGCGGTATTCCCGTTCAACAAATTCCCGGCCGTTGACCCGATCCTCGGGCCAGAAATGAAGTCAACCGGTGAAGTAATGGGCGTTGGTGACACTTTCGGTGAGGCTTACGGTAAATCGCAATTAGGTGCGAGCAACCGTATCCCTGCAACTGGTACTGCGTTCCTTAGTGTTCGCGATATGGATAAAGATGGTATTGTCGGCGTCGGTATTGATTTGGCCGGTCTCGGTTTCAAACTGGTGGCAACACGTGGCACTGCTGAAGTGCTGAAAGCCGCAGGCTTGGAAGTGCAGATCGTTAACAAAGTGCAGGAAGGTCGTCCGCACATTGTGGATATGATCAAGAACGACGAGATCGATTTGATCCTCAATACTGTGGAAGGTCGTCAGGCAACGCGCGATTCATCATCGATTCGTCGTAGCGCTGAAAACCATCGTGTGTATTACAACACCACTCTCGCTGCGAGCCAGGCAGTTTGCATGGCATTGAAGCAAGGCCAACATATTGAAGTTCGCCGCTTGCAAGATTTGCATGTGCGCTTAAACAAATAAGGATTGTCCATGAGTACTAAATTTCCTATGACTAATCAGGGCGCCGAGAAGCTTGCACTTGAGCTGGAAGACCTGAAAAAAGTACAGCGTCCGCGTATTGTGAACGCAATTGCGGAAGCGCGTGCGCATGGTGATCTGAAAGAAAACGCAGAGTATTCTGCGGCGCGCGAACAACAAAGTTTTTGCGAAGGACGCATTCAGGAAATTGAAGGCAAACTGAGCAATGCGCAAATTATTGATGTGACCAAAATCCCGCACAGCGGAAAAGTTATTTTTGGTACTACCGTAACCATCATCAATCTCGACACCGACCAGTCTATGACATACCAAATTGTGGGCGATGACGAGGCCGATGTTAAATCCAACAAGATCTCGGTAAATTCTCCTATCGCACGCGCGCTAGTAGGAAAAGAAGAGGGCGATGTTGTGGTTGTGCGCGCACCGGGTGGTGATGTGGATTACGAAATTGATACGGTGGAGCATATCTAAGTATAAAGCTTGGGTTTGAACCAATCTGCCCCATAAAAAAACCGCCATTTTGATGGCGGTTTTTTTATGGGCAACACTAATTGGGAGTTAGCGTTGTAGGTTTGAAAGTTTGGGATTGGCTCTTTTATTGTGGCGATAGAGTAAAACTACTTTGCCAATCTCCTGGATCAGTTCAACATTGGGCAGGGCTACCAGCTCAGCTACGACTTCTTTGCGATCCTCGCGCTCGGCGATAGCCAGTTTTACCTTAATTAATTCGTGGTCATCCAGCGCGCGGTTGAGTTCGGTGAGAACACCATCGCTCAAACCATTGCCCGCTATGGTCACAATGGGATTAAGCTTGTGGCCGATAGTACGAAATTGTTTTTTGCGCTCTGGGCTAATGGGCATAAACTTACCTTAATAGGGATGAAAGAATAATGGTGCGCATTCTACTCCATTCTTCTTTCCCGGGGTTCTGCTTCGGTTGAATTCAGGTGGGGATATTTCATCTACCACTCTGATGAAACCCTTATGGGGTGTGTAGGTCATAGGATCTTGGTGTTGGGGCTTGCAATTCGTCTATATGCCCCCAAATGTGTCCTATCGATGTTTGCGGCCGATTGGAACTGACTATATTTATGATTTCTTACGGTTGAGTCTGTGCTGTAAGTGTTTGAAAAGTCTGGATATAGGTGCCAAAAAAGACGTTAAGCTGTGAAAAATTCGACGATTTCAGCGGGTAAATATGCCAGTATCTATCGTTTACTGTGACGGTATGAATAGTTTGCCCTTAGCTGATAATACATTTGATGTAATTATTTTGATGTAACTATGAGGAATCTTCCTTGAACGATATAACCAAGAATCTTGTGCTCTGGCTGGTCATTGCCGTAGTCCTCTTCAGTGTATTTGAGGGCTTCAATAAGCAATCTGGCAGTAACACACTCAATTACTCCGAATTTATCGCCAGTGTGCGCGATGATCGGGTGCAAGAGGTCACAATTGATGGCTTGGTAATTGAGGGGTTGTATAAAGACAACTCCACGTTCAAGACCATCCGCCCGCAAGTGGCTGATCCCAAATTGATCGACGACCTTTATAACCACAATGTGACTATTAAAGGCCGTGAGGTTGAGCAACCGAGTTTGCTCAACCAGCTGCTCGTTGCAAGCTTTCCAATCCTGATTATTATCGCCGTTTTCTGGTTTTTCATGCGCCAGATGCAAGGTGGTGCTGGCGGAAAGGGCGGGCCAATGAGTTTTGGCAAGAGCAAAGCGCGCCTGCTCGGTGAAGACCAGATTAAAACTACCTTTGCCGATGTGGCCGGTGTTGATGAAGCTAAAGAAGAAGTGCAAGAGCTGGTTCAGTATCTGCGCGATCCTTCAAAGTTCCAGCGTTTGGGTGGCCAAATTCCGCGCGGCGTATTGATGGTAGGCCCACCAGGTACCGGTAAAACCCTGTTGGCGAAAGCCATCGCTGGCGAAGCCAAAGTGCCGTTCTTCTCAATTTCAGGTTCTGACTTCGTAGAGATGTTTGTTGGTGTCGGTGCGAGCCGTGTACGCGACATGTTTGAGCAAGCCAAGAAGCAGGCTCCGTGCATTATTTTTATCGACGAAATCGATGCTGTAGGTCGTCACCGTGGTGGTGGTCATGGCGGTGGTCACGATGAGCGCGAACAAACCCTTAACCAATTGTTGGTAGAGATGGATGGTTTCGAAGGTAACGACGGTGTAATTATTATCGCCGCAACCAACCGTGCCGATGTGCTCGATAAAGCTTTATTGCGCCCAGGTCGTTTTGACCGTCAGGTGTATGTCGGTTTGCCAGATATCCGTGGTCGCGAGCAGATTTTGAAAGTTCATATGCGCAAAGTGCCGCTCGAAGAGCGCGTAAGTGCGTCAGTTATTGCTCGTGGTACTCCAGGTTTCTCCGGTGCTGAGTTGGCGAACCTTGTTAACGAAGCTGCACTGATGGCCGCGCGTGGTAATAAGCGCTTGGTCACTATGGAAGATTTTGAAAAAGCTCGCGACAAAATCATGATGGGCGCTGAGCGCAAATCTATGGTGATGAACGAGAAGGAAAAAGAAAATACTGCTTATCATGAAGCTGGCCACGCCATTATTGGTTGTCTCGTTCCAGAGCATGATCCAGTACATAAAGTATCGATTATTCCTCGTGGCAGAGCTTTGGGTGTAACCCATTATTTGCCCGAAGAAGATAAATACAGCTATAGCAAGCGCGCTCTGGAATCCAGTTTGTGCAGCCTTTTTGGTGGCCGTATCGCTGAAGAAATGACGTTAGGCTTTGATGGTGTGACTACTGGTGCATCGAATGACATCGAGCGTGCAACGAATTTGGCGCGCAACATGGTGACCAAGTGGGGCTTGTCGGCCAAATTAGGTCCGCTGCACTACGGTGAAGATGAGGGTGCATATCCAGGTATGGCAACCCAGCAATATTCTGATGACACATCAAAAAATATTGATGGAGAAGTTCGTCGTATCATTGATGACTGTTACGCCCGTGCTACCAAGATCCTTGAAGATAACCGCGATATTCTTGAGGCAATGAAAGATGCGTTGATGGAATATGAAACCATCGATTCTGAACAGGTTGCCGATTTAATGGCGCGCCGTAAAGTGCGTCCACCACGTGAGTGGAATGACGATGATTTTAATGGTCATTTGCGCGATAAAGATGCATCAGGTGAAAGCCCGACTGGTCCAATTGGTGGTCCTGCAAATACCCACTAATTCGGTGTGTTGAGCACAAAAAGAACCCCGAGCTTGCTCGGGGTTCTTGTTTTATCCGTAAGTACTTTTAGCACGTTTGATTGTCAGGCCCTCAAATGCAGATTTCCTCTCGCAGTTCCCAGCTCACATGTGGCAAACATGTATTGGACCTTTCGACTCCAGTGGTGATGGGTATTCTCAATACTACTCCTGACTCGTTTTCAGACGGTGGCAGCTACTATTCAGGCAATACTTTTTCACTGGATTTGGCGCTGCGCCGCGCGGAGCAAATGTTGGCTGAGGGTGCAAAAATTATTGATGTTGGTGGTGAGTCAACCCGCCCGGGCTCAGCGACTGTGTCTGAGCAAGAGGAATTGGATAGAGTCATTCCGGTAGTGGAAGCATTGGTTAGCAAATTGGATGCACTTGTCTCGGTCGATACCAGCACTGCTTCGGTTATCACTGAGTCGGCAAAAAAAGGTGCGGGCTTAATTAATGATGTAAGGGCATTGCAGCGCGAGGGCGCTTTGGTTGCTGCCGCTGAAACTAACTTACCTATCTGTTTGATGCACATGCAAGGGCAGCCGGACACCATGCAGCAGAGTCCTGAGTATTCCGATGTGGTTGCTGAAGTGGTGGGCTTTTTACGCGCTCGTATTGATGCTTGCCTTGCGCACAATATGGCGCCCGCACGGATTGTCCTTGATCCTGGATTTGGCTTTGGTAAAACACTCGCGCATAATCTCGCGCTTTTACAGCGATTACCGGAGTTGGGCGACCTCGGTTATCCACTATTGGTGGGTATGTCGCGCAAATCCATGGTGGCGCAATTACTGAATCGCCCGGTAAACGAGCGTTTGCCCGGTAGTCTAGCGCTGGCCCTGCTTGCAGCGCAGCGCGGTGCTGCAATCATCCGGGTGCATGATGTGGCTGCCACCTCTGATGTCTTAAAAGTTCTTTCCGCTGTGACTGAATAAACACAGCGTAATTATTGTTAGCGGAGTAAGGAATTATGTCTCGCAAGTATTTTGGTACTGATGGTATTCGCGGTTTGGTTGGCGAATTCCCGATCACCCCTGACTTTATGCTTAAGTTGGGCTGGGCTGCGGGCTGTGTGCTCAAGGATCGCTTTGATGGTCAGAACATGATTTTGATCGGCAAAGACACGCGCATTTCGGGCTATATGTTTGAATCTGCCTTGCAGGCCGGATTGATTAACGCAGGTGTGGATGTTGGTTTACTTGGCCCTATGCCTACTCCAGGAGTTGCGTATCTATCGCGCACTTTTAAAGCACAGGCGGGAATTGTCATTAGTGCTTCACACAATAGCTACGTCGATAACGGGATTAAGTTCTTTGGTGGTAATGGCAGCAAACTGCCTGATGAGCTGGAAAATCTGATCGAAGCTCAGCTTGAAAAACCAATGTCGACCGGTGAGAAATTGGGTAAGGCGCGCCGCATTGCCGATGCATCAGGCCGCTACATTGAATTCTGTAAAGGCACTATGCCTTGGGGATTCAATCTCAAAGGTATGCACATAGTTCTGGATTGCGCGAATGGTGCGACTTATAACATCGCGCCAGATGTATTTACCGAGTTAGGCGCTCATGTAACCTCACTATTTGTTGAGCCCAACGGCACCAATATCAATCGCAGTTGCGGCTCTACCAAGCCAGAAGCTTTGCAGGAAAAAGTAATCGAGCTCGGTGCGGATCTGGGTATTGCGTTTGACGGCGACGGCGATCGCGTAGTGTTTGTTGATCACAAAGGCGAGTTGGTCGATGGCGATGAATTGCTTTACATCATTGCGGCTTATCAGCAGGAATACACTGGTGGTTGCGATGGTGTTGTAGGCACTTTGATGAGTAATTTTGGTTTTGAGCTAGGGCTTAAAAAACTCAATATTCCCTTCGCGCGTGCCAAAGTCGGTGACCGTTATGTGATCGAAATGATGCGCAATAATGGTTGGCGTTTGGGTGGCGAAAACTCTGGTCATATTGTTTGCAGTAATGTCACCACTACAGGCGATGGAATCATTGCTGCGTTACAAGTATTGCTGGCAATAACGACCATTGGCGACTCCCTGCATCGTATTAAAAAGGGAATGAACAAGTTGCCGCAGGTCATGATTAATGTGCATATCTCAAAGCGCGTTGACCTGGCGAGTAATGAGGCAGTTCAGTCTGCAGTGAAATTGACGGAAGAAAAACTGGCAGGAACCGGACGTGTTCTGTTGCGTCCATCCGGCACCGAACCTGTAGTGCGGGTGATGGTCGAAGGTGAGGACAAAAAGGTGGTTAAAGAGCTGGCGCAGGAATTGGCTGCAACAGTAGAGGCTGCCCTCAGCTAGAGGCAATTGCTGCATCCCGCTAAATGCTAGTTGAAAATCTGCGCCTAAAAATCGGTCAGGGCGCAGATTTTGTATCCACCTTGTCCAGTGACTATCGATATATTGCTGGCCAAAGCACAAAAAAACAGAGAAAAATCAGGGCCTAAGCTAATATTTGGTTGTATGTTCAAACCTTCTTAGCTAACATTGGCGCCCGCTTTGGGGGAGGTATTGCTGTTGAGCAAAGCAAGTAACGCCAAGCGTCGCCAACTGGTGGTTGGCAATTGGAAAATGAATGGAAATCTGCGGGAAAACGCGTCCCTGTTAGCCGAAGTTGTTGCTGGCTGGCAGGGTGAGCACAAATCAGATGTTGTGATTTGTCCTCCTTATCCTTATCTAATGCACACGCACAGTTTGTTAGCCGGTTCAGCAATTATGCTGGGGGCGCAAACGGTTAATCAGTATGATAAGGGTGCATATACCGGTGAAGTTTCAGCGTCAATGCTTGCAGATTTGGATTGCAAATTTGTAATAATTGGTCACAATGAGCGCCGCCGGATGCAGGGCGAAACGGATGAGCAAGTTGCTCACCAATTTGTCGCCGTGCAGCAAGCAGGTTTAACACCGATCCTTTGTGTAGGTGAGTCTCTTCAAGATCGCGAACAAGGCTGTCATTTGGAGACAATCGGTAGGCAGTTAAATGCAGTTTTTGCGCACACAGGCAAAGATGTATTTAAAAACGCTGTCCTCGCCTATGAGCCAGTTTGGGCAGTAGGCACAGGTAAAACCGCTACGCCAGAACAGGCAGAAGAAGTGCATCGCTTCATGCGCGCACAACTTCCAGATTTGGCAGATGAAATAAGAATTTTGTACGGTGGTAGCGTCAAGGCGCACAATGCACAGCAGTTATTTGCATTGCCTGATATAGACGGTGCCTTACTCGGCGGTGCATCTTTAGACGCTGACGAGTTTTTAGCAATCTGTAGTGCTGCAGATTAATTTTTTGTAGCTAAATATTGAACGCTCAAGAGAGCTTTGCAATGGAAAAATTGGTACTTATTATTCATTCGCTTGCAGCATTGGCCATTATTGGTTTGATTCTGTTGCAGCAAGGTAAAGGCGCAGCTGCTGGTGCATCATTCGGTGGTGGAGCTTCACAAACTGTTTTCGGTAGTGAGGGTAGTGGTAATTTCTTCACTCGCGCTACTTGGACTATCGCAACAATATTCTTTTGCACCAGCTTTGGTTTGGCTGTAATTGCAAAAAATCATTCTAAAGTAGCTACACAAGGTTTGGTTGTTCCTGCTGCACAGCAACAAGAAGTTCCCTCAGCTTCTACTGTTCCTGCCAGCGACGTTCCAGCTGCTGCTTCTGAAGTTCCCGCTGCACAAAGCGAAGCTGCTCCAGCTGCACAACCAGAAGAAAAGAAAGAGTAGTAAAAAGTTTAATGCCCCGGTGGTGAAATTGGTAGACACGCTATGTTGAGGTCGTAGTGGCGAATGCTGTGCCGGTTCGAGTCCGGCCCAGGGCACCAAAAGAAAGTTTGATGACTTTTCAAAACATCCTAAAAGCCCCGCCAGTCGGGGCTTTTTGCTATCTGGCGTTCCTATTCTGTCCTATGAGATTCTATTGCAGCCAACCCCATGTGGGGGCACAATAAGGGGCATATTTAAGAATCGCTGGGGGCACAATGGCAGGTGGCAATAAACTCACGGAAGCCGCTGTAAAACAGGCAAAGCCATTGGATAAACCCTATAAGCTGGCTGATGGCGCTGGCTTGTATCTTGAAGTCTCCCCAACAGGTTCGAAATACTGGCGACTCAAATACCGCTACGCCGGTAAAGAGAAGCGCCTAGCCTTGGGGGTGTATCCTACCGTCACACTTACCAAAGCCCGCGAAAAGATGCGCGAAGCCAAAGCACAACTGGCCGAAGGCGATGATCCGGGCGCTATCAAAAAGCAAACCAAACTGGCTAAACAATTTGCCCAAGCCAATACCTTTGAAGGTGTTGGGCGCGAATTCTTGGATAAGCGCAAGCAAGAAGGTGCCGCCGAAGTCACCCTTCGCAAAATCCAATGGATACTCGACCAAAAATTATGCCCCTTTATTGGGGGCATACCGGTTTCTGACATTACCCCTATCCAGCTACTTGCCGCCTTGCGCCAGATTGAAGGCGAAGGTCTGCACGAAACGGCAAACCGCGCCAAGCGAGTGGCCAGCCAAGTGATGCGTTATGCGGTATCGACCGGCAGGGCAGAGCGGGATATTGCACAGGATTTAAAAGGCGCGTTAGTAACCACCAAAGCAAAACACCGGGCGGCCATTATCACCCCGGCTGAACTAAGGCCATTTTTGATTGCTGTGGATGGCTATACAGGCACCTCCGAAGTAAAAGCAGCGGTGCAGCTCACCCCCATGCTATTTCAGCGCCCCGGCGAAATACGCCATATGGAATGGGCAGAAATAAACTGGGAGCAAGAACACTGGGAAATACCCGCCGAAAAAATGAAAATGCGCCAACCCCACATAGTGCCATTGCCTTGGCAGGCATTGGCGATACTGCGCCAGCTACAACCCCTTACCGGTTATGGGCAATATGTATTCCCGAGTGCAAGGCGTGGTGGTCGCCCACTATCTGAAAACGGCGTATTGGCGGCCATTCGCACCATGGGGTATACGAATGATCAAGTAACACCCCACGGCTTTAGAGCAACCGCCCGCACCTTGTTAGATGAAGTGCTAGGGTTTCGTGTGGACTATATAGAGCAGCAACTAGCCCACGCAGTAAAAGATGCTAATGGCCGCGCTTACAACCGCACAAAATACTTACCCGAGCGCAAGCAAATGATGCAAGCTTGGGCTGATTATCTGGATACGCTGAAGGCGTAAACCAAGCTTTCTTGCGAATTACACAATTAAAAAATGGATAAAGTTTATGTCTGCTTTGAAGTCTTTATTAGATAGCTACCGCCAAACCTCGCAAACCGAACGCGAAAAAGGCACCTACTTTGAAGAGTTGATTCGCACCTATTTCCGCTATGAAGCCACCTATGCAGATTTGTATAGCGATGTGTGGCTCTATAGCGATTGGGCAAAAGAGCAGGGCTTGGATGGCCGTGATACCGGCATAGACCTTGTAGCCAAAACCCAAGGCACCAACGAATACCATGCGATTCAATGCAAATGCTATGCGGAAGATTACCGCGTTAAAAAGTCAGATATAGATAGCTTCTTTACCGCGTCCGGCAAAAAGCCATTCACCCGCCGCATTATTGTGACCACTACCAATAATTGGAGCGAACACGCCGAAGATGCGCTTCAAGGCCAGCAACCACCAGTCAATAAAATTGACCTTACCGACCTTGAAAATAGCCAAATTGATTGGAGTAAATACCAGCCCGCAAAAGCCCCGGTATTAAAAGAAAAGAAAAAGCTAAGGGATCACCAAATCAACGCCCTTAATTCAGTTGAGCAAGGTTTGGCAACAGCTGAACGCGGCAAACTGATTATGGCTTGTGGTACGGGTAAAACCTTTACCAGTTTAAAAATTGCCGAAAAGCTGGCCGGTAAAAATAAGCGCGTACTTTTCTTGGTGCCCAGCTTATCGCTGCTTTCCCAAACCCTTACCGAATGGACGCAAGAAAGCCAAACCCCATTACACAGCTTCGCCGTTTGTTCAGATAGCGATGTAGGCAAAAAGCGCAATAAAGATGATGACGCGGTAAATACCTTCGCCCATGAATTGCGTTACCCCGCCACTACCGAACCCAAGCGCCTAGCCGATGAAATGACCAAACGCCATGATAGTGAACACATGAGCGTGGTGTTTTCTACCTACCATTCCATTGATGTAATCAGCAAAGCGCAAAAAGAATTCAACCTAGCCAATTTTGATTTAATTATTTGCGATGAAGCCCACCGCACCACCGGTGCCACCTTTGAAAACGACAGTGAAAGCAATTTTGTAAAAGTTCACGAAGCCGATTTTATAAAAGCTGCCAAGCGCCTTTATATGACGGCTACCCCGCGCATCTATGGTGACAGCGCCAAAGCCAAAGAAGAGCAGGGCGGCGTTAAGTTGTGCTCTATGGATGATGAAAGCCTTTATGGTAAAGAGCTATTCGTTATCAATTTCTCTGAAGCGGTAAGCCGTGGCCTGTTGTGTGATTACAAAGTGGTAGTGCTAACCGTAGATGAAGCCCACATTAGCAGCCGCTTACAAACCTTATTGGCCGATGAAAACAACCAACTCAAAGTAGATGACGCCGCAAAAATTGTGGGCTGTTGGAAGGCGTTAAGCAAACAAAGCCTTAAAGAAAATCAGGGTGATGATGGCTTTGGGGGTGATGCAGACCCCATGCGCCGCGCCGTGGCCTTTTGCCAAGTCATTGAACCCAACAGCAGTAAAACCGCTAAAACTCATAAGGTAAGCTCTAAAAACATCGCCTCTATGTTTCAAGCGGTAGTGGAGGCTTATCAGGAGCAAGAGCCGGAACACAACAGCCTAGTGTGTGAAGCCGCCCACGTAGATGGCAGCATGAATGCCAGCCAAAAAGAAGAAAAACTCAATTGGTTAAAGGCAGAAACACAAAACAATATTTGCCGCATATTAAGCAACGTGCGCTGTTTATCCGAAGGGGTAGACGTACCCGCGCTGGATGCCGTTTTGTTTTTAACCCCGCGCAATTCCCAAGTAGATGTAGTGCAATCTGTGGGGCGTGTTATGCGCAACGCACCCAATAAAAAATTGGGCTACGTGATTTTGCCGGTGGTAATCCCCTCGGGCATGTCACCGGATGAAGCGTTAAACGATAACAAAACCTACAAAGTGGTGTGGGAAGTTCTACAGGCATTGCGCTCACACGATGACCGCTTTGATGCCATGATTAACAAGCTGGATTTGATCGGCAAAACCAACGGCAAAATGGAAGTTATTTCTATTACCGACAAAATCCAACCCAAACAAGACAAGGGCAATAGCAAGAAGGACACCGGCAAAGGCCAATACGGTATTGGTGAAAAGCCAAAAAATTACGATGTTGAAGGTCAGCTAACCAACCAAGCCGGTTTAGAGTTTGAAGTAGGCGAAATAGAGCGCGCACTCTATGCCAAAGTGGTAAAAAAATGCGGCAACCGCAACCACTGGGGCGACTGGGCAAACGATATAGCCAAAATCGCCAATACCCATATCACCCGCATTACCACCATTGTGCAAAACCCTGCCAATACCAAAGAGCAGCAAGCCTTTAACGAATTCGCCAAAGAATTACGCGATGACCTTAACGACAGCATTACCGATGCCGAAGTGATAGAAATGCTCGCCCAGCATTTAATCACCAAACCGGTATTTGATGCGCTCTTTAGCACCTACAACTTTACCGACCACAACCCCATGAGCAAAGCCATGCAAGGGGTGCTGGATGTATTGCAAGAGCACAGGTTGGATAAAGAGGCAGACACACTAGAAAAATTCTATGCCAGCGTAAAATTGCGCGCCGAAGGTATAGACAACGCCCAAGGCAAACAAAAAATTGTGGTGGAGCTTTACGATAAGTTTTTCCGCAATGCATTCCCCAAAATGACGGAACGCCTAGGCATTGTTTACACCCCAGTGGAAGTGGTGGATTTTATTATCCACAGCGTTAATGACATTCTAAAACAGGAATTTAACCAAACCCTCGCCAGCGAAGGCGTGCATATTATTGACCCCTTCACTGGTACAGGCACCTTCATCACTCGCTTACTACAAAGCGGCTTAATTCCCATTGATAAACTAAAAGCCAAATACAAATCCGAAATTCACGCCAATGAAATTGTATTGCTGGCTTACTACATAGCCGCAATCAATATAGAGGCGGTTTATCACAGCTTAGTGGGCGGCGACTATGTGCCCTTTGAAGGTATTTGTTTAACCGATACCTTCCAGCTATGGGAAAAGGAAGATTTGGTAGATGAAATATTGGTACAAAACAGTGCACGCCGTAAAAAGCAAAAGAAGTTGGATATTAAGGTCATTATTGGCAACCCACCCTACTCGATTGGCCAGAAAAGTGAAAATGACAACAATGACAATGTTCCATACCCATACTTGGATGAACGTATTCGCAGTACTTATGCTGCGAAAACCAATGCAACACTAGCTAAAGGTTTGTATGACAGCTATGTCCGAGCAATACGTTGGGCAAGTGATCGTATTGGTAATAGCGGCGTAATCGGTTTTGTGACAAATGCAGGCTTTCTGGAAGCCAACACCGCAGATGGTTTGCGTAAATGCTTAGCGGATGAGTTTTCTAGCATTTATGTGTTTCATTTGCGAGGCAATCAAAGAACATCTGGCGAAACCTCTCGCAAAGAGGGAGGGAAGATATTTGGTAGCGGTAGCCGTTCACCGATTGCAATTTCACTACTGGTAAAAAATCCCAATGCAGAGCAGTTCGGAAAAATTTATTTCCACGATATTGGTGATTATTTAAGTCGTGAAGAAAAGCTGGAAATAATCAGTAAATTTTCAAGCATAGCAGGCATCGCTGAGCATAATGCGTGGTGGAGCATTACACCGGATGAGCACGGTGACTGGCTAAATCAACGAGACGATAATTTTAATAATTTCATAGTTATGGGTGACAAAAAAGGAGATGAGGAAAAGTTATTTGATAATTTTTCTCAAGGTGTTTTAACTGCTCGAGATGCTTGGTGCTATAACTCATCAAGAGAGCGAGTTAGCGGTAATATGCAAAGCATGATTGAATTCTACAATAGAGAATTACAACGTTTTGATGATGCCCACAATGGACTGAACAAAAAGGATCGTGAGAAGTTGGTGGATAGTTTTATCAATATTGATACTAAAAAGATCAGTTGGACTCACAACACAAAGCAGGAACTTATAAAAGATCGCAATTTGGATTTTTCAGAGCAGAGCATAATTTTAAGCCACTATCGCCCATTCACTAAGCAATGGCTGTATTACAATCGGAAGCTCAATGAAAGGGTTTACCAAATGCCGCGAGTTTTTCCGAATGCCGAAGTGGAAAATCGGGTGATTTGCATAGTTGGAAAAGGAGAAAATCAACCCTTTTCGGTGCTGATGTCAAATTTAATTACAGAGCTTAAGACCCTTTATAACAGTCAATGTTTCCCTCTGTATTTATATGATAGCCCCGAGAGTGATGATGCCGCCGATCTTGATGATAAAGGGCAGGATGATCTTTTTGATGCCCCTACCGGTGAGATGGCGAATGGTGCTAAAAACTACACCCGTCGCGATGCCATCACCGATGAAGGCTTGGTGCATTTCACAGCGGCTTACCCCAACGAAAAAATCAGCAAAGAAGATGTGTTCTATTACGTCTATGGACTGCTACATTCATCCGATTACCGCGAACGTTATGCCGACAACCTAAGCAAAGAGTTGCCACGTATTCCCTGTGTAAAAACCGCCAAAGACTTTTGGCACTTCTCACAGGCAGGGCGCGATTTAGCCGAATTGCACCTTAACTACGAAACCGTGGATTGCTACCCCGTCACCCTAGACACCGGCAAGAAAAAGCTGGCCGAATTGGATGATAAAGATTTTTACGTCACCAAAATGAAGTTCGCCAAAAAAGGCGAAAAGCACACGGTGATCTACAACCACCAAATCACCATCCGCGATATACCCGAAGAAGCGTTTGATTATGTGGTCAACGGCAAAGCCGCACTCGATTGGGTAATGGAACGCCAATGTGTTAAAACAGATCCCGCAAGTGGCATAGTCAACGACGCTAACGACTGGGCGATAGAAACCATGGGCAACGCCAAATACCCGCTAGAGCTATTCCAGCGGGTAATTACGGTAAGCCTAGAGACTATGAAAATAGTGAATGCGTTGCCGAAGTTGGATATTTAATTGGAGGGTGTATGACTAAGCCAGTCGAAACTGCTGAACAATATGGCGAATTATTTAAGGACAAATCATCAGAAGCGCTTAAGTGTGCTTTGGATATACGAAAGTTTGAAATTGATTTGTATTGGAAAAGAGCAAGTTATTTTTGGGTGTTGATCGGTGCTGCATTGGTTGCATTTATTGCCGTTGCGGTAGCCAAAGATGCTAGCCATAGAGAAGAGCTAAGAGTAGTCATTTCATCTTTAGGGTTGGTGTTTTCATGCGCATGGCTGGCGGTAAATAAAGGTAGTAAATTTTGGCAAGAAAATTGGGAAAAGCACGTTGATATGCTTGAAGATGGGCATATGGGGCCGCTCTATAAAACTGTATTCAACAATGATAAAGGCTTTTTTAGTTTAGGTGGCAGCGTTTTCTCTGTCTCAAGAGTTAATTTAATGATTAGCTTTTATGTTGTTTTTCTGTGGTTCGGATTATTTGTCGCTTCCTTGGTTTCCGTCTGGCACCACAGCTTATTAACTAACTACAGCGACATTTTAGTAACAGTGGGTGCTATTTTTTCGTTATTTTGTTGTTGCCTGCTACTGTTTTTCAAGGTATGCAAGACCAAAATCAATTTTGAAGGGGAAGAAAGTGAGAAGATAAAGGCCGTGCTTCGGGGAAAACCGCTTCCATGAGCAAGTTGTTCAAACTTAAAGAATGGTTAACCATTGAAGAGGCCGCCAGGCATTTATCCACGGTGCTTGGTGAGGATGTAGCTCTTGCCGATATTTATAGGTTAGCGTTGGACGGGCATTTGGTTTTATCAATGAGCTTTCCCAATCATGCCTATGGCAATCTTGGTGAAATAGTTGGAATTAATAAGGCTAAGCGATTTAAGCCCTCAGAAGGCTTAATTGCAGAATTGTATAAAGAAAATCCGGAGGATGCGCCTAAGGAAATGATTGCTGCTGACTATATTGGCGATGGTCAATTTATCAATTGGAACGAAGCGGTTACTTCTATTGATGGTGTTTGGGATTTAGCCATGCTCGCTAGTGAGCGCATAGATGTTGAGCATGTATATCAACATCTAACTGGTGGGCCGGAAATTGAGCTAACTAACCTAAATGGAACTTTTTTGCGTAAGGGGGAGGCTTTTTGTCGTTTGGTTGAAAGTTGGGATGATAATGAATATCAGAAGGGATCACTGGCGGCTAAAAGGCAATTAGAGGAGCTGATTGAACAAGGGGAGATCCCTGAAGAAAATATAAAAGCAATGTGGGATAAGTTTAAAGCTGATCGTAAGGAATACTTAGCCAAGAGGGATTCACGTCCAAGGCACGATGATTATTACCCTGCTGGTTGCTTACCCCGAGACGGGGTCTATGTAGTGCGAACGGCTGCGATTGTCGATTTTCTTAGCCAAATAAACGAAACGCCTAAGCAAGAAAAACCGCTGTCAGCCAAAGAGCGCAATTCAATGCTGACTGTGATTGCTGCTTTGTGCGATGAAGCCAAGTTTGATTACCGGCAAAGAGGTATTGCTGGTGCGTTGGCGGCAAGCACAGAAAAGTTAGGTAAGCCGCTATCAGACGATACGATTCGCGGAATCATTAAGCAGGTTAAAGACTTACTCCAATAGTGCTGGTAAAGCCGAATTCGGAATCCTGTAAACCGAATTCGGCTATTTCACTGGCTACATTTCTAACAATGGTTGCATGTTCAACAACGCCCATGGGGGTGCCAACATGCTTAACGCCATTCTACGTTTACCCAATGTAATTGCCCAAAGCGGCCTGTCTCGCTCCACTATTTATTTGCGCATAGCCCAAGGCTTATGGACAAAACCTATCTCATTAGGTGGCCGTTCTGTGGGCTGGCCTGAGAGTGAAATCATTGCGTTAAACACTGCGCGTATTGCTGGTAAAACTGATGCTGAAATTCGCGCGCTGGTGCAAACCTTAGAAACTGATCGCAAGAAGGCGCTGTGATTAAGCGCCGTCCCAATTACCGGCTGGTAAAAATTCACAGGAACTACACAGTGGAAGAGGTTGCCGATTTATTTGGTATCCATAAAAACACCGTGCGCCAGTGGATTAAAAAGGGCTTGCCGTTGTGTGATCAAAAGCGGCCTGCATTAATTCTTGGACGGATACTTGCGGAATTTTTACAAACGCAACACACCAAAAATAAACGCACTTGCCAAGCTGGGGAAATGTATTGCTTGCGTTGCCGGGAGCCGCGCAAGCCGGTGCCTGATTTATTGGATTATCAACCCATAACCGACAAGGTAGGCAATCTAACGGCAGTTTGTTCGCATTGTGATGCGCTGATGAATAAGCGGGTTAGCTATGCAAAATTACCGGCCATTCAAGCACAAATGGGCGTCACTTTTCCGCAGGCTCAAAAGCATATAAGGGATAGCAACCAACCCAGCCTAAACAGTGACTTGAAAGGGGAGTGATAAAACATGAAAGCACACAATGCAGAAAACGAACGAATCAAACGCCGCTACTTGGCTTATTTAAAAGAGGCAATGCGGCACAGTGAGCCAACCTTGGATGTGGTCACCAAGTCACTGGCGCGGTTTGAAGCCTATACAAAATACAAAGATTTTAAGGCGTTTCACTATCAACAGGCGGTCGCGTTTAAAAACTATTTGGCCGAACAAAAAGGGGAGGGCACAGGCAAGAAATTAAGCAAAGCCACCTTAAATGCAACCTTGGCTAATTTAAAACGGTTTTTCCATTGGTTGGCAGGGCAGCCCGGCTACAAGTCGCGCATCCAGTATTGCGATGCCGATTATTTCAACCTATCAGAAAAGGATGTGCGGGTAGCAACCGCCAAGCGCGAAAAAAAGGCGCCCACGCTGGAGCAAGTAAAACATGTGATCACCAATATGCCGCTGGGGGATGAAATCGCCCGCCGGAATAGGGCGCTAGTCGCTTTCACCTTGTTAACCGGTGCCCGCGATAGTGCTATCGCCTCTATGAAGCTAAAGCATGTTGATGTGGTTGAAGGTAGTATTTTTCAGGATGCGCGGGAGGTCAGCACCAAGTTCAGCAAAACATTTACTACTTACTTTTTTCCGGTGGGCGAAGAGATAAAAACCATCCTAGTGGATTGGGTGGCCTATTTGCGCGATGAAAAGCTATGGGGCAATAATGATCCACTTTTCCCGTCAACCCTGATGCAGCGCAGCGCATCCCGTCAATTTGAGGTGGCCGGGTTAAAGCGTGAGCATTGGAGCAACGCATCCCCCATACGCAAGATATTCCGTGAAGCCTTTGAGCGGGCAGGGCTGCCATATTACAACCCCCATAGCTTCAGGCACATGCTGGTGCGCTATGGGCAACAAGTCTGCAAAACCCCTGAAGATTACAAAGCGTGGAGCCAAAACCTTGGGCATGAAAAAGTGCTAACAACTTTCCTAAGCTATGGGGATGTGGAGTGCAGGCGGCAGGGTGAAATTATTGGGGGCTTGGGTAAGGCGAGCGTGGGCATACAAAACGTTGATATTGATAGTTTGGCCGAAGCACTGGCGCATAAGTTAAAGGCCAGCAGTGGCTAATACTTTGGCTAGGTGCTCTTTTGGCAATGGTGTATCATTCACCCAACTGAAGTGCCATTTAAGCAATTGCAGCGGGTAGTGGCGGTATTTGGGGGCACTTTTGGGGGCACTATTAAGATTATGTCTTTATCCCCTGTTGAATTTAGGGCGTTTGGCTTTGCTTTTCGAGTGAGGCCCAGGCACCAAATTAAAAAGCGCTCACTAGAGCGCTTTTTTTTCGTCTGTAATTTGCTGGTTTTTGGCAACATATTTTCCGTACGGGTGATTGATGGGCGGCGAATTTTCCAACCAATATCTACGATTGCGCGCACAGCGGTTGGCGGAGTCAACACGCGAATTTTTAGCGCGCGGCAAATCTGTGATTCGCTGTGAGCATTGTCAGCTTGCGGTGTTTGCTTGTATTTGTCCTTGGCGGCCGGAACTGAAATCGCGCTGCGAGTTTGTGTTGGTAATGCATCGTAATGAGGTGTTTAAGCCAACAAATACCGGACGCTTGATTGCTGATGTACTGCCACAACAAACCCATGTTTTTTGTTGGAGCAGGACTGAGCCTGCGCAAGAGTTGATTGATTTATTGGCAGACGCCAATCGTCGTTGTGTAATTGTATTTCCGGCAGATGCTACCGATGCGGGTTCTACTCCACGCACATTGGTTAGGGAATTTCCGGATGATGGCAAGATAATTACCTTCATTTTATTGGATGGGACCTGGAAACAAAGTGGCAGAATGTTTCATCTAAGCCGCTGGCTGGATGCTGTTCCCTGTGTTGTTTTACCGGAAGCCTTGGTGCGCGGTTATGCGGTGCGCAAGTCACATCAAGAGCGCTATTTGTCGACGGCTGAGGCGGCTGGTTTGTGTTTGGAAATGGCAGGCGAGCAGCGCGCAGCAAATGCTTTGCAGGATTATTTTCAGCTCTTCAATGTGCATTATCTGGCGACGCGCGGTGTATATGCTCCGGAGGTGGGGGAATTGCACAGGCAGATGCTTGGTTATCAGAATGATTGATTCAAATCAGGTTCTGGATTACAGCGGCCGTGTATATTCCTACTGACCAATACGTCGAATGCCTCGGTTGGTTGTAGTCGATTTCCTACAAGATTCAGTGAATTTTGCGACTATCCTGGAATACTGCTTTCCTTGAAAATGGCTTCTAACAAGGAGGTCGTCAGGGAGGGTAGGTTGGCCAAGCAGGGTCAAGGGAAGCGCCTAATTTGCACACCAATTTCGCTCAATCAAGTCATGCAGGCGAGAGGGAGATCGCCGGACTAACGCAGGACGCGTTATTCCGGCAAGCCAACTAAAAACGGGATCGGCCAAAAGCCGATCCCGTTTTTAGTTTTTGGTGTTAGCTTCGTTGTTCTTACCGCTAGCAGACGAATTTGTTTCTGAGCCATCTGCTTTTTGTTGCATGAATCCACGCACTCGTCCTAACAGGAAACTTTGGTGATCCTGCTCAATCAGCTTTGGCTGGCTATCCAATAGTAGTTGCTGATAGCTATCCAGTTTTTTGCGCATCGCAACTGCGCGATGCAGATCGCGTGCCTCCGTTTGCTCTGGATTATCCGGTGTAAAAAAGATATCCAGAACGGGTAATTTTTCTGCGCCGAAGATCGCTTCCAATTCCGATTTGCTGATTGGCTCCTGCTGCTGGAGGTTGGTGATGACCAATGCCTGCAGAGGGCCATCCAGGGTGTCCTTGTCGCGCTTATTTTCTTGCACCTGCGGGATTAACTTCTCAAGCACCTGAAATACGGAGCTATTATCCGTGAGGATAACGCGATTGAGCTGACCTTTCTCCTCCAGAAATGTAAACGCCGCATTGATATAAGTCTCTATCAACACATCGCGCGGAACGCTGGAAGACGCGGCAGATGATGCGCTGGCGGACTCGGCAGACGAGGCGGCGCTATCATCTGCTGTGGCTGGATCTGTAGCAGCTGGCTCTGTAGTTTCCGGTGCAGTTGCGTCTGCACTGGCAGATGAGGCGCTGGCTGAGGATGAACTTGGCCGGGCAGGAATTGCCGCCGGGTATTTTTGCGGCAGGCTAAGCGCCAGGGTTTCCCAGCCATAGCGAGGTAGATTGGCTCGCAGGTTTTCGAGCATTGGTGGCCAGAGTTGCGGGTTTTCTGCTGCATGAAAAAGAATCAACACGCCGCGCGTCACTTTCGCCTCGGTAGGCCGGTAGAGCGCCAGAACTTTGCCGTGTTCGGTTTCCAGCCATTGGGCTTCATCATCTAACACCTTAGCTAACAGGGTTTTGTCGCGAATATCGCGTGATGGATAAAGTGGCGCTTCCGATGACTTGCTGCTGGAGCTTGTTTCGCTGCTCGGCGCAGATGCTTCGGTATTTGCATCAGGCTCCTGTGCACAAAGGTTGGGCGAAAGTAGCCAAACGAGAAGCATTGCACCGGTAAATCTGCTACGTAAATTCATTGATATGAGTGGCCGCAAGTAGGCGATTGATCGCATGGTTCAGCTCAGAGTGGTTTTGATGGCAAACCTTATCACGTAGAATGCGGGCAGCCACTTACTAATATCGGGACATTTATGCAGAACTTTAAGCGGGATTACAAAATCGCCCCCTCAATTCTTTCCGCCGACTTCGCTCGCTTGGGTGAAGAGGTTGACGCAGTGCTGGCCGCCGGCGCCGATATTGTCCACTTTGATGTGATGGATAATCACTATGTCCCCAATCTGACCATCGGCCCTATGGTCTGCAAAGCCTTGCGCAAATACGGTATTACCGCGCCAATTGATGTGCATTTGATGGTCGAACCGGTAGATGATTTGATTGTCCAGTTTGCCGATGCTGGTGCTACTTATATCACCTTCCACCCCGAGGCATCCCGTCATGTGGATCGCTCATTACAGTTGATCAAGGATAAAGGTTGCAAAGCCGGTCTGGTGCTTACACCTGCCAGCTCGTTGGATAACATCAAATATGTGATGGGCAAGCTGGATATGCTGCTGTTGATGTCGGTTAACCCGGGCTTTGGCGGCCAGACTTTTATCCCTTATGTGCTCGATAAGCTGCGCGAGGCGCGCGCGCTAATCGATGCCAGTGGCCTACCGATTCGCCTTGAAATCGATGGCGGTGTTGGTTTGGCGAATATCCGCGAAGTAGCCGAAGCCGGTGCGGACACTTTTGTTGCCGGTTCAGCGATTTTTAATGCCCCGGATTACGCCGCAGTGATAGCCGGTATGCGCGAACAATTAGCGCTGGTCTAAATTACTGGTTATTTGCAATCGTCTGGAGTGGGTTGAGGGTAGGCATAGGCAGATTATTTGAGTACACTTGCCCTCAGCTGCAACAGGAACCATCCTCGTGAAACACGCAACCTTTAATACAGAGCGCGCTCCCTTCCTCGCCGCCCGATGGCGTCGCTAGTTCATTTCGCTTTGCCTGAACCTTTTTCGGTTCTGCGCTGAGCCGCCTTTCTCTGTTTGCGCATTGATTTTCTGTTAATTGTTTCCCGTTAATAGCCTCGCGCAAATACAATGTTGATAAAGATAAAAGCTTGCCTCCTTGCATGGCGAGCATAAAGGTAATGTCATGAATTCCGACCCGTTTATTGATCAAGCAAAATTTGCCCAATTAGCCGCTCAAGGCTACAACCGTATTCCTGTCATGCGCGAAGTGCTGGCGGATCTGGATACGCCTCTGTCCTCCTATTTGAAATTGGCATCGGGCCCATACTCTTATTTATTCGAGTCAGTGCAGGGCGGCGAAAAATGGGGTCGTTACTCCATGATTGGTTTGCCGGCACGCACAGTGCTGAAAGCTTTTGGTGAAACCATTCATATCGAGCGCGATGGTGCAGTTGTAGAAACCCATACCTGCGCGGATGCATTGGCATTTGTGGAGGAGTTCAAGCTGCGTTATCGCGCACCGGAATTGCCTGGCTTGCCGCGCTTTACCGGTGGTTTGGTTGGCTATTTCGCTTACGATTGCGTGCGCTATGTGGAGCCGCATCTAAAAGAAAGTGCGCCTGCGGATGTCATCGGTACACCGGATATTTTGCTCAGCGTTTCGGATGAAGTGCTGGTGTTCGATAATCTCGCCGGTAAGTTGATTCTGGTTATCCATGCGAATCCGGAGGTAGACAATGCGTTTGTGAAAGCCAATGCGCGCCTGGATGAATTGGAGCAAAAACTGCGTGGTGAAATGCCTGCAACACCGAGTTTATCGCTGGGCAATAATGGTCACAGCGAGCCGAGTTTTGTGTCGAATGTCGGCGAGCAATATTTCCATGAGATGGTTGGCAAAATCAAAGAGTACATTTTTGCTGGCGATATTATGCAAGCGGTTATCTCGCAGCGTTTGTCGATTGATTTCACTCAGGAGCCAATCAACCTTTATCGCGCGCTGCGCAATTTAAATCCATCGCCTTACATGTATTTTATGAATTTGGGCGATCATCATGTTGTTGGATCGAGCCCTGAAATTCTTGCACGTCTTGAAGATGGCGAAGTGACTGTGCGCCCCATCGCCGGTACTCGCCGTCGCGGCTACACGCCGGAAGAAGATAAGGCGTTGGAAGTTGAGTTGGTTAACGATCCAAAAGAAATCGCCGAGCATTTAATGCTGATCGATTTAGGGCGCAACGATGTTGGTCGCGTTGCTGAAATTGGCAGCGTGAAACTCACCGATAAAATGGTGGTAGAGCGCTACTCCCACGTGATGCATATTACCTCCAATGTCACCGGTAAATTAAAACCTGACCTGCGGGCGATGGATGTATTGCGTGCTGCACTACCAGCAGGAACCTTAAGTGGTGCACCTAAGATTCGCGCGATGGAAATTATCGACGAATTGGAAACCGAAAAACGCGGCATCTATGGTGGTGCTGTGGGTTACATCTCCTGGAACGGCAATATGGATACCGCTATCGCGATTCGTACTGCGGTTATTAAAAATAACAAGCTGTATGTGCAAGCCGGTGCTGGTGTAGTGGCTGATTCCATTCCCGCTCTGGAATGGAAAGAAACCATGAACAAAGCGCGCGCGATTTTTAAAGCCGTTGATATGGTGGGTGCTGCAGCAGTGAAAGGGGATGCAAAATGATTTTAATGATTGATAACTACGATTCGTTCACCTACAACCTGGTGCAATATTTCGGTGAGTTGGGTGCGGACATAAAAGTCGTGCGCAACGATGAAATTACCATCGAAGAAATTGCGGCACTGGCGCCAGAAAAAATTGTTATCTCTCCTGGCCCTTGTACACCAACCGAGGCAGGCGTGTCAGTTGAAACGATTAAAACCTTTGCCGGAAAAATCCCGCTGTTAGGTGTTTGTCTCGGGCATCAAAGCATTGGTCAGGCTTTGGGGGGCAAAGTGATTCGCGCTCCTTTTGTGATGCACGGTAAAACATCACCGGTGTATCACAACAACAAAGGTGTATTTGCCGGATTGAATAATCCATTTCAAGCAACGCGTTATCACTCGCTGGTAATTGAAAAAGAGTCGATACCCGATGGTCTTGAAATCACTGCCTGGACACAAAACGACGATGGCAGCATGGCAGAGATTATGGGTGTGAAGCACAAGACTCTCGCACTGGAAGGTGTGCAGTTTCATCCAGAATCAATTTTGACCGAACACGGTCACGACATGCTGCGCAATTTTTTAACGGCTTATTAATTTCTTGCTGTGATAAATATTTTTAGCTTACTTACAACAAAAAAATGCACTGGTAATTGCCAGTGCATTTATTCATAAAAGGTAAATGGCAATGGATATCAAACAAGCGTTAACGAAATTAGTCGCGCAGATTGATTTAAGTACAGAAGAGATGATTTCTGTCATGCGCTCGGTGATGACCGGCGGCGCAACACCGGCGCAAATTGGTGGTTTCCTGGTCGCATTGCGTATGAAAAGCGAAACCCTGGATGAGATTACCGGCGCTGCAATGGTGATGCGCGAATTAGCAACGCCAGTAGATATTGATGTGAATTATTTGGTGGATACTTGTGGCACAGGCGGCGATGGCGCCAACTTGTTCAACATTTCCACCGCAAGTGCGTTTGTGGTTGCAGCCGCAGGCGGTCGCGTTGCCAAACACGGCAATCGCTCAGTTTCAAGTTCAACCGGCAGTGCTGATGTGTTGGAAGCTGCCGGGATTAAATTGGATATCACCGCAGAGCAAGTTGCTCGTTGTGTGCGCGAGATTGGAGTTGGCTTTATGTTTGCTCCGGCTCATCACAGTGCCATGCGCCATGCCATTGGCCCGCGTAAAGAATTGGGCATGCGTACCATTTTTAATATGCTCGGCCCAATGACCAATCCTGCAAATGTTAAACGGCAGGTGATTGGTGTATTTAATGGTGAGCTGTGTAAGCCTATGGCTGAAGTGCTTGCACGTCTTGGTAGTGAGCATGTGATGGTTGTTCACGCTAAAGACGGCCTCGATGAAATCAGTTTGGCTACAGAGACCCAGGTTGCTGAATTAAAGAACGGTGAAATTCGCGAATACATTATCAAGCCGGAAGATTTTGGTATGCAATCCAAAAGCTTGATTGGTTTAAGTGTTACCAACGCTGAAGATTCGCTGTTATTGATTCGCGATGCCTTGGGTAATCGCCGTGGACAATATGCAGAAAAAGCCGCCGATATTATCGCGCTGAATGCTGGTGCCGCGATTTATGTGAGCGGTGTTGCCAGCACTTTGTCCGATGGTGTGGAAATGGCGCGCGATGCAATCGGCAGCAGCCTTGCGGGCGAAAAAATTCGCGAGTTGGCGGCCTTCACCCAATATTTGGAATAAATGTTTGTAAATCGATTTTTGGAAAACTCCATGTCAGATACACCAACAGTACTGCGTAAAATCATTGCGCGAAAGTGGGAAGAAATTGCCGAGCGCAAGCAGCAGGTTTCCCTTGATCAACTAAAGCAGCGTGCTGCAGAACAAGCAAAAGCGCGCGGTTTTGTACAGGCGATTGAAACTAAAATCGCACAAGGTAAATCCGGTGTGATTGCCGAAATCAAAAAGGCGTCGCCTAGCAAAGGAGTTATCCGCGAGCATTTTGTGCCGGCAGAACTTGCGCAGTCTTATGAGCAGGGCGGTGCAGCTTGCTTGTCGGTATTAACCGATGTGGATTTCTTCCAGGGCGCTGATGCCTATTTGCAGCAAGCGCGCGCTGCGGTGAATTTGCCGGTAATCCGCAAGGATTTTCTGGTCGACGAATACCAAATCTACGAAGCGCGCGCGATGGGCGCTGACTGTGTGTTGCTGATTGTTGCAGCGTTGTCAGCTGAGAAACTGAAAGAGCTTAATACGCTCGCTCACTCCATCGGGCTGGATGTGCTGGTTGAAGTGCATGATGAGGCTGAGTTGGATATTGCGCTGGAGTTGCCGAATAAATTGATCGGCATTAATAACCGCAATCTGCATACATTTGATGTCACCTTGGAAACGACCTACAAGTTGCTCAGCAAGATTGACAGTGATCGTATCGTAGTCACCGAGAGTGGAATTCTCGCTCCAGCAGATGTACAAGCGATGCGCGCCAAGAATGTACACGCCTTTTTGGTTGGCGAAGCATTTATGCGTGCAGATGAGCCGGGTGTGGCACTGGCGGAGTTCTTCGCGTAGAGCTAAGGATTGGTTTGGCAGTACAAAAAATAAAGCCCGCAATTGCGGGCTTTATTTTTATATGGCGGTGACTATTAACGCGTGCCGTATACGACCATGGTTTTACCTTTCACCATGACCAAACCTTGCTCTTCCAAGGTTTTGAGTACACGGCCAACCATTTCGCGTGAGCAGCCAACAATGCGGCCAATTTCCTGACGGGTAATTTTGATTTGCATACCGTCGGGATGAGTCATTGCATCCGGCTCTTTGCAGAGTTCCAGCAGGGTACGTGCAACACGGCCAGTTACGTCAAGGAAGGCGAGATCGCCCACTTTGCGAGTAGTGGCGCGCAAGCGACGAGCCATTTGGCTGCCGAGTGCAAATAAAAATTCGGGATGAGTTTCGGAAATTTCCTGAAATTTAGCATAACTAATTTCAGCAACTTCACATTCAGTTTTCGCGCGCACCCAAGCACTACGCGAATCCTTTTCGTCAAATAAACCCATTTCACCAAAGAAATCGCCATCATTGAGATAAGCGACGATCATTTCGTGACCTTCATCGTCTTCGATCAACACTGTGACCGAACCTTTCACGATGTAATACAAGGAGTCACTTTTGTCGCCCGCGTAAATGATGGTGCTTTTGGCGGGATAACGGCGACGGTGACAATGAATTAAAAACTCTTCCACATTCTTAATGTGCGGTGTAAGCGAGACAGCGACCAAGGTGTGGCTCCTGTTGATGGTTTTTTATATTACTAATTTAAATATGAAATTTATTATGACGACAAGGCCACCACACTGCTATAGATATGCCATGACAACCTGAGAATTTGTGATGCAGTTATAAGCCTAGACAATTGAATTGTCTACAAAAAGTCACCATTTACATCACGGATGTTGATTTTTGCGACATTTTCGATTTTTTAACGCCTTGTGTTACGCTAGCGGTCTATTTTAGGGCGAAAATATTACAACAGGTATATCTATGCAAGCAGTAGTGAAATGGGTTGACGGGGCGCAGTTTCTCGGTGAATCGGGAAGTGGTCATGCGGTGTTGATGGATGGTCCGCCCGATCATGGTGGCCGCAATACTGGTGTGCGCCCGATGGAAATGCTGTTGCTTGGCTTGGGTGGTTGTTCTGCGTTCGATGTGATGAGCATTTTGACTAAGTCGCGTCAGCAGGTAACAGATTGCCGCTGTGAATTGGATGCTGAACGCGCAGAGGGCGTGCCTTCCCCATTTACCAAGATTCACATGAAGTTTTTGGTTACTGGTAAAGAATTGAAAGAGGCGCAGGTAAAACGCGCGGTTGAATTATCGGCGACTAAATACTGCTCAGCATCGATTATGCTGGAAGCGGGTGGAGTTGAAATTACCCACTCTTACGAAATTCGTGAAGCCTGAGTGAATAAATTGCTTTGATTAAGAAAATGCCCGCGTAATGCGGGCATTTTTATTTGGCGGGTGCTTGAGTCTACTGAGTTAGATGCGATAACTGGTTGTTGTCATCACTTTGGATACCAGTGTCATAAGCCCTTTGACCGGTGCGGGAAAATTGTATCCACCCGCATTCAACGCCATATCGGCATGGCGCGCTTCGTCTTCCAGCATTTGTTCTACGACTGCGCGACTGCGGAAGTCTTGCGCTGGCAGCTCCTGCAGATGTTCTTCAAGGTGTTTGCACACTTGATGCTCTGTCGCGGCAACAAAACCCAGACTCACCTTATCGCTCACCAAACCTGCTCCGGCTCCAATGGCGAACGAGAGCCCGTACCACACCGGATTTAGATAGCTGGTATGACTGCCCAATGAGTCGATGCGCTCCTGGCACCACACCAGATGATCAATCTCTTCTTCCGCAGCATGTTCCATTTCCGCTCGCACATCGGGCAATTTGGCAGTTAATGCCTGACCTTGGTAGAGCGCTTGCGCGCAGACTTCGCCGGTGTGATTTACACGCATCAACGCCGCCGATTTTTTACGCTCGGCTTCGCTGAGATCCACTTCATCCAATGGGCGCGCCGGCGATGGCCGCTCGCTGGTCATGTCATTGCCCGCCGCCAGTGTGCGTAAGGCGCGATCAGCATTGATAATGAAGTTGTCGATTAGGCTCAAATGTGTGCTGGACATGCTGGCTTCCTCTTAAATCGATGCTCTATTTAAACAGAAAATAACGGTGAGGGCACGGGTAAAACGCGAGGTGTTTTTCGCGAGACTGGCTCATTGCCGACTACTCCGTCCCGTTAATTCCATAAACCCGTTGCAAGCTTGTTTCACCCATTGCATGCTGGTGGCCTTGACTGGCCAAACGACTCGCCCGGCTAAAGGAGACAAGCGTGCAAGATGTTGATGAAATAAAACTGTTACTGGATTCCCGTATTCCGCTGCTGGTAATTGAAACCTTCGAAGAAAAAAAAGCCTTGGATACCTTGCTTAAGGTTGCCAATAAACACGGCAAGGATCTGCATCGCTGGTCGATTACCGAAGGGCTGACGCGGATGAATTTTGGCCCGCAGCTGGTACCCAAAGGCAGTTTACTGAATGAGCCGGAAGAGATGTTGCGTCACATCAAGCAATTGCATCAGCCAGCGATGTTTGCGTTGTGCGATATTCATCCCTTTCTTGCCGATCAACCGCAAGTCGTACGCTTGCTGAAAGATATTGCACTCAATCATTTTGCTGTGCCACACACACTGGTGCTGCTCAGTTATCAATTGCGTTTACCGCCGGAGCTAACACGTTACAGCGCCTCGTATGCTCTGACTTTGCCGGATGATGACAAGATCATGGAAATTATCCGTGAAGAGGCAAAAGACTGGTCAGATCGCCACGCCGGTGCGCGCGTAAAAACCGATAACCTCACCCTCAAAAAAGTCGTCAACAATTTACAAGGCATGAGCGTAAGCGATGTGCGTCGCTTGGTGCGCTCTGCGATTTGGAATGATGGTTCGCTTAACGAAGATGATTTGCCGCGTATTAACAAGGCAAAATTCGCATTGCTGGATATGGAAGGTGTTATTAGTTTTGAGCAACAGACCGAAGATTTCTCCAATGTCGGGGGTTTGAATAATTTAAAACGCTGGCTGTTAACACGGCGCGGCGCATTCAATGATGAAGACTCCAAGCTGGATCGCCCCAAAGGTATTTTGCTGCTCGGTGTACAGGGCGGCGGAAAAAGTCTTGCCGCTAAAGCGGTTGCCGGTTTGTGGGGGTTGCCGTTGATGCGCATGGATGTCGGCGCGCTCTACAATAAATTCCACGGCGAAACCGAACGAAATCTGCGCGAAGCTTTAAAGTTAGCCGATGCCATGTCGCCTTGTGTGTTGTGGCTCGATGAAATTGAAAAGGGCATGGCGCAAGATGGCAATGATAACGGAGTATCGCAGCGCTTGCTCGGCACTTTATTAACCTGGATGGCGGAGCGACGCACGCGCGTATTTATTGTTGCCACCAGCAATGATATTTCGCGCTTGCCACCGGAATTGATTCGTAAAGGCCGCTTGGATGAAATCTTTTTTGTCGATTTGCCTGAACAAATTGTACGCAAAGATATTTTTACGATTCATCTGCGCAAACGTAATTGTGCCAGCGAGAATTTCGATTGTGAGCAGTTAGCTGTTGCAACCCATGGTTTTTCTGGTTCAGAAATTGAGCAGGCTATTATTGCAGCGCTTTATTCTGCCGGAGCTGAGGGCAAACCGCTGACGACTGAGATGTTGTTGCGTGAAATCGCTGCTACTAGTCCTCTGTCGGTGGTGATGTCCGAACAGATCACCCAATTGCGTTTGTGGGCGGAAGATCGAACTATTCCTGCATAAACGATGACAAAGAGCACGTGATGACTGAAAACTTGCAACAAATTAATGGTGGATGGCTTGATGGGGCTGAGCAATGCGCATCGCCCAATTTTAATCAACGGCCCGAAAATGCAGCCATTAGTTTGCTGGTTGTGCACAATATCAGCTTGCCACCGGGCGAATTTGGCGGCGGTTATGTGCAGCAATTTTTCCAAAATAAACTGGATGCGAGCCTGCATCCGTATTTTTCCACTATTGCAGAACTGGAGGTTTCTGCGCACTTATTCATCGAACGTGACGGTAAAGTGACACAATTCGTTCCTTTTGAAGCGCGCGCCTGGCATGCCGGTAGCTCCAGTTTTGGCGGTGTCGCCGACTGCAACAATTACAGCATCGGCATAGAGTTGGAGGGGGCGGATGATGTTCCCTACAGTGATGCGCAATACCTTGCGCTGGAGAAAGTTTCTCGCCAGTTGATGCTGACTTATCCTAAACTAACACCTGAGCGCATTACCGGCCATTCCGATATTGCACCTGGCCGCAAAACAGATCCGGGGCCCGCCTTTGACTGGCAACGCTTCCGTAGATCACTTGAATAGTGCCATTTTGTTCTTTTTGACTGAAGAGTGATTAAACAAAAATGATTTTTCTCAGTTTGGTTGTCGTCCTCGCTATCGTCTACTGGCTCGGTTCTGCCAGCGTTATCCAATTTGATGGGTGGTATAAGTGGCTGGTGAATCGCCTGCAAGGCATTCCGGGTCTTTCCTCGGCACCGGCAGTACCACTGGCATTGGCACTCTTAATTCCATTGGCGGTGCTAGTGATTCTGTTTTTGCTGGTGTATCAAACAGCGGGAATCCAATGGTTATTCTTCCTTTACGTGCCTGTGCTGCTTTACAGCCTTGGGCGTGGAAATTTATTGGCAGATATTCAAGAGTACATTGCACTTGCGACGCGCGGCGATAGCGTAGCGGCGGCGCAATTACTGGATCGTTTGCGCGGTCACGACGTAATTAGCGGCGATGTGGATGTGAGCGATTGGCGTGGATTGCACACCGAGGCTTTGCGCGTATTTGCTTATCGCGGATTTGAGCGCATGTTTGCTGTGCTCTTCTGGTTTTTTATCGCCGGGCCATTTGGTGCGCTGATTTATCGTTTGAGTGTGTTATATCGCGATTTTTCACCAGCAGGTAGCGACTCTGCGGCCTTGGCGAGTAAATGGTTGTGGTTGTTGGAGTTGCCTGCAGTGCGTTTGATGGGCGTGACCTGGGCATTCGTGGGTAACTTTGAAACCTGCCCGCTACGCAAAAATTTATTGGATCTGCAAAATTCATCCGATTATGTATTGAACGAGTGTTTGCGTGGTGCATTGGGTGCATCTACCGATAGTTCGACTGCTGCTATGGCAGAAATGCAGCCGGAAGAGAAAGCAGAAAAGCAGGAAGAAATGGAAGAGGAAACACAGGATATTATTGAAGACCTGACTGGCGATGTCATCACCACTCACTCTGAACCTGCGTATTCCTTCGCATTGGTTAAATCCAGCGTGCCGCTTTATACCCGGTCACTGCTGTTCTGGGTGTGTGCAATCGCGTTTGCCACTCTGATTGTTTAATTTTTTATTTTGAAATTTTTTTGAGGTTAGCTATGCCATCGTTTGATGTGGTTTCGGAAGTTGATAAGCACGCATTGACCAACTCGGTTGATCAGGCCCAGCGTTTGATTACCAATCGGTTTGACTTTAAAGGCGTGAATGCAAGTTTCGAACTGAAGGAATACGAAATCACCCTTACTGCTGATGCGGAAATGCAACTCGATCAAATGCTGGATTTGCTGAGGCCTGCGATGGCAAAAAATGGCATTGATGTAAGTTGCCTTGAGATTGGTCAGGTAAAAAGCGCAGGCAAGCAAGTAAAGCGTGAAGTTACTGTGCGCACTGGTATCGACAAAGATCTAGCCAAAAAAATCGTCGCTTTGGTGAAAGACAAAAAGTTAAAAGTGCAAGCCAGCATTCAGGGTGAGCAAGTGCGTGTGACCGGCAAGAAGCGCGACGATTTGCAAGAGTGTATCGCTGCATTGCGCGCGGCAGAGTTGGGCATGCCAATGCAGTTTGAAAACTTCCGCGATTAATAGTTAATTCGCATTTGAAAAAAGCCCTGCTCATTGAGCAGGGCTTTTTTGTTTCAATCGGTAGATTCAGTAGCCCGTAAGAAGTGAAACCTATTATGGGGGGTTCCCGTATTGCGCAAGCTCCACACGGGCTACGCAAGGAATTAGGGTTTTTGTAGTCGTTTCCAGAGCCACGCCAAAATTAATAACGTAGGAACAACCGAAAGGCTACTGTAAATGTAAAACCAGGAGTAGCTGGTTGCTTCAACAATGTATCCGGATAAGCCACCGATAAATTTCCCTGGTAAGTTAGCGAGCGATGCAAGCAGTGCATACTGGGTTGCGGTGAAGTTTTGATTAGTCAGACTCGACATAAAGGCGACCAGCACCACTCCCGCAAAACCCTGAGAAATATTATCTGCGCTGATAGCTGCAAAAAACGCCCATTCTTGCCCGGGATTATTCGCCATCAATAGATACGCAATATTGGAAATGGAAACGATTATGGTGGCAACAAACAACATGCTGCGCATGCTGAATGCTGCTATGCAAATCCCGCCTAAAAATGCACCGGCAATTCCAACCCACACGCCAAATAATTTGGAGACGGTGGCAATATCGGCTTTGGTATAACCTGAGTCCAGATAAAAAGGCCCCGCCATAACCCCAATCATTTGATCGGGCAATTTAAACAATCCAACAAAGGCCAGTAATGCCACCGCTAGTAATATGCCGTTGCGTGAAAAAAACTCCTGAAAGGGTTTGATAAATGCATCAGCAATGTGGATATCACGCACTGCCAATGCTCGTTGGTTATCAGGCTCTTTGGATATGATCGATGCGACTAAGGGAATCAGCAGAAAAAGTGCCATAACTAAATAGGCGACGCGCCAGCCCCACAATTCTGCAAGATAAAATGCAACCGCACCCGATAAAATCAATGCAATGCGATAACCTAAAATATAGGTTGATGCTAATGCGGCCTGAAACTCTGGTGGTGCAATTTCAATGCGATAAGCATCGACTACTGTATCCAATGTCGCGCCGGCGAATGCTGCAATTCCCACCAATACAATAAAAATACTGAGTGATGATTCCGGTCGCAGCAAAGCGATTGCCACTAAAGTTGCAATCAATAAGATCTGCGATACCACCAGCCAGCCTTTGCGGCGGCCTAAAAAGGGCAGGCTGTATTTGTCAATTAGCGGTGCCCATAAAAATTTAAGCACATAGAAAAAACCGGCAAAGCTGATTAAACCAATCACACTTAATTCAAATCCGACATCGCGCAGCCAGGTTGAAAGCGTCATGCCTCCCACTAACAAAAATGGCAAGCCGGAGCCTATGCCCAAGCAAAATAAAGTTAGCGCAGAGGGGGTGGCAAATGCGCGTTTGATTCCGCTCCAGCCTTTGTAATTATTGTCGGTTGTGCTTGGTTCTGATGAGGTCATGGATGGATTCAACTGATAAATGATTAGTTATTGTAACCGTAAATGCGCAAGCTGATTTTTCCATTTTTTATTTCCACTCCTTCCGCTTTCAGTCGCTGTAATTGTTTTTTGTAGGATGCTGAATCGACCGGTAATGAAATTTTTCCTTGCGCGTTAATCACTCTATGCCAAGGGAGCTCAGTTTTTTCCGGTAATCCGCACAATACCGAGCCAGCCAGACGCGCGGCGCCGGGTAATCCAGCCAATGATGCCAATTGCCCGTAGGTGATGACTTTTCCCGCCGGAATGCTCATCAGCGCCAAATAGATGGCTTCGCGGTTAGTGGCTACTTGGTTGCTTGCCGCCGGGTGCTCGGGAATTAATGTTTTCTTCACTGTTGTACCTGAACTGATTAGGTAAATTGCTGCATAACTATCCGCATTTACCGGAATAAACCCAAACCTAACTTAAGTTAACACTATTAACACTTCTGGCGTTGCCCTGTGGTGGAGGGGTCACTTTAATTGACTCATGCTAACTAATAAACCGGAATCCTGCCTGTGAAGCCATTCGTCATACTCTTGTGGATATTGGCGAGCGCTTGCGCTCAGGCCGGTGTTGTGGAACTAAACAATGGTGACCGGCTTGAGGGAGAGCTGGTGCGTGTCGACGGCGAGCATCTGATCTGGAAGTCGACCAATTTTGGCGAGCAGTGGCTCAAAAAAAACAATATCAAGAACATCCAATCCAGCAAGCCGTTAAAAATTAATGGCAGCAAAGCAGCCTGCGTATTGAAACAAATGGATGCTGATGATTTGGTGTATCAATGTGAAAATTCGTCGCGTATAAAACGCAAGTCAATACTGACCGTGAAGACGCTGGTGCCCTATGAGGATTACAAAAAGGGCGCTTATGTACATCGGGGGAAATTGAATCTGTGGGGCGCCTATTCGCGCGGCAATGAGGTGCGCGACGAGTGGAATATCCAGAGTGAAATGGAGTTTCGCCGCGGTGATTTCCGCCATGTTGTCGGTGGCGAATTTGCGCGTGCATCCTGGAATTATTCGCCCGCACAAGAGCGTTGGAATAGCCGTTACTCGCTGGATTGGTTTCTGGCGGATCAATGGTTCTGGTACAACAGTGCGCTTGCGGGTTCCGAGCCCAACCGCGGTATGGCGAATTATCGCAGCTTGGGAACGGGCGCGGGTTACCAGTTTTTCGAAAATCTCAACCAGGCGCTATCGCTGAAAACGGGCGCTGCTTATATGGATGAGCGCTACACGCTGCCTGCGAATCTGGAGGGAGAATTCGCTACCGAAGATGAATTTATGGCGGTGCGTGTCGCGACTGATTTCCGCTACCGTCTGCCTTGGGGGGTTGGGTTTTTCCACAACAACGAAGTTCTGCAATCGACCGAAGACAAACCTAACTGGCGCTTGAAAACGACCACTGGCTTCAGTTCGATGATTCTCAAGCGTATCTATTCAGAATTCAAAATCGATTATTGGCGTGATAACGAGCCGCAGCCGACCCGTAAAGACAAAGACACACGCATGTCGCTGGGGGTGAGTTACAAGTGGTAGACTGCAGGTTCCACGACTCTGGATTTTATTGATGCGTATACGTTTTTTGTTTTTGCTGTTGTTACCCTTCCTGGAACTCTGGCTGATGATTGCCATCGGCTCGGAAGTAGGGGCGCTGGCAGTGATTGTCTGGTTAATCGCAATGATTTTCCTCGGCGTTAATCTGCTGCGTTATTTGGGCGCTTCCAGCATGTTGCGCGCGGCCCAAGGGATGCGCGGTGGTGCTATGCCTGCGCAGACGATGGTTGATGGTTTATTTAAAGCGATTGGCGCGATCTTGCTGATCATTCCCGGTTTTATCACTGATTTCATGGCACTGCTGTGTTTTATCCCATTTCTGCGTCGCCTATTGTTCAAGCGCTGGTTGGCAAAAATGGCGGTGACTGCGAGCGCTCGCGGCTTTAACGCTGCTGGTTTTGGTACAAATCCTTTTGGCCAAGGACCGTTTACTTCCGCTGGCGGTAATGTTTATGAGCATCAGGGCAGTACCCAACAAGATGCTAATAAGGGCACATCTGGTGTACTTATTGATCAACAATCTGAAACTCCCGCCTCAAAAGAGCCTAAAAACGATTAAATCATCGGTTTTTCGACAATTTCCCGCTTTTCTCCGTTGAAATCCCCAAACAAGGCCCCAGATAGGGGACACCGCTTTTAGGTCACCGCCTTTGGTTAATATTTAAGGGGGGAACCCCTGTAAATCGGTGGCCTTATCGACGGCCTTGAATCTGTTCCGGCCGTCCCTATATGTCATCTCGCGGAACCACAAAGTTTGCATCGCGCCAAATAGGGCGGGTGAAAGCTCCGGTTTCAAGCCTGTTTAATCTGTTTTGTTAGGAGACAAAGTTCCATGAAAATTCGTCCGTTGCATGACCGCGTTGTAGTTCGTCGCAAAGAAGAAGAAACCAAAACTGCCGGAGGTATCATTCTGTCCGGTGCTGCAAAAGAGAAACCTAACCAAGGTGAAGTTGTGGCTGTAGGTAATGGCCGCGTATTGGCCAGCGGTGAATTGCGTCCGTTGGATGTAAAAGTTGGCGATGTAGTAGTGTTCGGTAAATACGCTGGCAGCGACACCATCACCATCGACGGTGAAGAGTTGGTGATCCTGGGCGAGTCCGACATCAAAGCAGTTTTGGTATAAGCCAAACACACAAGAATTGAAGGTGAAGCTGCATTGCGTCGGCTTCGCGGATTAACAAAAGTTTTTAGGAATTAAGAATATGTCAGCTAAAGAAGTGAAATTTGGTGATAGCGCACGTCAACGTATGTTGACTGGTGTAAACGTTCTGGCCGATGCGGTTAAAGCGACCCTTGGTCCAAAAGGCCGTAATGTAGTATTGGAAAAATCTTTCGGCGCTCCAACCATCACTAAAGACGGTGTATCTGTTGCGAAAGAAATCAGCCTGAAAGACAAGTTCGAAAACATGGGCGCGCAAA
>NZ_JBCECX010000026.1:0-64326 GCF_039207905.1 Cellvibrio sp.
AACTTGTGACCCATGCCTTGTAAGGGCATTGCTCTACCAACTGAGCTAACCGCCCAAGATTTCACGCTTTTCAGCGTTCACCTTGTTGGTGGCGCGTATTCTAATCATGTAAAACTATGGGTCAACCTTTTTTTAACAGATTTATAAAAAAATCGAAAAAAAACTAAAAAATGGTTGCGAAACAAACACTTGTGATCAGTTTTTGGTCTTGGTGGCAAAGTTTCCCGCTCTCGCTTATGAGTTGTTATACTCGCGCAAAATTTCTATTCAATACGCGGAAGCATATTTATGTGCGCAATTCTAATAAGACTTTGCACTTGCATCGGATTATTGCTTATTTCTTTATCCAGTTTTGCAGCCATCGAAGTTCATGAGTTTGATAATGATGTTGATCGCCAGCGCTATCAAACATTTATTGATGAAATGCGCTGCCCTAAATGTCCGAACCAGAATCTCGCCGGTACTAATTCTCCTATCGCAATGGATTTGCGTCGTGAGCTTGATTTCATGATTAAAGATGGTAGATCGGATAAAGAAATCGTGGATTTCATGGTGGAACGCTACGGCGAGTTTATTTTATACCGCCCGCGTTTATCGCCCGCCACTATCTTGCTTTGGGGAGCACCTATCGCGTTGTTGCTTATAGGCATTGTGATGCTTCTTCTTATAGTGCGTAAACGTCGTCGTGTTGATGTAGAAGAAAGCTCGGTGCTGTCTTCGGTTGAACAGGCGCGCTTGGCAAATTTGCTTAACTCTTCGGCAGATAAAGCAGCCGCTGAAAAATCAGAAAGAAATTCCAGTCAGGAGAAAAAATAATGATGTCCTTGTGGGTAGGGGCTGCGCTCCTGTGTGTGGTGGCATTGATATTTATTTTTTGGCCGTTAGTGCGTTATGGCAAACAACAGAATGGTCAATCAAGCGAAGTTATTGCCGAGCGTCTTGATGAAAACGTGCGGCTATTTCATGAACACATTGCAGAGCTAAATGCGCAATTGGCTTCTGGTCGTATCGATCAGGCTCAATTTGATCAATTAAAGTTGGAGCAAGAGCGTGCGTTGCTGGAGGATGAGGCTGATATTCGTGCAGCTCAACAGACTCGTACTCTGAGTGCTGGTGTTAAGACGCTGAGTGTCATTGCACTTTTAGTTGTGGCGGTGAGTTGGGGGCTCTATCAACACTTGGGCAGCAGTGCAGATGTAGAAATTCGTGCGGCGCAGGAACTCAAACAAAAGCTGGATAATGAAGATTATATGGCCGGTCGCAATCCTGACCCTGTACGTGCACGTGAAATGGCACGCTTGATCGAGGCGCGTTTGGCAGATAATCCTGATCAGTTGCAGTACTGGTTTTTCTTGGCGCGTATTCAGATGGATTTGAATGATTTTGGTCAGGCCGTTAACGCCTATCAGCAGGTGCTGCAACGCGATAGTGAATCAGCCATGGTCATGGCGGAGCTTGCTCAAGCGATGTTCTTGCGCGACGAAAGTAAGATGAATCCTGCAATCAGCGATCTGGTTGAAAAGGTGCTAGTCAAGGAGCCTGATAACACCATGGCTCTCGGTTTAGCTGGAATCGATGCCTTCGGCAAAAAGGATTACGTCAATGCCATTAAATACTGGGAACGCACGGTTAAATTAACTGGCCCGGATTCCGCAGGCAGCCAGGCATTAATGGCTGGTATCGAACGAGCTGCAACCCTGTATTTTGCCGAGGGCGGTACTGAAGAGTCTCTTGCGGCTGCACGGTCTGGTCGCCAATTAAGTATTAATGTGAGTTTGGCTGAAGGGGTTGATGCCAAGCCGGATCAAGTTGTGTTTGTTTATGCCCGGGCGTGGCAAGGGGCAAAAATGCCTCTGGCAATTGCGCGCGTACAAGTATCTGAGCTGCCCAAGCGCGTATTGTTGACTGAGGCTATGGCTATGACACCGGCGATGAGTTTGGGCTCAATCGATAATGTTGAGGTGGTGGCAAGAATCTCACAAAACGGTACGGCTGCCGCAGAGGTTGGTGACTGGCAGGGGAGTTTTGGCCCGCTGGATATGCGCTCACTTCCGGCTGATATTGGCGTTAAAATCGATGAAAAAATAAGCCAGTAAGCGTCAATCGATTCCTGCACTTGCTATTTTTGGTTGAATTTTGTTCGGTCAAATGGGCGTTGTCGCTTTTGCTTGTGGTGGCGGGTGTAAAGCAGCACACAAATGTGTAGAATCCCGCCCTTACAGGTTTTTTTGGTGACTTTAGGATTTTTAATAACAGTCAAAAAAATCAACGAAATCAAACAGCTAGGCAATGTGTGGTTGCCGGCGATTTATTTATAGAACAGGCCGGTTTGGGTAGGGCATCCAAACTCCATAAGCCTGATGAAATATGAGTGATATGGACCTATGCGGTTAAAGTGCATCAAGCTGGCTGGCTTTAAATCGTTTGTTGATCCGACTACGGTCAACTTCCCCAGCAACCTGTGCGCTGTCGTTGGCCCAAATGGCTGCGGGAAATCCAATATTATTGACGCCGTGCGCTGGGTAATGGGGGAATCCTCCGCCAAGAACTTGCGCGGCGAAAACATGACCGACGTTATTTTTAACGGTTCCAGTGGCCGTAAGCCGGTCGGTCAAGCTTCTATTGAATTGGTGTTCGACAACTCGGATGCCACCCTCGTTGGCGAATATGCCGCCTTCACCGAAATCAGTATCAAACGTAAAGTTTCCCGCGATGGCGATAACAGCTATTACCTCAATGGCACCAAATGTCGTCGTCGCGACATCACCGATATCTTCCTTGGCACCGGCCTTGGTCCGCGCAGTTACGCGATTATCGAACAGGGCATGATCTCCAAGCTTATCGAAGCAAAACCGGAAGATCTCCGCGTTTATATCGAAGAAGCTGCCGGTATTTCCAAATACAAAGAGCGTCGTCGCGATACCGAAAGCCGTATGCGCCGCACGCAGGAAAACTTGGAGCGCTTGACTGATATTCGCGATGAGTTGGAGCGTCAATTGTCGCGCTTGCAACGTCAGGCGCAGGCAGCTGAAAAATACGCAGAATACAAAAAAGAAGAGCGCTTATTAAAAGCCCAGTTGCAAGCATTGAAATATCAGCAGTTGGATTTGCAAGCCAAAGCCAAGCAGGCTGGTATTCGTGACCTTGAGTTACGGATGGAATCTTTTGTAACTGATCAGGTCAACAAAGACACTCAAATCGAAAAATACCGCAGCCAATATACTGAGCTGGGCGATAAATTTAATGAAGTTCAAGGTCGCTATTATGCGATCGGTGCTGAAATCGCACGTCTTGAGCAGAGTATTCAGCATGCCAGTGAGCGTGCGCGCCAACTGCAAACGGATCTGGATCAGACCAGTCGCGACAGCAAAGAAGCGGAAGAAAATTTATTAATCGATACGCAAAAGACCGAAGCTTGGGAAGAAGAGCTGCTTGAGCTTGAGCCCGAGTTGGAATTGGTTAAAGCCGCAGAGGAAACCTCCGGCGAGTCATTGATTGATGCCGAAGAAGCTATGCAGCGTTGGCAAAATGACTGGGATAGTTTTAACCAGCGTGCGTCCGAGCCGCGTCAGCGTGCAGAAGTACAGCAGTCACGTATCCAGCATTTGGAACAAGTGCAACAGCGCTTGCTGCAACGAATTGAAAAATTGCGTGAAGAAAAAACTAATCTGCAAGATGGTGCGGAAGACGAATCGATTCACGAATTAACCGAGCAACTCGCTGAGTTGGATCTGGTTGCCGATGAAAAGCGTACGCAGCTGGATTCATTTGTTGAACAGCTAGATAGCACGCGCAATGACAACAACCGTTTTGTAAACGAATTGGATCAGGCGCGCAGCCAGCTGCAAAAAATGCGTGGCCGTCATGCATCACTTGAGGCATTGCAGCAGGCTGCAATGGGTGAAAAGAACAAAGCTGTTACGCAATGGTTATCTAGCAATGAGTTAACCAATAAGGCGCGTTTGGCAGACACTATTAGTGTCGCCGATGGTTGGGATAAGGCGCTTGAAACTGTATTAGGCAACGCCTTGCAAGCAGTATGTGTTGATCAGGTTGATGCTGTTACTAGCCTGCTGGAAAATCTTAAGCAAGGTGAATTGGTATTGTTTGATACCAATGCTAAATCCTCCGCACCATCATCAACTAAAGCTGCATTGCTGAGTGACAAGGTAACTGCAGGTTGGGATGCACAGGGCTTACTTGCTGGCATCTATATCGCCGATGAATTATCTGCTGCACTTGCGCTGCGCAAACAGCTCGCTGCGAATGAATCGGTTATTACTCGCGATGGAATTTGGTTAAGTCCGCACTGGGTTCGTGTAACTCGCGATACTGATGCAAGCTCTGGTGTTATTGCTCGCCGTCATGAATTGGAAGAATTGGCCGCGGCGATTGCAAGTGCAGAAGAAAATATCGAAACACTTAATGCTCAACTGGAAGAAGGGCGCGCAGCAATCAAACGCTTAGAGCAAGATCGTGAAGCTTTGCGTCGCCAAGTTGATGACGAGAGCCGTAAGTACGGCGAATTGCGTTCACAATTAAGTGCAAAACAAGTTCGTATTGAGCAAATGAATATGCGTCGCGAGCGCGCGGATAACGAAATCCGTGAAGCCCGTGAACAAATGGAGCAAGAAGCCGAGCATTTGTCAGAAGCGCGGATGATTTTGAGCGAAGCCATCGAAATGATGGAGCAAGATACCGACTTGCGTGAATCCTTGCTGCAGCAGCGCGATGATATTCGCACAGGCTTGGATACTGCTCGTCAACGCGCGCGTCACGATAAAGATAAAGCGCATGAAATTGCCATGCGCTACCAATCTGTAAAAACGCAGTTGGATTCTATTCGTTTAGGGATTGGCCGTTTGCGTGAGCAAACGTCACGCTTGCAAGAGCGTCGCGAACAACTGATCGCAAGTATCGCTGATAATCGCGATCCGGTTGAAGAATATAAATTGGAGTTGGAAGCCAGCTTATCCAAACGTCTTTCCGTTGAATCTTCTTTAACAGAGGCGCGGAGAGCATTGGAAACTGTAGAGCATGAGTTACGCAATTCCGAACAGGCTCGTGGACGAGCAGAGCAAGAAGTGCAAGCGGTTCGTGCGCATTTGGAACAGGAACGTTTGGCTGCACAAATGTTTGAAGTGCAGCGCGCAGGCATTGTTGAGCAAATGCAGGAAGACGAATTAAATCTCGATATTATTTTGGCCGAAATGCCGGAAGGTACCGAGGTGAAACCGCTAGAGGAAGAATTGGAAAGCCTTGCGGGCAGAATCTCCCGCCTTGGTCCGATTAACCTCGCGGCAATTGACGAATACAAAACAGAATCCGAGCGCAAAAATTATCTCGATGCACAAAATGCCGATTTAATGGAAGCATTGGAGACTCTGGAAAATGCAATTAAACGCATTGACCGTGAAACGCGCACACGCTTTAAAGAAACTTTCGACCAGGTAAACAAAAGTTTGCAAGAGTTATTCCCCAAGGTGTTCGGCGGTGGCCACGCTTATCTGGAATTAACTGGCGAAGAATTGTTGGATACCGGCATTACTATTATGGCGCGCCCACCGGGCAAGCGTAACAGCACAATTCATTTGCTATCGGGCGGCGAGAAAGCCCTGACTGCAATTGCATTGGTGTTTTCGATATTCCGTTTGAATCCGGCACCTTTCTGTATGCTCGACGAAGTTGATGCTCCGCTCGATGATGCTAACGTTGGCCGTTACGCGCGTATGGTTGAGGAAATGTCGGCACAAGTGCAATTTATTTACATTACGCATAATAAAAATGCGATGGAAATGGCACACCAATTGTTAGGCGTTACCATGCATGAACCGGGTGTTTCACGTTTGGTAACAGTAGATGTGGACGAAGCTGCAGAATTAGCTGCGGTTTAACATTGAACTAATTAATACGGATAACCTTATGTGGAAAGATTGGGTCATCATCATTGGTACTTTGCTTATCTTGCTGGTATTGGCAGATGGGATCAGACGTAAGCGCAATGAGCGCAATGGCAATATTAAGGTATCGCGTTCGTTAAAGAAGAGCTTAAAACAGCAAGCTGAATACGATGATGAACCTACGGAAACTCCAAGCTACACCAGTGAGTTGCCCAACGGTGGTGCGCGTGTTATCGGTCAGCGCGATCCTTCTGTTCGTGTTCCCAGTATTGAGAAAAAGGCGCAAGCAAAGTCTTATTTGGATAAGCATTCTCGCTCTGAGGCGGAGGAACCTATTGTTGCTCCGCGAGCCCATCGTGAACCTCAACAAGCTAGCTTGAATCTTGGTCAATCAGTTCCGATGTTGATGGAATCTGTTGAGGATTCCAGAGATGGTTCAAGTGTTGTAAGCGAACGTATCGAGCCAAGTTTTTCGGCTTCTCGTGATGAGGAGTTTGATGATTATGATGATCGTCAAGATGATAGTTATGAGGGTGAGGATTACGAGCGCGATGATCATCCCTATGAGCGTGAATTGATCGCAGATCAAGAGCAGGATGAGCTTGATGACGAGACTTATGCTGAAGAGCAGGAAGATCTTGATAACTACGATGAAGATTATGATCGCGATGATGAAGAATATACATCAGAAGAGTATGACGAGCGCGACGAGCTTGATGATGAATATGATGAGCAGGGATCAGGAGCTTCTTCAGCGCAACAAAATAACCTTGCCGAAAAACAACCGGCTGAGCCGGAAGAAGTTTTGATCATCAATGTTATGGCTCACAAAGGTGAGATGTTCAACGGCGGTGATCTGCTCGATATTATTTTGAAATGTGGTATGCGCTACGGCAGCATGGATATTTTCCATCGTCACAGTGATACCAAAGGCGAGGGCGCTTTACTGTTTAGCATGGCGAACATGGTGAAGCCGGGCACTTTTGATCTGGATGCAATGGATGAGTTTGAAACGCCGGGTGTTAGTTTGTTTATGACACTGCCCATTAATGCTGACTCAATGCAATCATTTGATTTAATGGCTGATACGGCGCGTGCAATTGCTGACACGCTTGGCGGTGAGCTGAAAGATGAGCAGCGAAGTGTGATGACTCGTCAAACCTTGGAGCATTGCCGTCAGCGTATTCGCGATTTTGAACGTATGCGTTTATTCCGTCGCCCTCCGCGCTGATTATTTAACACCGTTTTATTTGACACAGGGATGTGTCAGAAATCCGCAAGCTAAGGCATGAATCGCGCCTCGCACCAAGCCCGAATCATAAGGTAATTTTTTCATGTCTACTCTCTCTTTATTTGATAATTTTCCGCCAGAAATCGAACAGCTACGTCAGGAAATTCATCAGCATAATTATCGATATTACGCGTTGGATGATCCACAAGTTACTGATGCGGAATATGATCGCTTGATGCAGCGACTGCGCGCACTTGAAGAACAATATCCAGATTCAATTACTCCCGATTCGCCGACACAACGTGTTGGTGCGGAGCCTATTTCGTCATTTCAGACTGTTGTTCATGAAATGCCCATGCTCTCACTTGATAATGCGTTTAGTGATGAAGATTTGTTGGCTTTTAATCAGCGCATTTGGGATCGGTTAAAAACTTCTGAAGAAATCGAATATGCATGTGAATTAAAGTTAGATGGTATTGCAGTTAGTTTGTTATATGTTGACGGATTGTTGGTGCGTGGTGCAACACGAGGTGATGGGTTTAACGGAGAGGATATAACGCACAATGTTAGGACAATTAAAACTGTTCCATTAAAACTTCTGGGTAATGATTTTCCAAAGGTTTTAGAAGTTCGTGGTGAAGTTTATATGCCGAAACGGTTTTGGGCTTCACAAAATGAGCAGGCATTAATGCGTTCAGAAAAACCTTTTGTGAATCCTAGAAATGCAGCAGCAGGATCATTGAGACAGTTAGATCCTAAGATAGCCAATACAAGATATCTAAAGTTGTGCGCTTATAACGTTGGTGTTTTTGAAGGTGACGGATTAACGGATAATCATACTGAGAACTTGGAAAAGTTAAAATGCTGGGGGTTTCTTACAAATCGTAAAACAATTACAGCTAAAAATATTCAACAATGTATTGAGTACACACACGACATATTAGCAATACGAAATACTCTTCCGTATGAGATCGACGGTATCGTTTTTAAAGTCAATTCGCGTCAGTTGCAAGATCAGTTAGGTTTTATTTCCCGTGCGCCGCGCTGGGCAATTGCCTATAAATTTCCTGCACAAGAAGAATCAACTACGTTACTTGATGTTGAGTTCCAGGTTGGTAGAACTGGCGCAGTTACACCAGTGGCTCGTTTGCAACCTGTGTTTGTCGGTGGGGTCACCGTTTCAAATGCAACTTTGCACAATCGCGATGAGATTAATCGCTTGGGAATTAAAATTGGCGATACCGTAATTATTCGCCGTGCAGGGGATGTCATTCCACAAATTGTACAGGTGGTGGAAGCCAAGCGCCCAGCAGATGCGCGCGATATTCTTTTTCCGGAACATTGTCCGGTTTGTAATTCGCCGGTCGAGACAGTTGCTGATGAGGCAGTTGCTCGCTGTTCTGGTGGTTTGGTTTGTGCGGCGCAACGCAAAGAGGCGATTAAACATTTTGCATCGCGTAAGGCGATGAATGTTGAAGGGCTTGGCGATAAGCTTGTTGAGCAACTGGTTGATCTGGGCTTGGTGAATAATCTTGCTGATTTGTATTCGCTGACGCGAGAGCAATTGTCGGCCATGGAGCGTATGGGCGATAAATCAGCCGATAATATTTTGGCTGCTCTGGAGCACTCTAAAAAAACGACCTTGGCTAAATTTATTTATGCCTTGGGTATTCGTGAAGTGGGCGAGGCGACTGCGCGTAATTTTGCCAATTACTTTGGTAGTTTTGAGTTGTTGTCGGCTGCCGATCAAGAACGATTGCAATTAGTTCCTGATGTCGGCCCAGTGGTTGCTCATTTCGTGGCAGAGTTTTTTGAACAAGAATCCAACCGAAATGCTGTGGCAGCATTGAGAGCTGCCGGTATTCAGTGGGCTGACATTGAGGTCGCGAGCCCTGATGAGCTGCCATTAAATGGTCTGACCTACGTGTTAACGGGAACACTGGAGACATTATCACGCGATGATGCAAAAGGTCACCTACTTGCATTGGGAGCTAAGGTCGCCGGTAGTGTTTCAGCTAAAACAGATTACGTCGTTGCTGGTCCCGGTGCTGGTTCAAAACTGGCGAAAGCTGAAGAGCTGGGGCTAAAGGTAATGGATGAGGCCAGTTTAATCGCATTGTTACGTGAACATGGGCGTGAGTTCTAAATGTTGTATTCCCTCTGTAAATTTATTTTGCTCGGGTCGCTATTGGTGATGGCTGGTTGCTCCACTTTACCGCCCTCTAATCCCAATAATCTGTGTGATATTTTTGATGAGAAAACATCCTGGTACAAGGATGCCAAAAAAGCCGAAAAGCGTTGGGGTTCTCCGGTCCCGGTTATGATGTCGATCATGTATCAGGAGTCGATGTTCAAGCACAATGCGCGTACGCCGCGTACGAAAATTCTGTGGATTTTCCCTGGGCCGCGTAAGAGCGATGCATTTGGTTATCCGCAAGCGAAAAACGCAGTGTGGAATGAATATCAGGATCAAGGCGGCAGTAGTTTTGCCCGGCGCGATAATTTTGGCGATGCCATAGATTTTATTGGTTGGTACAACAAGCAAAGCCAAAAGCGCAGCAGAATTGGTTTGAGTGATAGTTACAACCTGTACCTTGCTTATCATGACGGTCATGGTGGATATAATCGCGGTACTTATCGTCAAAAAAACTGGTTAATGAATACCGCGCGAAAAGTAGAAAGTAGGGCGCAGCAATATGAAAATCAATTGCAGCGTTGTGAAGAGCGATTCAAAGGCAGTTGGTGGTGGCCGTTTTAGCACCACTGGAATAAATAGAGATTTACGTCGATTATTAATATCGGAGTAGGTATGGATCAAGAGTCAATTGTGTACGGTTGTATTAAGGATGTATCACCGTCGATGGCAGAATCTGAGCGTATTCGTGTAAATCGCGATGCAATGTTGTCATTGCCGCATGCGGATGAATGGCCTTTTCTTAGTCAGGAAATGTTTTCTATTCCGAGTGCAGATTCGCCATTTTTTAATTATCAAACCGAAGTTATGCATTTTGGTGCATCCTACAAAGCAGTTGAATATGAGTGGGATCAATGGATCGCCCAGTTTGAATCGCTGCTGAGCAGAATGTACTGGGTTTCGGCAACGGTTCATCTTGAAACTGAATTATCGGGTACTCACACTTTTACTTGGGAAGCGAACGGCAACTATCACAAGCCAGGATCTGGCGATATGCGTGTTCGTTGTGAATGGAGCCACGAAGGTTCGCTAGGGTTGTAATTTTCGATAGTATTTTAAATTTTGATAGCTGTTTTAATTGGCATGTTTTAATAGGCACGTATATATGCAAATCCCTCTGACAACTCCGGCTTTTCGTTTTCGTCGCTTGCGTAAAACCGGCGCGCTACGCGAATTGGTACGCGAAACCCATTTGCGCATGAGCGATTTTATTCTGCCTATTTTTATTGAAGAAGGAATTACTGCTCCGGTAGAAATTAAATCTATGCCTGATGTGTATCGCTACCCCGAATCACAGCTTGCTGAACTGGTGAATCGTGCATGGAGCAAAGGCATTAAAGCCGTTATTCTTTTTGGTGTTTCTACCCATAAAGATGAAGAGGGTTCGGATACCTGGTGTGAACATGGTTTGTTGGCGCGTATGATTCGCACTGCAAAGCAGGCGCAACCGGAAATGCTGGTAATCAGTGACAATTGTTTCTGTGAATATACCGATCATGGCCATTGTGGTGTTGTTACCAACAATGATGTTGATAATGATGAAACGCTTGCGAATTTACAAAAGCAAGTTGTGCTTGCAGCGCAAGCCGGTGTGGATATGATTGCGCCCTCAGGCATGATGGACGGGATGATCAGTGCGATTCGCGAAGCTTTGGATTCGGCCGGTTTTACTCATATTCCGGTAATGTCTTACTCCACAAAATTCGCCTCTGCGTTCTACGGCCCATTCCGGGATGCAGTTGATAGTAGCTTTAAAGGCTCGCGTAACACTTATCAGATGGACCCCGCCAATGCACGTGAAGCGCTGGCTGAATCTATGCAGGATGAAGCCGAGGGTGCAGATATTTTAATGGTGAAGCCAGGTATCGCCTACCTTGATGTGCTTGCACATATTCGCGCTAATTCTGCGCGACCACTGGCTGTTTACCATGTGAGTGGTGAGTACGCGATGATTAAGGCGGGCGCTGCTGCCGGTGTGATCGATGAAAAGGCGATTGTGCTGGAAACAATGACTGCGTTTAAGCGCGCAGGTGCTGATTTAATCATCACCTATTACGCGGAAAAACTGGCTGAATGGTTACCCACATAATTATAAAAACCGTGCCGTACACCCAGCTCATTTAATTCGTTTTATTCTTGTGAAAATTCCCGATGTTTTTTAGCGATTCCCGCCAGCATTTTTTCAACCCGCTCACTGGTAAGTACCGTGAGTTGGTGGCGGAGTGCTTGCGCCTTTTGTATCAACGCCTCTACACCGATTTGCGCGATTATGGCCACGCCATGAACCGTGAGCAGGTGGTCGATATTTTCAAAGAAGCCATTGCCCGCGCGCCAATTCTGGATGCGGATAACAGCGATGCAGATGATTCAAACGAGGGGCGTTTTAAAACCCAGCGTGATCTCGCCAGTTTTATAATCAATCGCCTTATTGAAAATGGTTGGCTTGAAAAGCAAGTAGACGAAACCAGTTTGCAGAGCAGCTATGGTTTTAGTCGCATGGGACGCTTGTTTACCCAGCCTTTTGCAGACAATGACGCGAATCAATTTCGCACGCGTAATCGCAACACGCGCAACACCCGCAATAGTTTGCAAGCGTTTTATGATCAAGGTGAAATCAATGATTTATTGGATGCTTACGAGTATTCCGAGCGAATCATCAGTGATTTTACCGATGTGATTGCAGAACTGGAGGAGCGCAAGCGGCAGCTGGTGCGCGAAGTTGAATCGCGTCAGCTAATCCAGCAAGCCAGCGATGAATTCTTTGATTTTATGGAAACTGTATTTAAACCTGATCTGGAAGTACGTTTGTCCGCCGACAGTGTTGAAAAATACCGCGATCAAATATCCGATATCATCACCAAGATTAGGCGCAAACGTAAATACGGTTTAGGTGATGCCGAAACTGCTGCAAAAGATTGGCGGGCGGTGATGGAGATTCGTCTGCGCAAAGCATTGCCGCAAAAAGTAGTTCCAGGTATTTCGTTGCTGGAAACATTGCTTCAAACAATTGATTCACGCCTAAAAAATGCGTGCGACATTATGCTTCCTGCGTTGCGGCGCGCGTTGAACACCTTTACACAGCGCGCCGATATTATCATTCGTCAGCTCAGTTACATTAACAGTCGTGGGCAAGATGATTTGATGGATATTTACCGATCACTCGGTAATTTGACAGCAGAGCAACAGGATCAGGTGTTGCTTGAGCAGGGTGAAGCGATTGCCAGTATTCAAATGGGCTTTATTGATCCTGCCCAAATTCAGCTGCGTGCGCCGCGTAATATTCAGGTTGTCCGTTCAATGTTGGATGAGGATAAAGCATTGGATGCTGAAGCCCAGAAAGCTATTTTTGTGCAGCAAGCGCTCGATAAAGCTTTCATTCTGCAGTCCAGCAGTTTGCGTGATTATGTGCATGCGGCCTTGGTACAAAAAGGCGAGATAAAAAGTAGCGAGCTACAGGCAAAGAACATGCAGGAGTTATTGAATTTATCTCATGCCGTTGAAGTTGGAGCTGCTGCCAACCTGTCGTCCCGCTATCGTTTTGCAATTTCCCAAAATGCCGAATGGCTACATGCTCAGCCATTAGTTAATAGTGATAAGTATTTTAAACAGCGCGACGAGTTTGTTATCAGCTTGATCGACGATGGTGTTGAAAATGAGTGATCAATTAAGTTCATTGCTGCAAGAGCAACTGGTAAAGCACAACCTCACGCTGGATAACTGGCGCGAGCTGGTACAGCGATTGTTGGACTACGGCGTTCTTTGTCGCGATGACAGTCAAGTGGAAGCGGAACTCTACGATCGTTTTGTGCGCGTCCATGAATTAGTGAATGACTACTTAAGTCTGATGGGTGTTCGCTTTCAGCATGATAGTCATTTTCGTTTTGTGCGAATTTTACCTCCCGGCGCACGCTTGCCAGGCATGGATGATGAAAGCGATGAGCCATTCAATGCTGGTTTGCGCAGCCGGTTGAGCCAGCATGAAGTTGCTTTAGTATTAGTGTTGCGTGCGGAGTACGACAAGGCTCTGCGCGAGGGCAGCATTGATGAGCAAGGTTGCGCTACTTTATCGTTGGAGGCGATTGCGATGGCGATGAAAAGCCTGTTGCGCCGCAGCTTACCGGAGAACCTTGGCGAGCGTCGCCAAGCGTTCAAACGTCTTCGTCAGCTTCGCCTTATTAATTTTTTTGCCGAGTCGGATATAGATTCAGGTGAGAGCTGGATAAAAATTCGTCCGTTGATTATCAACCTTGTTAATAATGAATGGCTTGAGCAAATTCGGAATCATCTTGCCGATAATTTGTTATTGGTGGATGAAGAAACAGATGAAGCTAACGATGATATTGATGCCCCGAAATTGCGTAAATCCGCACCGCATTTAAATCGCTCGCTTTTTGCGGCTGAAGAATAGTTATGTACCTCAAAAAATTTATCTATGTTAATTGGGGCAATGTGCCCAATACCGAATTTGATTTCGGTCCGATCAATTTGTTTTCGGGCGGCAATGGCTCCGGTAAAACAACAGCTGCGGACGCGATTCAGACGATCATGACCGCCGCGCACGATAACTTGTTCCATTTTAACCCGGGGCAAGATGAATCCAGCCAGCGTGGTCGTGGCGGGAAATTGGTGCGTACACTCGCGTCCTATGTTTTGGGTTGCGACGATGGTGCCTATTCGCGGCCTCAAGGTTGTGATGGTTATCTTGCTGCAGTATTCCACCCGACTCAAGGTGAGAACAGTGAACCATTTACGGCACTGATTGGAATGCGTGCATTTTTAGAAACCACCGGGCAGGGCGCCTCACTACAAAAAGTGGCGCGTCTGGATGATACCCAGTTTTATATTCTGAATGATGTGGAGCTTGGTTTAAAAGATTTGCTGAAGGAAGAGAAAACCCATAAATATGTGGTTCCTTTAGATAAATTGTATGCTGGGTTGCGCCATCAATACGGTCAGCAACAAGTTGAGAAGTACGATAAAAAGAAATCTTACTTGTGCCGTTTATACGGTATCTTGCGTGGCAAGAAGGACGCGATTTCCGAACGTGAATCCATGAATGCTGCGCGCGCCTTCTCGCGTTTCATGGCTTATAAACCTATCAAAGGTATCGATGAGTTTGTCGCGAATGAAATTCTTGAATATCGCGATTTAGGTGAAGCAATTCGCACCGTTTCTACCATGTTAAAACGCATCCATACGATGGAAGCGGATGCGCGCACTTTGCGCCAGGGAATCGAGCGTATGGCGCAGGGGCGCCAACAGTCCGATAACTTTATTGCGAATTGGCTGGAACAACAGGTATTGCAGTATTCGGTTGCCAAGCGCCGTTATACAGATTCGCAAGCCCTGTATCTTGAAGCGAAACACAAGCAGCAGTTGCTGCGTGAAAACTCGTTAAGCCATCAACAGACACTGGCTGCTTGTGAAGCTCGCCGCGATGAAATCAATCAATTGATTTTGGCTGCTACTGCACGTCGTTTAGGCGTGCCTGCATTGCGTGACAAAGATCAGCTGGAACAGGAAAAGCATACGCAAGAAAAGCAGATCCAGTTGCAAGTGCCAGAGCTACGCAAACAACATCAGCAATTGCAAACTAACCTTGATGCTGCGCAGCAGTTTGCCCAAGCGCTGCGTCAAACCTCAATTGCTGTCGAATTGCCTGCATTAAAAGATTCTGGCTTGGCTAACCTGGTAAAAAATCTCTGCAGCGAGACTGACACTCTCGACATACATCAGTTATTAAACCGTGATCTTATCGAAGTAAGTCCGCTTGAGCCGCAGTTGGCAAAAGTGCTTGAGCTGCAAAAGCATCACAATACCTTTGTTGCTAATTTATTCGATCTTGAAACCAATGGTAGTGTGGTGCGCATGAATTTGCGCGATCAATTGGCGCAAGAGCGCGACAAAAGAAAATCACAAGCGGAGCGTTTGCAAAAACAAACCGAAGTTAAGCGCCGCGAAATTCAAACACTTGAATCGCGTCAGGTGAGTTATCCCGGATTCGTGCGCGCTGCTTTGGACGCAATTGCAGCTCAATGTCCCAAAGCTGATGCGCGGGTGCTGTGCGATTACGTGGATGTTGTTGATCGCGAGTGGCAAGCTGCTATTGAAGGTTATGTCGGCGCTGCTCGGTTCGGCATTATCGTCGAGTCTCAATATGAAGCTGAGGCAATTGCGATAGTGCGTAACATGGCAGGGCAAGGCAATCGTGCCCGCATCATTCAAGGTGAAAAAGCGCGTAAGGATTTGGATAAGAGTAGTGACTCATCTGCAAATTCTATTATTCAAGTAATGAGTTTTTCGCACGCAACTGCCGAAGCTTACATCAAAGCAAGTTATGGCAATGTGCAGCGTGTGGATAATGCAAAAGAGCTGAAAAATACCCGCCGTGGCATCACCAAAGATGCAATGGGCTCGGGTAACTATGCGATGTTCCGCTGTGATATGGCCGACTCTGAATTAGTGTTTGGCCAAGGTGCACGCGAGCGCGCACTCGATGCAAAACGCAATGAATTTCACGCGTTGGTTAGTGAATGGCAAGCAGCAACAGCCTATGCCGAAGAAACGCAAGAGCTATTGCTGGCGATTGATAAGCTTAAGCCGCTGGTCTATTCCGAAACTTTGCAGTCAATGCTTGCAGCGCAAACTAAAATCCAGGCAATTGATTCTAAATTGCAGCAATTGGATTTAAGTGATACCAAAGCGTTGGAAGCCGAACTGCAAGAGCTGCAGGAGCGTTTGCAAGAGCAGAATCAGGAATATGCCCGGTTGAATAATGCACAGGTAGATTGCCGTGCAGAATTAAAGCTGGCCGATAACCTTTGCCATAAGCTGGATGCCGAACAAGATAAAACCCTTTACCAAGCTGATACTTGTGAAGCTAATGTGCAAGGGATTACCGCATTTTGGCCTGAGTTTGATGCAGATGTGCGCCTGCAGGCTGCAGATGAAACAATCGGCCAGCATTCAGCGCAATATTTTGAATCAAATTTGGCAACGGTAAATGCCGAGCTTAAAACGATTCTGCATCGTCTTCAGCAAGCAGCTATGTTGCATAATCAATTTTGTTCGACCAGCGATGCCATTTTATTTGATATTGATTACAACGATGATTTGGGTAGTGCTAACTTCAAAGTGATTTGCGATATGCGACGCCAATTCGACGCGCTTTATAATCGCGATAAAAACCACATCCTCGCCCAGCGCCATCAGGAAATTGAATCCCTGCGTGAAAGTTTTAATAACGCCTTTGTGACCAATCTCTGCCATTCCATTTATCAGGCGATCAATGACGGTAAAAAAATTCTCGAAGAGTTAAATAAAGAATTGGAACATCACCGTTTTGGTGCTGACCGCGAACGTTTCCGTTTCGATTGGGGATGGGTGCCGGAGTTTAAAGAGTATTGGCAGTTCTTTAAGGCAGTAATAGATAGCCCGAGCCTTGATGAGGGTGAAACTCTTTTTAATATGAAGCTGGAGGAAAAACACCAGCGCGTGCGTGAACGTTTGATGACGATGTTGCTCGATGAAGATGAGCAAAAGGCGCTGCGTGAGTTAACGCGCATTGCTGACTATCGCAATTATCGTCGCTACGAAATTTACAAAGAGCCGGAAGGTAAGGCGCCAATTGCACTGAGTCAATACGGTACTGGTTCTGGCGGGCAATTGGAAACGCCTGCTTATATTATTCGCAGTGCGGCAATCACCTCGGCATTCCGTTTCAATGAAGGTAATAGCCATTTACGCATGGTGTTGGTAGACGAAGCTTTCTCGAAAATGGATGAGCATCGCTCACGCGAAGTAATCAACTATTTAACGGAAAGTCTAGGTTTGCAATTGCTGTTCATCATGCCGAGCAGTAAATCCGGTCCGTTTATGGATTTAATCTCCAACCAGTTTGTGTTCAGCAAATGCCCCACTGCGGAGCCGGTGGGCGAGTTGAAAAGTCGTGTAATGTTGGACCGTCAGGTGTGTGATCAGGAAAAAATCAAGAAACTGATGGCCAATCATCGCAAAGCAATTCGCCAGCAAGCGGCGTTGGATTTTATGGTTGAAGTGGAAGGTTAGAGTAGCGATTGGTGATGCGAACAATCAGTTCGCATCACCAGGTTTGATGTGCGGAAAAAATCGCGCAATCTTTTTCAGCAACTTGTCTTGTTCAATCGGTTTAACTACGTAATCGTCAACTCCATCTTCAATCGCCGAGCGGATTTGTTTGGCTTCGCTCACTGCCGTCACCAGCATAAACACCGTCGCCATATAGCGTTCTGCCGCGCGCATCGCGCTGTGTACTTCAATCCCCGATTTACTTGGCATATTCCAATCACACAACACTAAATCATAAATCGGATTGGCTTCGTACATCATGCTAATGCCGCGCATACCGTCATTGGCAAAGTCGATCAGGTGAATCCCGGCGGCTTGTAAGTAGGCAGCAACCAATTCGCAGATCACTTGATCATCATCTACTAATAGCACCCGTATTTGCCCTGGCACCAATTCCTGTCTGCGCGCCAAGGCCGCTTGGCGAATAGGGGATACGGTTGGTTGGGATATGTAGTGGTTTACTTGCTCACGGTGGACTTCTTCACCACTACTGTCACGTAATTGCGCGCTTATCTTGGATAATGACGATTCAATCGATTGCAGGGTTCTTTCGTTTTGGGCTTTGGAATTCGCTAGTTCAGGTTTATTGATATTTTTGGTGAGCCAGTCCCGTCGCTGGAGTAATGTTTGGCCAATTACCTGAAGTTCTTGCTTACTGAACATAAAAAACCTATGCGTATTTGCGTTATCGACCTATGCCGCCGGACAGGTCTGGAGAAAAGTAGCTTCTTACAATATAGTCCAGACTTCCCGTTTCGCCGAAACTGATTTTAAGGAATTTTGTTGTGTCCCAATTAGATCAATTCATTTCCCGCCTTGAACAATTAGTTGAGCGCGTTGAGTCAATATTGCCCGCAAAGCGACCAGATACCGACTGGAGTGCCAGCGCGTTCCGTTGGCGTACCTTAACGAGTGGTGGCGGTTATCTCCAAGCAGTAAAGCACCCGCACCGCATCAGTTTGGATGCCCTAAAGAATATCGACACGCAAAAACAGTCCATTGTGCGTAATACCGGGCAATTTGTGGCCGGTAAAGAAGCCAATAACGTGCTGCTGACTGGTGCGCGCGGGACAGGTAAATCCACGCTCATCAAGGCGGTGTGGACCGAATTTGCCGATCAAGGACTAAAAATCATTGAAGTAGACAAAACGGATCTGTTGTCCCTGGCCGATATTGTTGATTTGGTGGGCGAGCGAACCGAAAAGTTCATCATTTTTTGTGATGATCTCTCATTTGAAGAAGGTGAAATTAGCTATAAAGCGCTGAAATCGGTGCTGGATGGATCTATTTCTGCTCCCAGTGCGAATATGTTGTTCTATGCCACCAGTAACCGCCGTCATTTATTACCGCAAAAGATGCGCGAAAATTTGGATGTTAGCTATGAAGACGGCGAGGTTCGCCCCAATGATGCTATCGAGGAAAAGGTTTCCCTATCGGAGCGATTTGGTTTGTGGTTGAGCTTTTACCCATTCTCACAAGACGACTATCTCGCTGCAGCCCATCATTGGGTGACTCATTTAGGTGGGCAGTGGAGTGAATCGACGGAGCAGGCGGCGTTGTTATGGCATAGAACTCGTGGTGCACGCAGTGGTCGTGTTGCATGGCAATTTGCAAAAGATTACGTTGGCCGTAGCCAATAAAGTCGATTGTTGTAATACATTGGCGCTAATCAAGCTCATGCAACATGCTGCAGGTCACCTTACCAATAGGAACTAATTCAGGAGTTTAATGATGCATTCAGGGCAAACCAGCTTGCGCAAAGCGCCTTTGGAATTACAGGTTAATTTGGCTGACGACATCAATCCACTTTTTACTCGCACACCGAATCTGCGCGACATAGATGAACCTGAATTTCGGAAGGTGTTGCGCAATTATTTTGTCAGTACCTTCGATCGCTATGAATCCCTGTTTGAATGTCTTGCAAGCGATCAAGCGTTTTACACTAAATCGATAAGCCTGCGCCACCCGCTTATTTTTTATTACGGACATACGGCGACTTTTTTCGTCAATAAATTATTGCTGACCCGCATGATTAATGAGCGCGTCAATCAGCGCTTTGAATCAATATTTGCGGTAGGTGTGGATGAAATGAGTTGGGATGATCTCAATGATTCCAACTATCAGTGGCCGACACCAGCAGAGGTGAAAATCTATCGCGATCAGGTGCGCGCTTTAGTGTTGGATTTGATCGATAATGCTCCGCTACAAATGCCGGTGGATTGGAATAATCCCTGGTGGGCGATCATTATGGGAATTGAACATGAGCGTATCCATCTTGAAACATCCTCTGTTTTAATTCGCCAGCATAAATTGGAGTTCGTTAAAAAATCTCCTGAGTGGGAGCCGAATCGCGCGACCGGAGTGGCTCCACAAAACGAGCTGATAAAAGTAAGTGCAGGGCAGGTGCGTTTGGGTAAAGAGAAATCCGATTCGTTTTACGGGTGGGATAATGAGTATGGAAATCATGAAGCCCAAGTACCTGCATTTGATGCAGCAAAATTTTTGGTGAGCAACCAGGAGTTTTTGCAATTTGTAGAAGCAGGTGGTTATTTAAATTCCCACAACTGGGAAGAAGAAGGAAAAGGTTGGCTTGCCTTTACCAAAGCACAGCACCCGACATTTTGGGTGAAAAAAACTAACGGTTGGTTTTTGCGGCTGATGACTGAAGAGGTTGCCATGCCATGGGATTGGCCGGTGGAGGTTAACTACCATGAAGCCAAAGCGTTTTGTAATTGGAAAAAATCGGAAACTGGAAAACCAGTGCGATTACCAACCGAAGATGAATGGTATCGTTTATATGACACAGCTGGATTAAGTGATATCAGTGAACAGCCTGCACATGCAAATATCCAGCTTGATCATGGCGCATCGTCATGTCCGATAACTCAATTTGCACACGGCGATTTTTACGATGTAGTAGGGAATGTGTGGCAATGGACTGAAACACCCATTTACCCATTTGAAGGCTTTGAAGTTCACGCCATTTATGATGACTTCACTACACCAACATTCGACGAGCGCCACAATTTAATTAAAGGCGGCTCCTGGATTTCCTGCGGTAATGAAAGTTTGCGTTCATCGCGCTACGCATTCCGTCGCCATTTTTTTCAACACGCGGGTTTCCGCTATGTTGTTTCCGGAGAAATAAAACCTGTGCCCAGTTCCCATTATGAAACCGACAAACTAGTGTCGGAATACGCTGAATTTCACTACGGTGACGAATATTTTGGCGTGCCCAATTTTTCCAAAGCACTTGTTGATTTGGCAGCCGAGGTTCTTGTCGATAAACCGAGACGCAAAGCATTAGACTTGGGTTGTGCAACTGGTCGTGCCACGTTTGAGTTGGCTCGTCACTTCGATAAAGTGACCGGCATAGATTTTTCTGCGCGCTTTATCAATCTCGGCGTGCAACTTGCGAGTGGCGATACCCTTCGTTACACCTTGGCCGATGAGGGGGAGCTTGTCTCTTATAAATCGCGCTCACTCGCTGATTTGGATTTATCAGAAACCAAAAACAAAGTTGATTTCTCCCAAGGCGATGCGTGTAATCTTAAGCCAATATTTACAGGTTACGATTTTATTCTCGCAGCCAATCTTATTGATCGCCTCTACAACCCCGCAAAATTCCTTACCTCAATCCACGAACGCCTGAATGTGGGTGGAATCCTCATGTTGGCATCACCTTACACATGGTTGGCCGAGCATACGCCGCGTGAGGATTGGGTGGGAGGGTTTAAAAAGGATGGTGAAAGCTTCACAACACTGGACGGATTGAACGCCCAATTAGGCGAGCATTTTCGTTTGGTGCGCGGACAGGAGGAAATTCCATTCGTAATTCGCGAAACCAAACGCAAGTTCCAGCATACGCTTTCTGAGGTGACTTTTTGGGAGCGGGTTAATTAAATAGTTGATTGAGCCTACCTGACAGTTACTGCCAAAAAAGTTGGTATCCTTAGTCTGATGTAAAATCAGGCTAAGGAACAACAATGAAAACCTGCATTACACCGCCGCAAGTTTCGGTGGTTTTATTGCCACCGAAGATCACTCTCTGAATTGGTTGTTTCCGCTAGCAGGCGTCAATCAATCCAGTTATCCCGAATTCATTAAACATATTGGCGTTATTGCTATCATCGTAGAAAATATCTATTTCTTGCAGGGTGATATATAAAAGGTTCATCGTGCGATGAGCGACGCTGCCAATGGTAGGAATTGATTGTCCAGATGGGCTCAGTCGCACTCAGAAAGGGCCGGCCAGTTTTTCCATGACAATTATTGAGCCTAGTAATGCGCTTGAGGTCGGTTCAGCAAGTGGGCGAAGGGATGATGGAGTTGAGATATGATCTCAATAGGAATTTATCTGCCGTAACGGTATAGTAACTTGCTTTTTTGTAAGCCGTTTTGCAGAAAACGATTAAGAATCAAATATGGAGATTAAGTTAATGAGTTTGTATAAAAGGCTATCCCTCATCCTGATTTCAAGTTTAGTGGTTGGTTGTGGCGGTGGCGGTGGCGGTGGCGGTGGCGGTGGCGGTGGCGGATCTAAAAAACCAGATCCGACTCCTGTTCCTAACGTGTCCGTGCAGATTATTTCAACCAAAGTGGAAATTGATATAAGTGAAGGGGATAAGTTTCCGGTCAGCTTTGAAGGAAACTGGACGGCAACTAATCTTGGAAGTAATGTTGTTTACATAAAGGTGCTTGACAGTCAAAAAAATACTATTGGATCAGTAGTGGCGCAAGCTGATGCCGGTAAATTTAAGCTTGATACTTTTACCAATCATTCGCTCGCTGCGGGAGATTACAGCTCCAAACTTTCATTTGTTGCTTGCAAGGAACTAGCTTGTACTAGTCAATTTTCCGGCTCGGGTGCAGAGTTGGAAATTAATTTACGAATTTCGAAAGTTCCTGAATGGCAAACCCATCAAGCGAATGCGCGACATAATGGCTACGTTCCTATTTATGTTGATACCGGCAATTTTGCAAAGTTATGGGAGTGGAAACGCGATACTTCCAATGAACCTATTGGTGGAATAAATGCTCCGGTTGCTGGCAGTGGCGCGGTGTATGTTTCTACTGATGTTTATTTTGGAGATGCTGCAGTTATTGCATTGGATGAGAAAAAAGGTTCGGAATTATGGAGAGTTTCATTCGGCAATATTCCTGCTTTAAATCCACCTGCAATTAATGAAAAAAGTTTGTTCATTGCAACGTCTGGGCATGAGAATACCAAGCTGTGGAGTATTAATCGTCAAGATAATAGATTGCAATTTCAAGCCAACTTTTCATCTCAATGGGGGCATTATTTAGCTCCAACGATCAGCGGAGATCTTGTGGTGCAGACTGGTGGTTATTATGGCGGATCGGCAACTGCATTTTCAGCAGAAACTGGGGCTCAGTTATGGCTTGCATCACCAACAACTTCTTGGGGAATGGATTCTGCTGCGATAGACGATAAGTATGTGTATACCCACGACGGAGCAAAATTGTCGATCATTGATAAGCTGGACGGTAAAATTCACAAGAGCATTGCTGATCCGTTTGGGAACTCTAATTATGATTATCACGGTGCTCCTGTTCTAGGTGGTAGAAATAACGTGTTGGCGTTCAGTGGTGGTGGATTTAGCGGCAGGGCAAGTAGTAATGTCGAACATTATGATAGCAGGGTTATATCAAGTTTCGATGTGTCTAGCGGGGCTTACGAATGGACTTCGGAATTCTCATATCAAACATTTTTTGCTGTTAGTAAGGGTATTATTTATGCGGGTAAGAATAATCCTGTTGCTATAGATGCAATTGATGAAACAACAGGGAAAGTATTGTGGAGCTGGGTTCCGCCAGCAACGGATGACAATAGTTTTCATCGCAATGTTGTAGTTACAAAGAATCTGCTTTTTGTCAGCACTAATGCTCGGATATATGCAATTGATCTAAATACTAAAAATTCAGTATGGAAATATGATGCGCCAGGTATGATAACTATTACTGATCGCCGTTCACTTGTGCTTGCGGTCGGGGCGAGGGAGAGTAATGGCAGTTTGATTGCCTTTGACTTGAGTTCAAAATAGTTTTTTAAGGCCACTCAAGCTGTTGTTAGTTTAAATACTCAACGGCTGAGTGGTTTTTATCTTAATAGTTTTTATACCCTCCATCTATTTCTGCTCTTCTTGTTTAATAATTAGATCTAACAGATAAGGCTTATCATTGATAAAGTAAGATTTGTCGATATTTGTATTGGCTAATCGAAATATTTTGCGCTTTTTATTTTTTAGTAGTTTCAGATCATCTGCAAAATAAGTATCAAACAACTTATCCAACTTGCCCGTTGTATGTGCTTTTCTTAAACCATACTCAAGCCTTTCAGCTAATTGAGGCTGGTTTTTGGCAACAAAAAAGTACATGGGCAAATAAGTGTAAATGGCGAAGTTGTCAACGATGGTTAAATTGGGCATGGTTTTTTTATATGCATTAAGCTCGGGTTGTACTTCAAAGATACTGCGCATCAATAATGGAAAACGGTTGGCTTCGAGCATAGGGATAATTGTTGGATATGGCCCGCCATAAACCACTTTAAAACCATTATCTTCAAGGATTTTTCCGGTGGACCAGCCCGGGCCTTGCCCAATGTTCAGCTCTTTCAAGTCGGATAATGTTTTTATGTTATTGAATAGCGGTTGGTTAATTTTGTTACCGAGAAAAAGACGATAACTGGATATACCCTTCATAAGCGGGAATCGCACGGGTAGTGCTTTTTCAAGCCATTCCTGAGTGGGCATTGATACTGCAACCGAGATGCTATTGCCTTTTTCCAGTTCAAGTAGTTGCCGTTTGATGACACTTTGCTGCTGCTGTTGAACAATTTGGTATGGCCCATATTTTTCTTTGGACGCTTCCAAGGCTGCTTCCAACACAGCATCTGCATAAGCTCGATGGGAAGCCTCTACCTCCATATACGGAATCGTTACAGTAGTTATCGGTATTTGTGTGTTTGCTGCATATACGGGTAGGGCACAGCAAACAAAAAGAAATTGTAGGAATAGTTTCATAGCAAGCAGTAGTAGTGCCGAAAGTGCCCCATTATCGCCCAGAACTTGCGCTCTTGTGCCCAAACAAAACCTGCTTTACATAAGTTTTGAGAACTTGACCACTTAATGTGGTAAAAATCATTATTCATTACCCTTGGATTTTGGTTGTGTAAATTGACTAGATTTTCTTCTAATGGACTTCTGCATGACTTTTGATTTTGACCTTCCTATTGATCGCGAAAATACTAGCTCAGTAAAGTTTGATGGTCGTCAGCAGTATTTTGGTACTGCTGATGTGAGCCCTTTGTGGGTTGCGGATATGGATTTTGCGGTTCCGGAATGTGTCACCCGTGCTTTGCACGAACGCATCAGTCATCCGGTGTTTGGATACACGCTCTATCCGGAAAGCATTTATCAATCGATAATCGAGTGGTTTCAACGTCGTCATCAATGGACTATCGAACGTGAGTGGATTTTATTTGCACCTGGTGTTGTGCCCTCGCTCTTTGCTGCTGTGCAGGCATTCGCAAAAGAATCCGAGGGGGTCATTGTTCAATCACCCGTCTACTTTCCATTTTTTTCTGCGGTAACCACCAATAATCGTAAGTTGCTCGATAACCCCTTAATTGAAGTGGATGGGTGTTACCAAATTGATTTTGATCATCTTGAAATGTGCGCAAAGCAGGGCGCGCGTCTATTGATGCTGTGTACCCCTCACAATCCTGTTGGACGGGTATGGAACGAGGCTGAGTTGCAACGGGTTTTGGATATCGCGCGGCGTTACGATTTAACCATTCTTTCGGACGATATCCACTGTGATCTGGTTTATTCTGGCGTACAACATACGATGCTTGGGCGACTCGCCCAACCGGGTGACAAAATCATTACGACAATTGCACCCAATAAAACCTTTAATATTCCTGGCTTAGGTTTGTCTGCACTGATTATTCCCGATGCTGAACAACGGAAGGCTATGCGTCTTGTGTTTGAAAGTTTGCATGTCGGTAATACCAATCCTTTGAGTATGACGGCGTTTGAGGCAGCTTACCGGGAAGGGGATGCATGGTTAGATGCCTTAATGCGCTATCTGGAATCTACGAGGAATTTTGCAGTCAATTTTATCAGGGAGAATATTCCCGAAATTAGTATCAATGCACCTGAAGCAACTTATCTACTTTGGTTGGATTGCCGTAAATTAAATATGGATGACAGACAATTACGCGACTTTTTTATTCATCAGTGCAAAGTTGGAATGAATTCTGGATATGTATTTGGTGCAGGTGGCAGTGGATACATGCGGATGAATATTGGCACTCGACAGTCGGTGATCAGTGAGGCTTTGGCGCGTATCAAGGGAGAAATTGATTTGTTGCGTCAGTGACTCTTAGAGCGCTGATGTGGAAATGTTTTTTTAGTTTTATGTGTTATGAAAAGTTTTATTTAAAGATGAATAAAGCCTTCCAGCAGTATTGCATTGGAACGATTTAACTCCATAGACGGTTAACGAGGGGCTACTTATGATTAGCGAACACAAATCTACACGTCTTGGTGATTTATTAGTGGAGCGGGCGGTAATTTCACGCGACCAATTATCACGAGCAATCGAGCTGCAGCAAACTCGTCGACTTCAAGCGGCGCACGATGGTGCTCCTGATCATTACAAACAGGAATTGGGTGAAGTATTAATTGAACTGGGTTATATCAATCGCAGCCAGTTAAAATCCAGTCTTGGTTGGCAGAAGCGAATACGTAAAACAACAGCAGTAATGGTTTTCATTGCTCCACTTTTGACAGTGGCATGTGGCGGCGGGGGCGGTGGTAGTGGTGCTAGTTCTAATAATACAGGTCAAACTCAAGCTCCAAGCTCATTAAGTGTTTCATCTGATCCGATAATTGGTCAGCCTGCATCTTCTTCAGCCAGTTCCCAGCCTCAAGTCGAAGTTCCTCCGGTTGGTGGTTCGTCCTCTGGTGGTGTTACAACACCTGCGCCGGTATCGTCTAAAAGTTCCTCTAGCAGCAAATCACCAGTAATTATTTCCCCAGTTGACAGTTCGTCACCGACTCTGAGTTCAGCTCCGAGCAGTGCGTCGCTTTCATCCTCATCCTCATCCTCATCATCTTCCCGTTCGATTTTGAGCAGTTCATCTAAAAGTTCATCGGCTATATCGCGATCATCTTTAGCCTCCTCGACTTCAAGTTCAGCGCAAGTGAATGGAGCGGTACAAGTTTATTGGACGGCTCCGAATCAACGGGAGAACGGTGAGTTTCTTGATATAACGGAGCTTGGTGGTTACGAATTGCGCTATAAACGCAAAACAGATACACGTTATAAAAGCGTCATGATTAACGACAGTTATATCGACGCCTATTATTTTGATAATCTGGAGGGCGACTATGAGTTTCAAATAGCAGCGTTTGATAACGAGGGCATATATAGTGCTTTCGTGAATATAAAACCTATGTGATTAACTCTTAACTCCATATCTTCTTACGAGAAAACTGAGATATTGGTTTTCTCGTTTATCTTAAAAAATCACCTGATATCCGCTTAAGTGGCGCCTCCCCCTCGTAAAACCCACACATCAGGCTAGAATTACCCAATAGTACATATTGGCGACAATATGAAAACGAATGGATCTATCGAGATATTCTTTTATGTCAATTACCAAGAAATTCATGTTTGCTTTGGTGGCGATTGTCTTAGGCGGCTTGGCGGTAACAGCTATTACTTTCTACATGATAGAAAGTCGGCTTGTACGTGATCAAGCAACTACCGAGAGCAAGCGCATTAGCGATGAATCGGTCCGCTTACTTGGTGTTATTGATGCGATTATGGACGAACGTGTAAAGAACAGCATGGCGCTGTTACAAGATTATGCTGGCCAACTGGGTGAACCGACACAAAGTGAAAAAATTCGGGTGAATGATCGCGATGTGCCTGATCTGTTATTGGGTAACGCCGCGATTGGGAATCAATTTGGACTGGTTGATAAAGTAACGACCATCATGGGCGGCACCGCAACAATTTTCTCGCGCGATGGTGCTGACTATGTGCGTATCTCTACCAATGTAATGACACCTACGGGGCGAGCAGTGGGTACTGTGCTTGCACCACAAGGCGCCGCGATTAAAGAGATTCAGCAGGGTAAATCTTTTTATGGTTTGGTTGATATTTTAGGTAATCCTTATCTCACTGGATATGAGCCAATCAAGGATGCTTCATCCAATACTATCGGTATTTTATATGTTGGTTATCGAGCGGATTTGAAAGAGCTTTTTACCGCAGTGCAAAAAAGCCGCGTGCTAACCAATGGTTTTGTGGTGATTCGCGATAACCTTGGGGCAATTCGTGTGCATTCCGATAATATTAGTGAAGATGATGCCCGTGCGATTCTTGACGGTAAAGTATCCGGCTGGCAGCTGGAAAAAACCTCATTTGGCCCGTGGAATTACGAGATTGTTACGGCTTATTCCGATGATGAAATTAACGGAATAGTTGCCGCTATTTCTATCAAGACTGCTCTAATTACTCTTTTAGGTGGCTTGATAATGGTATTCATTGTTCATCAGCTTATTCAGGCTGTTGTGATCAAACCCTTGCATCAAACAACTCAGCGTTTGCGCGATATTGTTAGTGGTGAAGGTGATTTAACCTTGCGCTTTAATTCGGCAGGTCACGATGAATTGGCTGAGTTAGCTAAAGGGTTTGATCGTTTAATGGATCGTTTACAGAAGACGATTAATTCGGTGGCAGGCGCAACAAACAAATTATTTGCATCGGCTAATCAATTGAAAACAATTGCCGCACAATCAAATGAATCAGCGGTGATGCAAAACCAGGACATCAATAATATCGCCAGTGCTATCTATGAAATGAGCACGTCTGCTGAACAAATGGCAAATAATGCCGATACTGTTGCTAAGGTTGCAGACAAGGCGAGACATGACTCAGAGCAGGGATATCGCAATTTAAGAACATCTATAGATTCGACTCAAGCATTGGCAACTAATATTGAGCAAGCTGCACACGGAATAGAAGCGCTAGCAGATGCCAGTAATGAAATTGGCGCAGTGCTTAATGTTATTCGCTCTATTGCCGAGCAGACGAATTTACTTGCCTTGAATGCTGCAATCGAAGCAGCGCGCGCTGGTGAGCAGGGGCGCGGTTTTGCTGTGGTGGCTGATGAAGTGCGCTCTCTGGCAAGCCGTACCCAGGCATCAACTGCAGAAGTCGATAAAATGGTTAAGCGTTTCCAGAGCAACTCCCTGAATGCGTTTTCGCAAATGCGCTTGGCAGAAGATCAGGTGCATACAAACGTTGCTGCGGCGGATGATTCGGGCCAATCAATCCAGCAAGTGTTGTCAGCCGTTTCTCATTTGAGTGGGCTAAATCAAGAGATATCTTCATCTGTGCGTGAGCAGAGCAAAGTCGCGGAGGATATTAATTTCAATATCACCCGCATCAATACTAACAGCGGCAAAAATCACCAACGCGTGCAGGAAACACTGCGTTCGGCGGAAGAGGTTTCGCAATTGACGGAAGAAATCCAGCGGCAGCTTTCGACCTATAAAGCCTGATTCGAGCCAGTTTATTCGAGTTGTTGTTAATCATTCCTGACTGGCGCCTGTTTTAATATGGCGCCACATCTTTCTGGTTGTTTTTTATCCAATATTGGATGGAAGTTTTTCGCACTTCATGTACAATCCGCCGACTTTTTTCCAGCTGCTCCAGTTGCACGAGACACTATGACTGTAAACTCCTTCGATCCCTCGCAAACCACAACTCTGGATACTCCTGCCAAAACGCTTGCCAATCAGGCGCTAGTGGGTGGCAACAAAGGGAATACCATTGGTTTTGTGTCCTTGGGCTGCCCTAAAAACCTGGTCGATTCCGAGCGAATCCTTACCCAGTTGCGCACGGAAGGCTACAACATTGTTCCAAGCTATAACGATGCCGATATGGTGATCGTGAATACCTGCGGCTTTATCGATTCTGCCGTACAGGAATCCTTGGGTGCGATTGGTGAGGCGCTGGCAGAGAATGGCAAAGTGTTGGTGACTGGATGTTTAGGCGCCAAGAAAGACGAAATTATCCAGATTCATCCGAATGTATTGGGCATTACCGGTGCCCATGCTTACGAAGAAGTGCTCTCACAAGTGCATGAGCATTTACCGCCTAATCCGCGTCACAACCCTTTTACTGATCTGGTGCCGCCACAAGGCATCAAGTTAACTCCGCGCCATTACGCCTATCTGAAGATATCGGAAGGCTGTAACCACTCCTGCAGTTTTTGCATCATTCCTGATATGCGCGGTAAGTTGGTCAGCCGTCCTATCGGCCAAGTGATGGGCGAAGCTGAGCGCTTGGTAAAGGCTGGTGTTAAAGAGCTGCTGGTGATTTCCCAGGATACATCTGCTTACGGCGTTGATATCAAACACCGCACCGATTTCTGGGATGGTCGCCCACTTAAAACCGATATGTACCAATTGGCGGCTGCATTGGGTGAGTTGGGCGTTTGGGTGCGTTTGCACTACGTTTACCCGTATCTCCATGTGGACAATATTATCCCGCTGATGGCCCAAGGTAAGGTGCTGCCTTATCTGGATATCCCGTTCCAGCATGCTAGCCCAACCTTGCTGCGCAAAATGCGTCGCCCGGGCCAAGTGGAAAGAACTTTGGAGCGTATAAAGAGTTGGCGTGAACAGGTTCCTAACCTGACGATCCGCTCCACCTTCATTGTGGGTTTCCCCGGTGAAACGGAAGATGATTTCCAGCAGTTGCTCGATTTCCTCGAAGAGGCGCAATTGGATCGCGTAGGCTGCTTCCAGTACTCGCCAGTTGAGGGTGCAAAAGCCAACGATTTGCCGGATCATGTGCCGGATGACATCAAGCAGGAACGCTACGACCGCTTTATGTTGTTGCAACAAAAAATCTCCACCGAGCGCCTGAAATTAAAGGTAGGGCAGACATTACAGGTGTTGATCGACGAGGTGGACGAGGAGGGTGCAATTGGCCGCTGTTTCGCTGATGCTCCCGAAATTGATGGCTGCGTTTATCTCAATGGTGAAGAAGACGTAAAACCGGGTGATCTGGTCGATGTGTTGATCGAGCATTCGGATGAATATGACCTTTGGGGTACCAAAGTGTAAGGTAAAGCTCCACTTATCGAAAAAATCCCCCATTTGCGCAGGCACTGGGGGATTTTTTTTTGCTCTAACCTATACACTGGTAAAGAATTCTGGAGGTTTTCCATGACAGATGTACAGCATTTATCCAATCAACAGCGATTTGTGATCGCAAATGACGGCGGTCATGCGGTAATGTCCTACCGTTTATTTACCCGCGAGGGAAATGCCGCTGTCGATTTTAATAGCACCTATGTGCCGCCCGAGTTTCGCGGCAAAGGCCTTGCTGAAAAATTAGTGCGTGCCGGTTTAGCATGGGCGAAAGAGCAGGGTTATGAATTGCACGCTAGCTGCTGGTATGTGGCAAAGTTTATTCGTTGATATTGATAAGGATTCAATGTGATAAGAAAAAATGGTTTTACATTAATTGAGATGCTGATAGTAATTGGCGTCATCGCGATATTGGCATTGCTCGCGATGCCGTCGCCCGATCCTACCGTTGCGCGCCGACAAGTAATCGAATCGATGGAGCTCATTGACGACTACAAGAAGTTGGTGGCCTTCTATCATAAAAGTGCACAAATATTTTTAAAGAATAACCAGGAAGCCGGCATACCGGTTGCCGAAAAATTATTGGGTAATTACGTAGATCGCATCGATTTAAAAGATGGTGCGTTTCATATCCACTTTGGCAACAAGGCTCATGCAGCGATTAAAAACAAAACTATCAGTGTTCAACCGATCATGGTAGAGGGGTCGCCTGAAAGCCCTATTTCCTGGATTTGTGGTAAAGCTGCAGTGCCTGCGGGTATGAAAGCGGTAGGTGAAAACCGTACGGATTTGGAGTTGAAAGACTTACCCTTGAATTGCCGGATTTAAACGATGAAGAAATATTTGTTGCTATTGATTGCGCTAGGTATATTTTTAAACTGGAATAAATTACGCGACGAGTTTAGTCCGCCTCCGGATTTTTCCGCAGGGCATCCTGAAGGTGTGGTCTTATATGCAACAGATTGGTGTGGTTACTGCAAAAAGACACGCGAGTTTTTTAAGCAGCACAATATTGCCTATGTTGAATACGACATCGAAAAATCTCAGGAAGGCAAAGCTCAGTACGATAAGCTGCGCGGTAGTGGAATTCCTTTGATTGTCATTCGCGGTGAAGTGTTGCGCGGTTACGATCCAAACACAATGAAGAAGTTGTTACAGCTATAAAATAGGGCAAGTTTAAAAATGATTAAATTACAAAAAGACGAAACCGGAACTTATCGCCAGCGTATTAGCATCGACAGCCATGATGTATTTGCCGATGTGGCAACCAGCCTTGGCGGCGAGGATTCAGCACCTGATCCGCACGGTTTGCTGGATTCATCATTAGCAGCTTGTACAGCGATTACGCTGACTATGTTCGCGAAGCGTCGCGGTATGCCGTTGGAAAGTATCAATATTGATATTGAACGTGATAGCAGCAAAGAAAAATCAGGCGAGTATAACCTCGCACTGAATATTCAGTTTGTGGGTAGCTTGAGCGATGAGCAGAAACAGCAATTGTTGGATATCGTTGAAAAATGCCCGATCCATAAATTGCTGTCTCATGCCACAATTAACATTAGTACGCATCATCAAGCTTAGTGGGTTAATGAACCTGCACTAACTTGACCAGCCTTCCAATACGAGTTTCCCAACAGTGCTACCAGATTCAATTTGCGCATGTGCCGTGCGCAAATTGTCTGCATTGATTGGGCTTAATGTTTTATTGAGGGTGGTTTTGATTGCTCCAGTATCGACTAAATCTGCAATTCTATTCAATAAATGATGTTGTTCGATCATATCGTCAGTTTCAAACAGTGAACGGGTAAACATCAGTTCCCAGGTGAAGCTGACAGATTTATTTTTTAGTGCATTCAAATCTACTGCACCACTTAATTCAACAATTGAACAAATGTGACCTTGAGGTTTAATCAACTCTGCCATTGCTTGCCAGTGTTGGTCGGTATTGTTCAGGCAAAAAATATAATCGACATAATCAATGTGCTGCGCGCGCAACTGTTCAATCATTGATCCTCTATGATCAATCACTAGATCGGCTCCAAGTGATTTACACCAATCAATTGATTCGCTGCGCGATGCAGTCGCAATCACATTTACATTGGTCAATTGCTTTGCCAGCTGGATTGCAATTGAACCTACACCGCCTGCACCACCAATAATTAACAATGTTTTAGGTGCTTCAGTTTCTTTAATTTTGTTTTGCGCTATTTGTAAACGATCAAACAAACCTTCCCATGCGGTAATCGCGGTAAGGGGAAGGGCGGCAGTTTGTGCATTGCTGAGTGATGTAGGTTTGCGTCCCACGATACGCTCGTCAACAAGCTGAAATTCACTGTTGCTTCCCGGGCGTGCGATGCTGCCCGCGTAGAAAACCTCGTCGCCGACTTTAAACAGTGTCGCATCCGGGCCAGTCGATATAACCCTGCCCACCGCGTCCCATCCCAGCACACGATAAGCAGGCTCAATTTTGTCTTTTGGGGCGCGGACCTTGGTATCGACGGGATTGACCGATACAGCTGAAACGGCAATTAACAAGTCCCGCCCTAGTGGGCTTGGGGTATCCAGTTCGACGTCCAGCAAGGATTCGGGGTTATTTATTGGTAAATAGGCTTTGAGTGCGACTGCTTTCATATGTGGCTCCATTACGAGAGATTGGCAAGATTTCAACATGGAGTTAGTTTATGACTTGGATATACATTTGATAATGGATATATTGATTTAATAACTATCAATTAATTTTTGATAATTGCAGCAGTCAGCGGGAGTTGTCGTGAGTAAAACCTATTCGTTAAAGGATTTGGAACTGTTTTTGCGCGTTGCTGATGTCGGCAATATGAGTGAGGCTGCGCGCCAATTAAACATTACCAACGCCGCTGTTTCCGCTGCTATCAAACGGCTGGAGATGGCCCTGGGTGTGAGTCTTTTGGAGCGCACTACACGCAGCCTTAGTCTCAGTGCGGCGGGCGAGAGTCTTATTCCCTATGTACAGCATGCTTTAGGCGCCTTGGATGATGCAGAGTCTGAATTGCGCAATTTGCAAACATCGGTTGCGGGCGAAATCAGTATTGGATTGCCGTCGGATCTGGGGCGCCATTTGTTGCTCAATATCCTTGACGAGTTTCAGCAGCAATATCCGCGTGTGAGTCTGCGGCTGAACTTTTCCGACATGATGCAGGACTTATATAGGGAAGGGTTGGATCTTGTTATCCGTTACGGTGATCTGCGTGACTCAGCGTTAATTGCGCGCAAGCTTTGCGATAATCGCCGCTTGCTCGCCGCCTCACCAGCGTATATTAACGTGATGCCAGCTTTAAATTGCCTGGAAGATTTAGCTCAGCACAATTGTTTGTCTTTTTATCGCAATGATCGGCCTTATAATCACTGGATTTTTTATCGCAACAACGAATTAGTTGAAATTCCGATTCAAGGTAATCGTAATGCAAATGACGGTGAAGTCGTTCGTCGTTGGGGTGTTGCCGGGCACGGTGTGGTTTACAAATCTGCGATCGATTTGCGTGATGATATTAAACACGGTCGATTGGTGACCTTGCTGGATGGAAAATACGAAGGGCAATCTACCGCTATTTACGCGGTGTATAAAGAGCGGAAATATCAACCGTTTCGATTGACTGCTTTATTGACGCATCTTGAAAAACATCTACAACAATTTTAATCGTGTTAGTTAAGCCTGTTAGGCTTTTTCAATAAAATCAGAGGATGACACCATGACTTTAATCATTCCCCCGCGCACGCAGGAAATTGGTTTTACGGTAAAACGTTTGCTGCCATCGCGACTGAAACAGCGTGTTGGACCTTTTATTTTTGTTGATCATATGGGGCCTGCACATTTTGAAGCAGGTACAACTGCAGGCGATGTTCGCCAGCATCCGCATATTGGCTTGGCTACGGTCACCTATTTATTTACCGGTGCGATGATGCATCGCGATAGTTTGGGTTTTAATCAGCGTGTCGAACCGGGTGCAATCAATTTAATGACGGCAGGCAATGGAATAGTGCACTCGGAACGTTTGCCTGAAGATGTGCGCGAGCAGGATAAAACAGTGGAAGGTATTCAAACATGGTTGGCGTTGCCGACAGAAGTTGAAGATTGCGAACCTTCATTTGCACATTATCCGGCAGATGTTATTCCTTCGGTAAATTTACCGACCATGAGTGTTGAAGTGCTTATCGGTGAAGCCTTCGGTGTTACATCTCCCGTCAAAACTGCAAGTCCCACGACTTATCTTGATATAGCACTCGGCGCCGATTCGCAATACTCTCCCGACTTCCCCGGTCAGGAATTAGCTGTTTATGTTGTCTTCGGTAATGTGACGGTTAATGGCGAAGAAGTGTCGGAGTTCCATTTGGCGGTGTTAGATGAAAATGCCACAATCGCAACGGTCAGCGGCGCGCGTTTAATGCTGCTCGGTGGAGAGCCGCTTGCGGGTGAAAGATTTATTTTGTGGAATTTTGTGGCATCGTCGCGCGAAAAAGTGCGTGCAGCAGGCGAACGCTGGACTAACGGTGGATTTGCGATGGTGGCAGGAGAAACAGATTGGATTCCGCTACCGACGGTTGGTTAGAACGTTTCATTTGCAGTGAAAGACCAAAACCCAGAAATAAAAACGCCCGATAGTGTCGGGCGTTTTTATTTCTTTTTTGCGCAGGTTATCTATTACGAAACTGCTTTATCCACGATGACTTGTGCTTCTGCAATTAATTGCTGCAAATGCTCTTCACCTTTAAAACTTTCGGCATAGATTTTATAAATTTCTTCAGTGCCCGATGGGCGCGCCGCAAACCACCCGTTGCTGCTCATCACTTTAATTCCGCCAAAACCAGCGTTGTTGCCTGGTGCATTGGTCAAGATGTTTTCGATCTTGTCGCCAGCGAGTTCGGTTGACGTGATTTGCTCGGGAGATAATTTAGACAGCGCTTTTTTCTGCGCAGTATTTGCGGGTGCCTCTACACGCGCTTCAGCAGCATGGCCAAATTCATCCGCGAGTAATTTGTAGCGCTCGCCGGGATCGCGGCCAGTTTTAGCTTTGATTTCCGCCGCTAATAGCGACGGGATGATGCCGTCTTTATCAGTAGTCCACACACTGCCATCAATACGCAGGAAGGAAGCGCCTGCGCTTTCTTCGCCACCAAAACCGAGTGAGCCATCAAATAGGCCGGGTGCAAACCATTTAAAGCCCACTGGAACTTCGTACAAGCGACGGCGAATTTTCTGTGCGACTTTATCAATCATCGCGCTACTGACAACGGTTTTTCCAATTGCAGTATCTGCTTTCCATTGCGGACGGTTTTGGAATAAATATTCAATTGCGACGGCAAGGTAATGATTGGGTGGCAACAGACCGCAGCTAGGCGCGACTATACCGTGGCGGTCGTGGTCTGCATCGCAGGCAAAGGCGACATCAAACAAATTGCGACGCTCAACCATACCTTGCATGGTGTAAGCGGATGATGGGTCCATGCGGATTTTTCCGTCCCAGTCGGCCGTCATAAACGAAAAGGTTTTGTCGACCGCGGTGTTGAGTACTTTCAAATTCAACTGGTAATAATCGGCAATCGCGCTCCAGTAATTAACACCGGCACCACCGAGCGGATCTGCGCCCATATGGACGTTCGCACCGCGAATTGCGTCCATATCCACCACGTTGATCAAGTCTCTGACGTAGTGCTCTATGTAGTCATGGGTATGGGTGGTTGCTGCTTTGATTGCCTGCAGGTAGTCCATGCGTTTTACATCGCGCAGATTATTTTCCAACAACTCATTTGCGCGCGCCTGCATCCAATTGGTGATGTCGCTATCAGCCGGGCCACCGTTCGGTGGATTGTATTTAAAGCCGCCATTATCGGGCGGGTTGTGCGACGGGGTAATCACAATGCCATCAGCCAAGCCTGAAGTGCGGCCACGGTTATAGGTAAGGATTGCGTGGGAAATAGCGGGTGTCGGTGTGTATTCGCCGTCTTTCGCAAGCATGATGTCGATGCCGTTGGCGGCAAGCACTTCTACTGCGCTGATTTGCGCCGGCTCGGAAAGGGCGTGTGTATCAATACCGATATAGAGTGGGCCGTTGATACCGACATGTTTGCGGTAGTCGCAAATTGCTTGGGTAATCGCAAGAACATGGTTTTCGTTGAAACTGGTTTTGAACGACGAACCGCGATGTCCGGAAGTGCCGAAGCTGACCCGTTGCTCTGGAATCGCGACATCAGGTTTATTGGCGTAATAAGCCTCAATCAGTTGAGGAAGATCTACCAACAAGTCTGCGGGTAAAAGTTGGCCAGCCAAAGGGCTCGTAGGCATAAAAACTCCTGAATTTTGCAGATGTACTTATTGAAATAAGCGGTCGCCAATATGGCCTTAATGCGTCGCACCGGAATATGATGTGCATTGTTATCTAACGATCCGACGCTGGTTGATTGTCGCAGCTATAGTAGCGCGGTTTGGTGCGATAGTGTTTTGTCTGGAAGTGATATTTTCCAGTTCTAAACACCATCGAGTGGGTGAAGACTACTGCAGGTCGGGTAAACAATACCGTGGTTTAAATCGCATAGCAGGTTGGTTTAGTTGAGGAGATTGGTATGCGTTGGAAAGATGGGCGTCGTAGCAATAATGTTGAAGATCTGCGCAGCTCCGGTGGCCCCTCAATGGCGATGGGCGGGATTGCCGTTATTGCGCGGATACTGCCGTTTTTGTTACGCACAAAAGCGGGCCGGATATTACTGTTGATCGGTGTGGTTGGATACTTCGGTGCCAAATTACTTGGCGTTGATTTATTACAGCTGGCGACAAATCCGCAAGGTGCGGCTGTTGGTGAGCAACAGTTGTCGGCGAAAGATCAGGAATTGGCGGATTTTGTGTCGGTCGTGTTGGCGGATACCGAATCTACCTGGCATCTGGAATTTAAAAAGCTGGGTCTGACTTATCAAGAACCGAAGTTGGTGTTGTTTCGCAATGCGGTGAGTTCGGCGTGTGGGTATGCGCAATCGGCAATGGGGCCATTTTATTGTCCGGCGGATCATAAGCTTTATATCGATCTCGCATTTTATGAAGATATGAGAAACAAGTTGGGTGCGCCCGGCGATTTTGCCCAGGCTTATGTGATTGCCCATGAAGTAGGGCATCACGTACAAACCTTGTTAGGAACTTCTGCCAAGGTAAATAAGGCACAACAGGGTGCCTCCAAAGCAGAAGCGAACCAGCTATCGGTTAAACAGGAGTTGCAGGCTGATTGTTATGCGGGAATTTGGGGATACTACGCAGATACAGATCGCCAGATGCTGGAGGAAGGTGATATCGAAGAAGCATTAAATGCCGCATCGGCAATTGGTGACGATAAATTACAGCAGCAAGCGGGCGGAGTGGTGCGGCCAGAGAGTTTCACTCACGGTACGTCAAAACAGCGAGTGGCTTGGTTTAAACGCGGATTTGAGCAGGGAAAGATAGAAGCGTGCGACACATTTAAATAGCATTTTTATAAAGCAAAAAAGCCAGCAGTTGCTGGCTTTTTTGTTTCTGGTGGTGATGTTAGTTTTTCGCTGTGAGATAAATGGTCAGCTCTTGGCCGGGATGAATGTAGCTTTCATCCTTTACTTTATTCCAGCTCAAAATATCTTTTTTGGATACATCAAATTTGTGTGCGATTTTGTGCAGGGTATCGCCATTCTTAATTTGATAGGTGATTTTGTTATCGACAGGTTGCACAGCAGTTTTATTGACTACCAACAATTTTTGTCCGGGTTTTAATTTTGCGTTAGCAGGCAAATCATTCCACTTCAGCAAATTGTTAACGCTGGTATCGTGTTGTTTTGCGATAGTCCAAAAGCTATCACCTGATTTGATGGTGTAATAGGTTCCGGTATTTTTTTGTTTGCGCTGGGCAATTTCTTGCTCTGCTTGCATTGCGTAAGGAGAACTTAATGGTGCTTGGCCCGGGATGCTTAAGCTTTGACCGACTTTTAATTGCGCAGACTTAAGATTGTTGGCCGATTGAATTGCAGCGACGCTGGTTCCAAAACGTTTGGCAATCGCGCCAAGGGTATCACCCGATTTTACTTTGTAATCGCCCGCAATTTTTACCGGCTCAACTTTGGGTAGTTTGTCGAGGTTAAGGGTGAATTGTGCCGCATCGGCAACGGGAACTAATAATTGATGTGGGCCGGTTGGATCAGTAGTCCATCTGCTGTAACCAGCATTGAGGTTACGCAATTCTTTTGGATCTATATCAGCCATGCGCGCAGCTTGTGCAAGGTCGATAGTTGAATCGACATTCACGGTGGTGAAGTAGGGGTTGTTCGGAATTTCATTGAGTTCAAGATCGTATTTATCCGGGTCGGCTACTACTTTGGATAGCGCGAGCAATTGCGGAACGTAAGACTGGGTTTGCTGTGAAAGTGGGAGTGACCAGAAATCGGTGCCTTTGCCTTGTTTGCGATTTTTTTCAATTGCGCGTCGGATGGTGCCTTCACCGGCGTTGTATGCCGCCACGGTCAGCAGCCAATCGCCATCAAACATAGTATTCAAGCGTTTCAGATAGCGAACAGCCGCATCGGTTGAGGCAACAATATCGCGGCGGCCGTCATACCAGTTGTTTTGCTTCAGGCCAAAATTGCGCGCGGTTTGCGGCATGAATTGCCAAAAGCCACCGGCCTTGCTGGGTGACATTGCAAATGGATCGTAGGCACTTTCAACAATTGGAAGTAAGGCCATCTCCATAGGAATGCCATTTTCACGCAGCTCGTTAGCTACGTAAAAAAGATAAGGTCTGCTTTGTTCGGTAATGCGATCAAGGTAGCGCTGGTTGTTGGATAGCCAACGAAGGTTTTTATCAACTTTACTGTCATGGATATCGGGCAATCCGTATCCGTCAGCGATTTCTTCCCACAAATTTCCGTAATCGCCGGTATGTTCACGCAGTTTTGCCCCCAATTCAGTTTCTTCGGTGGGGGCTGCAGGTTCAATGGTGTTAGCTGCGGCAGTTGGCTCGTCATCTTTCTTTAGCGTGCTACAGCCAGCCAAAGCAATAAATCCGGCTACTAAAATGCACAACGGCAGTCGCGATGCTCGGTGTTGAAGATTCATAGGGTCACTTTTCAGGGTTATTTTTCCAGTTTGTCAGGCTGAAAAATCCGGTTGAGTTTTGCTATCGTTATTCTTACGAATTAGGATTTTTATCCTATTTTTTAATTAAAATAACGGCTATTAGTGATTACCTCCGCCCTCCTTGGGGGCTGCAGATCTCGGATTCTAGGTGGTGCCGTCGCATGGGTCAACGCTTAATGTGGAATAAGGGCAGCCGTTCACAGCCTTGCTGAGAGCTGGTCGGGGCTTTGAATTCTGTGTTTATCCCATTTGATGTAATCGGGAGTTCTTTAATTCGGCCAGGTATCTTTGATCAGGCGTAAGGCACCAAATACTTCAGCGTCAGAGTTCATTTGGCGCCTGGTTGTTGCTTCTGTGAAGACTTTGATGCCAGGTTGTTGACAGCGAAGAAAGGGATTTGTTCGTTTTTCCAACAAAATAGTTGAGGGAAGGGTTATTTGGTTGCGCGCGCGAAGGTCTTTTACCTGGGCAAGTCGATGGCTAAGCTCGGTGTTGTCAGGTTCTACTGCTTGGGCGAATTCGAGATTTGTAAGGGTGTACTCATGGGCGCAGTAGATTCGGGTATCGTCCGGTAGTGCGGCCAGCTTTTGCAGCGAGTCCCACATAATTTCAGCGGTGCCATCAAAACGTCGCCCGCATCCTCCTGCGAATAGGGCATCACCACAAAACAGCAGTGGATGTGGTGCTTGTGAACCGGAGTAGAAGTAGGCGATGTGTTCCCATGTATGCCCGGGAACGCCTATCACATGAAGCTCCAGTCCATCTAATTGCAGTAGATCTCCGTCGGCAAGTGGGTGAGAAACTGAGGGGATCCGTTCTGATTTGGGGCCATAAACGGGTACTGGCCAGCATTCAAGAATATCGGCGATACCATCGGTATGGTCGTGATGACGGTGGGTGACAATAATCGCGGCGAGACGTAGTTGGTTGCGGATCAGGAAATCGATAACCGGCGCTGCATCGCCGGGATCAACGACGTAGACATCAGGTCTATCTGTTGTTGGTTGGATCACCCAAAAGTAATTGCTATCAAGCGCGGGAATAGGGGTAATCGTTAGCACGGCCAAACCTCTCTGAATTCTGCGTTATTCTACGCTGCTCTGCACAGATGTTTTAATGCTAATTTGTCCCTGCCTCTTGTGCTAGATTGGAAAGATCCTTATTTAAAGACGCTGATATTGGGTGATGAGGGCAAAAAATGCACCGCAAGCTGATAAAAGCACCGCATCGACTGTTTATTCGTTTTTCCTCGCTCTGGAAAAAGCGCTTCGGCGTATTGCCGATGCGCGAGTCTATTGCCGATCTAACCGAGTGGTTTGAGTCGCCTTTGGGTAATGCTTTGCTCAAGGAGGAAAAAGAAGCTGTTGCCGATGGGCTTCAGACAGTGTTTGGTTATCACTTGTTGCAGCTGGGTGTAAGCGGACGTATTGATTTAACCGAAGAGAGCCGGATTTCCCATCGTTTTGTATTACATCCGCAAGTTGAGCAAAACCAGCGGTTGAGTGCGTTAGTGGACTTTAATCATTTGCCGTTGGGTAGCGAATCCATTGATGCAGTGGTTTTGCATCACAGCCTTGATTACAGCCAAAGCCCACACCACCTGCTGCGCGAGACCACACGGATTCTGATTCCCCGTGGTCATATTATCGTGGTCGGATTTAATCCTTGGAGTCCCTGGGGGATTTGTACAAGTCTTGCGCGTATCTTTAAGTCTAAAGCGCGCTGGCGCTTCCAATATTTGCGCTTGGGGCGTTTGCTGGACTGGTTGACCTTGCTGGATATGGAGCCGGTTGCGATTTACAAAGGCTTTTTTCGTCCGCCATTGCCGCAGGAAAATGCGATTAAACATTTGCAATGGATAGAGCGCTGGAGTAAAAGGCTGCACTCGCCATGGGGCGGGTTTTACATGGTGGTCGCGCGCAAAGACCATATTCCGTTAACACCCATCAAGCCGGCGTGGCAGAAGTATCGCCCGTTACCTGGTATGGCGGTAACGCGAATTCTTGGCCCTGCACCCGGCTTGCGATCTTATCTGCGTATGCGCTCGCCTTTTATCACTACGCATTACAATAGAGTTTAAATTTCAAGAGTTTAGAAGATGCGTCAAATTGTTCTGGATACTGAAACCACCGGTCTTGAAACCTCCCAAGGGCACCGGATCATCGAGATTGGTTGTGTCGAGTTGGTTAACCGCCGTTTGACGGGTCGGCATTACCATCAGTACATAAAGCCGGAGCGTGAAATTGATGCGGGTGCGCAAGCCGTGCACGGTATCAGTAACGCAATGCTGGCAGATAAGCCGGTATTCGCCCGAATTGCCGATGAATTTATCCAGTTCGTTGGCGATGCTGATTTGATCATCCATAACGCGGCGTTTGATATCGGCTTCATCAATTATGAAATGAATATGCTGCGCCCCGGGTTTGGCAGCATCAGCGACCGCTGCCATGTGATTGATACCTTGTTAATGGCGCGAGCCAAGCATCCCGGGCAAAAGAACAATCTGGATGCGCTCTGTAAGCGTTACGGTGTAGATAACTCCCAACGTGAGTTGCACGGCGCATTGCTCGATGCCGAGATTTTGGCCGACGTCTATCTATTAATGACGGGCGGACAAACGGCTTTGTCGCTTGGCGGCAATCAATCCAAGAGCGAAGATGGTGGAGGTCAAAACGAGATCCGCCGTTTATCCGCAAGTCGCACGCCGTTGCCGGTGATTACCGCTACGGCAGAAGAGCTTGAAAGGCATGAGCAAAAGCTTGGCGCTATTGCCAAAAGCAGTGGTGATAACTGCGTTTGGTTGCGCCAGTAAGACAAGAACAAGAATAAAAAACGCACAGATGAAAAATGTACAAGTGAGAGATGTGTGGCAACTCCCGTGCTTGATGCTGCTTATTTGCCCGACGGCGGTGAAATAACCTCAAACATGGTATAGAGTCAGTGTGACTTGTATGTACTGTTTGGCTGGGCCCGTGGTGCGCCTTTGCCCCAATCCATTAAGAACAACGCCAGGATGTTATTGTGAGCACAACAGAAACCTTAAATCTCGCTTCCCTTAAGATGGTTCAGGATGAACTGGTTGCCACCATTGAGCAGTCGGCTATCCGACTTGAGCAATTCGCGCAGGATCGCAACAACGGCGAGCTGCTACAAAACTGCATAGATGGCATCAAACAAATTCGCGGTATTCTCAGTCTGATTCAATTAAAAGGCGTCGATTTACTCGCCGATGAGCTGGTTACCCATATCACGGATATCACCTTGGGTGATGATGAAAAGACCGACGCGAAATTAGAACTGCTTACCTCCAGTTTCTTCATCTTGCCGCGCTACTTGGAATATTGCACACAAACCGCTCGCAGTATGGCGATGTTATTAATTCCGCACATCAATGAACTGCGTCTCGCGCGCAAAGCAGCGCTGTTGCCAGAGAGTTATTTTTATCCGCTTGCTACTGTAAAAGCCAATCGTGCCCCCAAGGCTGCCAACCAACAATTACCGGAAGATCTAACCGTTTTAGTTCGCCGCTTGCGTCACATGTATCAAACTGCTTTGCTGAATGTTTTAAAAAATGTGCAGCCAAAAGCATCTTTGGGAATGATGACTCGCGCCCTACAACGTTTGGATAATGCCGCCACCGGATCCACGCTCAGTAACTTTTGGTGGTTGAGCAGCGCAGTACTGACGGCCATGGCTGAAAAAAATATGCGCCTCACCAAAAGTCGCAAAATGCTATTCAGTGCAATCGAGCGTGAAATAAAACGTTTTCAATTTGAAGGGCGCGCCGTTTTAACGCGTGAAGTTGATGCAACACTCCAAAAAGAGTTGCTATATCTACTTGCACTTTCTCATTCAGAACAAGAATTGTCGAAAGCGGTATTGTCTGCATATGACGTTCAGTCATTAGCGTACACCGAGGCAGAACTTGCCCGCGAAATGGAATTCCTCAATGGTCCGAGCGCTAACACCATTAGCTCGATGGTGGCGGTGTTGACCGATGAATTGCACAGCACAAAAAATATCCTCGAACGTGCTGCACAGGGTGGCGCTGAGCTGCTAAGCGAATCACCTGAATTATTAGAAACCTTGAAGAAGGTTGCCGATATTTTATCGATTGTTGGCCTGGTTGCGCCAAGTAATAGCCTAAAACAGGAAATTGAAAAAATAGCGGTATGGCAATCGAATCACACACCTGTCACACCTGACGAATTATTAGTGGTTGCAGATACTCTTTTGTATGTTGAGAGCACTATCGCAGGGCTCAACAATGCCAACCTTTCCGATGAAAAAGTTGCGCAAATCAATGCGCTTTCGCGTGATGCTGCTATGGCGAATAACCAAATTGCCGAGGCAGAAAAAATTGTTATCGATGAAGCCGAAGCTGGCTTATCGATGGTCAAGCGCGCGCTTACTGCGTTTGCAGAATCCAATTACGATAAAGGCCATATCCGCAATATCACCGGTATTTTGGACTCGGTGCGCGGAGGAATGTTTTTGTTAGGGCTGACTCGCGCTGCAAATGTATTGGCAGGTTGTATGCGTTTTGTCGATGAAGATTTGTTAGCTTCCGATCAGCACCCTGCAGTTCAACATTTGCTTGAAACTTTTGCCGATGCGGTTATCAGTCTCGAATATTATCTTGATGCGATTAAATTGGATAAAGCTGCCGATACCAGTGTGTTACAAATAGCGGAAGAAAGCCTGCAGGCGCTGGGGTACAACGTCTAATTATGTCGGCTGGTTTTGATTTATCCTCGTTTGAATTCCACGCCTCTTCTGTAACGCCGGTTGCTTCACGCAACCGGCGTTTTATTATTGTGGGTGCCACACAGTCTTACCGCTGCGATCAATTGTTGTGCGATGCTCAAGGGCAGCTGTTTATTGCAGATGATTCTGGGGCAGCTGAATTAAATCTGCCCATTAGCAGCGAACATTATTTGGGTGTATTGGCTGGTGATGATTTATGGGTGAGGGTGCTTGAGCAGGGCGAATTGCCTGCTAATCATCAGTGGTTGGGTTTGCGCTCGCAATTGGAAATACTCTCTGTAGATGCGTTTCAATTGGCTGGTCGTGCACTGCAGGTCGCCCAATGGTTTTATGATCATCGTTTTTGTGGCCGCTGCGGGCAACCAACGATGCAGGATCAAATCGACCGGGCCAAGGTATGCAGCTCCTGTGAACTGCGCTTTTACCCTCGTATTTCGCCCTGTATGATCGTCCTGGTTGCTCGTGGTGAAGAATTATTGCTGGCTCATCATCACCGCGCGTCGCGCGTGATGTACACCACGCTTGCCGGTTTTGTGGAAGTTGGGGAGAGTGTGGAAGATTGTATCAAGCGTGAGATCATGGAAGAGGTTGGGGTTAGTGTTGGTAAGCTGGAATACTTTCGCAGTCAACCGTGGCCGTTTCCTAATCAATTGATGTTAGGCTTTTTTGCTGAATATGAAGCTGGCGAGATCAAAATCGATCCCACTGAAATTGTGGATGCGAAATGGTTCCGCTACGATCAGTTGCCTCAGGTGCCAGCAAAAGCTACTGTAGCGGGTCAATTGATAGCTCACTACGTAGAGCATTTGCGCCAAATCAACCCTCACCATAAACAATAACAAGCTGTTAATGCAGGTAGGAAAGTTATGATTTTTACCTTACTGGCCATTTTTATTGCCCTTATCGCTCTCTATATCGCGTACAAAGCAGGGCGCTTTTTGTGGCAGAATTCCTGGTTTGTCGGTTTTTGCCGCGGGCTTTTTGGTTTGGCGTTACTGGCTGTCGGCGCCTTGGTTGCATTGACTGCATTTGATGTCTTCAGTTACAAGCAAGTTTTGCAAGAGCAAGTGGTTGCCACGATTAACTTCGACAAAATCGAAGATCAGCATTATTTTGCAGTGCTCGCCGATAAAGACGGTAAAGAGCAGCGTGTGGAGCTTCGTGGCGATCAATGGCAATTAGATGCGCGCATCGTCAAGTGGCAGGGCTATCTCGCAAGTTTTGGCATTAAGCCTGCTTTCAGGCTTGAGCGCTTGAGCGGCCGCTATTACGATATCGAGCAGGAAACCACGGGCAAACGCACAGCACACAGCGTGCACAGCAGTTTGTATGGCGTCGACATTTGGAAGATTTTTAACTCCAATCCCGACTGGGTTCCCGTTATCGATGCGGTCTACGGATCGGCTACCTATTTGCCGATGAAAGATGGCGCACTGTTTGAAATTAGTTTATCCAATACAGGCTTGGTTGCTCGTCCGATCAATGCTGCTGGTCGCGAAGCAGTAGCCGAGTTTAACTGATTCTTTTGCTTGTTTATTTCATTAAAGTAGTACGGAGTTTACCCTTTGGAATTTTTAACAAATTACGGTTTATTTCTTGCCAAAACGATTACTTTCGTTGTGGCTATTCTAGTTGTTGTGGTAGTTGCTGTATCTGTGGGCGGGCGCAATAAAAAATCTGATAAAGGTCATATTGAAGTCACCAAACTGAATGAAAAGTTTGATCATTTGCGCGACTCGCTTCGTGATGCAATGCTGGATGATGAAGAATATAAAGAATACGAGAAAGCCGAAAAGAAACGTCTAAAAGAAGAAAAAGCACAGAAGAAAAAAGCGGCTAAAGATGTTGCGAAAACAATAGGCGACAATGACTCCGCCGCTGAAGCACCCGAAAAGAAAAGAGTATTTGTGCTCGATTTCTACGGTGATATAAAAGCATCTGAAGTTGAATCTTTGCGTGAAGAAATTAGCACAGTGCTAACGCTTGCCAAACCCACTGATGAAGTTGTGGTGAAAGTAGAGAGCGGTGGTGGCATGGTGCATAGCTATGGTTTGGCATCAAGCCAACTGGCACGAATTACCAATAAAAATATTCCACTTACTGTTTGCGTTGATAAGGTCGCGGCCAGTGGTGGCTATATGATGGCGTGTGTGGCCAATAAAATTGTTGCTGCGCCTTTTGCAATTCTCGGTTCTATTGGTGTTGTTGCCCAGCTGCCAAACTTTCATAAGATATTAAAGAAAAATGATATCGACTATGAGATGTTTACTGCCGGCGAATACAAGCGCACCGTCACTATGTTTGGTGAGAATACAGAGAAAGGCCGCGCAAAATTTGTAGAAGAGCTGGAAGATACTCATGTGCTCTTCAAAGAGTTTGTGAGCGAGCATCGCCCGCAAGTTGATGTTGTTGCAGTCGCAACCGGAGAAGTCTGGTTCGGTCGACGTGCTATCGATGTTAAATTGATTGATGAACTGCAAACAAGCGATGAGTATCTTTTTGCTCAAGCCGAGAATGCGGACATCTATGAGGTTGAATTTACCTACAAAAAATCCCTTGCTGAGAAGTTAGGTTTTGCAGCACAAGCAGCTGTTGACCGGCTATTAATGACCTGGTGGGAACGGCTTAATATAAGCCGCTGGTTTTAGTTGCAACGGTGCCTAATGGCACCGTTTTTATTTCTAGCTACATCTGGAGCAATTTATGATTTTTTCTACTACAAAACTCCAAATGCCTGCACCTGAGCAAGCACTGAAGGGCAGGGCTGATGCTTTGCAGGTTGACAATCAGCATGCAGTAAAAAAGGTACCGATTAAGCCGCCCTTCCCTGAAGGCAGCGAGCAAATTGTGCTTGGTTTGGGGTGTTTTTGGGGCGCGGAGCGTAAGTTCTGGCAACAACCGGGTGTGTATACCACAGCAGTTGGTTATTCTGCGGGATATACCCCGAATCCTACCTATGAAGAAGTGTGTAGTGGTTTAACAGGGCACAACGAAGTGGTTTTGGTGGTGTTTAATCCTGCGGAAACATCGCTGGAAAAATTATTAAAAGTGTTTTGGGAAGCACACAATCCAACCCAAGGCATGAGGCAGGGAAATGATCGCGGTACACAATATCGCTCAGGGATTTATTATTTTAATGAGGCGCAACAGCAGTTGGCGGAGCAAACTCGAGCTGCCTATCAGCTCGCGTTAAATGAAAAAAATATCGGTGAAATAACAACAGAAATTTTACCAGCTGATGAGTTTTATTATGCTGAAACCTACCATCAACAGTATTTGCATAAAAACCCCGGTGGCTACTGCGGGCTAGGCGGCACCGGGGTTTGTTACGCAGATGATTTTTAGTTTCGTATAGAACTAGAAATTTACTTTCCTTGGGTTGAAACCTTGCTTTTTGAAAGCCAAAGTTACATGGCTTCGTAGTAGGGGCCACTACCACCTTGCGGTGGAACCCAAGTGATATTTTGCAAAGGATCTTTAATATCGCACGCCTTACAGTGTACGCAGTTAGCTGCATTAATTTGTAGCTTGCTGCTGTCATCCTTCTGAACAATCTCATAAACACCAGCCGGACAATAACGCTGCTCGGGTGCAGCATAAATGGCGAGGTTATTTGTGATTGGAATATCAGCATTAGCAAGTGTTAAATGAATCGGCTGATTTTCATCATGGTCAAGGTTGGATAAATAAATTGATGACAGGCGATCAAAGGTGATTTTTCCATCCGGTGCCGGGTAGGTAATGGGTGTTGCTTGTTGTGCTGGTATCAAGGTTTCATGATCCGCGCGCTTATGCTTTAGCGTCCAAGGTAGAGTGATGCCAAGCGAGTGAGCCCACATATCGACACTGCTGTACAGGGTTCCCACAATATTTCCCCATGCTGAAAGCGCTGGTTTAATATTTCGCACTGCATATAAATCTTTCCATAACCAGGATGCGCGAACTTTTTCCGGGTAAGCCGTCAGTAGTGGTTCATATTGTTCTTTTGCGAGCGCATCGAAAATTGTTTCAGCGGCAAGCATGCCGGATTTCATCGCATTGTGAGAGCCCTTTATTTTGGGCACATTCACGAATCCTGCAGAGCAGCCAATTAATGCTCCGCCTGGAAAAACCAGTTCAGGTAAGGATTGCACACCACCTTCGTTGATTGTACGCGCTCCATAAGCGAGACGCTGGGCGTTAGTCAGCAGTGGCTGAATGGTAGGGTGGGTTTTGAAACGTTGGAACTCTTCGAATGGATTCAAATATGGATTTTTATAATTCAAATGAACCACAAAGCCCAAGGCAATTTTATTGTCTTCAAGGTGATACAAAAATCCACCGCCGCCAGTTTGGTTGTCCAATGGCCAGCCTTGTGTATGCAACACTGAGCCTTCGCTGTGAAGTTGTGGGTCAATTTTCCAAATTTCTTTAAAGCCCAAACCGTATTTTTGAGGTTCAGCGTTTGCGCGTAAATTGAATTTTTGTTCAATCGATTTTGCAAGTGAGCCGCGTGTTCCTTCGGCGATTAAGGTATAGCTCGCGAGAAGTTCAATTCCTGCGGAAAAGGTATTTTTGTGGCTGCCATCGCGCGCTATGCCCATGTCGCCGGTGGCAACGCCTTTCACGCTACCGTCTTCTGCATACAATATTTCGCTACCATTAAAGCCGGGAAATAAATCAACTCCCAATTCTTCTGCCTGAGTGGCTAACCAGCGGCACAGCTTGCCAAGACTGATAATGTAGTTGCCATGATTGTTCATCATGGGTGGCATTAAAAATTCAGGAATTGTGTAATTATTTTTTTCTGTTAAAAATAGGAATTTATCTTTTTTCACTTCCGTTTTTACGGGTGCATTTTTGTTTTTCCAATCTGGTATTAGCTCAGTGAGCGCAACAGGGTCAATTACCGCCCCAGATAAAATATGTGCACCGACTTCAGCGGCTTTTTCTAACACGCAAACGCTAATGTCGCGAGATTGCTCTGCTGCAAGTTGCTTCAGACGAATTGCGGCAGAAAGCCCTGCAGGGCCGGCACCGACAATTACTACGTCGTAGTTCATTTGGTCTCGTTGGGTCATAACAGGCTCAGGCTATATTCGGTAGGTTAATATCGTCGCTGCGTTTAAGGTTCACAGTCAATTTTCGGCAATAGTCGAGAAAGGCGATTACCGATGGTGTTCTATAGCGGCTCTTGTGCCACACAAACATAAATTGCCGGCGTAAATCCAGCATTGGTGTTTTTATTTCAATCAAGCTACCGCGGCGAAACGCATCGCGTAATGCCAAGCGTGAAATGCAGCCGATGCCAAGGCCTGATTCCACTGCGCGTTTAATTGCTTCGGTATGTTCAAGCTCAAGGCGAATATTCAAGCCGGTCAAATGGTGACGCATAGCTTGATCAAATGTCTCCCGGGTTCCTGAACCTTGTTCGCGCAAAATCCAGGTTGCCGCTATAAGCTCCTCCATAGTTGCAGAGCTTGATTTTGCGAGCGGATGTGATGGGGCACAAAACACCGCAAGATCATCATCAATCCAGGGTTCGGCAATCAGATCAGGATGATGGCAACTTCCCTCGATAAGCCCCAGATCCAGTTCGTATCCTGCAACCTGTTGGAGTATTGCATTGGTGTTTTTCACCTGCAGTGAGATATGGCAGTCAACATGGTGCTGCATAAACTCACTAATAATCATAATTGCCAAATAGTTACCAATGGTGAGTGTTGCTCCGACATTGATATCTCCCAGTGCGGATTTACCCTCAAGCAATTGCTCAAGCTCACTCGCTTGGGCTAACAAGCCGCTGGCAATAGGGAGCAGGGTCTTCCCAAGGGCGTTAAGTTTAAGCACTTTTCCATTGCGATCAAAGAGTTGGCAATCAAATTGCTTTTCCAATTCAGCCAATGCGGTACTCGCGGCAGATTGCGAAAGGGATACCCATTCAGCCGCTCTGGACACATTGCCGGAGCGGGCGATGGCGACGAAAATCTCTAGTTGGCGTAATGTATATCGCATATCTGTTTTGTGAATATGGAAAATATAAATTATTAATTTAACAAATATACTAACCATTAGTACAATGGTCATCAAGTTCAATGTCGAATGTACATAGCGGAGGCTCAAGGTGAAGGTTCTTGTCGCGGTCAAACACACCATCGACCACAATGTAAAACCCAATATCGATGCAGATACAGGGCAGGTGGATCTGGCGAATGTCAAAAAAGCCATCAACCCTTTTGACGAGATTTCACTCGAAGAGGCTGTGCGCCTCAAAGAGCGCGGGCAGGTTACGGAAATTCTGGCTGTTGCCATAGGTGCGGCGGATGTTAAAGATAGCTTGCGCCACGCTTACGCGCTGGGCGCAGATCGCGCGTTGCACATTGAGGTTGATGTTTCATTGCAACCACTAAGTGTTGCAAAAATACTAAAGGAAGTGGTGAATCGCGAACAGCCAAGTCTGATCTTTTTGGGTAAACAAGCTGTTGGTGAGGACTACGGCCAAACAGGCCAGATGCTGGCAGCCCTGTTGGGCGCAGGTATCGGTACCTTTGCTTCTGCTATTGCCCTTAATGATAATCGCATTGAGGTAACCCGCGAAGTTGATAAGGGAACACAAACTGTTAGCCTCAAACTGCCTGCTGTTGTTACTTCTGATTTGCGTCTGAACGAGCCGCGCTTTATCAAGCTACCTAACTTGATGATGGCCAAGAAAAAGCCGATTGAATCACTGGGTGCTGCTGATTTAGGTGTTGATTTGTCTCCGCGCTTCAATATGGTGAAAGCAAATGAGCCAGCCCAGAGACCGGGAGCTATTCAGTTATCCAGCGTGCAGGAACTAGTTGAAAGATTGCGTGAAGCAGAGGTGTTGGTATGAGCATTTTAATTTTTGCCGAGCAGGATGGTAAGGCATTGCGTCCATCAACCTTACATACTGTAGCCGCCGCTGCTGCATGGAATCTTCCTATTGATCTGTTGGTTTATGGCAACAATGTCGAGCCAGCAGCAACTGAAGCAGCTCAGATAGCAGGCGTTCGTCGTGTTTTAGTGGCAAAGGCCGAGCACTTACAGCACCCGCTGGTTGAGGATGTGCTCGATCTGGGGCTCAGCATTGCTGGCGAATACAGCGTAATTCTTGCAGCGCACAGTGTTTTCGGCAAAAGCTTGATCCCAAGCCTTGCTGCACGCCTTGATATTGCACCAATCACTGATGTAGTGGAAATTCAGGCACCTGCAACATATGTGCGCCCAAGCTTTGCGGGCAACATAATGTCGACTATTCAAAACAACGAACAGGTGCAGATTGTTACTGTTCGTGCAACAGCGTTTCGTGCTGCTGAGCGTGGTGGTAATGCGGAATTAGTATCAGTTACTGTTCCTGCATCACGCGGTATTAGTAGTTGGGTGAGTGAAGCACTTAATCATTCAGATCGACCAGAGTTAAACTCGGCGCGCATTGTTATTGCCGGTGGGCGTAGTCTTGGCGAGCAATTCGATGAATTGTTAAATCCAATTGCAGAACATCTTGAAGCTGCTGTGGGCGCAACCCGTGCATGTGTAGATGCAGGTTTTGCGGCTAACGATATGCAAGTAGGGCAGACGGGCACTATTATTGCCCCAGAGCTGTACATCGCTGTTGGAATTTCTGGTGCTATGCAGCATCTGGCAGGAATCAAAGACAGCAAGATAATAGTTGCTATTAACCACGATCCCGATGCTCCCATTTTCAAGCATGCCGACTATGGGTTGGTTGCCGATTTATTTACAGCATTGCCAGCGCTAAACAGCGCGTTGCAGCAACGTTAATTAACCAAGGAAATTTTTTAACCATGAGCGCATTTAATACGCAAAAAATTCTCACAGTAAAACACTGGAACGATAGCTTGTTCAGCTTTACAACTACACGCGATGAGTCATTCCGTTTTGAAAATGGCCAGTTTGTAATGATTGGCTTGACCGTAAATGATAAGCCTTTGTTGCGCGCATACAGTATTGCAAGCCCTAATTACGACGAACACTTGGAGTTTTTTAGCATCAAGGTTCCTAATGGTCCGCTCACATCACTTTTGCAACACGTTAAAGTAGGTGATCCTATTTTGGTTGGTCGTAAGCCAACTGGCACCTTGCTGTTGTCGGATTTAAACCCAGGTAAAAATTTATTTTTATTGTCTACTGGAACAGGGTTGGCTCCATTTATCAGTTTGATTCAGGATCCTGAAACTTACGAAAAATTTGAAAAAGTAATTGTTGTTCATGGTGTGCGTAAGGTTGATGATTTGGCTTATCGTGACTTCATAACAAAAGAATTATTGGAAAACGAATTTTTAGGTGAAGATGCTCGAGCCAAGTTAATTTATTACCCAACCGTGACTCGTGAAGCATTTGAAAACCAAGGGCGACTGACTGATTTGCTTCAGAGTGGCAAATTGCTGAGTGATATAGGCTTGCCGCCTCTGAATCCTGAAACTGATCGCGCAATGCTGTGCGGTAGCCCTGGAATGCTGGATGACACTTGTGCGATCCTGGATGCAGCGGGCTTGAAAGTTTCCCCACGCATTGGAATCGCTGGCGATTATGTTATTGAACGTGCGTTTGTTGAAAAATAATTCAAATTGTACCTTTTGTAAAAACCGAAATTTTTTATAGGTCTTTTCGGTTTTTAACACTTCATTTTCTTTTGCTATCCCTCTGATAGCCATCTGTTGATTTAGGTGGCTATCAATTCTTGCATTTCATTTCTTATTGCTATTTAATCCGGTCGCTTGAATGTAATCGAGCTTAAACAGAGACTTGATTATATCAATTGCTGCATTAGCCCATCACAAGTGGCCTTGCTCGATCAAAAACCAATCTTTTGGCTGAAAAGCGACCAAAACTTGCTTGAATTTGCTGGAAGGCTTTACGAATTATTAACGTACTTGGCGCAAAATAAGTCATAGAATGTTGCTCAACATAGCAAGTTTTTATACTTTTATAACTGAAATAATTGCTTTTATGTTGATGTTGTTACTGTTTGGTTTATTGATGTCTCGACTTAATGAAGAGGCGGCTATAAAAATGAACTGTAAATATTTCGTAAAATTTAAACTTTTGCTAGTAGTTTATCTTCGCTAATTGAAGCGCTTCATTGTAGGCTTCGCGGCGCTGATAGCTAAATAATAAAGCACGGATTTATTCTTTGTTTTCAAGGAAATAGCTTTAAAAAGCAAGGCACATAATTCATATGTCTATTGCTATATAAAAAGTGTAAAAGTGGCGTCAAAAGTGCATAAACAAAACTAGTTGTTGCACTCGTACGGAAGTTTTGTACGGGATTGAGTGGCTTAATTTAGTTTTTTTAACTTACAAGATGATGTGCAAGCTATGTCATATAAACCAGAAAAAAGTGCTGTCGAAAAAGCTAGTGGTGTAATCACTGTTGTGGTGTTTCACTTGGTCGTAATTTATGCATTGATGGTGGGTTTGAACCATGATCCTATGGACATAGTCAAGCAGCAAATCGATGCAAAAATTATTGAAGAAGAAGCACCTCCTCCAGAAGAAGCACCACCACCACCACCACCGGAATTCGTTCCTCCACCACCGGATTTTGTTCCTCCGCCGGATATCGAATTCACTGCAGAAGCTGCTCCAGCTAATACTAATGCGATTACTGTTACTAAACAGGCTCCAGTAGTTGAAGCTCCTAAAGCGACGCCGCCTCGCATCCCCAAAAAGGGATTGAGTCGTCCTCCATATCCATCATCATCGTTGCGTTTGGGTGAAGAAGGTTTGGTTGGTTTGTCACTTTATTTGGGTGAAAACGGTAAGGTTCAGGAAGGTAAGGTTGCGGTTTCAAGTGGCTTCGAGCGTTTGGATGAAGCGGCTCTTAAACATGCAATTCGTTCTTGGAGATTTGAACCTTGTATGATTGGCGATAAGCCTACTGCATGTTGGTATCGCATGAATTTCCGTTTCAAAATTTCAGACGAAAAAGGTCGATAACTTTTAGGCTGATTGCAATTTTAGACCTGGTAGTTACAGGGCTTGCTCTGAAATTATCAAAAAAATTATGTTCAACACTAGGATATTAAAAATGAAAGCAAAGATTTCCTCATTTTTTGTTTTACAGCTTGCGCTGCTTGTAGGTGCGCAAACATTTGCCACTTCTTCTTTTGCTCAGGATGCGACTGCAACTGATCCAGCGGCAGTTACTCAGGATGCATCTGTTGCTCCTGACGGTTCTGCTCCGGTAGATGGCGCTGCACCAGTTGATCCAAATGCTTCTGTTGATGGTTCACTTCCTACTGATCAAGTTGATCCAGCTGCAGTTGATACTCCTGTTGATGACGCATCTAACGCAGCGTCTGCTGCAGAATCTGCTACTGCAGAAGCTGCGCATGGTTTCGGTCTGAAAGAATTGTGGGCACAAGGTGACCCTGTTGCACGTGGTACTTTGATCATTATGGTGATCATGTCAGCTGCAACTTGGTATGTTTTGGTGACCAAGTTGATTCAACAACAAGTTTTGTTGAATCAAGCTAAATTGACTCGTAAGTTCTGGGATTCTAAAGATCTGAACGACGGTTTGAATACTTACAAAGCTAACAGCGCTTTCCGCTCTGTTGCTGAAGACGGCATTCTGGCTGCTAAACAACATGCATCACGTCAGGGCGATAAAATTGATTTCCCTGAGTGGATGGGGGTTCAGCTGCAACGCTCAGTAGAACGTGTTACTGCTCAATTGCAAACCGGTCTATCTGTTTTGGCAACCATTGGTTCAACATCTCCATTCGTGGGTCTGTTTGGTACCGTATGGGGTATTTATAACGCACTTATCGCAATCGGTCTGTCTGGTCAGGCGAGTATTGATAAGGTTGCTGGTCCAGTGGGTGAGGCTCTCATCATGACTGCAATCGGTCTGGGTGTAGCGGTACCTGCGGTACTTGGTTACAACTGGCTGGTACGTCGTAATAGAGTGATTGTTGATAATCTGCGCACCTTCTCTGCTGATATTCATGCCCAATTGACTATGGGCGTGCGTGGCGGTCAGAACGATTAATTATATTTTGATTTAATTTTTTTGCTGCGCTCAACTTTTTAAGCTTGAGTGCAGCAAGTAACTCAAATAAAGCGAGCCATATCATGGGCATGAATATATCGTCTGGTGATGGTGACGACCAGCTCAACTCAACGATCAATACAACTCCGCTTGTAGATGTTATGTTGGTTATGTTGATTATCTTCTTGATTACTATTCCAGTTGTAATCAAGACGGTTCCGGTAGAGCTGCCTAATGTTTCCAACACGCCTACAATAACCAAGCCAGAAAACATTGTAATCGCCGTCACAAAAGAGGGTGAATATTATTGGAATGACTCTCGGTTATCCGATAAAGCTGCACTACTTGCTCAGCTGAAAACTATTACGATGATGAAGCCTCAGCCAGAGGTTCATATTCGTGGTGATTTAAATGGTCGTTACGAGCACGTAGGTCGCCTGGTTTTGTATTGTCAGCGCGCTGGTATTAGTAAAATAGGTTTTATTACTGAACCTACCCGTTAATTCGAACTCTTAATACCTGAGGTGATAATATGGGTATGAATGTTGGTAATTCGTCAGGTGATGATGAAGTAATGGTGGAGATGAACACCACTCCACTCATCGACGTGATGCTTGTTCTGATTGTTATGTTAATTATCACACTGCCAGTTCAGACTCACGCAGTGAAAATGGATTTGCCAGTCCACAATACGCCGCCTTCGACTGAAAAACCTGTAATTGTCTCTATCGAAATCGATTTTGACGGTGTTATTCGTTGGGATGGTAATGTGGTTCGCGATGGTGAGATGCTGAGAAGCTATATGACTCATGCAGCTCAAACCGAGCCGAGACCAGAGATTCATTTGAAGCCGCATAAATTGGCAAAATATAATGTTGTTGCTCAGGTTCTTGCGACTGCACAGCGTTTAGGTTTGGATAATATCGGCATTATAGGCAACGAAAAATTCGAGTAAGCAATATTGCTTCCGATTTTGTTAATAGTTACTTCAACGGATAATATGTTTATGCAAGTTACTAAGCATTTTCGCACTTTTTTGCAGGTTGGCTTAATTAGCGTTTGTTCATACGCTGTTGTTTCAGTTTCCGGCTCTGTGCCTGCTTATGCAGCCAAGGCAGCTGAAACTCAACAAGTGAGTGCAAAAGTGGGTAAGCCACTGAAAAAAGCAAGAGAATTGATGGCTGCAAAAAAATGGAAAGAGGCTCTTGCCCAGACCAAAGAAGCAGCAGCAATTCCTGGAAAAACCCCCGCTGAAGACGCAATTATTAATGAAATGCTTGCGTACTGCATGATGAATCTCAAAGATTATGCAGGTGCGGCATCAACTTATGAAACGATGTTGGCAGCTAATCAGTTCAAAGCTGAAGAAGTACCGAAGCGTTTATTGACCATCTCCCAGTTGTACTTTTCTTTGAAAAATTACCCTAAAACTATCCAGTATAGTGAGCGTTATTTGAAAGAAAGCCCAAATGATCTTGAAGTGATGCGTCAGGTTGCGGAAGCATATTATTTGCAAAATAATTTTGCAAAGTCAGAACAAGCTACTCAAGCGTTGATTAATGCTGGAAAGGCTAAAGGTACTGCTGCAAAAGAAGATTGGTTGAAGCTTTTGTTGAGCGCCCAATACAATCAAGACAAAAATAAGGAAATTGTTACTACTTTGGAGAGTTTGCTTGCAAATTATCCATCTGACCAATATTGGTCAAACATGTTTAAATACGCTTCAGACTCATCTTTCAGTGATCGTCAAATCATTATGTATTTGCGTTTATTGCATGCAAGAGGCTTGATGGGTGAAAGTGAATATGTAGAAGTAGCTGAACTTGCTCTCGCAACTACTAACCCGGGCGATGCTAAATTCTTCCTTGAGGATGGTTTTGCAAAAGGTAAGTTGGGTGTTAGTGCAACTAAAGATCGCGAAGTTAAGCTTTTGGCTCTTGCAAAGAAGCAAGCTGCAGAAGACGTAGCCTTGTTGCCAGCACTTGAAAAAGAAGCATTGGCTAAGCCAAATGGTGAAGCTCTTGTGAAAATGGGCGAAGCCTACCTTGGTCACGGTCAATTTCAAAATGCTGTTAATGCCTTCACTAAAGGGTTGGCAAAAGGTGGCATCAAGATTCAGGATGACGTAAATATCAATTTGGGTATTGCGTACTTGGGGCTGAAAAATAAAGATGAAGCAATTAAGGCATTTAAGAAGGTGCCGGCTTCTTCCAAGCTTGCTCTTATGTCTCGCCTTTGGGCAATTCACGCTGCAAGTGTAAAATAAGATTTAAAATTTTAAGTAATTTTGAATGCAAGGCGCCCGCATAATCTTTGTTATGCGGGCGTTTTTGTTTTTGTAACCTAGTAATTTTCGTTGTAATCCTCTGTTATTCCCCTCAATTTTGTCTGTGTGTTTATATGCCATGGTGTTTGCGGTAGGTCTTTGCCTGCTGTTGATTATTTACCTGAGGTATTCATGGCAGACCTACAAACTAAAACTCATTTGTACGAATTGTTAGGTCAGATAGTTGTTTCATTCGGTGCATTGGAGCGAGGAGTTGATGGGTTAATTTTAGGTGCTATGGATTCCCCTTTCAGTCAGGGGCAGGCCTTGTTAAAAAGCATGAGCTTTCAACAGAAGGTTCCTGCAATGGGTGATTTGATACGAAATATGCATAGCGTTAGCGAGTTGGGAGTTTTGAGTCAGACCTTGCAGGCATTAATTGAGCGCTGCGATGCTTGCGAGCAAGAGCGCAATAATTGGGTTTGCTCCTATTGGGTTCCTGAGGTGAACAGTCCTGCTGGTTTTGTTTCGCGGCTAAGCCACTCGAACGATTCGGGTGCGCTTGTATTGGCGTTAGTTGATATTTCTGAATTGGAGCGCTGTGTTGTTGTGCTAAATGCAACCGTTGCTTATTTATATGGATTTCACCAAAAATTATCGAATAATTTCAGGCGTGTTCGTAGCATCAGATTGGTAGAGGAGTTTTTAAACGCGTCCCAGCGTGTCGCTCAGAATTAGACATTAATACTGAGCGACAGTGGTAGTTAAATGAGATTTTATTTATCGACGTTTGCAGCATGGAGGCCACATTCTTTTTTGGTGGCTTCTTCCCACCACCAACGGCCTTCGCGCTCGTGTTGTCCTGGTGCCACGGGGCGAGTGCAAGGCTCGCAACCTATCGAAATGAATCCCCGCTCATGGAGTTCATTGTAAGGGACCTCGCATAAACGAATATAATCCCAGACTTCCTTCGATGACCAATTAGAGAGAGGATTAAACTTGGTCAGCTTTGCGCCTGGGCGAGCAAACAACTTATCATCTTGAATGATAGGAATTTCTGCGCGAGTAGGGCTCTGGTCTTTACGCTGCCCGGTAATCCACGCATCAAGTGTTAGTAGTTTTTTGCGTAGAGGTTCTATTTTACGAATACCGCAGCACTCTTTGTGGTCGTCTTCATAAAAACTGAATAGGCCTTTTTCCTTCACTAATGCTCGCACGGCTTCGCCATCTGGTGAAAGCACATCAATTTTAATTCCGTAGTGTTTGCGTACCTTTTCGATAAACCGATAAGTCTCAGGATGTAATCGACCAGTATCCAAGCAAAATACCTGCACATCCGGGCGATAATTACGAGCCATTTCAATCAATGCGACATCTTCCGCTCCGCTGAAGGAGATGGCGATATTATCGAATTGGTTTAGTGCATATTTAATGACTTTCTGGGGGCTTTCCTGCTGGAATTTAGCTTCAAGGTCGATAAGGTTGATTAAGTTTTCGGTCATTTCAGCTGCTCACGGTAATTCTATATAAGTATGCCGTTCAGGATACCAGAGGAGGGCTTTCAGCCCAAGCCAGCGAGCTTGGGCGGGTTTGCTTTAGCTGTGCAAAACAGGTAGATTGCCGCCATTCTTTTTGGCTTGAACGCCTTATTATTAACCGTTTTGGAGGTCGCTGTGGAAATTGCATGTCTGGATTTGGAAGGGGTATTGGTACCTGAGATTTGGATTGAGTTTGCGAAAGTCACTGGTATTGAAGAACTCAAAGCCACTACTCGCGATATCCCGGATTACGATGTGTTGATGAAGCAGCGTCTTCGTATCCTGGAACAGCATAACCTTGGCTTAAAAGAAATCCAGGATGTTATTGCAACTCTCAAGCCGTTGGATGGTGCTGTTGAGTTTGTAGATTGGCTGCGCGAGCGTTTTCAGGTAATTATTCTCTCTGATACATTCTATGAGTTCTCACAACCTCTGATGCGTCAATTAGGTTTTCCAACCTTGCTGTGTCATCGTTTGAATGTAGATGAGCGCGGCATGGTGGTAGGTTATACCCTCCGTCAGCGCGATCCAAAACGTCAATCAGTTCTGGCATTGCAGACTCTGTACTATCGCATTATTGCCGCTGGCGATTCCTACAACGATACCACTATGTTGGGCGAAGCGGATCAAGGCATTCTTTTCCATGCACCGCAAAATGTGATTGATCAATTCCCTCAGTTTCCAGCTGTTCATACTTACGAAGATTTGAAGAAAGAGTTCATCAAAGCAAGTAATCGTGAATTGAGTTTGTAATTTTTAGTTTAGAGGGATCATCAGATCCCTCTAAACTATCCTGCCGTTACCAGATTTTTACTCTCACTTTTTCATCCCGATACATCCCATCACCCGGCTTTACATCATAAGTCCGGTAAAACTCTGGCATGTTCGACAGTGGCCCCAGTACACGATACATTCCCGGTGAATGCGGACCAGTGATAACTTGTCTGCGTAGCGCTTCATCGCGATATTTGATTCGCCACACTTGCGCCCAGCCCATAAAAAAGCGTTGATCTGCAGTAAATCCATCGATAGTTTTTCCTGCTTTCCCCAACTGTGAATTGGTATAGGCTTTGTGCGCGAGAGTAACGCCACCAAGGTCGGCAATATTTTCCCCTAAACCTAACGCGCCCTGTAAATGCAAATCATCGATTGGGTTGAAGGCGTTGTATTGATCAACCATCAGTTGCGCGCGCGCTTTAAATTGCACTGAATCTTGCTCGGTCCACCAGTCTTGCAGGTTTCCATCGCCATCTGAATGACGGCCCTGATCGTCAAAGCCGTGGGTGAATTCGTGGCCGATGACTGCGCCGATTGCACCATAATTTACTGCATCGTCCGCTTCTACATTAAAAAATGGTGGTTGCAAAATGGCAGCAGGAAAAACGATTTCATTCATAGTCGAACTGTAATAGGCGTTTACAGTTTGTGGTGTCATGCCCCATTCAGTGCGATCAACCGGTTTGCCTAATTGGCTAATTACACGCTGGTATTCACAGTTATTAGTGTTGCGCACATTGCCAATTAAATCTTCAGCATCGATGTTGACACAGCTGTAGTCCTGCCATTTATCGGGATAACCAATTTTTGTGTTGAATTTGGCGAGTTTTGCTTTTGCTTGTTGTTTTGTGGCTGGGCTCATCCATGCCGATTCATCAATTGATTGCTCAAACGCAACGCGCAAGTTTTGGATCATTTTATCCATGCGCGCTTTAGCTTCTGGTTTGAAATGACGCTCTACATATTTTTTGCCGACGATAAAGCCGAGGTTGCTATCAGCTAAAGTTGCTGCGCGTTTTTCACGAGTTCGCTGTTCCTGCACACCATTAAGCGTTTTTCCATAAAAATCAAAATTTGCATCGGCAAAGGCGCTGCTTAAATAAGTTGCATTACTATTAATGAGGTGGAATGTTAGATATTGCTTCCATTGTGCCAGCGGTGTTTGCGCTTGCAGTTTTGCAAATGCAGTGAAATAGGTGGGCTGGCGAACCACCAATTCATTAATTGCACCAAGATCTGCCTCTGTTAAAAAAGCCTTCCAATCAAAACCTGGAGCGAGTTTATTGAGTTCTTGCAAGTTCAACTTGTTGTAGGTTGCGTTTCTATCGCGGTTCTGTACACGGGTCCAATGCAGTTGCGCAATTTTCTTTTCCAGCGTAACGATATTGGCCGCAGCTTGTTCTGCATTCGCTAATCCGGCCAACGTCCATAATTTGGCGATGTATGCCTGATATTTTTTTAGCAGTTCAACTGATTGGGCATCATCTTTTAAATAGTAATCACGATCCGGTAGGCCGATACCAGATTGGTTTGCCCCAGTGATGTATTGGTCTGATTGCTTTTGGTCTTGCCCGACGTAAAGCTCAATCGGCGAGGTGACAACATAGCGCTGCCAGTCGCCCCACAAGATACTTAGGTCTTTATGGTTTTTTAGTTTATCAATTCGTGCCAGCTCGGCATTTAATGGTGTTAGGCCTTTTTTCTCTGCGCTTTGCTCATCGAGAAAAGATTGATAGAGATCCGCAATTTTCTGTTCATCAGAACCTTTTACTTGCGCAGTGGCTGCCAGTTCTTTTATCAGTGCAAGAACTTGCTTCTCCGCATTTTCATTTAGCGCATCAAAACTTCCCCAGCGTGCCTTGTCTGCTGGAATTTGTGTATTGTCGATCCACTTACCATTCACGTAGCGGAAAAAATCCTGCTGCGGCTTGACGGAAGTATCCATGCTGGCCAGCTCAATGCCGGAACCTAATTCGGACGTTTCACTAGCAGTTTTGTTCGAGTTCGAACTATTGGAGCAAGAGGTAGCACTCAACGCTAAGGCAATTCCTAATCCCGCTATCATCAATTTTTTCATGGTAATTTCCTGATTGATTCTTTCGTGTTAGTGACAGACTTTCTACAGCGCCAATAGTTCGGCTAATTGCGATCAATAAAGTGCGCGCTTAAACATTCCGATTGCAGTTTGGTATCCCCACAATTGCAATTCTGCATCGTAACGATCGCCTTCATCGCGCATAAACGCATGCACTCCGTTCACCTCATGCCAGGTAAAGTTAACGCCTTTAGCAACCAGATTTGCGTAAACTTTGGCGCGACCTTCTGGCGGGATATGCGGATCTTGTTTACCCCAAATCATTTGCAATTCACCTTTGATTTCGCCGGTGCGCGTCAAACTTTCATTACCTGAATTTGATGGCGTCAAACCTGAATGAATATCCGTTGCGTAAAAGCAGCTGGTCGCAGCGATCGCAGGATGAATCGCGGCGCGATAAGCTAATCCGCCCCCCAAACAAAAACCCATTGCGCCGATTTTCCCGGAGTAATAACTGAGCGTTTGCGCATAATCAATCATCGTTTGAGTATCGGTATCGTGCGCTTCAAGTGTTTTAGCGACTTTATCGGCATTGCCTTTATCTCGGCCCGCATCGTCGTAACCGAGTACGGTACCGATTGGATTTAATTCATGGAATACTTCCGGGACAATCACAATAAAACCGTGACCCGCCATAATTTGTGCGCTACGGCGAATGGGTGAGGTTTGTTGGAAAATTTCGGAGTAGAGAATAATGGCAGGGAATTTTTTACCGGCGGTTTCAGCGGTATCTTTTGGATGATAAACGTAGCAACGCATAATTCCGGTCGGGGTCTGCAGATCAACTTCGTGGTTCTGAATCAGCATTCTTATCTCTCCTCTTGTATGAGTTTTTAATTGGATTTGGGTATTTGATTAGCCTTTAAACTTTTGTTCAAGTGTGTCCATCAACACCTTAACTTTTGCAATCGATTCGCGATATTCCTGTTCAATTTCTGAATCCGCCACTATTCCGCCGCCGCCCCAGCAATGAATTTTGTTCCCGTCACAAACCAGGGTACGAATGGCAATACTGGTGTCCATCTGTCCGTCGGTACTGATATAGCCAAGGCTGCCGCAATAAAGCGAGCGGCGAGTGGGCTCCAGTTCTTCGATGATTTCCATTGCCCGGATTTTAGGGGCGCCAGTGATACTGCCGCCAGGGAATGCATCGCGCAGTACGTCTATAGCCGTTGCTTCGCTTCTTAACTCGCCCGTTACCGTACTTACCAGATGATGCACATTAGCAAATGTCTGTAGTTCACAAAGTGCCGGGACGCGAACATTGGTGCAATGTTTACTTAAATCGTTGCGTAACAAGTCCACAATCATCACATTCTCGGCGCGATTTTTCAGACTGCTTTGCAGCCATTGCGCGTTTTCGGCATCTTCCTTTGGAGTTTTGCCGCGTTTGATGGTGCCTTTGATGGGCTTGGTTTCAACTCGCGCGCCACTGGCGTGAATGAATCGTTCAGGCGATAAACTCAGGATCGCGCCGCCTTCCAATTGCATAAAGCCAGAGAAAGGCGAGGGAAGCGCATCGCGCAGCACCAAATAGGCGCCAAAAGGATCGCCACTAAATTCAGCGCTGAAGCGCTGGGCAAAATTAACTTGGTAGCAATCACCTGCGTGAATGTAGTTGTCGATTTTTTCTAATGCGGCCTGATATTGATCAACATTAATATTCTGCTCAAACGCACTGATTTTGAATGAATTTTGATCGGACTTAATGTTTGACCTTAAGTCGTGGAACACTTGGTTTTTTGAGTTTTTAGCGCAAAGTTGCTCGATTTCCAAAAAGTTATAAGCGCTGCCGAGGTGTCCGCTCAGTTGCTGATTGATTACTAACCAGGCTTCTTGGTTGAGGTGATCCTGCACAATCGCCCAAGGGTAGATGCCCACACTCATATCCGGTAGCGCTATATCGTCGAGCGCGAGGGAAGGTAGTTTCTCCAGCCGGCGCCCAAGATCGTAGCCAAAATAGCCGAGCGCGCCTCCGCTAAAGGGAAGCTCATTTAAGTATTCATCTACAGGCAGGAGTTGTTTCAGCAGCAAAAAGGGATCGAGCGGGGAGTGCTCTTTGCGCCCATCATCGTAGCGAATCGATGTGGTTGCGCCTCGCGTCTCTAGCAAGCATTGCGG
>NZ_JBCECX010000027.1:0-63531 GCF_039207905.1 Cellvibrio sp.
GATCGGCTTTATCGTCGATGTACACATGGCAAATACCGTCGAGGTGTTTGATCACTGGTACTTTCGCATCGTTGCTAATGCGCTCGATCAAACCCTTGCCGCCGCGAGGAACAATGACGTCCACAAATTGCGGCATGGCAATCAATTCGCCTACGGCAACGCGGTCAGTTGTCTCAACCACTTGCACTACATCGGCAGGCAAACCAGCGGCTTTTAATCCCGCTTGCAAACAGGCGGCGATGGCGCGGTTGGAGTGAATCGCTTCGCTGCCGCCACGCAAAATGGCCGCGTTGCCGGATTTCAAACACAGGCTCGCTGCATCGATAGTCACGTTGGGGCGCGATTCATAAATAATCCCCACCACCCCCAAAGGTACGCGCATTTTGCCGACCTGGATTCCACTCGGGCGATAGCTCATGCCGGTGATTTCACCGCAGGGATCAGCCAATGCTGCAACCTGGCGCAGACCTTCGATCATGCCGTCGATTGTCGATGGCTTGACTGCCAGACGATCGAGCATAGCGGCATCGAGGCCATTGGCTTTACCGGCGGCCAAATCTTTTTGGTTCTCGGCTACCAGCGTAATACGCGATTTATCCAACTCATCGGCAATCGCAATCAGCGCTTTATTTTTTAACGCGGTAGGCGCGGCGGCAATCACGCGGGATGCAGTGCGCGCTTTGCGGCCAAGCTCGGCCATGTACTCTTTGACGTTCAATTCAGACATGAAACAACCTGTTGCAGACATTTCGGAAAAAATAGGCGCGATTATAACCCGACTTGCGCCCGTTTTTGGGGCTGCACGCAGCTTTATTCAATGAATACGGGGCTTTATTTAGCGAATTGTCCGCTTTGCAGCGGTTTATCCGGATTGCGAAGGCGCGCACAAGTTTGTGCACCGCGATTTCAGTTTTTGTTCAGATTAAAAAGCTTAGTCTGAACCTACTCCCGAGCGATCCGGAGCCACCGTCAACTACGCGAGCATCTCATCATGAAAAGCCTGTTATTAATCAGCACCCTGGCCGGCAGCCTGTTGCTGGCTAACAATGCCCTGGCTGATCGCGACCATCGCCATAAGCACAGACATCACGATCATCATCGCAGTTATCAGGTAGTCGAATACACCGAATATGCGCGCGTGGTGTCGAGCAGGCCGATTTATCGCACAGTCGCCGTGGAAGTCCCGATGGACTCCTGCCGCGTTGAAACTGTGGCTTACAGCGAACGCCAGCGCGGCGGCGATTCTTTTAAAGGCACAGTCGTTGGCGGTTTGATTGGCGCAGCTATCGGCCATGAAGTAGGTCGCAATGGCCATGCAACTGCCGCCGGTGGTTTAATTGGTGCTGCGATTGGTAATAATGCGGCCAGTGGCAGCCGTCGTGTTACCCACTATGAAGACCGCGAAGTCTGCAGCACGCGTTATCGCACTGAGTACGAACGTCAGTTGGTGGGTTACGATGTGACTTACCGTTACGATGACCGTATTTACCACACCGAAACCCGCCATCACCCTGGCGACCGTATCGTCCACGTACGCGGTCGTCGTTAATATCCCGAGCGAATGCGCACTGGTCAAATTGACCTTTGCGCAAACACGGGCGATAGTGAAGGCGTTGTATTTTCGCGAACGCCTCCTTGTTGGAATTTGTCATGCTGTACTCAAAAACCTTCGATACCCGCCCGGGTCTCTCGCGCTTGCCAGCACTACTGCTGGCAATGTTAATTTTTGTATCCCTGCCCGGCACTGCCGAGCCAGATTTACTGGGCGGTGATTTAGGCCTGCCTTCCAGTAACGCCAACGATTTACACGAAAAGTCCCTTATCAATCCTGATAAGATCAAAACCGCGCCAGCTGAACCCAAATTCACTCCCGCTGAGGCCGCCGAGTTGGTGCGCAATAAAGTCGGCGGACAAGTCATGAGCGTCAACACCCTGCATAATGACGATGGCGTGATTTATGGCGTAAAAGTGCTTAATGCCGGCCGCATGCGGGTCATCAAAGTGGATGGGCAAACCGGCCAACTGCTTAATAACTAAGGCACCGCGCCAATCCTGTACACTCAACAACAACTAACCGTAAAACCAGGACAGCTTTATGCGTATTTTGATCGTTGAAGATGAAAAACCCCTGCGCGAACAAATCCTCAGCCTGATGGCGAATGAAAAATACGCATGTGATGCCGCTGCCGATGGCCGCGAAGGTTTATTCCTCGGCAGCGAATACGACTACGATCTGGCGATTATTGATCTCGGCCTACCACTGCTGGACGGCACCGAATTAATCCGTGAATTGCGCGCGAAAGAGCGCAATTTCCCCATTCTGATTTTGACCGCGCGCGGCAACTGGCAGGATAAAGTGAGCGGGCTGGAAGCCGGTGCCGACGACTATCTCACCAAGCCATTTCATCCGGAAGAATTGCGCGCGCGCATCCACGCCCTGCTCCGCCGCGCCAGCGGCCATGCATCGCCCACGCTGCGCTACGGCCCAATTTCAATTGATACCAGCGCCAAGCGCGTGTACCGCGATGACGCCGAGGTCGAACTCACCAGTTTTGAGTACAACACCCTCACCTATCTCGCGCTACATGCGGGCAAAAACATCTCCAAGAGCGAGTTGACTGAACATCTGTATGCGCAGGATTACGACCGCGATAGCAACGTGATCGAAGTATTTGTCGGCCGTTTGCGTAAAAAGCTCGATCCGGACGGCACTCTGAATTTAATCAGCACCCAGCGCGGCCTTGGCTACCGCTTCAACCTCGACAAGCAATAACCGGTGGTCATTGCCCGCTTCTCTTCTATTGCATCGCGCCTGCTGCTGGCATCGGCGCTGTTGCTGCCATTGTTCCTCGGGTTGACCGGTTTTTTCCTTGATCGCGCGTTCGAAAACAGTTTGGAAGTCGCTGAGCGCTCGCGCTTGCGCGGCCACGTCAACTTGCTGATGAGCGTAGCTGAACCAATCAGCAAAGACTCATTGATTGTTGGCTTGCGCCTGCCAGTCACCCTCAGCGAGGCGGATTTTGAACACCCCAACTCTGGCCTCTACGGCTATGTCTTTGATAACCGTAACAAGGCGGTCTGGCACTCCAACTCCGCCGCATTAAGTGACCCGCCCAACTACAAAAGCATCGCCAAAAGCGATAACCCCGGAAGGATGTTGTTTAGCGAAAAAGAGCTGGCCAACAAACTCCACTTTATCGCGCGCTACACCGTCAATTGGGAAGATGCCAACGAAAACCCCACGCCTTTTCACTTTGTAGTGATCCACAGTGCCGAGGAGTATCACGCCGAACTCAAAGCCTATCGCAACCAACTCTGGCGCTGGCTGGGCGCGGCGGGATTTTTCCTGTTGATCGCCCAAACCCTGATTCTGCGCTGGGGCTTGCGTCCACTCGGCAAACTCGCGCAAGCGCTCAAGGCGATGCAAAGCGGTGACACCAGCAATATCGCTGGTGAACACCCGCGCGAACTACAACGAATTGTCGATAACCTCAATCAAGTACTCGCGCGCGAACAGGCGTTGCGCCAGCGCTATCGCAACAGCCTGTCCGATCTCGCTCACAGCCTGAAAACCCCGCTCGCCGTGCTGCAAAGCAAACTGGTGGAAAGTGTGGAATCCGATAGCGAGTTGCAGCAGATCGCCAGCGAACAAGTGGCGCGCATGAACCAGGTGGTGACTTACCAACTGCAGCGCGCGGTATCCAGCCAGCAAAAAGGCACCTTCCGCCGCACCCGCCTCGAACCCATCGCCCAGCGGTTGTTTGCCGCGCTGCAAAAAGTGTATGCGCACAAAAAAATGGACCAGGAGTTGGATCTCACCCCCAATTCCACCGTCGCCGGTGACGAACAGGATGTAATGGAATTACTGGGAAATATGCTGGAAAACGCCTTCAAGTACGGCAATAAACACGTGCGCATGCGTTCAACTATTGAAGATGGCTGGCTGCGGATTGATGTTGAAGACGACGGCCCCGGTGTTCCGGAAGACCAGACCGAGCGAATTCTGGAGCGCGGCCAACGGCTGGATACCAGTATTCCCGGCCAAGGTATCGGCCTGTCCGTCGCCGCCGAAATTGTGCGCAGCTACGACGGGGAAATCAGCATCCATCGCTCCGAATTGGGCGGCGCGCGTTTCAGTGTCTGCCTTCCACTGCTCCCCGCTACCGACTAAATCGCGCTGCATCTATTGTTCCCTTTATAACCATTTTGCGGATTTTCGCACCTCCTTGTAAGCCAAAGCTCACACCCCTGCCGTCTACGCCTCACAACAACTTCCGCATCGCCTCACAAAGCATAGTGATTTATGCGACTACTGCTTTATTGGCATAAGGCCGATACTGGCACCATCAACTCAACTGCTGCGCGTTGAAAAAGCAGCGGGAGCGACAGGAACAATCTATCAAGGACGGCAACCCAACAATGCTGTAACCCAGTGGAGAAAGATGATGTCATCCAGGACGTGTATTGCCGTAGATTCAACTTGCGATTTGCCCGCAAAATTTATCCAACAACACAACATTGAAGTGCTGCCCATTTATATCAACCACGCGAAGGGGCAGGAAATGGATTATCGCGACCCGCAAACCATGCTGAATTTTTACAAGAATCACTCACGCGATGTGTATGGTTTAGCGCAATCTGATCCACTGTCAGTCAACGACATGACTGAAATCCTCAAAGAGCGTCTGCTGCCGAAATACGACTTGGTGCAAGTCGTGACCATCAACAGCAAAAAGAGCGATGTATTCAAACGTGTTTCTGAGGCGGCGCTGGTCAACGAACCAAAATTCCGCGAGATGGAACGCAGCGAAGGCCGCGCCCCCTTCCGCATTCGCCTCTACGATTCTATGTCGATGTTTACCGGCCATGCACTACTCGTATACGAATTGGTAAGACGCATTCAAGTCGATAAATTAACGCTAAACAAATCCATTCGCGAAATCGACAATATGCGCGACCAGGTTTACGGTTATTTGATTCCGAATGATTTGTCGTATATGCGCGAACGCCGTCATTTGCGCAAAGGCGACAACAATATTTCCTGGATCAACTTTAAATTGGCGAGCGCGCTAAACCTGCGTCCGATTGTGCAATTGCATCGCGGTGCGACCGATAAAATCGATACCGGCAAAGGTTTTTTAGGTGCGCTGGAAAAATTATTTGTGCACGTGAAAAAACAAATCAAACAAGGCCTGACCAGCGAAGTCATCGCCATGAGCTACGGCGGTTTGTTGGAAGAAATCAAAGATGAACCGGTTCTGGTTGAGTTCCGTGAATTCTGCAAAAAGCACAACATCAAAACCATGCTGTCAATGATGAGCATGACCGGCGCGATTAATGTTGGGCCGAAATCATTTGCGCTGTCGTTTGCTACGGATAAAGATTTGGTTTGATTTGTTCGCATTACGAATGTGCAGAGCTTGACTCCGATGTTCCCTCTGTGACACGCCGTGAATACGTCCATGTAGGCTCGAATGCAGCATCCATGCTGCATACGGTCACAAATGAAACATCGGAATCAATCTTGGAATAATGCACACCGAAAAGAAGTTCAAAAGCAAAATAAAAAAACTCCCGCCAGTTACCTGACGGGAGTTTTTTATTGCTGCAAATCGCTTAAAAAATTACAGCGATTCGAGGAACTTGATCAAATCATTGCGTTGCGCTGCAGTTGCCGCTTTGTATGCAGCTTGGCTGGCAGTTGCTTCGCCGCCGTGCCACAGGATCGCTTCATTAATATTGCGTGCGCGACCATCGTGTAGCAGGCGGCTATGACCGTTAACTGCCTCAGTCAAACCCAGGCCCCACAATGCCGGTGTACGCCATTCGCGATTCAACGCGGCATTGCCAGTCAGGTTATCAGCCAAGGCAGCGCCCATATCGTGCACTAACAAGTCGGTGTACGGCTTGATCGTTTGACCGCGCAATTCCGCCAATGGATGGCCGTAATCGGTGGTCATACTTGGCGTGTGGCATCCGCCGCACCCCAGGTTCGCAAACACTTGCTCACCGCGAATCACATCGGCGTTGTTTACGGTTTCAGGGCGACGGGCGGGAGCACCCAGCGCTTGCATATACACAGTCACCAGATTCACACGCGCATCATTCAGCTCGATACCTGCTGGTCCGGCATTGCGACACGCCGTTTGGTTAGCACCACAAGCTGGCCCCTGGAACATGCTGGTGCTTACACCAATATCTTCATGCAAGGCATCCGCAGTGAATTGCTCAAGGGTGGCGATATTTGCTTTCCAGCCAAAGCGGCCGATGCGTTGGTCGCCGGTTTTTGCATCAGTCACTTGCACTGCGCGACCGGAAATTCCATCGCCATTGCTGTCATTTGGATCGTGACGTTGCAACAAAGTCGCCTCAGGTACCGCTTCCAACAAACCTAAACCAACAATGGTTTGCGCCATACGCGGCGAGAAGAAATTCACTGCGCCGCCCGCTTGATCCAACACTTGCACCGAATAAGTAGGTGACTGCAATTGATAGGCAGTGCCATCGTTAAAGGTGCCGTTGATAGTGCTGTAAGTCAGGCTGGTAGTCGCTTCTGCCGGTACGCCGCTGTTGCGCGATTGCGGTTGCAACACTTTACCGAAGTAAGCGTGTGGCAAGGCATTACCCTGCGCATCAGTGCTGCCGGAACTGACTTTCACCGCCATGGTGTTGGGCAGCTGACCAGCAACTGGCGCGGTACCGCGGCCATTATTTACGTGGCAGCCCACGCAGGAGTTGTTGATCGTTAAACCGGTAGAGAGATTCGCCAACTCGGTGAAGTCCGGGTTACCCGCCTCAAAATGTTTACCGTTCACAAAATCCGTATGGAAAATGCGGCGGCCATTGAGGAAGCCATTGTGGGTTTCCCAGCGAGTATTCAGTGCTTCACGGAAGAATGAGGTCCACAGATATTCATGGCGCTCAACCACAAACGCACTGGCTGCACCAGGCGTGTATTCCAGCACCGAATCAGTGAACACCTGGGTGCCTTCACGATAGGTAACAGTCGCATTATTGGCCGGGTTAGTAATCAGGTAAGACGGCTTTTGATAGCCCTTGGCGATGGCTTGTGGCGAGCGAATTGGCATATAACCCTGACCGCTGGAATCCACCAACACACCACTTGTGCTGATCACATTCTCTGGGGCGATACCTCTAAATGCACGCACTGGTGGTGCAGTAGCGGCGCCACCGGCAGACAGCTTCGCGTTCAACTCATCGTTGTTAACAATGTACAAACCAGGGCTTCCCAATTTGATGCGGAAGGTATCTGTGTAGTACACGCGCTGGGCGCTAACTTTAGGGTCAGTATCGGTAAAGCCGAGCCATTGCTGGAATTCAAAATCGTAGAACTCGCCGGTGCGCAAAGTGGTTTGGCCTTCGCGCTCACCCGGTACAAAACGGGTGCCCACACAGCGCCAGCGCTCGCCTTTTCCAGTTGCCGGATCGGCAGTCGCGATGCGGGTGAAGCCGCCGTTATCGCCGAAGTAAGAGCGGTAAGGGTTAAACAAACTTTTGCGGCAGCCAATATCGTTGAAGTTGGCGTACTCGGGCTCGTAGAAAATCTCTACGCGCGATTCACCTTTGGGCGTGTGGTCATGCACTTCAAATTTGAAGGTGCGGTGCTCGTGATAGAACGACGGGAAGGTGTAGAAAATACTTTCCGCTTCGTGGCGTGAACGCGCGCGGCCACTACCAAAGGTGACGATGGTGCCGTCCGGCTCGATGCGCCAGTTGCGCGATACTTCTTGCGAGAACTGGGTCGGGAACAGCGGCTTGTAACTCAGGTTAGCGGGAATGCTGGTCGCCACACTGCTGGACGATACTGCCACCGGAGTAGAGGAAGGTGCAGAAGACGATGCGCGGCTGGATGCCGGAATACTGCTTGGCGCAGCACTGCTGGGAGCCACACTGCTCGGTGAACTGCTGGCCGGAGTACCACCAGCACCGTACACCTTCAATTCAAAAATCGAGTAGCCCCACTGATTGGTCACGCTGCGCTGGGTAGCGTAAACGCGCAGGTAGCGATAGCTGCCGCTAACACTGAGAGTATCGGTGCGGGCGCCAAAAGTACCGCCGGTGCGGCTCGCCAAATCAACCCAGGTAGAGTTGTTGTTTGAGCCTTGCACTTGGTAGTTAGCAGCGTTAGCGGCTTCCCAATCGATTACCACTGAACCCAGGGTTTTCGCTGAACCGAAATCCAGGGTGATCCAACTTGGATCTATGCCATGGGCAGATTCCCAGCGGCTGCCGGCGTTGTTGTCATTCACCAGCGATGCGGGTTGCAACTGCGTGCTCGCCGTTGCTGTCGCGCCTATGGCGATATTGGTGGTGGCTGCTGCGGTGGATGAACTGCTCACCGGCGCACTGCCATACACCTTTAACTCCCACAGCGAGTAACCCCAGCCATTGCCGGTGCTGCGCAGAGTGCAATAAATACGCACGTAGCGATAAGTGCCGCTCGCCGCGACCGTATCGGTACGGGTGCCGAAAGTGCCGCCAGTGCGGCTGGCGATAGTATTCCAGCTAGTCCCGTTAACCGAGCCCTGCACTTCGTAGTTGGCCGCGTTTGCTGCCTCCCAATCGATAACGACAGAGGACAGGTTATAGCTCGCACCGAGATCAACACTCAGCCAGCTCGGGCTAACACCATGAGTCGATTCCCAACGGGTTCCGCCATTGCCATCGACTGCATTCAGCGCCGGCGTAAGAGCCGAGCTGGCAGTGGCAGTTTTGTTCAATGCGAGATTGGTTTGGGCAAAGAGATTGTGACTAATAAGTAGCGAACAGAGCAGGAAAAGCATCCGGCCCAGGGTGATGGTTTGCATAATTGTCTCCACTAATTTCCCTTCGGGTACTCACATTCCTGTCTCTACGAGATCTTATTTTTATTGCGAATGAAGCAACCGGATAAAGGGAACTGGCTGGTTGTGATGACTGCGACACAACTCCACTCCAAACCCCATAACAGCGCGAAGTTTGTAAGCAAAGGTTCGAGTCAGGTTTTTATTGGAATTATGGTTAGGTGTTGATGGACTAACACACTAGCCAGCATTACTGATTTGCCGATTTTTCTCTTCTCACTTTTGAAAAAGCAGAAAAAGATGGGGCATCTCACTTGCGGCGGTAGAAAGTGAGATGGGTTTATGCCTAACCGATCACAAATGTGCTGTGCGAGCAACCAATTACACCCAAAACACACCTGATGATGAAACGAGTTACACGTCTTATTGATGCCGACAAGGAATCAGTGACCACAAAATAAAACAGCCGATGAAGTTTCCTTCATCGGCTGTTCGGATAACGCAATTAAAGCGAACGATTAGTTGTCGTAACCATTCGGGTTTTGCGACTGCCAGCGCCAGGCATCTTGCATCATACGCGCGAGGTCATATTTTGCTGTCCAACCCAACTCGGCTTTTGCTTTCACCGGATCGGCATAACAGCTGGCGATATCACCTGCACGGCGCGGCACAATTTTGTAGGGCACAGCGCGGCCACTTGCCACTTCGAATGCCTTGATCATCTGCAACACTGAATAACCGCTGCCAGTGCCGAGATTGTAAGCGCGGCAGCCAATGCCGGATTTATCCAGACCTTTCAGCGCAGCCACATGACCGTGAGCCAAATCCACCACATGGATGTAATCGCGCACGCCAGTGCCATCAACAGTGTTGTAGTCGTCGCCAAAGACACTCAACTCTTTGAGCTTGCCAATCGCCACCTGCGCCACATAAGGCAGCAGGTTATTGGGGATGCCAGCCGGGTCTTCGCCGATCAAACCACTTTCGTGCGCGCCAACCGGATTGAAATAGCGCAGCAGCGAGAAATTCCATTGGCTGCCGGGCGCTTTGGCGATATCCGTCAAAATTTCTTCCACGATCAATTTGCTGCGACCGTAAGGATTGGTAGCGGAAGTAGCAAAACTTTCATCGATAGGCACAGAAACCGGATCGCCATACACGGTGGCGGAGGAACTGAAAATCAATTTCCACACCTTGAACTCTTCCATCACTTCGGTGAGCGACAGAGTTCCCGCAACGTTGTAGCGGTAGTATTTCATCGGGATTTGGTTGGACTCACCGACCGCCTTCAAGCCCGCAAAATGCATTACCGCTTCAAATTGATGGGCGGCAAATACTTTGCGCAGGGCGTCTTTGTCGTTGATATCCACTTCATAAAATATCGGCTCAACCCCGGCGATTTTCGCCACGCGCTTGAGCGCTTCGGGCTTGCTGTTGCAGAGGTTATCAACCACCACCGGCAAATAGCCGCTATTGATCAGTTCAACACAGACATGGCTGCCGATGAAACCGGCGCCGCCAGTGACAAGGATAGGAGAGCGGGACATGCAAGATTCCTTATAAAGATGTAAGCCGTTTCGCGCGCATTGAACCAGAGTTCGGGCGGCAGCATAAGGGCTGGAGAAGAATCTTTTATTAAATCATATAATTAATATTTAAATAAGACGTAGGGCAAAATAAGCAGAAAGACGAGAGGGAAATCCGTAACGCAAAAAGGCAAGCCGAAGCTTGCCTTTTTATCGAGCAGTTTTAGGTCGTTAAAACTTATTCGATTGGCAGGGTGAAGGCTACTACGATTTTGGCTTCATCGTTGTAAGCACCTTCTACATCATCTACCACTTTACCAACGGTGAAGCTCAGCTTGTCGTTGTAAGCGTAGGTGATATCTACGTGCGCCAGATCATCCTCATGTACACCGTACTTAGCGGTTACAGGACCGAAAGTAGCTGCCAATGTCATGTAGGTGTAATCAGTGTCAATATTGTCGTAATAAGTGAAAGCAACCGGGCCGTAACCAACCATTACTACCGCTTCTTGCAAGTCACCTGGTGACAGTGCTTCTGGAGTTGCATCAACTGGCAAACCGTCAATGTACTCAACTGCGCTAGCTGGTTTTGGATAAGAGTAAGTCCAGTAGCTGATATCAAATTTGAAATCGCCGAAAGAGTTGCCGTAACCAGCGTAGAGGTCATATTCCTGACCCATTGCAGCATCACCTGAAGCAGCCCAAACACCGCCGTAAAAACCAGCACCGCTAAGTTTCAAATCACCCCAGATTTGTGCATCACCGTTGCCCAAATCCAAACCACGCCAGTAGTACATGTTGGCAGCCCCAACTGCCGCAGAAACTTCGGCGTGAGCCGCTGGTACAGAAAAACCGGCCATAGCAGACAGAGCGATAGCACCAGCGACTAATTTTTGTTTCATCTTCATGAGTTCTTCCTCTTAATGGTCTTTACTAGTTAGTTTTTAAGGCAGCTATTGATGATTCACACTAGCTTGATGGCAATATTGCAGTTACCAAGCCAGTTTTATTTTTGTCTTTTAAATCATTGTGTTATATGTTGAATACAAGATTGCATACCCTAAACAAAACTACCGCAAGCACAAGCATGGTGCATAAAAACCGAGCGCGCCACTCAGGCGCGCACCAAAACAACTCATTTGAAGCGAATGACGTAATCCTTAATTTTTTGAAGCTCCTCCTGCACGCTGGTTTCGCTCTCGTCCGGTACAGGTTTAGTCATTTGATGTAACAACCAGGCATCTACCTTTGCTGCAACTGCACGTATCGACCAGGGCAGATATAACAGCAGCGCAAACAAGACGATTGCCACCCCAATCAAGGTTTGCGACGACAACTCCTCATCGGCTAAATGCTTGCCAATAATGATCGCCAGCACCGGTGTCATCAGCGTAATAAGCGATACAGCAGATGCTGACATGCGCTGCAAAATAAAATAAAACAACGCGCCGCCCACCAGCGATCCCATGATTGCCAAATAAAGAATGGATGCACCTGATTTAACCGAAACCGCTTGCGGCAAAGCACCATCCACTAACCACCAGCACAACAACAAACCCGGTAGCGAAAACAATAATGCACCGCTGATTTGATGAAATGCATCCAGCGTTACCGCCTGTTGCTGGATAAGTTTTTTCACCCACACACTACTGAAACTGAATATCAGGCAGGACAGTAAAATGCTGGCAATGCCGTAGATGGAGCGCGCATTAAATTGAAACTGGTGATAAAAAATAATGACCAAACCAACCAGTGCCAACATCAGCGCAATGACTTTTTTTAGCGTGAATGGATTTTGTTTTAGCAGCAGCAATGTCATCAAACCAGTAACAAAGGGTGACATCGCAAAAATCACTACTACTAAACCCGATGGAATAAATTGCACACCCCAGTAGACCACCGGCATATTGGGGAAAATACTGATCGACGCGGCAAAATAAATCTGCGCGTGCTGCCAGTAAGTTGCAAGGGATTTGCGTAACAGCCCATGAATAAGCAGTGCAATAGCTAGCGCAATAGCAATGCGCAACGCAGCTGCAGCCATAAAACTAATACTGTCGCTACTCCATTGAATAGCAAGCGGGGTAGTAGCCCAAATAAGTACTACTGAAAAATATGCAAATAACACAGCCACGGCATAACTCCTTATTGCCCGATGAGCAACCTACGAGAGAATGACCGCAGCAAAAAAAATCAGTGAGACTGCCAATAAAGAATCAGCAAACTGAAATTAAAAAACTGAACCCTGAAAACAAAAAGGCCGCAGTTTTTATGCTGCGGCCTTTGTTTATAACGATTATTCAACTAATCAACAAATTCCGCCAAGCAACGCGCCATGACCGCGCACCAAAAAATTGGTCGCAGTGAGGCGGTATGCTTAATGGAGTTCATCTGATACATAATTAATTGATCTAAGGTTATAAGGATTTGTAAAACTGAGGCGAGGTTAATTTAATTTCTGTTCAGCCACAAGTTATTTTTGCATTTTTTTTATTCAATTAATTACCCTATACTCGTGCCCCGACTTTTAATGAAAAGATGTAATAACAAAACGAAATGAAAACATATCTGGTTGGCGGTGCTGTCCGCGATAAGTTATTAGGCCGAACCGTCACCGAACACGATTGGGTGGTAGTCGGTAGCAGCCCTGAAGAAATGCAAGCACAGGGTTTTGTCCCGGTAGGCAAAGATTTTCCGGTATTCCTCCACCCACAAACCAAAGAAGAATACGCACTCGCCCGCACCGAACGAAAAACTGGAAAAGGTTACGGCGGCTTCAGTTTTTATTGCGGCGAAGAAGTCACACTGGAAGATGATCTCATCCGCCGCGACCTCACCATCAATGCCATGGCCGAAGATGAAAACGGGGCGATTATCGATCCCTACAATGGGCAGCAGGATCTCGCCGATAAGCTCTTGCGCCATGTATCGCCCGCATTCGCCGAAGACCCGGTGCGCATTTTACGCATCGCCCGCTTTGCTGCGCGCTATCACGCCCTCGGTTTTCGCGTAGCCGATGAAACAATCGCGCTGATGAAAACCATGGTGGCCGATGGCGAAGTTGACCATCTTGTCGCAGAGCGCGTATGGAAAGAAACCGAGCGCGCACTGGGTGAACCGAATCCGGAAGTATTTATTGAAGTCCTGCGCTCATGCGATGCACTCGCGCGTTTATTTCCAGAGATTGATGCACTTTTTGGCGTGCCGCAAACCGCAGCCCATCATCCGGAAATTGATACCGGTGTTCATACACTAATGAGCCTTCAACAAGCGGTAGCATTATCGCCCAGCACCTGTGTTCGCTTTGCAACGCTGCTGCATGATCTCGGCAAAGCCACTACACCGCGCGAGGAGTGGCCACGCCACATCGTCCATGAAGCACGCAGTTTGCCGCTCGTTAAACAACTGTGCGGACGTATAGCAGCGCCCAAAGATTATAAAGATCTGGCATTGATGGTCGCGCAGTGGCATACCCACTGCCATCGTGCATTGGAATTAAAACCAGCAACCATATTAAAAGTATTGCAATCCAACGATGCATTTCGTCGCCCGGAGCGCTTCGAACAATTTTTATTGTGTTGCGAGGCCGACGCGCGTGGTCGCACCGGTTTTGAAGATCGTGAATATCCGCAAGCCGATTTTTTCCGTGCAGCGTTAAAAGCAGCGCAAGCAATTGATATGGCAGCAATCCAGCAAGGCGGTCATACTGGCCAGGCCTTTGGCGATGAAGTTAATCGCCAGCGCTTGCAAAATCTGGTTCAATTAACAAAATCAAACTCAACTAAAGAGTAATTCACCCCACTGCTCCATCCGCGTGATTATAATTCACTAATAACTAACGCAGAGGTAAGCCCATGTCCGTAGCACACACACAGGCAAAAGTTGCGCTGGTTACCGGCGCAGCAAAACGCATTGGTGCTGAAATTGTTAGGCACCTTCATCACGCCGGTTTTAATCTGGTCATCCACTACCATTTCTCAGAAAAATCCGCGCAGGAGTTGGCAGATGAACTGAATGAAGAGCGGGAAAATTCCGCAATTTGTATTCAGGCCGATCTGAACAGCATCACCCAAATAAACGAACTGGCAACACAAGCACTGGCGCGTTGGCAGCGAATCGATTTATTGATCAACAATGCATCCAGTTTCTATCCAACTCCGATTGGCAACTCCAGCGAGGAGGATTGGGATAATTTAATTAACTCCAATCTCAAAGCACCTTTTTTTCTCGCGCAAGCACTTGCACAAAGTTTGAGCGAGCATCATGGCTGCATTATTAATATCGCCGACATTTATGCCGACAAGCCGCTCAAAAAACACAGCATCTACTCCATCGCCAAAGCAGGCAATGTGATGCTGACCAAAACATTGGCGCAGGAGCTGGCGCCACTGGTGCGGGTGAATGGTATAGCGCCAGGTGCAATTCTTTGGCCGGATGACACCAACAAATGCCCGGAAGATAAATTGTCGGATGACAACAAGGAAAAAATGCTCGCGCGTATTCCACTGCAGCAGCGCGGCCAAGCACAAGATATTGCCAAGACTATTTTATTCCTTGCACAAAGCGCGCCTTATATTACCGGGCAAATATTGACTGTCGATGGCGGCCGCTCGATTACAATTTAATTTTAGCGATGGTAAAAATGATAAGAACACAATTACTGACGGCAAATGGTGAACGACTGGAAGGTGGGATTGAATTAATTGAACGCTGGCGCGGTGACAGCAACAGTTACATCTGGATCGACCTGCTCAATGAAGACCAACCTGCCGAAAAGCAATTTCTGTTATCAATGGGCTGCCATCCGCTCGCAGTGGAAGACGTGCAACGTTTTCGTCATCCACCTAAAACAGAAACCTTTGATAACTACACTTTAATTTTGTATCGCGGCATTACCGAATTCAATAAAGATCTCACCATCCAGCAGATGACGATTGCGCTCTTTGCCGGAGATCGCTGCCTGATCAGCTGCCATCCACGCACCTCTTTAGGTATCGTTCACTACTGGGAAAATGCCCATCAGGAAAATCTATTAGTTAGCCCCGGCTTGCTCGCCTCGCGCATTATGCGTTTTTCGGTTGGCCGCTATCTGGAGGCAATTCTCGCCTTTGAGCCATCGCTCAACGAGCTGGAAGATGCAATGCAAGAGCGCCCCAACGATGAGGTCATGCGCGAATTAATCAGCTATCAATCGCGCTTGCGCAAACTAAAACGTATTTTTAGTTACCATGAAAAATTGGTGACCAATCTGCTAAAAGATATTCCCCAACGATTGATTGATGAAGATGGCGATATAGAACACGGCCTACAGGATTTATTCGAGCGCTGCGAACGCCTGCATGGCTTGTGCACCATGTACTACGAAATTTGCGGGGATTTGATCAACGGTTATCTATCGATTAGCTCGCATCAACTGAACAACACTATGCGCGTACTCACGGTTATCACCGCTATTTTTGTTCCACTCACCTTTATTGCCGGCATCTACGGAATGAATTTTGACAATATGCCAGAGCTGCACGCACCTTACGGTTATTTTTATACTTTAGGTGCGATGTTGGTAATTGCAGCGGGATTTGGCATTGTTGCGTTTAAGAAGTGGCTTTAATGCAAAAGATTAAGCGGCAGAGATTTTTTTGCCGCGCCATTCAAAATCAATCGACCACAGGGATTGTGAAGTCTGATCGTAGCCCGCCCATAACTCGCGATAGCTTTTTTGTAATTCTGGATGAAATACATCCGCAGCAATTTCAGCCAAAGGCAAAAGCACAAACGCATTTTTGGTAATTTCGGCGCGCGGCAATTCAATTCCGCTTTCATTGCCGACAAAGTCGCCGTAGGTCAGGATATCAATATCCAGCGTACGCGGACTGAACTTTGGCCCGTTGCGCTTACGACCATTTTCATCTTCAATGTGCTTTAAGGTTTCCGATAATTCAGCTATCGATAAATCCGTGTCAGCACCAACCACCAAATTAAAAAAATTACTGCCATCGAAGCCGACAGATTTACTTTCGTAAACTGACGATATTTTCAAAACACCAAACAATTCCGCCAAAGCATCCAATGCCGCCGTAATATTTTTATGGCGATCAACATTGCTGCCCAAGCTTAAATAAATCGCAGTCATTCAGGCAGCGCTCCCGGCTTTGCGCCGCGCTCGATAATCAATCCAACATCGCGCGCACCGCGAATTGCGCCCGGTTTACTCAAACGTAAACGCAACCAGGGCACATTGAACTCGGTGCGAATCACTTGTGCAATTTCTTCTGCAAGGGTTTCGACCAATAAGGCATTGCGATTTTCAACATAGGCAATCAAACGCTTGGAAACCGCTTTGTAATTCAACGCGTATTGGATATCGTCGGTTTCGGCAGCTTTGCGAATATCGCTCGCCATCTCCAAATCAATACTTACGGTTTGGCGCACTTCGCGCTCCCAGTCGTAAATGCCAATAATCGTATCGATACGCAAATCGCGGATGTAAACAATATCCATAAAAAATTCTTTTAAAGTGAGGAGAGAGTATTGAGCGGCCAGCGCGCTTTCACGTTAATAGCAAGACCTTCATGTTGACCGGCAAGCAAACGCTGGCAGCCGGCGTAGGCGATCATTGCACCATTGTCGGTACAGAATTCGTGGCGTGCGTAAAATACTTTTGCGCCAATTCTTGCAAGGCTCGCATCCAAATCGGCGCGCAGTTTTTTGTTGGCAGAAACACCACCGGCAATCACCAGCGTTTTCATTCCGGTTTGCTCAAGCGCGCGCTTACATTTGATCACGAGCGTATCGACAACGGCAGCCTGGAATGCATTGGCGATATCGGCGCAGGTTTGGTCGTCAGGTAAACCATTGGATTGTTTATTGGCATTGACAGTAGTAAGCGTCGCCGTTTTTAAACCACTAAAGCTGAAATCCAAACCGGGACGATCTACCATCGGGCGCGGGAATTTAAATCGCCCCTCGACTCCGAGCTCGGCAAGTTTGGCGATTTGCGGACCGCCGGGATAATCCAGATCGAGCATTTTGGCCGCCTTATCAAATGCCTCACCCGCCGCATCATCAATCGATTCACCCAGTAATTCGTATTCACCCAGCGCATCAACTTTCACTAGCTGCGTATGGCCGCCGGAAACCAGCAATGCCACAAATGGGTACGCTGGTGGATTCGCCTCCAGCATCGGCGCGAGTAGATGCCCCTCCATATGATGGACACCAACAGAAGGGATTCCCCAGGAATAAGCCAATGAGCGGCCCAGCGAAGCACCCACCATCAGCGCACCGATCAAACCCGGGCCTGAGGTGTAGGCGATACCATCGATATCGGCAGGGGTAGAACCGCTTTTAGCCATCACTTCATTAATAAGTGGGAGCAATTTGCGCACATGGTCGCGTGAGGCCAGTTCCGGCACCACACCGCCATACTCCGCATGAAGGGCAATCTGGGTATAAAGCGTGTGTGCCAGCAAGCCGCGCTCGCTGTCATAAACCGCCACACCCGTTTCATCACAGGATGTCTCCAACCCCAATACACGCATAAACCAACCTCTGGCCAACCTGCACGCAGGAGGCAATTACTAATCCGGGCACCCGCTACCGGGGCATCGTAGGGGCGCTATGATAAAGGCTGGCATTGCGAAAACCCAGCACTGTCGCGCGCGCAAGGTTGCGGCTGCAATAAGAAGCGTATAGAATCCGCACCCCTCGGATACTTCACTGCATTTATGCACTGGCGCTATCCACAAGACATCATTTATTAGCTCTTTTTTAAAGGTAACAGCATGCCTTCAGTAAAACTTAAAGAAAACGAACCATTTGACGTAGCCCTGCGTCGTTTCAAGCGCGCTTGTGAAAAAGCAGGCATTTTGGCTGACGTTCGCGCTCGTGAATGCTACGAGAAGCCAACTACTGTTCGTAAGCGTGATGCCGCTGCCGCTGTTAAGCGTCATGCAAAAAAGGTACAACGCGAATCTAAAAAGTTTACCCGTCTGTACTAATCAACCCCACCGACTTTGTCGGTAGTTGTAATTAGTTTGACCGGTTCCGCTCGTTATCCTGTTTGCATCTGTCAATTAACGAGTTGTGCGTTCCACTCCTGTACCCAAATTGTTCACTCAATCTCCGGTGATTCATGAGTCAACCAACGCTAAAAGACCGCATAAATGATGCCTTAAAGACCGCGATGCGCGCTAAAGAAAAAGAGCGCGTCGCGGTTTTGCGTCTTGTGATGTCTGAATTCAAAAAAATCGAAGTAGACGAGCGCATCGAAGTTGATGACGCACGCGCTTTAGTCGTGCTCGACAAAATGGTGAAGCAGCGCCGCGATTCCGAGCAACAATATCGCAACGCCAATCGCCCGGAGCTCGCCGAGCAAGAAGCTTACGAAATCACTGAAATCCAAGCCTACCTTCCTGCCCAGCTAACCGCTGCCGAGCTTGATGCCATAGTTGCAAAAGCCTTGACCGATGCCGGCGTGACCGATGCACGCGATATGGGCAAAGCCATGGCGCTAATCAAGCCACAAGTGCAAGGCCGCGCCGATATGGGCGATGTAAGCAAGCTGCTTAAAGCCAAGTTGAGTAATTAGTCGTCAACTGCTAGCTTCTAGCTGTCTTTTTCAGGCGACAACCCCATGGCCGGCCTTATCCCCCAAAGCTTTATCGATGACATGCTCGACCGCCTCGACATAGTCGATGTGGTCGATAGTCGCGTTAAGCTGCGCAAAACCGGTAAGAACTACAGCGCCTGCTGCCCCTTCCACGACGAAAAGACCCCCTCCTTCACCGTCAGCCCGGAAAAGCAGTTTTACTATTGCTTTGGTTGCGGCGCGAGCGGTAATGCACTCGGTTTTGTGATGGATTATGAGCGCCTCAGCTTCCCCGAAGCCGTTGAATCGCTTGCTCGCCTGACCGGATTGGAAGTTCCGCGCGAAGTCCAAACTGAAGCCCAGCAAAAACGCGAAGAAGAAAAACGCAGCATCTATACACTGCTGGAAAAGGCCGATGACTTTTACCAGCAGCAGTTGCGCCACCACCCAAGCAAGCACCTCGCGGTCAATTATTTAAAAAATCGCGGACTCGACGGCAAAACAGCCAAGCGCTATGGCGTCGGCTTCGCACCGCCCGGCTGGGACAACTTGCTAAAAAGCCTTGCCCACAATGATGAAGACAAACACCTACTGATCGAAGGCGGCATGCTGATTCATCAGGAGCAGGAAAAGAAACTCTACGACCGCTTTCGCCATCGAATTATGTTCCCCATCCGCGACACCCGCGGGCGGGTAATCGGCTTTGGTGGGCGCGTACTGGGCGACGACAAACCCAAATATCTCAACTCGCCCGAAACCCCGGTATTCCACAAAGGCCAGGAACTCTACGGCCTGTACGAAGCGCGCCTCGCCTATCGCGAGTTACCACGCTTGTTGGTGGTAGAAGGCTATATGGATGTGGTCAGCCTGGCGCAATTTGGGATCGGCTACGGCGTGGCAACCCTTGGCACCGCCTGCGGGCCAGACCATCTCGACCGCGCCTTTAAATACACCAATGAAGTGGTATTTTGTTTCGATGGCGACAAGGCTGGCCGCAGCGCCGCCCATCGCGCACTGGAGGCCTCACTCGATACCATGACCGATGGCCGCACAGTGAAATTCCTGTTTTTACCCGAAGGTGAAGATCCGGACACATTAGTGCGCCAGATAGGCACGGACAAATTCGAGCACATGATCGAGCTGGCCGTGCCATTTGAGGATTATCTATTTGATGCGGTCGCGGAAGGTTTGAATATCCGCACCATGGAAGGTCGCGCCACATTTAGCAAACGCGCGGCGCCGCTGCTGGATCGCCTACCCAAAGGGGTATTTCGCGAGCTGATGTTTGAAAGCCTCGCCACTCGCACCGGATTGAACCGCAACATTTTGCAAGAGCTGATTCTGGAACAGCAAAGCAAAGGGGAGATGCAGCCGTTATTTGTTGCGCCACCCACACCAGTAAAGACGGAAGAGACAGTACCGAAAGTCGCCCTACCGAAAAAAACTGAACCGGAATGGGAGCATCCGCCACTGGAAGCCTACGCCGATTACGGCGATTTTCCGCAGGAGCTGCCACCAGCGGATTATCACGAACATTACGAAGAACCCCAGGCTTATCGCAAAACTGGTCGGAAGGCATACCAACCCGAGCTGCAAGCGCGCGCTGCAGGAAAGTATTTAATGCCGCCGGTACGCAAAGCGCTGGCACTTTTGCTGACGCACCCAACGCTTGCCAGCCTTGAACCCAATCACGATGAGTGGCTGGGCAATGAAACTGACCTTGATTGCCTGATGCTCGGGCGACTGCTCAAAGTGCTGCACGAGCGCCCGCATTACAATTTGTCACACTTGATTGGTTATTGGCGCGGTATTTACGGAGCAGAGGATACCGAGCGACTGGCGGCAGTCGCAGGGCATGATTTGCTGCAAGCGGCCAATGCGCTCACCATCAGCCGGCAAGATAAACCGGCAAAAGCCGATTACGACACTCAAGCGGCCTTTAGCGATGCCATGGAAAAACTGCGTTTGCAGCAAAATCAGAAAAAAACGGCAGAATCCTTGGCAAAATTGAAAAATGCCGACTTAACTCAACTCACCAAAGAAGAACGCGACCAATTAGTGCGCGCCGCGTTAGCGGCAAAATTGCAGCAATAAGCACTTGTACTGATCAAAAAAAGCCCAATCTAGCCATAACTCACCGAAGAATGTGGCATCACCAAGCATCCGCCTAGAATCCACCCAAGCAAGTGGAGTATAATTTCGGGCTTTGCATTTCACTCACCAGGTTTTAAATAGGGTTTCGAATGTCTGAAGACGTCCAACAGCAACAGTCCCGTATTAAAGAACTGATCGCCCGCGGTAAAGAGCAAGGTTACTTGACCTATGCCGAGGTAAACGATCACCTGCCGGAAGACATTTCAGATCCGGATCAGGTCGAAGACATCATTCAGATGATCAACGACATGGGTATCCGCGTCTATGAAACGGCGCCCGATGCCGACACCCTGTTAATGACCGATGGTGACTCTGCAGCAGATGAAATCGCTGCCGCCGAAGCTGCCGCCGCACTGGTTGCAGTAGAGACCGAAACCGGCCGTACCACTGACCCTGTGCGTATGTATATGCGCGAAATGGGCACAGTTGAGCTGTTGACCCGCGAAGGCGAAATTGTTATCGCCAAGCGCATCGAAGAAGGTGTACGCGAGCTGATGCACGCCGTCGCCTACTGGCCGGGCGCAGTGCAACAAGTACTCGACGAGTACGCGCTGGTCGCCAAAGAAGAGCGTCGCCTTGCGGATGTGATTATCGGCTGGCTCGATCCGGTAGAAGATATCCCTGCCTCACTCGCTGAAGTTGAAGAAATTCCTGTTGCCGCTGCCGGTGCAAAACCAGAGAGCGACGATGACGAGGAAGAATCTTCATCAGAAGATGAAGAAGAAGCCGTTTCCGGTGTAGACCCGGAAGAAGCCCGCGTACGTTTTGAAGAGTTGCAAAAGCAGCAAGACAAAACCAACAAAACGCTCGCGAAATACGGCTACGGCAGTAAACAAGCCGAAAAAGAATTGTCTGCACTCGGCGATTTGTTCAAGTTCTTCAAACTGCCTACCCGTCAGTTCGATCCAATTTATACCAAAGCGCGCGATATGCTCGACACAGTTCGTCGACAAGAGCGCCTCATCATGGACCTGTGTACCCGCAGAGCCCAGATGCAACGCAAAACCTTTATCAAAGAATTCCCCGGCAACGAGACCAACGAAGCTTGGTTGCCTGAATTCTTGAAAGGTAAAGTTGATCACGCCGAAAAACTTGAGCGTGTATTGCCGGATGTACAAACAGCACAGCAGCAACTCGCCCAGATCGAAACTGAAAGCGGCCTGAGCCTTGCGAGCATCAAAGACATCAACCGTCGCATGTCGATTGGTGAAGCACGTGCACGCCGCGCGAAAAAAGAAATGGTGGAAGCAAACCTGCGTCTGGTTATTTCTATCGCGAAAAAATACACCAACCGCGGTTTGCAATTCCTCGATTTGATTCAGGAAGGCAACATCGGCCTGATGAAAGCGGTGGATAAATTTGAATACCGTCGCGGTTACAAATTCTCGACCTACGCCACTTGGTGGATTCGTCAGGCGATTACCCGCTCTATCGCCGACCAGGCGCGCACCATCCGTATTCCAGTGCACATGATTGAGACAATCAACAAACTCAACCGTGTATCGCGTCAAATGCTGCAAGAAATGGGACGTGAGCCAACGCCGGAAGAACTCGGCGAGCGCATGGAAATGCCGGAAGATAAAGTACGCAAAGTGCTGAAAATTGCCAAAGAACCTATCTCCATGGAAACGCCAATCGGCGACGATGAAGATTCGCATCTGGGCGATTTCATCGAAGACACCACCATTATTTCCCCGGTGGAGTCAGCGACAATGGAAGGCTTGATGGAAGCAACACGCGAAGTACTTGCTGGCCTCACCGCACGTGAAGCCAAAGTATTGCGTATGCGTTTCGGCATCGACATGCACACCGACCACACCCTGGAAGAAGTGGGCAAACAATTTGATGTAACGCGTGAGCGTATCCGTCAGATCGAAGCAAAAGCATTGCGCAAACTGCGTCACCCTTCACGCTCTGATCATCTGCGCAGCTTCCTCGACGATTAATAATTCGCTTATTAATTATTCAGCTGCAAAAAATAAAACCCGCCATGAGCGGGTTTTATTTTTTTAGTCCACACAAAAACTTATCAACTATAGCCACGCACAGTGTGAGCCACTATAATGCGCCCGCGCTGCTCAATGCAGCACCTCCTTTAAGGGCCTATAGCTCAGTTGGTTAGAGCATCCGACTCATAATCGGCAGGTCGCTGGTTCAAGTCCAGCTGGGCCCACCATTTTTCCTCAATCCCTCAGTAAATTGCCGCCAACCTTGAATAACGGCAATACATTATCGTATTACCGCATAGATCCCATGCCAGCGCTTCATAGGGTCAACAATAACAAACACGTATTGATGGCCATTTATTGATGCTCAGAGGCATAAACAGAGCTCCACCGTGCGCCAAAGTTTGATGCCACCGACAAAAATTACCAGACCTTATCTGATTCCGGCAGCAGTGGCCTTGGCCTGCAGGTCAAACTGCAGAAAGCCTTAACATGTCTGATATTATGATATAGTCACCTTGCACCAATACACTCAGCTTTCGGCCGTTACTTGACAGAAAAACACGCTGATAGGCTAATTCCGTAATCGCTGTACATAGAGTGACACTCCACACCAAACATAATAACCAGCGTTTTTGCCTGCGCAGACTCAACGTGGTTTCACACAAATGCTTAAGTTTTATCGCAACGCGCTCATTGTCTTTTTATTGTTAGTCCTTGTTACAGGGATATTGGCCTACATAGGTATTGTAAAGTCAACGCTTCACGCCTCTGTATTTCCTGCACGCGACAAAAACCTACTCTGGGTATCCGCAACCGAGCCAAAGAAGCAAGTTAGCGATACTCGTTTAACATTAAAAAATGAAGTGGGCACCATAGAATATGATTTCTTTTTAGGTACCGTAGAACCATTCCCCTACACTCATTATTCCATGTACTTTGTGGATGCCATTCAATCTTACGTGCAACTTGATCTTACTCGCTATTCAAATATTGTTTTCAAAATCCAATGCGATCCCAAAAACGTTTTGCTTTTTGTGCTGTTCAGTTTTGACGAAAAAGTGACGGATCTAAACAATATGGCTACACGTCGCGTATCTTCAACTGCTTTTTCATGCGACAAGAATTGGACTGAGATCAGTATTGACTTTGATGACCTTGATACACCCCATTGGTGGCTGGGGCGCTATGGATTTGAATTCAGCGATACATCCTATCAGCTGGATAAAACCATGGGCTTTGCGTGGGTAAATTCTTTACAGAGCCCTATTAATACACAATCCCATATACGGATGACTGATATAGAACTGCAAGGAAAAGACTTCCGCTACCTCTACGGTGCAGGCACCCTCAGTATTGGCATATGGATATTATTCTTTGTATGGCTATTTCGACGTTACCTGCAAGTGCTTACGATTGAAATAAAAGAAAAGGTCAAACAGGACCAACAGTTAATTGCCTATAAAAAATTATCTATAGAGCCGCAAAAGGACAAAGAAAAAAGTTTGCTGTTGCGTTATATGGCGACAGAATATTCCAACGCAGAGCTTAGTCTTGAAATGGCTGCGGCCAGCTTGGGTATTAATCGAACCAAAATTAACGAGATACTAAAAGAAGAACTAAGTCTCACATTTAGCACCTATCTAAACAAATTGCGACTCACTGAAGCGGCACGATTATTTACTGAAAATGAGGAGGCTAATGTCTCTGAAATTGCTTACTCGGTTGGATATAACAACGTCTCGTATTTTAGTAAATTATTCAAGCAAGAGTACGGCTGTGCGCCCAAAACATTTAAGTCACTGTATATAGTAAAAGACGATAAGGAAGATAATTTTTAACAGTGAAAATTTGCGATGAATGAATAAGGCCAAGTGCATCACACTTGGCCTTATTCATTTAGAGGAGCAAGAATGGTGATTAACTTTTCACCGTCAAAATAAACACACCAAAAAGTAGATCCATATCTCATTTTAGTTTTAAGCCTTTCAATACATCTGCAAAAAATTACAGTAACTGCCGAATTTTTTGCAATGTCGATAAGGTTTTATCAAAAGTAGTCATCCCTCCTCAATCATTTCGATAACATTTTCATCAGCTTCACTCTCCACAGCTGGAAGCATAATTATAAAAAATCAACTGACTACATCATTAGTAAAAATAATCTGTACTAGTCGTGGTAATAAAAATTAACAGTTGTCTCCTTAAACCCTTTTTTGAAAAGCCAACCCAAGTACACCCCTGTTGTACCAGTTTCCACCAAAACCAATTGGTTGCGGGAGATTCTGGCTTTCCCGGTCTTAGGACCGGGTATTTTTACAAATGGGTTAACTTGATTCACAACTTTAGTGGAGATTCAAATAATGAATTCAGATAAAAACCCCAATCGAGGCCTAACTAAAATCTTATTACGCAGCTGCTGCGCTTTAGGCGTCAGCACAGGTTTGGCTGTATTTTCCCTCAATGCATTTGCAGCATGCACCTACACCGTTGATAACGAATGGGGTAGCGGTTTTGTGGCCAGTATTACGATAAAAAATGATACGAGTGCAGCCGTCAATAACTGGAGCGTTAATTGGCAATATGCCAACAACCGTATCACCAATAGCTGGAATGCAAACTTTTCCGGCAGCAATCCTTACACCGCAACCAATGTAGGATGGAACGGTAATATCGCTGCCGGCCAATCGATTTCATTTGGCTTTCAAGGCAATACCAATGGCAACACCGTTGAGCGTCCCGTTATTAACGGTTCATTGTGTGGTGCAGCGGTAAGCTCTTCTTCTCGTTCAAGTGTGGCAGTTTCCAGTACTGCACCAAGTTCCACACCTGTGGCCAGCTCACGCTCAAGCAGTTCCATTACAGCAGTTTCCTCGTCAAGCTATTCTGTACCCGCCAATAATTTTGCACAAAATGGTGGAGTGGAAAGTGGTTTAACCAATTGGGGGACAACAGCAGGAACGGTAACGCGTTCAACGGCGGATAAACATAGCGGTTCAGCAAGTGCTTTGATCACTGGTCGGACAGCAGCATGGAATGGATTAACATTCAATGTAGGCACGCTCACCACCGGCAATGAATACCAGGTAAACACTTGGGTGAAGTTGGCTGCAGGAACTCCGGATAGTGTTATTACCTTAACAGCAAAACGTCAGGATGATTCAGATTCATCGACCTATAACGAATACACTCGCGTATCGACAATCACCGCTTCAGCAAATGAGTGGCGCTTGTTAGAAGGTTATTACACTCAATCAGGAACCGCCTTCCAACACTTTATTATTGAAGCAACTGATACAACCATCAGCTATTACGCCGATGATTTTGTCATTAGTGGCCAGGTAGTTCAGGTACCGAGCAGCAGTTCGCGTAGTTCAAGCAGTGCGGCATCCACCAAAAAGTTTATCGGCAACATTACAACTTCCGGCGCAGTGAGATCAGACTTCACCCGCTACTGGAATCAAATTACGCCGGAAAATGAAGGCAAATGGGGATCAGTTGAGGGCACACGCGACGTTTACAACTGGGCACCGGTTGATCGCATCTATGCATATGCCCGCGCAAATAATATCCCTGTAAAAGCACATACTTTTGTATGGGGTGCGCAATCTCCTTCATGGATCAATAACCTGAGCGCGTCCGAAACAGCAGCAGAGATCGAAGAATGGATTCGCGATTACTGCGCACGCTATCCGGATACCGCAATGATTGACGTAGTGAACGAAGCAGTAGTTGGCCACCAGCCAGCGGGTTATGCACAGAAGGCGTTCGGTAATAATTGGATTCAACGCGTATTCCAACTAGCACGTCAATATTGCCCCAACTCAATTTTGATTTTGAACGACTACAACAATATTCGTTGGCAGCACAACGAGTTTATCGCGCTTGCAAAAGCGCAAGGCAATTATATAGATGCAGTCGGTCTGCAAGCTCATGAGCTGAAGGGTTTGACCGCAGCGCAAGTTAAAACTGCAATCGACAATATCTGGAATCAAGTGGGCAAGCCTATTTATATCTCCGAGTACGATATCGGTGATACCAATGATCAGGTTCAACTGCAAAACTTCCAGGCGCACTTCCCGGTGTTCTGGGACCATCCTCACGTTAAAGGCATTACCATCTGGGGTTATGTGAACGGCAGAACCTGGATTGAAGGCTCCGGCTTGATTCAGGACAACGGCACACCGCGCCCTGCAATGACCTGGCTACTGAATAATTACATCAATAAGTAGCAATCAGTTAACTCACCCACTCTCGTGGGTGAGTTTCCCTAATAAAAATACAACGCATTTCTCTATTCACCGGAATTATGAAGCACCGGTGATTCTGCAATTTTAATTACCTTCGGCTCGGTCAATAAAAGTGAAAAATAATTTTAAAAACGAATAGAACCTTTTAACTTTTCGGAGACTACATGATGACTCAGCAAAAAAACTCCGCCAGATTATTACCACAGGTGTTGCGCAATACCTGCGGTGTAATCGGCTTGGGCGCCAGCCTGTTTGCACTTTCCAATACCAGTTTCGCAGCCTGCACCTATTCAATTGATAACGAATGGGGTAGCGGTTTCGTGGCGAGTATTACGGTAAAAAATGATACGGGTGCAGCCGTCAATAACTGGAGCGTGAATTGGCAATACGCCAACAATCGCATCACCAGTAGCTGGAATACAAATCTTTCCGGTAGTAATCCCTATACAGCAACCAATGTCGGTTGGAACGGCAGCATTGCAGCAGGTCAATCCATTTCGTTTGGATTCCAGGGCAACAGCAACGGCAATACAATTGAACGACCGGTGATTAACGGCACATTGTGCGGCGCAGCTGCAAGCTCTTCTCCACGCTCAAGTGCTGCTCCCAGCTCCACGCCGCCAAACAGCTCGACGCCAACGAGTTCTGCACCTGCAATCAGCTCGCGTTCAAGCATTGCGGCTTCTTCAGTCAATAATTCCACTCCGGCAAATAATTTTGCACAAAATGGCGGAGTCGAAAGTGGCTTGACTAATTGGGGCACCACTGCGGGAACAGTAACGCGCTCGACTACAGATAAACGCAGCGGTTCTGCAAGTGCGCTGATTACTGGTCGCACTGCCGCATGGAATGGTTTAACGTTTAATGTTGGAACGCTCACTACTGGCAATGAATACCAGATCAATACCTGGGTGAAATTGGCTCCGGGAACGCCTGATAGCGTTATTACATTAACCGCAAAACGTCAGGATGATTCTGACTCATCAACTTACAACGAGTACACTCGTGTCGCGACTATCACAGCGTCAGCGAATGAATGGCGCTTGTTAGAAGGTTATTACACTCAATCCGGTACTGCCTTTCAACATTTTATTATTGAAGCCACGGATACAACTATCAGCTATTACGCCGATGATTTTTCTATTAGTGGTCAAGTAACTCAGGTACCAAGTAGCAGTTCGCGCAGCTCAAGCAGTAGTAGCAGTGCACAAACGTGTGAATTAAAAGCGCCACTGAAATGGACGTCTACTGGCCCATTAATCAGCCCGAAAAATTCCGGCTGGGTGTCCATTAAAGATCCATCGGTAGTGAAATACAACGGCACTTATCATGTGTACGCCACTTACTACGATACGGCTTACAAATCCATGTACACCAGCTTCACTGATTGGAACAATGCGCAACAATCTGCGCACATTTCAATGAACGGAAGCCGCGTGGGTAATGCTGTTGCACCGCAAGTATTTTTCTTCCGTCCACACAACAAGTGGTATTTGATTACCCAATGGCCTGGCACTTACGCTACAACTGACGATATTAGAAATCCCAACTGGTCAGCCAAGCAACGCTTGTTGCAAGGTGAACCCACCAATTCATTGGATTTCTGGGTAATTTGTAACGATACCCACTGCTACTTGTATTTCTCACGCGACGACGGTGTGCTGTACGTTTCCAAAACCACTATTGGTAACTTCCCCAATTTCTCTGGTTATTCCATCGTTATGGAAGATCATCGCGGCAACGGTAACCAGTATTTATTTGAAGCACCCAACGTTTACAAACTCGACGGGCAAAATAAATATTTGTTGATGGTTGAAGCCTGGCCAAGTGGTCCGCGCATGTTCCGCTCCTGGACATCCAGCAGCCTCGATGGCCCATGGACACCACTAGCAGATACAGATTCAAATCCATTTGCTGGCAACAACAATGTGGAGTGGCCGAATGGAAAATGGGCAAATGGTATCAGCCACGGTGAATTGGTTCGCTCCGGTTACGATGAGCGTTTAACGGTTGATCCGTGCAATCTGGAATTCCTCTATCAAGGTCAGGCAGGCAACAGCTCCGACTACAACACTATTCCCTATAAATTAGGATTGTTGCGACTCAAGAAATAAAAAGCAAAAGCCTGCATCAATGTTTTTTGGTGCAGGCTTTTTTTGTGAGAGTAATGTGGATGCAAGGAAGTGAGTAATCGCTGTAAAAATAGAATTACAACAATAAATAAGTAGTTGTCAGCAAACCCCGAATTCGCTACCGCAAGCCCAAGGTACTTGCGGTTTCCTCAATTGTTCGCGAAGGACTTGAATTATGAATAAATCAAAAGTTTCACCAGACGGTAATCTGGATAAAATAAAGCAGTCACTGTTAAGTTTTGGTGTTGCAGCAACGTTCGCTACAGCCGCACACACCGCGTCAGCCGCATGTACTTATCAAATCGATAATGAATGGTCGAATGGATTTGTAGCAAGCATCATCGTTAAAAATGATACCGGTGCAGCGGTGAATAATTGGAGCGTGAATTGGCAATATGCCAACAACCGTATTACCAATAGCTGGAATGCAAATTTATCGGGTAGCAATCCTTATACGGCAACCAATGTGTCCTGGAATGGTAATATTTCGGCTGGCCAATCTATTTCATTTGGGTTCCAGGGCACCAAAACTGGCAACAATGCCGAGCGTCCGCAAATTAACGGTGCGCTGTGCGGAACTACACCAGCAAGCTCTACTGCAAGCAGCACTCCAGTGGCGAGTTCGTCCAGACCAAGCTCATCTGCTGTTGTTGTTTCCTCATCAAGAAGCAGCTCATCCTCATTGCGCGCCTCATCATCGATAGCATCAAGTGCTGCAACCAATGCGTGCGCCAGTCAGGTAGAAAACGCCTATCAAATGCTCGCACCAAAAATTCCGGCAACGATACAAGCAGAAGATTTCGATCCAGCCGGTTATTCTGACAGCACTACCACCAACGAAGGCAGTGCTTATCGCACTGATACCGGCGTCGATATTAAAACGATTACCAACGGTAATGCCGTAGGTTGGATGACGGCAGGTGAATGGTTGGAGTACACCGTCTATGTGGAAACCGAAGGTGATTATGATGTAACTATTCGCTCCGGTGCAGTAGGAACCGGACGCACATTTAAAATTTCACAATGCAACACGACGTTAATTGAATCCTTTCAGGTTCCCAACGTGAATAATTGGGGCGAATTTAAAACCTGGTCAGCCGGCAAAGTTCGCTTGAAGTCGGGCTATCAAAAAATTCGTGTGACAGTGGGCGCAACGGATTATGCCGATCTGGATTGGATTCATATTGGGCCTTATAGCGGTGTAATTGATTCACCAACAACACCAACCAATCCAACTGGCGCTGTACCGAGTGATGGTTGCGGCAAAGCGCGCAGCTTGCAAAATGGCCGAATCAATTTAAATGTGAATGGATTAAATCGGTCATACATTTTGCGCGTACCGGATAATTACAATAATCAAACCCCTTACCGTTTTATTGTCGGATATCACTGGTTAAATGGGGATGCGGCGCAGGTTGCCAATGGCGGCAATGGTTCAGCTACTGAAACACCTTATTACGGCCTCTGGAACCTTGCCCAAAACAGCACGATTTTTGTTGCGCCTGAGGGTATCGATAAGGGTTGGGCAAACAGCGGCGGGCGTGACCTCGCCCTCACCGATGCCATTCTTAATCAAATCCAATCCGGTTTTTGTATCGATAAAAGCAGAATCTTCGCAACCGGTTTCAGTTACGGTGCAGGAATGTCCAACGCAGTTGCTTGTGCGCGCGCCAATGTGTTTCGCGGCGTAGCACTTTATTCTGGAGCACAATTAAGTGGCTGTGATGGTGGAACATTGCCCATTCCATTTTTTGCGGCACACGGTTTGGACGATAACGTCCTGAGCATCGCCCAAGGTCGCTCATTACGTGATCGCGCTGTTAGAAATAACAAATGTACAACACAAAATCCGCTGGAACCCGCCCGTGGTAGTGGCACACATATCTGCACCTCTTATCAGGGTTGTACCGCTGGTTATCCAGTGCGTTGGTGTGCATTTGATGGCGGACATTGGCCATCACAACATGATGCTGGCCAGCCTGAATCTTGGATTCCCGTGGAAGCCTGGAACTTCATAAAACAATTCTGATTGTCATTAACCCATTCTTGAGGTTGCCCGGCACATGCCGGGCTTTTTTTACCCTGTGAGGAACTTAATTGACTGAAATCATCTGAAATCGAGCAGATTCAACAGAAACTTGATAAATCCTGCAAAAAATTGATGAAGTTTTGCAGTTTTTTTTTGATAGCGCCCCTCCAAAAACGCAGCATATCCACATTGAATGAAACCCAAACCGACAATAATTACACTCATGGGAGCTTTGGATGCGTTGTTTCAATATTATTTCTGCATTATTTCTATTTCTGACTTTTAGCTCATCACAGGCCTTTGCCAATCACAATATAAAGCACTTCAAGGATGTCGAATGGGCAAAGCCGAAGGGTTTCAGCCTTACCCTGGATATAGCAATTCCCGAGACAAAAACCAAAACAAAACCGGTGCTGGTCATTTTTCACGGTGGAGGCTGGCTGCTTAATAACAAATCAATCATGACGGATTTAGCGAATAGCATTGCTACCCGCACAGATATCATCACCGTCAATGTTAACTACCGTTTGCTGGCTGACGTTGATAACACCACCACCGTCAATGAAATTGTGGAAGACGCGATGGGCGCCGTACTTTGGGTTAAAGACAATATCAAAGCCTATGGAGGTAACCCGGATCAAATCGCCGTCACCGGAGACAGTGCAGGCGGACATTTGGCCGCGATGGTAGCAGTAGCTGGCCGCAATTTAGACAGCGATGGATTCACCAAAAAACCACTGGGTTTTAATCCAACCTATCTTCCCAAAGGAATCACCGCCGAACAGGTTGCCAAAAAAGATGGATTGAAGATTCAAGCAGCAATTCTGAGCTATGCAGGCTTCAGCCTGGTCGAGGTTGCCAAGCGTGATTTTGAAGGCGAAGGAAATCAATTTTGGAAATGGGCCAAGGCGACGCCGCGCGGTATGTTTGGCGGAAAAATAAATGTAAATGACAATCCCGAATACTACCAAGCGGTATCGCCTGACCAATATCTGGTGAAAGCAAACGAATATAGACTGCCGAAGCAATTTGTACATGTGGGCGAACGGGATGCGTTAACCACTCCCGAGCGCGCAAAAGCTTATGTTGAACAACTCAAAACTCTTGATCAGCCAGTGCAATTTAAAATCTACCAAGGCAAAGGCCATGGATTTCTGGATAGCAACTGCAACGATTATAACAATGGCTGCTTTAAAGACCTTTCCGAACCGACAGTAACTGACATGATTGATTTTCTAAATAAGGTTTTTGGCCTTTGATCTATGCATCAAGGTTGCGATAACCCCATGTCAAGTCATCCATGTTACGACGTTATTAAATTAAAAATAGCGATGCTTGAATATCTGCCAGGAAGGAGTTTTTCAGAAATGGAGCTGGCAAGCGAACTGGATACACCCAGATCAAAAATAAGAGAGGCATTTAGATTGTTAGCTCAAGATAAATTAGTCCATATAATTCCACAAAGAGTAACCACCATTTGCAAGTTAAATTTGGGGACCACAATCGACTCGATATTTATCATCCAATCCCTGTTAGCTGCAATAATGAAAGATTGCATGCCCATTTCCGCTGGGGTCGAAAAAGAAATCAGTAGCCTGGAGCAAGACCTCATCAAATTGGATCAAAAAAATACTATAGAGGAAGATGATTTTTTTGATATAGACCATCAGTTCTACTTAACGTTATGCCAAGCAAGAAACTTCCAACGACTAACAACTATTATTTTTAAAGAAAAGATACACATTGATAGAGCGCTTAGATTAGTGCTTAAACAACAGGAAAGCTGCAAACCTATAATCTCTTTTTATAGACAGATATTCACAGGAATTAGAGAGAAAAATACGGAATCAGCGTTAATGGGATTGTGTGGCTTAGCCAACACACTAGAAGATTACTCGATCAAAGCTGAGCAATACTTTCCTCAGTATTTTCAGTGAAAAATATCAAATTCAATCAAGAAAATTATAACAACCATTCAATCGGTAGCCATGACATAAACTTAACCATCGCACGCTTTAACCAAGTTGTCCCCGGCTCGCGGTGATAGATCACCGGAGGATCGCCCTGCTCTAACCAATATACATTTCCTTTCTCGTCCAATTTGACTTGATAGGCGGTATGGGGGACACGTTCAATAAACATTTTATCCACCGCATCGGCCATCGCAGTGCTATCGATAACAAAACCGGATTCAGTATTCAGCTCTGCGGAGCGTGGATCAAAATTAAATGACCCTATATAAATTTGCTTACCATTCACAGAAAACGTTTTAGCGTGAAGACTGGAACCTGAGCTACCAAAACCGCCGTTGCCGGAACCGTAACTAAAACCACCAGCGCCATTATCACCCGCAGGTGCTTGGCTTTTCATTTCATAAAGCTCAATGCCGGATTTTAATAATGCTTTGCGATGTTTTGCATAGCCGGAATGCACTGCGGCAACATCGGTCGCCTCCAACGCATTCGTTAAAATACGGATTTGTGTTCCCTGTCCGGCCATCGCACTGAACACCTCAACACCAGCGTCAGTCGGTACAAAATAAGAAGACACCAAATCCAATTTACGGATCGATTGCCCCATCATTGCTTCGAGGCTGTAAATCATCAAACCACTTTTATCGACCGGTCCCATTCCTTTTGCCGGGTCATCACTGACAAGCCGCGTATGCACCCAGTCCATTTCCAGTTCTTTCGCTAGCATGCGTTGTGCAAATGAAGTTTGTCGCAATGACGTCGCATATTGCGCAGACTCAGGGCGAGCGAGAATTTTATCGACCTCATTCTGCAGCGATAAAATATCGCTCTTCTGCTGAAAGAGTTGATCGACTGGATATGATGACTGGCTCGCCCAATAGCCATCAAAATCTTCACTGGCAGCGACTGCGGCGGGGCCAACGGCCATCACATCCAGATCAGCAAATAATACTTCGTCAGTTGCTGCAAAATATTCGTCACCCACATTGCGACCGCCGGCAATTGTCACCGATTGATCAACGGTAAATAATTTGTTGTGCATGCGCCTGTTCACGCGCGAAAAATCGGTAATAAAACCGAGCATGCGCGCTTGGCGCAACGGAAAAGGGTTGAATAGCCGTACTTCAATATTGGGATGACTATTGAGCATGGCGAGCCAATCATCCAGATCAGCAATACCAAGATCATCCAACAATAGCCGCACTCTCACGCCTCGCTCGGCAGCTTGATAAAGTTCATGCAGCAGCATTGTGCCAGTGAGGTCTTTGCGCCAAATGTAATACTGGACATCAAGGGTTTTCTCTGCGGCACGCGCAAGAAAAATGCGCGCGGCAAATGCATCCAATGGATTATTGAGCGGATAAACGCCGGAAAACCCGGGATGCTCCTGTCCATAAACCTGTGCGATCTGCCCCAGGCGCGTTTGCAGGATATCCTCTTGCGACAAGCTCACATCAGCACTCCTTTCTTTCAGCGGCGCAACCGAACAAGCCGCCAGCGCGAGCAGTAACGGAAGCAGCAGTATTTTGGCAAAACACACCATCAAACAGGCTCCTACAAAAAGATCCAGTTGTCGAATTGCCCGTACTGCCACCTATCGGACGCTCTCCTTTATAGCGATAAACCTGCTTGCTGTATGTGCGCAATCCGGCGCATGTTTCAAAATCAAATGAATGAGTAAAACAGCAGAAGGAGAGAAATTTGAGGGTATTTTTTCTGTCACTTGAGAATTGAAAAGTTATCAAAATTCAAAAAATATTTTTACTGGCGATAAATTTTTTTCAGATAATTTTTAAATTTTATCGCGTAAAAAAATAAAAAAGCCTATTAAAAAACTGCTTTTTTGAACAGGACACGCTAAAAACGTGATGCGTAATGGTTTAAATGACAATATGCATATAGTCCAATTGACACCAATACACATCAAGATGTATACAAGTGCACTTCGAGCTAGCCACGTAGTTTTAACAATAACAGCAAAGCAGTATGGCGCTCGATGAACAACGCCTGTTTGCAATAAACAGGATACGCCTTCCAACAGCCTCCACCTCTATTGGCTGCATTGGTTGAGAGGCACACTCTGGAGATCTAATAATGAAATTACACAACATCGGCAGAAATGCTGTAACTACGCTCATCTGCGCTTTGGGTATAGGCGCAACCATTAGTGCAACATCAGTCAGCGCCCAAACCCTGAGTTCAAATTCGACGGGAACCAATAACGGGTTTTATTACACATTTTGGAAGGATTCCGGCGATGCATCAATGGGATTACAAGCAGGTGGCCGCTATACATCGCAATGGACTAACAGCACCAACAACTGGGTGGGCGGCAAAGGCTGGAAGCCCGGCAACAGCACAAGAGTGATCAGCTATTCCGGCACCTACGGCGTCGATAACAGCCAAAACTCTTATCTCGCGCTGTATGGTTGGACCAGAAGCCCGCTGATCGAATATTACGTTATCGAAAGTTACGGCTCTTACAATCCAGCAAGTTGCTCCGGCGGTACTGACTACGGCAGCTTCCAAAGCGATGGTGCGACTTACAACGTGCGCCGCTGCCAGCGCGTCCAACAACCATCGATCGATGGTACACAGACCTTCTATCAATACTTCAGCGTGCGCAATCCTAAAAAAGGCTTTGGAGCGATTTCCGGCACCATCACTTTTGCTAACCACGCTAATTTCTGGGCGAGCAAAGGCCTGAATCTGGGCGCGCATGATTATCAGGTGCTTGCGACCGAGGGCTATCAAAGTCGCGGCAGTTCCGATATCACCGTCAGTGAAGGCACAGCAACCACTAGCAGTACGCCTACTTCTACCGCTACCAATAGCTCCGTACGCAGCTCAACGCCTAATAGCGGAGGAGGAGGTATTGTTGTTCGTGCACGCGGCGTAGCGGGCAGTGAGCACATTAATCTGCGCGTGGGCGGAGCAACCGTCGCTAACTGGACACTGACTACCAGCTTCCAGAATTACACCTACACAGGTAATGCGTCCGGTGATATCCAGGTGCAGTACGACAACGACGCCAGCGGCCGCGATGCGATTATTGATTACATCCAGGTCAACGGTGAAACCCGTCAAGCGGAAGATATGGATTACAACACCGCAGCCTATGGCAACGGCTCCTGCGGTGGCGGCTCCAATTCGGAGACCATGCACTGCAACGGCGTGATTGGTTTTGGTTACACCTACGATTGCTTCAGCGGTAATTGCAATGGCAGCGGCGGCACCAGCAGTACCGGCGGTACAACTAGCAGCACGGGCACCAATAATAATTGCAGTGGCTACGTCGGCATCACTTTCGATGACGGCCCCAACTCCAATACCACGGCGCTGATTAATTTACTCAAGCAACACAACCTGACGCCGGTAACCTGGTTCAACCAAGGCAATAATATCGCCAGCAATACGTCGCTGATCGCGCTGGAGCGCAGCGTGGGTGAGGTGCACAACCACAGTTTTACACACTCGCATATGACCAGCTGGACGCTGGCACAAGTGTCCGACGAATTGAACCGCACCAATCAGGCGATCCAGAATGCTGGCGCGCCCAAACCTACGTTGTTCCGTCCACCTTACGGCGAAGTGAATTCGACCATCCAACAAGCCGCACAAGCTGCCGGTCTGCGTGTTGTTACCTGGGATGTGGATTCACAAGATTGGAATAATGCCAGCGCTTCGGCCATCGTCAACGCGGTGAACCAATTGCAAAATGGCCAGATAATCCTGATGCATGATGGCAGCTATACCAACACCAATAGCGCTATCGCGCAGATTGCTTCCACGCTGCGCAACAAAGGTTTGTGCCCGGGCAGAATTGATCCCAATACCGGTCGCGCAGTTGCGCCTACTAGCGGAACTACAAGTAGCACCCCTGCAATATCAAGCAGTAGTCGTAGCAGCACAGCAGTGGTGACCAGTAGCAGCCGCAGCAGTGTAAGCACAGGTGGTAATTGCCAATGTAACTGGTGGGGAACCCTGTATCCAACTTGCCAAAATACCGCGAGTGGATGGGGCTGGGAAAATTCGCGCAGCTGTATCACTACCAGCACGTGTAATAGCCAGGGTACCGGTGGCGGCGGAGTTGTGTGTAATTGAAAAATTAAATAAAGAGTAAAATAAAAAGGGGCGAATGAATCGCCCCTTTTTATTTACTGAGAATAATTTATTGAGAAAATCCTTTTAAATATTGTTCCTATTAGAAAGTGAACTGCAAATTCACACTGGCAAAGTCAACATCCATATCAATACTGTTTGGTTGCAGTACATTCACTTCATCGCGTGAAATTTCAAAATTGAAACGCTCGTACTCTACGCGCAAATCCAAATGTTCAGCCAAACGGAATTTCGCACCTAAGCCCCAGAAGGTTTCGTCGCCGTCATGATCTCTGCTGGTGAGGAAGTCTGATGTATCCACTTCATTAGTATCAGCGTCCCACCACATTTGTCCGCCTTTCGCATAAACTGAGAAGCTTTGTGATACTGGCAGCTCAAGAATTAAATTCAGCGCCTTACCTTTAAGGTCGACATCATAAATACCGTTGCCGGCCTCATCGAAATCAATGTAGGCAGCTTCAACACCGATGTACTCATTGAATTTAACTACACCAAATACTTTTTTGGCTGCTTCATCTTCATCGAATTCACCGTCTTTCAGTTTGGTGAAACCGTAACCAGCACCAATGGAAAACTCCGGCTGGAATTGCCAACCGTTGCCACGATTTGAATTATCGTCTTGCGCCATCGCAACAGAGGACACAGCACCCATGCACAAAACTGCTAATAATTTTTTCATAATCAACTCCCACTTAATTTAAAAGACGGATGCAGAATAAAAATAAAAATTCATATGCTCTGTGCGTTAACGCGCGCATAAAAAAACCCGCAAATGCGGGCTTTTTTATGCAAAAATTTTTGCAAATCTTACATTGTATAAATGCCTTGACTGCGCAAGTAGTCTTCATAATTTCCGTGGAAATCAATCAAACCACTCGGTTGCATATCAATGATGCGTGTCGCCAAAGATGATACGAATTCGCGGTCATGACTGACGAAAATCAATGTTCCCGGATAATTTTCCAGCGCGAGGTTTAACGCTTCAATCGATTCCATATCCAAGTGGTTGGTTGGTTCGTCCATTAACATAACGTTAGGATTAATCAGGCTTAATTTACCAAACAGCATGCGGCCTTTTTCACCACCGGATAAAACTTTTACATTTTTCTTCACTTCATCGTTAGAAAAAAGCATACGACCCAACGCACCGCGAACCAATTGTTCGTCGCCTTTGGTCCATTGTTTCATCCAGTCAAACAAATTGGTGTCGTACGAAAAATCAGCAGCGTGGTCTTGCGCGAAATAACCAATCTCTGCTTGTTCAGCCCATTTGATGGTGCCAGCATCCGGTTGCAAGTCACCGTATAAACAACGCAGCAAGGTTGTTTTACCCGCGCCGTTGGGGCCGATGATCGCAATGCGTTCGCCCGCTTCCACTTGCAAACTTAAATCGGTAAATAATTGGCGATCGTAACCTTTGCTCACACTTTCCAGTGTTACCGCCTGGCGATGCAATTTTTTGTTTTGCGTGAAGCGAATGTACGGGCTGACACGGCTTGAAGGTTTGATATCATCCAATTGGATTTTATCAATTTGTTTCGCGCGCGATGTTGCTTGCTTGGCTTTGGAAGCGTTCGCAGAGAAGCGACTTACGAAGGTTTGCAATTCGGCAATTTGCGCTTTCTTCTTCGCATTTTCGTTCAATAATTTTTCACGCGCTTGCTCCGACGCCATCATGTAATCGTCGTAGTTACCCGGATAAACACGCAACTCGCCGTAATCCAGATCCGCCATATGCGTACAGACTGCATTCAAAAAGTGACGGTCATGCGAGATGATAATGATGGTGCTGTTGCGTTGGGTGAGCATGCCTTCCAACCAGCGAATGGTGTTGATGTCGAGGTTGTTGGTCGGTTCGTCGAGCAGCAGTACATCCGGATCAGCAAACAATGCTTGCGCCAATAACACACGCAATTTCCAACCCGGAGCAACTGCGCTCATAGGACCAAAATGTTGTTCGATAGGAATATCCAGACCGAGCAATAATTCGCCCGCGCGGGATTCAGCGGTGTAACCGTCCATCTCCGCAAATGCCACTTCCAGCTCGGCAACACGCATGCCGTCGTCTTCGCTCATTTCCGGCAACGCATAAATGCGGTCGCGCTCGGCTTTCACCGCCCACAACTCGGTATGACCCATGATGACGGTATCCACTACCGAGAACTCTTCGTAGGCGAACTGATCCTGCTTCAATTTACCCAAGCGAACGTTCGGCTCCAGCATCACCTGGCCACCGGACGGCTCCAGATCACCACCCAGAATTTTCATAAAGGTGGATTTACCGCAGCCATTGGCGCCGATCAAACCATAGCGGTTACTGTTGTTGAATTTGACCGAAACGTTTTCAAAAAGCGGTTTTGCACCAAATTGCATGGTGATATTGGCGGTGGCGATCACGGGTAATTTTCTCTGCGACTGTGCGACTAAAAAGGGATAAATAAGGACAAACGGGTAAAAAAGGCGCGCATTTTAGCCTAATTGGCGGCGCGACAGGGATTTAATTGTGTATAAAAAAGCCCGCACAAGGCGGGCCTTCTCTAACCTGATCAAACAAAAACCCTAGGGCACCTTGTAAACCACCTTTACACTGGCATCCACAGCACTGGCATCGATATAGCCAATCATAGTGGGATTGGCTGCGATCAAGGCTTTCACCGCTGCATCATCACCAGCATCTTTAGGTGGAGTGCCTTTGCCGGTAAATACTAACTGCGACCAGTAGGCTTTGTATTGGCTGGCATTTTTCTTACACACCGCTTCATTGAACTTATCGCGCGCGGCTGCACCTTCGTTCTGGTTCACTGGAACCGCTTGCCCACCGCCAGGAAAGCTTTTGCTTTTGCCAAGGAACAGGCGCGAGATGTCGTCTTCAGAGAGCGAAGCGAAACTTGCAGATGGATGTACAATCACCGCCACTTCTGCCCAGGCTGCATTGGCTAAACCCAATGTTAAGGTTGTAGCCACAGCACAAATGAATTTTTTCATGATGGCCTCCCCCTATTAAAATACAGTTTGTAGTGCGACGGAAAATACTTTCTGGTCGCCCTGGTTTTTATCATCGACATCATCAATCTGGAACTTCAGTGCAGTACCAGTAGTGACGTCCCAGCGAGTGCCGATTGAAATAACCTCGCGATCAACTGCTTGCGATGCCGCCACTGCTTGTAACGCACCGATCAACGGCGCAGTTTGCGGTGCAACAGGGATACCCGCTTCAGGATGTGATTCATCATCTTTCGATTGCGATGCAGTGAGGTGCACCAACCAATCACCAAAACGCACACCGCCCATCGCGTAACCGCGTTTGTTTTTAGATAACAATGCGTCATCCGGTTTGAACTCTACATATTCGATTGCTGCGACAAAACGTCCGGTATCAATATTTAAACCAACCTCAGCGAAAGTAACGCTGTCTTCCTCCACCAACAATTTATTCGCATTAGCAGGCAAATTGTAGGTGTTGGTTAATGCGTTGGCGAAATTACCCAAGGTGCCGAACACCGGCATGGAAATACCGGTAACGTCGATCCACAAATCTGCCTGATGATAAGCAGCGCGCAATGTCCACCAATCTTTACCTAGCGTACCGGCGATACCCATTTGGTTGCGGGTTTTTGCCTCTTCCAAAATGCCGTCATTGTTGAGATCCAACTCGTCATCAAATCCGCCGAAGTAAGCCTGGAAAGTGGTATCGAAAATCCCCAGTGTTTGCGTGGTATAAAAATCCACACCGTTAACATTATTGAACGGCAGGTAATACACTTCGCGCGGTGGGCTGATCCAGGAGTAGGCATAACCTACATCGAGAAAATCAGAAAACATATAAAAAGGCGTGCGCAACCGACCTGCGCGGATCTTACTGCTTTCAGTTGCTTGCCAACTTAAATAGGCCCACTCGGCATCAACCTCATAATCGTTTTCGCTGCGCGCGGTTAGCTGGACAGTCGCCGTTAATTTTTCTGAAACGGTCCCTGAAATCTGCAGACCCAAGAGATTGTTATCGAACGTTAAATCTTCTTCATCGTATCCACCGTAAGCGGGGCCATTTTCATCATCGACCATACCGCCGCCTACCGATAAAAACCCGGAGAAATTGAGATCGGCAGCCTGTGTCAATGGTGCAGCCATACAAAGTGCGATCGCCAGCGCAAGACTGTGTTTTTTACGCATCGAGCTAATGTTGTTCATGTGTGTGTCACTCCTGAATGTTGCGCACTGCCTGTGCATAAACTCCGTGAAAATAACCTGCATCGCCGCCAAGCGACGCAGTAAAAAAAGAAATGCTCTACCAAAGAGATACAGTGAAAAATTTAAACGCGGAATTGGCTGGCAACTTTGCCCAGCTCCTGACTGATATGACCAATGTCGTGACTAATTTCATTAAGTTCGTTAGTGGAACTGGTAACCAATTGCGTGCTGTTATAAATACCGTTCACATGCTGGGATACATGGGAAAAAGTTACCGTTTGTTCGTGTGTGGCAGCAGCAATTCGCTCGTTAATGCTGCTGATAGTTTCAACGTTATTGAGAATAGAATTAAGCACTTCACCCGAGGCAACCGTTGCTTCCACACCGCGATTGGCGCGCTCAACACTACCCTGCATTGCAGTAACTGCACTTGCAGAGACTTGACGCAATTCGCTAATCACTTTGTGAATTTCTTCTGTCGCCTGACGCGTGCGCACCGCCAACTGGCGGACCTCATCTGCAACTACCGCAAATCCACGGCCATGTTCACCTGCGCGTGCAGCTTCAATTGCAGCATTGAGCGCTAGCAAGTTGGTTTGTTCGGCAACCGTTTGAATGGTGTTAAGCAATTGCCCCACATCCGACGAAAATTCTTCAAAGCGATTAACCACACCCGCGGCACTGCGAACCTCTTCTGCGAGCGTGCTGATAGTCGATACATTAGTAGCGAGAGTTTCTTTACCGCGCGCGGCGGCGTTGCTGGCATCTTGCGCCTGATGTGATGCATTGCCAGCAAACTCGGCAATTTCGCTCACAGTTTTCATTAAATCTTCAATCGATGAGCGCATGCTGGAAATTGCAGTGGCCTGCTCATTAATGCGCCCCATATTTTGGCTGCTTGAATTGGTCAAACGCGATGCTACTTTTGTTAGTCCACCAACATCATTACTGACATTGGCGAATGAGCCGTGCAATTTTTCGACGAAGGCATTGAAATATTTCACCAGATCGCGAATTTCATCATGCCCTGGATAATTAATTCGTTTGGTTAAATCGCCCGCCCCCGATGCCATTTCTTTTAACGATGCGGTCACTTCATTGATGCTTGATGTAATTGAGCGACTGATAATTGAACTCATTACCAACAAAGCAACCACTGCACAAATTGCAATAATCAACGCAATTTGCGATGCGTTTTTTGATGAATCTACGGTTTCACTAATTGCTTCATTAAAGCGTTTTGCTTTTTCAGTTTTCATCGTTGCCAGTGATTTACGCAGCGACTTTAATTTATCGGCGTTAGCCGCTGCCTCTGCACCGACTTGTGTTAAGTCGACATTACCACCAATAAAACTTTTAGCGATGCGCACTGCAGTGGTGTACCAAGCTTGTAATTGGGTATCAATATCTTTTGCGGGACCAGCGAGATCACTGCTGAGGCCAGCTAATTTTTCCAGATTCTGACGAATCTCCTGATAATGTTTATCGGCATCATCAAGCGCACCTTCATCACCGGTTGTTACTGAACTATTAATTTGCTGCTCCATTAACAGGAGCGCACCTAAATTAACTGTGGTTAATTCAAGCGCGGGATAAATACGTTTTTCCACTTCAGCCAAACGGCTGCTATTAGCGCGCTCAATCCACATTGAATAAGCTTGGGCGATAACAAATCCCAACAGGGCGATAGTGACAAGCAACATCAATTTTTTTGCGATGGTCAAGCGGAGCATTTAGCCTTGCCTCAAATGGACACGATGTGTTTTTAAGATCCAGAAATTACAAATGAATCGAATTTAAAAAACTCGTTGAGAAGATGCAGTTTTCTCGCACCAAAATATAATTTGGCGGTCGCCGTTATTACGTCATTTGGGTATAGCAGTCGCTCAGGGAATGCGCAAACGCCATAAGGGATTTAGCGCCATAAACGCCTGAGTGGAATTACTCATAAGCATTTATAACGCTTAAAAAAAATCGCCTAATTACTTGCGGTAATTAAGCGATTTTTTTAGGGGGGAGACTTAAAGCAGAAATATTTAACGTAAAAATACGACAAATTAAAACAGCGATAAGCGCCGTGAGGATAAGGATTGGAAAATAGCAAACAACACTAGCGCCAATACCACGATCAACGGTGCAAGGCTGCTCATATCAAACGTAATCAACCAAGCATAAATCGGTTGGATAAAATCGCGCAGCGGAAACTGCCCCAGAACCAGCACTGCAATCAGCGTGACCGGTACACACGCAATCAAACGTTCCACCCAGGGATGCAAACGCTTTTGCACTTTCTGCCCCGGCAAGCTCGCCATGACGCGCGCACTGAAATCACCATCATCGAGATAGGGGCTGGAACTCTGCAGCTGCTGTTGCAGAAAATCATCAAACTGTTTGTCGTTCATAGTCGACCTCGCTTACTCGCCTTTTACTGAGGTAGGGCATCCTGCCAGGATGCCAAGAGAGATTGCAGTTTTTGTTTGCCACGCGCTATGTGCGTTTTCACAGTCCCGAGCGGAATACCCATAATGGTTGCCGCTTCTTCGTGGGAGAAGCCGTCTTCATAGCATAGCCGAATTGCCAATTGTTGGCCTGCACTCAGGGTTTGCATGGCGGCTTCCACATCCTTCTGCGCATGATACTGTTTTACGCTGCACTGCTCAGCTTCGATCTCCTCATTCTCATCCAGTTCACACCATTCGATCTTTTTTGCACGCCAGCGGTTGGCGGCAATATTAAAGGCGATACGGTACAACCAAGTGGAGAACTTGGCTTCAGCGCGAAACGCGCCCAGCGCAGCATAGGCCTTCATAAAGGTCTCCTGCGCCAGATCGTCCGCGAGGTGCGTATCGCCATTGCACAGGCGTCTTGCCCAGATACGCAATGGCGATTGGTAGCGCAAAACCAGCTGCGCAAAGGCGTGCTGATCCTTGCGGCTGACCACCCGCGCAATCAATTCCTGATCGGAAAGGGACATTCGGCTTAGTCCTGCGACCCAGCCTGATCAATCCCCTTGGGGCGATTCAAATGCCAGATCAGCACCTGTGACCCACCCAAAGCAATCCAGATAAACCCTATAGCTCCCTCAGATAGACCACTGAATAACGTCAGGAAAAACAATAACCCGACACCAATAGCGATATTGCGTATCCCCTTATCGCGATTACCGCTCTGATCGGCCTCTTTGGGGTCATCCCCGCGCAGCAGTTCGACAGGAATGTCGCGCCCGGCAGCGAGTAACTTATCGATATTCGCATTCAGGCTCTGCTGGCGTAGTTGGCGGTTTTGATAGCGCTTGGAGATCCAGAAAATAAACAGGAACAGCGGACCACCAATGGAGAAGGTGATAGCAACAATCGGCACCAGTTGGGATAAATCGATACTGTTGCGATGATTTTGCCGATTTAGCACCTGCTCAACCCGCTCCTCAATATTGCGTGCTAATTGCTCCTCATTAAGCGCAATACGATGCACGTTCTCTGACATCGCCGCCGTAGACTCAGCCTCACCCATCACAACTGGCGGTGGGGGCGGTTCAGTGGGCTCCGGCGATATTGGCGCCACCAGCGGCTGCTGGTTTGCTTCAGGCTGGGACTGGGGCTGAGATTGAGGTTGCGGATCGACCTCAGCGCGAGGAGCCTCAATTTGCGGTGCCGAATGGGGAGCATCAAGCGGTACTTGCGTACCCTGCAGCTCAGCCGCATTGGCCGCCAGGCTGTAGGCGGCGGGCGCTACGCAGACCAGCGCCAAGCCTATTGCGCGCAACAGGCGGCATGGCAAGCTAAAAGATAATGTCATGGGAAAAGCCTCTCAGGAAAAATCCGGGCAGGATTACATCAATATTGCCCCCAACTCACAAGCTAAGACACAGTCTAGTGAGCTTCAGATTCACCTGAGCGGTTTATTTTTGCGACGGGTTCACGCTGGTTAGTTCACCAGCTTTTGCCAGAAGTTTTTGACCGGGTTTTTGCTCTCGATATTGCACTCAACCGATTCGAGCGGGCGGAATTTTTCCAGCAGCGGCAACCAGGTCGAACCGGCACAAGTTTCCGCGCTCAACTTGCCAGTCTTATCGTCAATCCAGTCGAAACTCACCCCCATAGGCGGCTCCTGTTCCAGACTGCGGGTCGGCAATTGCTTCATGAAATCTGTCCACACCTGCAGCGCACCGCCAGCACCGCTGAGCGGTGTTGCGCTGTTGTCATCGCGCCCGAGCCAGACAATCGCCAGATGCTCGCCGCTGTAGCCGGCAAACCAGCTATCGCGCTGATCGTTGGTGGTACCGGTTTTACCGGCAAGATCGATCTGCGAGGGGATCTGGTTGTAAGCGCTGCGCCCGGTACCTTCGCGCAAAGTACGCTGCATCGCGTATTGCACGAGAAAGGTAGATTCATTTTCAAAGCGCTGCTCCAGCTCAAGCGGGTAGCGTTTAAGTGGTTTGCCATCTGCTGTAAGCACTTCGCGAATCGCATGCAGTGGTGTGTAAACGCCGTCCGCCGCGATGGTGTGATACATACCGGCAATCTCCATCGGCGACATATCTACCGCACCGAGCAACATCGATGGCAATTCCGGCACTTTACCTTCGTAACCGGCACGCTTCACGGTTTTGGCAACCGCATCCAACCCGAGTGTCATCCCCAGACGCGCGGTCGATTGGTTGTAGGAATAGGCAAGACCTTTATAGAGCGGGATATCGCCGTGATCTTTTTTATCGGCGTTTTGCGGTGCCCACCATTTGCCGCCGGATTTATAACTGACCGGTGCATCGCTGATGATGGTGCCGAGGTTATATTTCTGCGGATTTTCCAGCGCCGTTAAATACACAAACGGTTTCAGCAATGAGCCGACTGGGCGCTTAGCATCGAGCGCGCGATTGAATCCGGAGAAACGCGGATCGCGATCGCCCAGCAGCGCGAGAATTTCGCCACCACCAACTGAAGTGACCACCATGCTGCCCTGCACGTTTTTGGTTTTGAATTGTTTTTCCAGCTGCTCGACACGCAGCTTCATGGATTTTTCTGCCTGACGCTGCACCATCGGCGAGAGCGTGGTGAAGATGCGCAAACCTTCGCTGCGCAAATCATCCTCGTCATAATCTTCGTTTAATTGACGCTTCACCAAATCCATAAATGCAGGATAAGTTGTGGTGCGCGCATCACCTGCAGCAACAATTCCGAGCGGCGATGCTTGTGCAGTTTTTAATTGCTGGTCAGTAATCAAACCTTCCTGATGCATTACCGAGAGCACCAGATTGCGGCGATCTTTCGCACGCTCGGGATTGCGCCAGGGATTATAAAACGATGCACCTTTTACCAATCCAACCAGCAGCGCTACCTGTTGTGCATTCAATTCACGCAGCGGTTGACGGAAATAATGTTGCGCGCCCAACGCAAAACCATTAATGGAACGCGGGCCACTCTGGCCTAAAGATACTTCATTGATGTAGGTTTCCAGAATTTCGGATTTGCTGTAATGCACTTCCAACAGCACCGCCATAATCGCTTCCGGAATTTTGCGGCGCAAAACACTTTGCTCATTGGTGAGATAAAAATTCTTTACCAATTGCTGTGTGATCGTACTACCGCCCTGCACTACGCCGCCGTTGGTAGTGTTAACCCAAGCCGCGCGCAGAATCGCCATTGGCGATACACCGTGATGCTCAAGGAAATGTTTGTCTTCAACCGCGAGCAGCGTTTCACCGAGTAATGGTGGCAAATCGGATAAGCGCACCAGCAACCGATCTTCTTTATCCGCCGGATAAAAACCGCCAATTTCTTCCGGCTCCAAACGCACCAACGGCAAATCAGCACCGCCTAAATCAATCAAACCCTGCACACTGCCATTGGCAACGCGCAGCATAAATTTATGCGCGGGCTCTTTTTTATCCCAGAAATCAAACCCGCGACTGTGAATGTGATAAACCACTTCCGGTGAGCTGGCAGTCACTTTTTTTATTACTTGTCCCGGAGTGTTGATACTTCCATCAAAGCGATAACCAAGCGCACGCAACTCTTGTTCAAACAGCGCGGGAGTCAATGATTGCCCCTGATATAACTCAAGCGGACGCGCATAGACGCGCGCTGGCAGCGACCATTTTTTGCCTTCGAATTTCGCGCGCACCACCGTATCCAGATACAAGGTCCAGATTCCCACCAAGGCCACAATCAGCAGCAGAGCGTAAAAAGCCCACAGGCTTATCGCCCGCCAATTTATACGCGAGGAAGGGCCGGACGATTTGGTAGTGCGACGGGAAGTAGAGCGGCGTTTGGTCATGGAAAAATCTTAAATAGTGATAATGCACAAAGCCCAAAAAAGGCCGGAAAAATAATGCGCGCCAGTTTAACTGCCGCCCTGTGTGAATGCGAGGCCAATGACATGCATTCAACTGCATTCGTATTCATTGAATTGTCGATAGCAGCACAAAATCTGCCGTGATAATTTTCCGCTTGCTTTTTATCCAAACCAATAACCATAAATTACAGCAAGGGGCTCACGGAAAGTTATATGTGCTACTCAACCAATTCTCTTAATTCAATCCTGATCGCCGGGGGCTTATCGCTACTCAGCGCAGTTTCCCACGCGTACAGCATCAGCAATTTGCAAGACGCCAGCACTAACGGCAGCGGCTGGTCAGGCGATACCGCTGACTATCAAATTATCGCCACACCCGGTGCGACACCCGGCACCAACGAATGGTTTTCCCGCTACACCATCGGCAATGGTGATGACCGTTTCAACATCGACGAATCCATTCTCGGCCAATTTAAAAATGCGCCCCTGCAAGACAACACCGGCGCCGGTTTGGCGGCAGCATCGGAATCGGTGCGCGTAACATTTTTAGGCACTGGCGCCGCGCGTAACTCAAATCTTTTCCTCGCACAACATGGCGATGATCAACTGGATTTAAATTCCTTTTGGAATCCTGTTTATGCCAGCGGCGGCACCAACAATCTCTCGACTTACAATCCGGTAACAAATAGCAACACACTCTTTGAAACCCGCGGCGGTTGCGAATATGCCGAGGCAAAAGCCGGTAATACTTGCGTGCCCGACAATCTCGGGCAGTCGCGTGTGATATCCGGTTTAACGGTCGGCGATAGTTTGATTTTCGGTTTGCAAGCCTTAGTGCTGCATTACAACAGCGATAATATTCACTATCCCAACACCAATTATTTCTTCAGCGGCGATGCCAGCAACAATCAGGATGCGCGCGGCTGGAACGACCGCCAAATACACACCAAAGTGTTGAATCTTGGCAATAACCGATTCCTCGTTGGCTTTGAAGATATTTGGGGCGGCGGTGACCGCGACTTCAATGACAACATCTTTTTGTTTGAAGGCGTGAGCGTGGACATCCCTGTTCCGCCGATCACCGTGAGCGAACCGTCAAGTTTGTCGCTTATCGGCCTGCTGCTCGGCGGCCTGCTATGGCGTCGTCGCTTGCAGCGCAAATCCGCGATCAAACACCTAACAAGCACAACCCACGCTCAAAACACCAATGCCGGTCAGTGACGCTGACCGGCATTTTTTATTTCTCGCCTACGCTTCTGCTTTATCGTGCGCAGCGAATTTTGCATAATGCCGCGCAATTTAACGCTACCCTCAACTTATCAACGAACTTCTTTCAACTTAACAACTAAAGGTTACCGGCTTATGAGCAAGCAATATCACATTTATGGCATAGGCGCGGCCCTGGTCGATACCGAAATCACCCTCAACGACAGTGACCTCACCACCATGGCGGTTGCCAAAGGTGTAATGACACTAGTGGATGAAGAGCGCCAAAACGCGCTGATCGATTATTTGCAACATCATCTGGTTGCATCCCATCGCGCGAGCGGCGGTTCAGCAGCCAACACCATCATCGCTGCCAGCTACTTCGGCTGTAACAACTTCTACTCATGCAAAGTTGCCAACGATGAAAACGGTGAATTTTATTTGAATGACATTCACGCTGCCGGTGTTGCCACTCCTGCGCATATCGTTCCGCCCACAGGCATCACCGGAAAATGCCTGGTTATGATTACACCTGACGCTGAACGTACCATGAATACTTTCCTCGGCATCAGCGAAACCCTTTCAACTGCCGAGCTGGATGTAGCCGCAGTTGCGCAAGCAGAATACGTTTATATCGAAGGCTACCTTGTCAGTTCGAATACCGGTCGCGCTGCCGCAATTGAATTGCGTAAACAAGCAGAAGCAAAAAATACGCGCACTGCGTTGAGTTTGTCTGACCCGGCGATGGTGCAATTTTTCCGCGATGGTTTGGTAGAAATGATTGGCGACGGTGTCGACCTGATTTTCTGCAACCGCGACGAAGCTATCGGTTTCACCCAAACCCATTCACTGGAAGAAGCCTGCACCGCGCTCAAAAAATATTGCAAACAATTCGCAATTACCTGCGGAGGCGAAGGTGCATTGGTGTTTGATGGTGAAACACTCACGCAAGTATCCGCAACGCCGATTACTCCCGTAGATACCAACGGCGCTGGCGATATGTTCGCCGGTGCATTTTTGTATGCAATCAACCAAGGGAAAGATTTCAAAACCGCAGGCGAATTTGCCAACCTGGCCGCTGCAAAAGTCGTAAGCCAATTTGGCCCACGCTTGAAAGCGGAACAACACGCAGAATTAAAAGCCGCATTTTTTAAATAAGCTCGCGAACAATCACTCGGCAAGATGAGCATAAAAACCCATCTTACCGAGTGTGTTTGTGCCGCCAGCTACTTGGGTCCAAACAGGAACCACAGAATAAAACCGAGGAACGGCAGCAACAAAAGCACCACTATCCAAATAACTTTTGTTCCCGTACTTGCACTGCTCTGCGTTGTTTTTACAATCGCGTAAATAACACAAACCAGTAAAATAAAACCTAAGATTCCGCCTACTTCAACATTCATATCCTGCTCCTATCTGTATGAATTTACTGTAAAAAAGCAGATGCGCGTTCTTTAGGTCGCCAATTCCAACAGCCTTAACCTGAGGACTTGATAACACGCGGCACCAGACGTTTTTGTGTCTAATTTGTTACGTAGCAACAAATGCACCAGCTTCAATCTCACACGACGAAACCCAAATTTTGGGCAAAAAAATAGGCAGCCTTTAGCTGCCTATTTTTCGTATTGCAAAGGATTAATGCCCAGCTTTGTTCGCAGAACTTACACGTTGCATCAGCAAATCGGTATAGGCGATACCGATAGCAGAGGCAATAAAAGTCATATGAATAATTGTTTGCCACATAACACCGGCTTCGGTGATTGTTCGACAAACACCTGCTGGTTGATCCGCACACGGAATACCAATATAACCCGCTTCAATAAATGTTTTTAACAAGTGAATTGATGATATCCCAATAATGGCCATCGCCAGTTTCACTTTAAGCACAGTAGCGTTGACATGGCTCAACCACTCCGGTTGATCAGGGTGACCGCTCAATCTCAAGCGCGATACAAATGTCTCATAGCCGCCAACAATTACCATCACCAGCAAGTTCGAGATCATTACTACATCGATCAACCCCAGTACGATCAACATAATTTGTTGCTCGCCCAAAGAGGCAACACCAGTCACTAAGTGCACCAATTCTTTCAAAAACAGGAAAACATAAGCGCATTGCGCAACGATCAAGCCCAGATAAAGGGGCAACTGCAACCAGCGCGAGCTGAAAATCAGCTTGGGGAAAAAGCCGGTTTTATACACGGGGGGAACATCACTCATTACAACACCTTTTTGGGAATGGAAATTAGTTAGCGCCAATATAAGGGGCGCATGGCAAAAAACAAGCTCTTTACGCAGACTTACTCGCGCATACCGGACAGTTTTTATCTTTGGGCAATTTCAGTTCGCGCCATTGGCTGTGGCGCGCGTCCAACAGCAATAATCGTCCGGCAAGATTGGTCCCAAAACCGCAGATTAATTTGATCGTTTCCAGCGATTGCATGGAACCGATAATTCCCACCAGCGGCGCCAATACACCATTGGCGGCGCAGGTCAGGTCATCGCTATCCTCTTCATACAAGCAGCGGTAACAAGGACTATCAGTAGCGCGCGAATCAAACACGGCAACCTGCCCTTCCAACCGAATCGCGGCGCCGGATACAAGTGGCACTTTCGCCGCAACACAAGCGGCATTAATCGCGAAACGGGTTTGGAAATTATCGGTGCAATCAACCACCACACTGGCCTGATTTATATGGTCAGCCAACGTATCTGCATCCAGCACTTTTTCGATACAGTGAATGTTGATATCCGGATTTAATTCACGCAGGCTGTGCGCCGCCGATACGGCTTTGTTAGTGCCAATTCGCGCACTGGTATGGGCAATTTGCCGTTGCAGATTACTAAGATCTACAACGTCAAAATCAGCCAACGTTAAGTGGCCGACACCCGCTGCGGCAAGATACATTGCTACCGGCGAACCCAATCCACCGAGGCCGATAATTAATACGCGCGCAGCAAGTAATTTTTCCTGCCCGTCGAGATCGACATCCGGCAACATAATCTGACGCGAGTAGCGCAACAATTGTTCATCATTCATTCTGCCGCTCCTTTTCTGCCGACCACATCTTTTTTACCAAAAGACACTCGCTCATTGCCGCCGAGATCAAATCGCGTTTCGATTTGCACAAAACCGCGTGCACGCAATAAATCGCGCACTGCAACGCTTTGATCGTAACCGTGCTCCAGTAACAGCCATCCTTGTGGACACAAATAATCCCAGCCTTGCTGGATGATTAATTCAATATCGGCCAACCCTTTGTTATCGGCAATTAACGCCGAGCGCGGCTCAAAACGTACATCGCCTTGATCAAGATGCGGATCTTGTGGGTCGATATAGGGAGGATTGCTGACGATAACATCGAATTGTTGCACCGCCGTTTCATCTGCATGCAGCGAAAGCGCGGCAAACCAATCGCTCTGCAGCATTGTCACTTGATTGAATTGCAAAGCAGCGCGATTTTTTTCGGCAAGCGCAATTGCATCAGCTGATTTATCCACCCCGAACAATTGCCAATCCGGTTTTTCGCTGGCGATCGCCAATACAATCGCACCGGTTCCCGTGCCCAAATCCAAACAGCGACGTTTTTTCTGTGGTTCGTCGGCGGCGAATAATTCCAACACCAACTCAACCAACAATTCAGTATCCGGCCGCGGGATTAAAGTTGAATTATTGACTGAAAGTGGGAGCGACCAGAATTCGCGCTGACCAATAATATGCGCTATCGGTTCACCGCTTTTGCGACGCGAGAAAAATTCATTAAATAATTGCTGCTGTTCGGCGGTGAGATTTTTATCCGACCAGGTAAAAAGCCAGGTACGATTTTTTTGCAGGACATTGCATAGAATTAATTCAACATCCAAGCGCGCAGAATCGCTAATGCTTTCCAGCTCGGATGATAATTGCAGACATTGTGCAACGGTAATGTTGCTCATAAATTTCACTGTAGGTTGGTGGTGAGGAACGAACCCCAACACATTGAAGCAAGGTTGATACGCGGCGGCCCGACCTAGGTTTGGGATGTCAACGAATCAGTTGGGTGGGCAAAGCTACCATCACCATATGCGCGCAACACTTGTGCAATGACCACATGATAACCATCCAGCCATTTGGCTTGCGCAGCCTTGGCTGCTAAATGCTTGGGATGCTTCATCAGCTCCTGCAATCCTTCCATACTCTCCCAGTAATACACTGTGGAAACACGGCCAGTTTCAGTATTTTCCCAAGCTTCTTCGCCAAGGTAACCCGTAGTGTTTTTTGCTGCCTCGGCGATGTCTTTATCCAACGCATAAAATTCTGCATCGAATTGTTTTTTGTCGAAAATAAAGGTCGCCGAGTACACAGGATTAATCCGAAATCGCCGCCAACTGGTCGGCTTGATATTCATTTGCCAGCGGTTGCACAACCGGATTCAAATCACCTTGCATAATCGCATCCAGGGAATAAAGGGTGAGATTGATGCGGTGATCCGTCATACGCCCCTGCGGATAATTGTAAGTGCGGATGCGCTCGGAGCGATCACCGGAACCGACCAAACTGCGGCGCTCGTCAGAAAGCGATTTGTGCGCGGCATCTTCCTGAGCTTGTTTTAATTTGGTGGCAAGCAAACTCATCGCGCGCGCGCGGTTTTTGTGTTGCGAGCGCTCGTCCTGACATTCAATTACCAAACCGGTTGGCAAATGCACAATACGCACCGCTGAATCGGTTTTGTTAACGTGCTGACCACCCGCACCGGATGCGCGGAAAGTATCGATACGCAAATCGGCTTTGTTGATATTGATCTCTTCCATTTCATCTGCTTCCGGCATTACTGCAACGGTACAAGCTGATGTGTGGATACGCCCTTGGGATTCGGTTTCAGGTACACGTTGCACTCGGTGCGCGCCCGATTCAAATTTCAATTTTGAATACACGCCCTGCCCGCTCACCAAGCTAATAATTTCTTTGAAGCCGCCGTGTTCGCCTTCGTTCTGGCTCAAAATTTCTACACGCCACCCCTGGTTCTCTGCATAGCGCGAATACATGCGGAATAAATCGCCAGAGAAAATCGCCGCTTCATCGCCACCGGTACCGGCGCGGATTTCGAGGTAGCAGTTTTTCTCATCGTTGGGATCTTTTGGCAGCAACAGTTTTTGCAATTCCAACTGCGCAGGTTCGAGCTGCGCTTCGCACTCTTTTAATTCTTCTTCTGCCATTTCTTTCATATCGGCATCGCCATCCACTAACAAGTGTTTGGCCTCTTCGATATTGGCGAGCAGTTGCAAGTAGCTTTGATAACCCTGCACCACCGGCTCCAACTCCGCGTACTCTTTGGAAAGATCGCGGAATTTGTTTTGGTTGTTGATGGTGTCGGCTTCCGACAACATAGCGCTGACTTCTTCGTAGCGCTCTTTAAGGCGATCCAGCTTTTCTAAAATAGAGGCTTTCATTATGACTCACTTGCGTTACTGCCGAGATCAGCAGCAGGGTTAACAGATTCTTCGGTGGTGATCGACAACTCAAACAATTCTTGCGCCACCTGGATAACGTGGTGACGGGAACTGGCACTCGCCTCTTTCAATACAGCGGTGGGTGAGTGGATTAATTTGTTGGTCAGGTTGCGTGCAAATTGTTGCAGCACTTGTTCGGGATCGGCGCCGGTTTGCAAACTGCGCAGCGCTTTTTGTAATTCCAGATCGCGCAATTGCTCCGCTTTGCTGCGATAGGCTTTTACTGTCGCCACCGCATTGAGCGAGCGTTGCTGGCGCAAGAAAGACTCGACACCTTCGGTAATAATTTCTTCGGCTTGATCGGCAGCGGCAACGCGGGATTTTTTGTTTTCATCAATCACCGCGTGCAAATCATCGACGGTGTAAAGATACACATCATCCAGCTCGCCCACTTGTTCTTCGATATCGCGCGGCACGGCGATGTCGAGCATAAACATCGGCTTGTGTTTGCGTTTTTTCAACGCTGACTCCACCGCACCTTTACCGAGCAACGGCAACTGGCTGGCGGTGGATGAAATTACTATATCGGCGCGGTGCAGATAATCGGGAATATCGGCCAGCAAGATCGCCTCGCCATTAAATTCGCGCGCAAGGCGCTGGGCGCGGTCGAGCGTACGGTTGGCGACGATAATGTGTTTAATGCCCTGCTCCGCCATGTGGCGTGCAACCAGCTCGATGGTTTCACCTGCACCAATCAGGAGCGCGGTGTCCTGTTTCAGGTTGGAGAAAATCTGCTGCGCCAGGCTGACCGCGGCATAAGCCACGGATACCGGGTTCTCGCCAATCGCCGTTTCGGTGCGCACACGCTTGGCGATATTAAAAACCTGCTGGAAAGTGGAGTGTAATTCCGCTCCTAAAGTGCCCGCCTCTTTGGCTACTGCAAAGGCCGATTTCATTTGGCCTAAAATTTGCGGTTCACCCAGCACGAGTGAATCGAGTCCGCCGGCCACCTTCATCATATGGCGCACCGCTTCCTGATCCTGATAGCAGTAATAACTGTTGGCCAGATCCGCCGCTTCAATCGCGGTGTGATCGACCAGCCACTGCTGGATCGCCCCGGCATCACCTTCACTCGCCGCATAGATTTCGGTGCGATTGCAGGTTGAGAGTATGGCAACTTCGGTCAACCCCGCGTGGGCACAGGCTTCTTGCATGGCGCTTTGGAGATTTTCCGGCGCAAATGCAACCCGCTCGCGCAGGGCAAGAGGGGCAGTCGTGTGGTTGATACCAAAGGCTAACAGGGTCATGGGTCGGGGCTATTTGCGGCCGGTATAGTTTTGAAGGGCGGTATTGTCCGGTCACAGACGGGGCGTGACAAGAGGCAAGCACGTAATCCTGTCATAAAGGAGGCGTATTAAGCCGTTTCACTCGCAAGTTGCATCTATAATCAGACTGGCTACCAAGGATTTTTTATGCGCAGACCCATCTGCCCCACCATTATCGATATCGAGGCTTCCGGCTTTGGCTCGCGCAGCTATCCGATTGAAATCGGCGTAGCCAAGCCCGGCGGCGAGCGCTATTGCGCCTTGATCGAGCCGCAACCCGAGTGGGATCACTGGAGCGATAGTGCGCAAGCGGTACATGGCATCACCCGCGCATTGATCGAAACCCGCGGTAAAAAACCGCGCGACATCTGCCAGGAACTCAACCAGTTCCTTGAGGGTATGACCGTCTACAGCGATGCTTGGACCCACGACAGCCCCTGGCTTAACCGCTTATTCTTCGCCGCACGTATCAATCCCATCTTCCATTTAAGCCCCATCGAGCTTATCGCCACCGAAGCGCAGCTTTTGTTGTGGGACAAAACCAAAAAACGGCTGGAGCGGCGGCTGGATATCAAGCGCCATCGCGCCAGTGGCGATGCCTACCTGATCCAGCAGACCTATCTGGAAACGCGTCACTTGGTGGAGACTCAGCCAGCATTGGCGGCGCGTACTGGGCTTTAAGCACCAGATCAGTTCACACAATTCCAGAACACTCTTTTTATCGCCCGCCTTCGCGTTTATGATGTCTGGCCACGCAGCAGCATCTGCGTCCACTCTGCATCCGCTATCGGTCGAGCATGATCAAAAACCGCCCTATTATGTTGTCGAGCGCAGCCCTTTACTGGGTACTGAGCGGTTGTACGCTGCAATCGGCCAATACGGTGGCGGCACCAGAGATTGAACCGGAACCGCTGATCCAGATCCCGGCACGCGCTTTTCCGACCGAAACCCTCTACTCCCTGCTCGCCGCCGAAATCGCCGGCAGCCGCCAGCAATATGATCTGGCGCTGAGCAACTACGTTCAGCAAGCGCGCGAAACCCGCGACCCGCAGATCGCCGAGCGCGCCACCATGATTGCGCGTTACATGGGCAACAACCAGGCAGCGCTGGAAATGGCGCAAATCTGGGTGGAGTCCGCCCCGAAAAATAAAGATGCGCTCACTAACATGTCGATGACCCAGATGTTGCTCGGTCATATGCGAGAGGCATTTGAATACTCCCGTCGCCTGCAAGATGAAGGCGGCGAGCCGCTGTTCCAGAATATTGCCGCTGGCGCTACCGCTCTTGGCGATGGCGACCGCGCCAACTTGCTGCAGGATTATGTTGGCCAGCTGCAGCGCAAACCGGAAGACGAACAACTGCTGGTCGGCACCGGAATCCTGCTGCAACAACAGGGTAAATACGACGAGGCAATGAACCTCACCCACAAAGCCTTGAAGCTTCATCCTGGCAGTATTCCCGCCGCGATTCTGGAAGCCAACCTGCTCCATCAACTAAAGCGCGACCAGGAAGCCACCACCAAAATGGCCAACCTGCTGGACCTCTATCCAGACAACACTAGCTTGCGCCAGCAATACGCGCGCATCCTCACCCATCACGATATGGAGCAAGCGCAAGAGCAATTCAAAATCCTGGCCAAGCAAATGCCTAACAATGGCGACATACTGCTGTCGCTCGGAATTGTCGCGCTCGAACGCAAAGACACTGAAACTGCGCGCGCCACCTTTGAAGAGTTGCTGGATCGCGACCTACACGTATCAACCGCCCACTATTATCTTGGGCGCATGGCGGAAGCGAGCAGCGATTTCCCGGAAGCCATCATCCATTATCTGCAGGTCGATACCGGCAATGATTTCCTCTCTGCCACCGTTAGCCTGATGGATATTTTTGTCCGGCAAGAGGATTTCATCAGCGCGCGCCAGCATATGAATCGCCTGCGTCTGCGCTTCCCCGACCAGAGCGAAGCCCTCTATGTGCTGCACGGCCAAACCCTGGTTAAGCACAACTACCTGACCGAAGCCGACTCGGTACTCAGCGAAGGCCTGACGAATTTCGCCACCAGCACCCGCCTGCTCTTTGCCCGCGCGATGCTCAATAACCAGCGCAAACGGCTGGCGCCGACCGAGCGCGATTTGCGCCAGATTATTCAACTGCAGCCCGACAACGTCGCAGCCCTCAACTCGCTCGGCTATATCCTCGCCGACCGCAACCAGCGCCTCGATGAATCCCGCGAATTGCTCAGCAAAGCCCTGAGCCTGAGCCCCAACGACGCGGCCATCATGGATTCTATGGGCTGGCTGCAATATCGCCTCGGCAATTACACCGAAGCGCTCGGGCATCTGCGCAGCGCCTATGCTGCCGCACCTAATGCGGAAATCAGCGCACATTTGGGCGAAATCCTGTGGATGCTGGGCGACAAAGACGAAGCCCGCCGCATTTGGCGGGAGGGTTTGAAAATCGACCCGAAAGACCCGACCATCAAGGAAACCCTTAACCGCCTCAAGGCCAATTTATGATGTTGCGTTACCCGCTTTTATTGCTCGTACTTATCCTCGCCAGCGGCTGCGCCCATCGCGGCTCACTCACTCCGCCGCAAAATGTGCAGGAACACCAGCGCCAATTGCAGGCCGTGAGCGACTGGCAACTCGCGGGGAAATTGGGCATCCGCACCGCCGATGACAGCGGGAGCGCCAGCCTTAAATGGGCACAGCAGCTCGCCAACTACCAGATCAACCTGAGCGGCCCGCTCGGGCAAAAACGCATGATCATCACCGGCACGCCTGATAAAGTCCGCCTCGAACAAACCGGCGAGCCAGTACAGGAGGCCAAAACTGCCGAAGCGCTGATCAAAAAATCCGTCGGCTGGACGCTACCCGTCGCCCAGCTCGCCTACTGGGTGCGCGGCGTACCGGCACCCAAATTGCGCATCACCCAATTGCAGCAAAACGAAAATGGCCTGATCGATCAATTGATCCAGGGCGACTGGAGCATCAGCTACAGCAATTACCGCGACCAAAGTGTTAATGGCGCGCTATTACCGCTACCGGGAAAAATCACCGCCGAATATAAAGATGTGCGCTTGGTGCTCGTCATTCGCGAATGGAATCTGGGCGCGCAGGATAAAACCCAATGACCAGCCTGATCCTGCTCTCGCCCGCCAAGCTCAACCTGTTTTTGCATATCACCGGCCGCCGCGCTGATGGTTATCACAACCTACAAACCTTCTTCCAACTGCTGGATTACGGCGATACCTTGTCGTTCTCCACCCGCGCCGACGGCAAGATCACCCTTGCACCGGAAATCCCCGGCGTCGCATTCGAACAAAATTTGATTATTAAAGCCGCACGCGCACTTGAACCCTATAAATCCGCCGACGCGGGTGTTGATATCCAACTTGAAAAACGCCTGCCGATGGGCGGTGGTATCGGTGGCGGCAGCAGCAACGCGGCCACCACTTTGGTTGCACTCAATCATTTATGGGGCTGCGGATTGGATAAAAACCAGCTGCAGGCGATCGGATTAACACTCGGCGCCGATGTGCCCGTCTTTATTAATGCCCAAACTGCATGGGCGGAAGGTGTTGGCGAGCAGCTGCAAGCTATCGAAATGCAGCCAAAATGGTTTCTGGTTATACAACCTGATTGTCATGTATCCACTGCTGAAATTTTTTCTCACAAAGATTTGACAAGAGATACATCCGCCATTAAAGTGGCGGCCTTCCTTGAGCGGGGTGGTCAAAATGACTGCGAAGCCTTGGTGAGAAAGCTCTATCCGCAAGTCGATAACGCACTCATCTGGCTCCAAAAATTTGATCGCAACGCACGAATGACGGGAACCGGAGCCTGCGTATTTGCAAGCTTTGAGTCGGCAGAAACAGCGCGTAATGTGCAAGCACAATTACCCAAAGATCTGCCCGGTTTTGTAGCACAAGGTGTAAACCAATCACCACTCTACAAACTGCTTCCGTCAAACTAATCAAGAACAACAGGGGCGTCGCCAAGTGGTAAGGCAGCGGGTTTTGATCCCGCCATTCGTAGGTTCGAGTCCTTCCGCCCCTGCCATCTATTTCTGTCATTGTTCCAGGCGTGTTTAAACTTCAAGCCGCATTATTATTACGAACTGCACAACAATGACTACTCTGAATAATTTCCTTTCGATACTTTCAAGCTCTCGCAATTCCCGGGAATTTCCTAGGGTAAAAAACCCTGCTTTGCGCAGACAGGCTTTATACAGACAGAAAATATCGGCTCTGGCTTTTAACCACCAGCAATCACCCCAGCAATCACCAAAAGGTATCTGACGTGACTGACTTAATGGTCTTTACCGGCAACGCAAACCCGGATCTCGCTAAAAAAATTGTGGATCATTTGGGCATGCCGCTCGGCAATGTTTCTGTGTCGCAATTTTCGGATGGCGAAATCGCCGTTGAGCTGCACGATAACGTGCGCGGTCGCGATGTATTTGTGGTGCAACCCACTTGTGCACCCACCAACGACAACCTGATGGAATTGATTGTGATGGTCGACGCATTGCGTCGCGCCTCCGCTGGCCGTATCACTGCAGTAGTACCCTACTTCGGTTACGCCCGCCAGGATCGCCGTGTACGTTCCGCCCGTGTACCTATCACCGCCAAAGTAGTGGCAGACATGATGGTAGGCGTCGGTGTTGACCGCGTATTGACTGTTGACCTGCACGCCGAGCAGATCCAGGGGTTCTTTGATGTACCGGTAGATAACGTCTACGGCTCGCCCGTATTGCTGGAAGACATCGAAGCGCAAAAATTTGAAGACCTGATTGTGGTATCACCTGACATTGGCGGCGTAGTGCGCGCCCGTGCGGTAGCCAAACAGTTGGGCATTGATCTGGCGATTATCGATAAACGCCGTCCGCGCGCCAATGTGGCGGAAGTGATGCACATCATCGGTGAAATTGAAGGCCGCACCTGCTTGCTGGTGGATGACATCATCGACACAGCCGGCACCCTGTGCAGCGCCGCCAAAGCGCTGAAAGCCCAAGGCGCCAAGAAAGTTGTCGCTTACTGTACTCACCCGGTATTGTCGGGCAAGGCGATTGACAACATTAACAACTCCGAGCTGGATCAATTGGTTGTGGCCGATTCAATCCCGCTCAGCCAGGCCGCCAAAGAATGCCCGCGCATTCGCAGCCTAACCTTATCGAAAATGCTCGCCGAAGCCATGCGTCGCCTGAGTAATGAAGAATCCCTGAGTGCAATGTTCCGCTAGCGGAAGATTAACTCTGGTAAACCGCCGCATTGGTTAACTGATGCGGTTACTGAAACCCGGTAGATTCTGGTCGCGGATCTACACGGAAAATTGAGGACGTAATCATGTCTGAAGACTTTAAATTAGATGCAACTGCCCGTAACGACTTGGGGAAAGGTGCGAGCCGCCGCCTGCGTCGTTTGGCTGATCAAGTTCCTGCTGTTATTTACGGCGGTAGCGTAGCCCCAGCGAGCGTTTCTGTTTCTGCTAACGAGCTGAACAAGCACTTGGAACACGAAGCTTTCTACTCGCACATCATCAGCTTGAATGTAGACGGTACTGCTCAGGACGTGATCCTGAAAGATGTACAACGTCACCCATCCAAGCCTGTTGTTCTGCACTTGGACTTCCTGCGCATTGACAAGTCAACCAAGGTACACACTCACGTACCTCTGCACTTCATCAATGAAGCAACCTCTAAAGGCGTGAAAATCCAGGGCGGTAAAGTAGTTCACAACCTGACCCAATTGGACATCATCTGCTTCCCACACCAGTTGCCAGAGTTCATTGAAGTTGACTTGGGCGGCGCAGAAGTTGGCACCATCCTGCACATCAGCGACCTGAAACTGCCAACCGGCGTTGTTTCTGCTGACCTGCAAAAAGGCGCAGACCACAACCTGGCTGTTGCTACTGTTGTTAAGCCGAAAGGCGCTGCAGAAGCAGAAGGCGAAGAAGCGTAATTGCTTTTTCCTCCCTGCTAAAAAAGGCTGGATCTACGGATCCGGCCTTTTTTTTGCCTCCTGTTAGGGTGACAATGCGCGCCTTAATCTGTACCTGAGCCCTTGGCTCACCGAATTTATAGCAGGCGCCAACCATGACCAACGAGATTCAACTAATTGTCGGCCTCGGCAATCCCGGCAGCGAATACGAGCGCACCCGCCACAATGCGGGGCAGGATTTTGTCGAAGACTTTGCCCGCTCGCTGGGCGCAACACTGGTTAACGACAACAAATATTTCGGCCTGACTGCGCGTGTGAATTATCAAGGTCGCGATCTACGCTTGCTCGTGCCCACCACCTACATGAATCGCAGCGGGCAATCGGTCAGTGCCATGACGAACTTTTTCAAGATCGATCCCGCCGCCGTGTTAGTTGCCCACGATGAGCTTGATCTCGCCCCCGGCGTCGCCCGCTTCAAACAAGGTGGCGGCCACGGCGGCCACAATGGCCTGCGCGATATCATCGCCGCATTCGGCAACAATCCCAATTTCCCGCGCCTGCGCTTGGGTATCGGTCACCCCGGCGTTGCTGCGATGGTCGCCAATTTTGTGCTTAAACGCGCCCCCTCAAGCGAGCAAGAGCTGATCGATGACGCTATTGCCCGTGCGATCAAGTGCACGCCGGACGCCCTCAAAGGCGACTGGAATACGGCGATGAAAAACCTGCACACAGATCCAAAAAAGTAACCGCACCAGCAAGCCTGCGCAAACTTCGTCTAATGGGCGCCGAGCATGTATAATCGCGCCCTCTCGATTTTCACTCCTTATTTTTCTAGCGGAATAGCATCATGGGTTTCAATTGCGGCATCGTCGGCCTGCCCAACGTCGGCAAATCAACACTGTTCAACGCCCTGACCAACGCAGGCATCAGCGCCGAAAACTTCCCTTTCTGCACCATTGAACCCAACGCCGGTATCGTGACCGTACCCGATCCTCGCCAGGATAAACTTGCCGAAATCGTAAAACCCGAGCGTGTTGTTGCCACCACCATGGAATTTATTGATATCGCCGGTATCGTTGCCGGTGCTTCACGCGGCGAAGGCCTGGGCAATAAATTCCTCGCCAACATCCGCGAGACAGATGCTATCGCCCACGTAGTGCGCTGCTTTGATGACGACAACGTGATCCACGTTGCCAACGGCGTAAATCCAGCCGCGGATATCGAAGTCATCAACACCGAACTCGCACTTGCCGATTTGGAAGCTGTAGACAAAGCCATCAACCGCTACGCAAAATCAGCCAAAGGCGGCGACAAACACGCCGTTGCGATCAAAGCGCTATTGGAAAAAATTCAGCCACATCTCAACGAAGCCAAACCACTGCGCTCATTTGGTTTGGACAAAGAAGAAACCGCACTGCTTAAAGAAATTAATTTGCTCACACTCAAGCCAACCATGTACATCGCCAACGTGGCAGAAGATGGTTTTGAAAATAATCCACACCTGGATGTTGTGCGCAAAATCGCGGCAGAAGAAAAATCTGTAGTAGTACCGATTTGCAACAAATTGGAAGCTGACATCGCCGAACTTGAAGGCGACGACAAAAAAGAATTCCTCGACGAAATGGGCA
>NZ_JBCECX010000028.1:0-62537 GCF_039207905.1 Cellvibrio sp.
TGGGCTTCAAGGGCGTTGCGGTTGTGCAGGCGGGTAACAAAATCGTGGGTGGCGAGGTAATTGAGGCGGTCTTGCATGTAGCGCCGCTCGTTGATTTCCTCGCGCAGCTGGCGGTTGGCGATAGTGAGTTCGGCCGTGCGTTCGCGCACCTTACCTTCCAGCTCACGGTTGAACGATTTCAACTCCGCAAGCATAGCCTGCCGCTCAAGTTGATGGCGCACACGCGAGCGCACTTCATCGGCATTAATCGGTTTGGTGATGTAATCCGCTCCACCAACGCGGAAGCCCTGGCTGATATCGTCGGCGCGGGCAGTAACAAAAATAATCGGGATTTCGGTGGTGGCCAGTTCAGCCTTAAGGCGGGTACAAACTTCAAAGCCGTTCATGTCCGGCATCATGACATCAAGCAAGATCAAATCCGGTAGACGCCGTGTAGCCAACTCCAACGCGCGCTCACCCGAGGTCGCCACCATCAATTGGCAATCCAAATCCTCCAGAATGCCACTGAGGACATCCAGATTTTCGGGGGTATCATCAACCAACAAAATGCGCGTCGAACTCGGCATAACCATTTAATCCCTGACTGTCGTTGTCATCGGATAATAGCAGATGGAAAAAGAATAGCTACGCGCCGTTTATGAAGATTTGTTAGGGTAATTCTTGTGCAAAGGGATTGGTGTTCTAAGCATCCAATTCTGCGGCAGGTATTAATGGCTGGGTGACGCCTCACCATCACCAAATGTTTCAATTATGCGTTCGCGCTCTTCTTTTTGTAGCGCATCGATACGAGTGTCGAGAATTAATTCGAGATTATCCAATTGGGTCGTTCCCAAAATGCAGCTGGCGACTGCCGGATTTTGCAACACGTACGCAAACGCAGTCTGCGCGGGGGCTTGCGAGTGAATACGGGCAATTGTGTTGCGCATTGCCGCTGCACCCAACATTAATTTTCGGCTGGACGGTTTAAAAAGTGCACGTGCGAGATACCAAATATCTGCAGTGCGCTTCAGCTGCAACATGCGATTTGTAGACAAATGCCCTTGCGCCAGCACTGTTCCTGCAAGGACACCAATGCCGGCATCGTGCATTGCGCTTATCACTGGCTCGCGATCTTGCTGTAATGCGCTGTAATCAATTAACGCGACATCAAACAGGCCGGGGTGCTTGGCAAGGTGTTGCATAGTTGAGCGCGAATGGGTGTTGATCCCCAAAAAACGAAACATGCCCGCGCGCCGCATTTGCTCAAGCGCGGTAAATAATTCATCGGTAAGTTGATGCTCACCAATTCCATGCAACTGGAAAATATCCAGATAATCGCAATGCAGATTGCGCAATGATTGTGCGCAACACTGCTCGATGTGTGCGGGGGAAAAATCACGTGCTTCGCCGTGAATACCGGCTTGTCCGGTCACTGTACCGGCTTTGCTGGAGATGATGAGGTTTTCGCGTGGCCACTGGCTGAATGCGCGCTGCAGGATGCGCCCCAGCCTGGGTTCAGCATGATAGCCAGAATAATTAATACCGGTATCGAAAAAATTGACGCCACGCTCCAAGGCGCGGCGCACAATTTTCTCTGCCTCAACTTCGGGAAAGCGGCGATTACCCCAAAAACCGGAGCATCCCAAACCTATGTGGGAAACCGCCAATCCGGTGCGACCGAGTTGCCTGCGAGGCACAGCATCACTCATGCTTATCCCGTTAAAACTTGTTCGGCAGGTTAATGATTATTTACGAAATAACAGCGCCGCAATGCCCACAACAGCCAGTGCAATGGTTGAGGGAGAGATATCAGACAGTGCCACATTTTCTACCAGCATCGGAGCTAAATCTTGCCAGAGAAAATATCCGGCAGCCGCAAAGGCGAGCAATGCAATCGCCGTACGGCGTTTTTGTTGCTGCTCATTTGCATTGCGTTTGGCAATGTCATTCGACAGTTGTTCCATGCGCTCAGAAATTTGCGGCAATTGTTGCAGGCTGTTGAAAACCAGATCCGGTACTTGTGGGAATTTTTCCATCCACTCGGGTGCGTAGCGTTTCAGCTCGCCCCACAGGGTTTTGGGATGGAAACGGTTTTTAAGCCAGCGCTCCAGAAACGGATGCGCAGTTACCCATAAATCCAGATCGGGATAAAGTTGGCGACCAAGGCCTTCAATATTGAGCAGGGTTTTCTGCAGCAACACCAACTGTGGCTGCACTTCCATATCAAAGCGGCGCGCGGTGCGGAACAAACTCAGCAGCACATTAGCGAAGGAAATTTCTTTGAGCGGCTTTTCGAAAATCGGCTCGCACACAGTGCGGATTGCCGCTTCCAATTCTTCTACGCGAACAGTCGCTGGCACCCAGCCGCTTTGCACATGCAGCTCGGCTACCTGGCGATAATCGCGGCGGAACATAGCGAGCAGGTTACGCGCTAAATAATATTGGTCTTCGCGCGTGAGCGATCCGACAATCGCCATATCGACGGCAATGTATTGCGGCAGTTGCGGATTTTTTGTGGCGACAAAAATATTGCCGGGATGCATATCAGCGTGGAAAAAATTGTGCTCAAACACCTGGGTGAAAAAAATCTCTACGCCGCGTTCGGCGAGTTTTTTCATATCGGTTTGTTGCGCGCTGAGTGCAGCCACATCGGTCACCGGAATACCGTAGATGCGTTCCATCACCAGCACATTGCTGCGCGTGTAATCCCAGTAAACCTCCGGCACATAGAGCAACGGCGAGTTTAAAAAGTTGCGGCGCAATTGCGAGCCGTTGGCGGCTTCGCGCTGTAAATCCAGCTCATCGAAAATGGTAGTGCGGTAATCCTGCACAATCTCAACTGGATGCAGACGCTTGCCATCGAGCGTATTTTTTTCGACCCAACGCGCAACCAGTAATAACAACTGCACATCTTTGGCGATAATTTTTTCAATGCCGGGGCGAACCACTTTAATAACCACATCGCGACCGTCTTTAAGCACCGCAGTGTGCACTTGCGCTACCGATGCTGATGCAAGTGGCGATGCTTCGTAGCTGGCAAAAACATCACTGACTTTTGCACCCAGTGATGTTTCAACGATGCGCTGGAATTCGTCGTTGGGAAAAGGTGCAACGTTATCTTGTAAGTGATTCAGCTCACGCACTATATCGTCTGGTACCAGATCCGGACGGGTCGATAGCAACTGGCCGAATTTTACAAAGATCGGCCCCAGATCTTCACAGGCGCGACGCAGACATTCGCCGCGCGCCATTTTTTCGCCACTGGCTGTACGCGGTTGAGGAAATAGCTTGAAGAAAAATAATGCAGCGCGCGCGGCAAAGGGCAGGCCTTCGGGCAGCAATTTATCCAGACGGTAACGGGCGAAAACGCGCAGGATTGTTAGTAAACGAAAAAACACCATCACGGATTTGACTTCTCTTTCATAATTTTTTCGACACGCGCAGCGGCGCGATCCACTGCCAAACGCAGGTTATCTACCTGTTGGTAAAAATCATTGAGCTCGGCTTTGCCCGGCACAGTTTTTAATTCTTCGGTGAGGAATTCGCTGGTGAGGCGCTGGCCGTTTTTAGCGCGGTCTTTTGCCCAGCTTAATTTTGCGCGGATCAATTGTGCGGTTTGGTGGCCGATAATATCGCCGGTAAATTGGCTGAGCATTTCTTCCCAATCGATATCGAGATTTTTAACCAGCCGCTGCATATCGGCGAGCAGCGCCAAATCGCCCAGCACCGTTACACCGCTGTCTTTCAGATTGTGGATTTCTGTTTGCGACAATTGCGCAAGTGCAAGCAGCGAGCCGCTGATGCGGGTGTCCACATCGCCGTCCCAATTGCTCATCAAACGCAGTTCATCATCCATCGGCATCATAAAAATGTTGATGCCGGGCGTGGTGATATGCAGGGCGATAATTTTGCCGTCCAACTGCGCAAAGCCGATGCGCGTGGCAGGATCATAACGCAGCGCGGCGTTAATCATTTTTTCCGCGCTGGCGAGCGCAGCGATAGTGAACGTGTTGGCCATCAGGGTTTGATGCCTTTGTGTAGCGCAACAATACCGCCGGTCATATTGTGGAATTCAGTGCGCACAAAACCGGCGTTATCCATCATCTCTTTCAGCGTTTGCTGATCCGGATGCATACGGATGGATTCGGCGAGGTAGCGATAACTTTCCGCATCGTTGGTGACCAACTTGCCCATAAACGGCAGCACTTTGAATGAATAGGTGTCGTAAACCTTGCTGAGAATTTCGCTTTGCGGTTTGGAGAATTCCAGCACCAGCAAACGCCCGCCCGGTTTTAATACGCGCTGCATCGAACGCAGGGCCATGTCTTTGTCGGTGACATTGCGCAGGCCGAAAGCGATGGTAATGCAATCGAAGGTGTTATCAGGGAACGGTAGGAATTGCGCATCGCATTGGGCGAAATTGATATTGCCGGCGATACCGCGATCAGTGAGACGGTCGCGACCTACACCGAGCATAGAGGCGTTGATATCGGCCAACACCACTTGCCCATTGGCGCCGACCAACTTGGCGAATTGATAACTCAGGTCGCCGGTGCCGCCGGCGATATCCAGCACTTTATGACCGGCGCGTACGCCTGAGGCCTCGATAGTAAAGCGCTTCCACAGGCGATGGATGCCGCCCGACATCAAGTCGTTCATCACGTCATATTTGGCAGCGACCGAGTGGAATACTTCGGCAACGCGGTCGGCTTTTTCATCGACCGGAACTTCCTTAAAGCCAAAGTGGGTGGTTTTTTTATCGCTCATAGTGGAATCCAAAGGCAGGCAACCCAAGCGGGCAGGGTGGCGGCATTGTACTGGCATTGCGAGGCCATTGCACAGCCGCAGATCAAGATGAAGGCCAGAGCGGCTGCAGCAAATTTAGATAGTTTTTCGGCGGGCATTGCGTAAAATCCTCGCCCTGAATGCAATCCATCCTCTATTACAGCGCCCCGCGGAAGGAAAAACTTATGCGCGCCCTCGGCTTGATCATTTTCGTGTTGTTGGCGAATTCCAGCGTCGCCAATGAACTCAAACCCTTTACTACCGATGGTTGCTCGCTATGGATGGACGGCACCCTGGAACAACCCAATCTCTGGCGTCACTGCTGTGTCGCCCACGATCTCGACTACTGGCAAGGTGGCAGCGAGGACAAGCGCAAACAATCGGATGAGCGGATTCTCGCCTGTGTCAAAGCGGCGCAGGGTCCGGGCATGGCCAACTATATGTATTCGAATGTGCGCTGGGGCGGCAGCCCTTATTGGATGAACCATTATCGCTGGGGTTATGGCTGGAGTTATTTTGATGGAATCTGGCCGCGCGGCTATAAAGAGCCAACCGCGGAAGAGCAGCAGCAAATCGATAAGCTGATGCCGCAAGCGCTGCAATTAATGGCCGATGACAAGCTGGTTAATCCTGCTCGCCCTACCACCTCTACCAGCATGTCCAGCAGCAGTTCTGCGCAGGCAGTTTCATCCGCCAGATAGTGTCGCTAACAGTTACACGCCCCATACCGCTGTGCAGCAACGCACAAATAATAATCGCCCGGAGTGTTTGAATACACAGGTGCCGGGCGCACCTCCCCGGTAATCCATCTGCCAATTACCGGGGAATTCCCCCCAAGGAATTAACTATGCATAAGATCCATCACTGGGCTGTGCGTTGTTTGGCCGCCTCATCCCTTGCCATTGCACTGCCTGCATCGGCCTACCTGCAATTTACCTACACCAGCCAGCCATTGCCGCTCACGTCTTATTTGATCGAAGGCTATCCACAGGACATCAATGAAGTACCACTGCCACCGCCCGCCTTCAGCATCTCATTTAGTGCGCAGGAACCAGATGCTGCCCGCAGCGCAGCAAATGCCTACTTCGCTAAAGATCTGACCTTTTCGCTGATTTCACCCGATGCCGAGTACATCAACTATCCAATCCTGCTTGACCCTGCCTCTTATGGCCAAGTCACCCTCGGTGCAGATGGCGCCGTAGCTGGCTGGGACTTAATGCTCCAGATCACCGAATTGATTACGCCGGAGACGGATCTACTCTTTCATAAGATGAACGATCATCACGTCAATGTTGTCTCCAATAGTGAGCGCGGCGATCAGGTAGTGAATCGCTTCCATCCCATCACCTGGCATGGTGAGTGGATACAGCTGGCACAGCTTGAGTTCACCTTTGCCGATATGAAAAACCGCGGTAGCTGGACAGTCGAAAAAGTGGAGCTGCCCGAGCCGGGACTAGCATGGCTTTTGGCGACAGGCCTGACAGCGCTGCTCTGGTCGCGCCGGAGGCACAAAAGCGTGTTTGGCCGAGAAAAAATATGTTTGAAATCTGCCAACTAGATTACAATCGCGCTCCCGGTCACCAGGCCGGGAGCAGTTTTGTTGTAACAGCGCCTGGCTATTCTTGGCTTGCCCTTCAGGTTCGCCAGCCAGACGATTCCACCACCCAGAGGCGGTCACGTCGGCAAGTGTTAACTCCAGCCAACTATATATTGGAGACCCCATGAAATTTCGTTTTCCCATCGTCATCATTGATGAAGACTTTCGCTCCGAGAACACCTCGGGTTTAGGCATACGCGCCCTTGCGGACGCTATTGAAAAAGAAAGCTGGGAGGTAGTTGGTGTAACCAGCTACGGTGACCTGTCGCAGTTCGCGCAGCAGCAATCGCGCGCGTCTGCGTTTATTTTGTCAATCGACGACGAAGAGTTCGGCAGCGGCTCGCTTGAAGAGACCGATAACGCGCTCAAATCCCTGCGTGCGTTTGTAGAAGAAATTCGCTACAAAAACGCCGACATCCCGATTTATTTGTACGGTGAAACCCGCACCTCGCGCCATATCCCTAACGATATCCTGCGCGAACTGCACGGCTTCATCCACATGTTTGAAGACACTCCGGAATTTGTGGCGCGCCACATTATCCGCGAAGCCAAATCTTACCTTGACGGTTTGGCTCCACCGTTTTTCCGCGCGCTGGTGCACTACGCGCAGGACGGCTCCTATTCCTGGCACTGCCCCGGCCACTCCGGCGGCGTGGCCTTTTTGAAATCGCCAATCGGCCAAATGTTCCACCAATTTTTTGGTGAAAACATGCTGCGCGCCGATGTGTGTAACGCGGTAGAAGAACTCGGCCAATTGCTCGACCACACCGGCCCTATAGCCGCGTCCGAGCGCAATGCCGCGCGCATCTTTAATGCTGACCACTGCTACTTCGTTACCAACGGCACCTCCACATCGAACAAAATGGTGTGGCACTCAACCGTTGCTCCGGGCGATATCGTGGTCGTTGACCGCAACTGCCACAAGTCGATCCTGCACTCGATCATTATGTGCGGCGCGATCCCGGTATTCCTGATGCCGACGCGCAACAACCTCGGTATTATCGGCCCAATTCCGCTGGAAGAATTTACGCCCGAAAGTATCGCGCGCAAAATCGAAGCGAATCCATTTGCGCGTGAAGCGAAAAACAAAAAGCCGCGCATCTTGACGATTACCCAATCGACTTACGACGGTGTTATCTACAACGTAGAAACATTGAAAACCATGCTCGACGGTAAAATCGATACGCTGCATTTCGATGAAGCCTGGTTGCCGCACGCCACCTTCCACGAGTTCTACAAAGACATGCACGCGATTGGCAAAGATCGCCCGCGCGCCAAAGAGTCGATGATTTTCTCTACGCAATCCACGCACAAATTGCTCGCTGGTTTATCGCAAGCATCGCAAGTGTTGGTGCGCGAATCTGAAAAAGTAAAACTGGATCAGGACGCCTTCAACGAAGCCTATCTGATGCACACCTCTACCTCGCCGCAATACTCAATTATTGCTTCGTGCGATATCGCAGCGGCAATGATGGAAGCACCCGGCGGCCATGCATTGGTAGAAGAATCTATTTTTGAAGCGCTCGATTTCCGTCGCGCGATGAAAAAAGTGGACGAAGAGTGGGGCCAGGATTGGTGGTTCCAAGTGTGGGGCCCGGAAGAATTTGCGGAAGAAGGTGTGGGCACTCGCGACGACTGGATTCTGCGCAGCGACGACAACTGGCATGGCTTCGGCAAACTCGCGCCGAATTTCAACATGCTCGATCCGATCAAAGCGACCATCGTTAACCCGGGCCTGCGTGTGAATGGCCAGTTTGACGAAACCGGTATTCCAGCATCGATCGTAACCAAATATTTGGCCGAGAACGGCGTAATTATCGAGAAGTGTGGTCTTTACTCGTTCTTTATCATGTTCACCATCGGCATCACCAAAGGCCGCTGGAATACCTTGGTAGCCGCACTGCAACAATTTAAAGACGATTACGACAAGAACCAACCCATGTGGCGAATCATGCCGGAATTTGCACAAGCAAATCCGCGCTATGAGCGTATGGGCCTGCGCGATCTTTGCCAGCAAATCCACGATTTCTACAAAGCCTACGACGTTGCACGCCTGACGACAGAAATGTACTTGTCCGATATGCAACCGGCGATGAAACCGTCCGATGCGTTTGCAAAAATGGCGCACCGCGAAATCGAACGCGTACCAATTAACGAATTGGAAGGTCGTATCACCTCGATTTTGTTAACGCCCTATCCACCGGGAATCCCGCTCTTGATTCCGGGCGAGCGCTTTAACAAAACCATCGTGGACTACCTGAAGTTTGCGCGCGATTTCAACGAGCGCTTCCCCGGCTTCGAGACCGATGTACACGGTCTGGTGAAACGCGAAGTAGACGGCAAAAAAGATTATTTTGTCGATTGCGTAAAGCAATAAAGCTCGCATTCATAAAGCTGGTGCTATAAATAACAAGCCATCCTGCACAACAGGGTGGCTTTTTTTATGTCACCTACTTTCTGTACCATAGCGGCTTGGCTGTAATTGAAATGGAGCATCAATGCAAACCACCACTTATATAATGTTTTTTCTACTGACTTTTTTCGCTGCCAACTCGCACGCAGAAATTTACAAATACAAAGATAAAAACGGCAAATGGCAATACACCGATAAGAAGCCTAAGGATGTAGAACCCGATGTGGTTAATTACAAAAGCCAGGAAAAGGAAAAAGCTGGCCTCATATTCGCCGTAGTAGAAAGCAATGGCCTGAATAAATTACAAGTGACCAATCCCTTCTTTGCGCCTGTCGAGCTATTGGTTAAATCACCGCAGTTCAAAAATGGACGTAAAAGAATTGTGGTCGCAGCTCGCGCCAAACTCGGCATCCTCAAAACAGCGGAAAATATCGCCGAGTATAATTATTGGTGGTATCTGGGTGACCCCAAAGCCAATCCCGATCAACAGTTGTATCACTGGCCGGTAGATTCCCGCTCGTGTCCACGCATTACGCAAGGTTTTAACGGCAAGTTTTCGCATACTAAAGAACACTCGCAATATGCAGTCGATATTGCACTCTCAGTCGGAACACCGATTGTTGCCGCCCGCAAAGGTGTAGTGGTACGAGTAAAGGACGATTACCACATGGGTGGCGTTAACGATTTTTTTCTGGATAAGGGCAATTATGTCAGTATCCTGCATGAAGACGGCACCTTCGCGCTCTATGCACATATATTGCTGGGTACTGCTGCAGTCAAGCCGGGCGATAAAGTCGATGTAGGCACTGTGTTGGCAAAATCCGGCTCGTCCGGTTTTTCATCCGGACCACATCTGCATTTTGTGGTCTACAAAAACAAAGGCTTCGCCCAGGCATCGATTCCGTTTCAATTTATCGGGCAAAGTGGCAAGTCTTTTACTCCGGAAGCGGGAACGCGATTGTGTAGCGGATAAAATTCTTTACACCGGTCACAGGCGGTAAAACCCAAAGCAATTAAGATTCACCTTCAGTAAAACGATCAAACAGGGAAATATTATGCGTGCTCATTGGTATTCATGGTGTGTTATTGCGCTGCTGGGTGTTTTGCTCAGTGCTTGTGATAAATCGGCAGAGGAATCAAAACCGGCGGATGACGCGGTAGAGGTTCCGTCGGGATGGGAGGCGCATATTGCGGATTATCCCAAACGCTGGATTGCCGCTGAGGCACCGCTGTACATTCGCTTCACCCATCCGGTGGTGACCGAAGCACAAGTGAATACCGCGTTCGATAAAAAATTGGTTTCGCTCGACACCAAAATACCGGTGAACATCACGTTTATTTCAACCACCGAATTGCGTATCCAACCCGCCGAGCGCTTGCCGAATGATACTGCTATCCATGTGCGCCTGAGCCCGAAAGGATTGGAGGGAATCGAACAATCACTCGATGATTTTGAATTTGATGTACGCACCATCAAACAGGATTTTGATTTGCGTGTGAACAGCTTAAGCGCAGAAGAAAATGACGAGGAGCTTATGCGCCTCAGTGGTGTTATCACCACCGCCGATACCGTTGCACTGGATGATGTGAAGAAAATTCTGCGCGTGACTGTCAATGACCAACCCGTTGATGTGATCTGGACCCAGGAAACTGATGCAAAGACCAACACTTTTTTAATTACCGGCATTATGCGCGGCGAGACTGCCGGAAAAATCCATTTGGAGTGGGACGGCGCATCCATTGGCTCTAGCGATAAAGGCGCGCGCGATCTGGAAATTCCTGCGCAAAAAGAATTCCAGATTACCGGTGTGCAAGTTATCCGCTCCCCCAATACCGCTATTGAAATCCAATTTTCAGAAGCTCTGAATCGCAACCAAAACCTGAGCGGTTTAATTAGTGTGGGCGGCAAAACCGTCAATGCCGTGATTGATGGCAGCGTGATTCGCTACACACCGGATCAAGCCTTGACCGGCGAAGTAGAGCTGATTGTAAACAGCGCCGTCAGTAGCAATAAACAAAAAGCTCTGGGCAGTGAGTATCGCCAGCAATTGGTATTGCAGTTGGTAAAACCATTGGTGCGTTTTGTTGGCAAAACTTCCATCCTGCCACCCGCCAGCCAAATTTCTGTACCCTTTGAAGCGGCCGGTGTTGATTCAGTACAAGTCATCGCCTTTAAAGTATTTGCCAACAATATCGGCCAATATTTGCAGGACTATCAACTCACTGCTGCATACGCCGCTACTGATACCGGCCGTTATTTATGGCGCAAAACCTATCGCTTGCCGGAAATTCCACGCACGGGCGTGCAGCGTTTTAATCTCGACCTCAGTGAATTAATGGCGCAACACCCGGATGGATTAATCCGCCTGGAATTGCGCATTGATCGCAGCAATTCTGTTTACAGTTGTGAACAACAACGTCCAAGCGAGCCGGTTGCAAAAATGCCGGAAGATTCCGACGGTGAAGGCTATTATGAGCGCGAACAGGAACCAGCCTGGTATCAACAATATTACCAATCGGGCGGTTACTACAATTACAGCGAGCGCAATAACCCTTGCGACGATACTTATTATTACTACGGCGATGAAATTGCATCAGCGCGCAATTTTATTGTGTCCAATATTGGTTTGATGGCAAAACGCGGCGACGGCAATCAACTGCATGTTATCAGTACTGAATTAAATTCAGCGAAGCCATTGCAAGGCACCAATATCACCGCCTACAACTTCCAGCGTCAGCCAATCGGCAACGGCACTACCGATAGCTACGGCATGCTGCAAATGACTACCGACGGCATTCCGTTTTATCTTGAAGCAAAACACGATAAACAAGTTGGCTACTTGCGCGTGCGCACCAATGAAGCTTTACCCACCAACCAATTTGATGTGAGCGGTGAGCATATCAAGGGCGGATTAAAAGGTTTTATTTACGGCGAGCGCGATGTATGGCGTCCGGGCGATGATATTTTCCTCACCTTTGTGTTGGAAGATAAAACCCAGCAGCTACCTGCTAACCATCCGGTCACACTCGATCTATTTGATCCGAGCGGCAAAAAAGTGCTCAGTCAAACTAACGTGCAACCAGTAAATGATTTTTATACTTTTAATTTAAAAACCGATGAAACTACACCGACCGGAAATTATCGCGCGGTAGTGCATGTGGGCAACCGTTACTTCGACCAAATTTTAAAAATCGAAATGGTGGTACCTAACCGTATCAAGGTGGATTTAACACCGGCGGAAACGCCGCTGCGCGTTGGCAATATGCCTACGCAGGTGCAATTGTTTGCGCAGTGGTTGCAAGGCGCAACCGCAAAAAATCTCAAAGCAGATTCCGAATTAAAACTCAGCACGCGCAAATCCACCTTCGCCGGATTCGAACAATTTGTATTTGATGATCCGGTGCGCAGCTTCTCCGGTAGCACGCAAAAAGTATTTGATGGCAATCTGGATGAAAAAGGCAACGCGAGCTTCCCGGTCAATGTGAGTTTGTCGTCACCACCGCCAGGGAAACTCACTGCATCTTTTAACACGCGCGTATTTGAAGAGAGCGGTAATTTCAGCACGATTTTGCGCCCCTATGAATTACTGCCGTTTGATAATTGGGTCGGCATTAATATCCCCAAAGGCCAGGGTTATATGGATGCGATTGGCCGCGATGAAGACCATCCGGTGATTATCCAAACGCTGAATGCAGCGGGTAAAGCTGAGCCAAACCGTCATGTTGAAATCAATGTGTACGAAATCGGTTGGCGTTGGTGGTGGGATGAAGAAGATGAAAATCTGGCAGAGTATTTTAATAACTCCACTCGCCGTGCGGTTTATACCGATACGTTAGTGAGCGATGCCAATGGCCGTATTAATTGGAAACTGGAAAAAAATAAATACGATTGGGGCCGTCATATTATTCGCGTGTGCGATACCGATGCCGGTGAAGCAGGCCACTGTTCTGGTGAGGTAGTGTATTTAGGTTGGAGTTACGACTCATCAGCCAGCGCCGATTCTGCAACGCAATTAATGCTCTCTACCGATAAAGAAAAATACAACGTAGGTGATGTTGCCAAAGTTCGCCTGCCAAAAGCGCGCGAAGGCCGCATTTTGCTCAGCATTGAAAATGGCAGTCAGATATTGGAGTCGCGTTGGCTGGATTTAAAACCCGGTCAAACTGAAATAGAAATTCCTGTCACCCAAGCGATGGCACCAAATGTCTACGCCAACATCGCACTCTTGTTACCGCACCAGGAACGTGTTGCCGACGCGCCAATGCGTTTATACGGCATAGTGCCGCTGTTGGTGGAAGATCCGGCAACGCGTTTGCAACCACAATTGGATGTGCCGGAAAAAGTGCGCCCGGAAACAGAATTCACCATTAAAGTCAGCGAGCAAAATAAACGCTCAATGACTTATACCTTGGCGATGGTTGATGAAGGCCTGCTCGGCCTCACCAATTTCCATGCACCCGATGCGCACAATTATTTTTATAAACGCGAAGCATTAGGCGTGCGCACCTGGGATTTGTTTGATCAAGTTGTCGGTGGTTACGGCGCATCACTTGAACGGGTATTGGCAATCGGTGGTTCCGATGCCGCACTTGAAGCTGAGCGCAAACGCCGCGAACGTCGCTTTCCGCCAGTAGTGAAATTCCTCGGCGCGTTTGAATTAAAAGCGGGTGAGACACGCGAACATAAAATTACCCTGCCACCTTATATGGGCGCTGTGCGGGTAATGCTGGTCAGCGGCGACACAGCCAACGGCAAGAAAAAAGATGATGCCATTAGCGCTTACGGTAGCATTGAAAAAACTGTCACTGTGACTCAGCCTGTCACACTGTTTGCCACACTGCCGCGCGTGCTTGGCCCGGGTGAATCGGTAAACTTGCCGGTGAATGTATTTGTCAGCGAAGCCAATATCAAGAAGGTGGATATTACCGTCGAAGCTAACGAAATATTTACCATTGAAACTGGCACTGCATCGCTTAACTTTTCTGAACCGGACGATGCCATCGCCAGTTTAAAACTGAAAGTGAATGATCGTATTGGCAAAGGCCATGTAAAAATTACGGCGCGCTCCGGCAACGAATCAGCGACGCAAGAAATTTACATCGACTCGCGCGCGGCTAACCCGCCGAGCACTGTGTGGGAAAGCAAATTATTGCAACCGGGCGAAACCTGGCAATCACCGCTGCAAGTCAACGGCATGGTCGGTACTAATCAAGCAAGCCTTGAAGTCAGCACTTTACCGCCACTGAATTTGGAAGAGCGCTTGGAGTATTTAATCGGCTATCCACACGGCTGCATTGAACAAACCACCTCGGCGGTATTCCCACAATTGCGTTTGGCGAAATTGATAAACCTGAGCGATGCGCAAAAATCCGAAATTGAAGATAACATCAATGCCGGTGTAAAACGCCTTGCCAGTTTCCAACACGCGAGCGGTGGCTTCTCTTATTGGCCGGGCGATGGTTACGTCAATGAATGGGCATCAAGTTATGCCGGGCATTTCTTACTGGAGGCGAAACGCGCGGGTTACTCAGTGCCAAAAAGTTTGCTCGACAACTGGGTGAAATACCAATCCAGTGCGGCGCGCAATCCGCAAATCAACGGCAACTATTACGATGAAATGGTTTTGTCCTATCGCCTGTACACACTTGCACTAGCGGATAAAGCAGAATTGCCCGCGATGAACCGTTTGCGCGAAAAATTTAAAACCAATTTGGATAATAGCCAGCGAGATTACCGCATGCCTGCACGCTGGTTATTGGCGATGGCATATCAACACGTGGGATTAAAAGATGCCGCGCAAGATGTGTTGGGTCCAGTATCCAATAATGTTCCGGCATACAAAGATGCGGGTTACACCTACGGCTCGGATATGCGCGACCGCGGTTTATTGCTCGCAACACTGGTGAGTTTGGACACAAACAAAGATCTTAGTTGGCAAGTTGCCGAACAGGTCGCGAAAGATTTATCCAGCGGCTCCTGGTATTCCACGCAGAGTATCGCCTGGGCATTACTGGCGATGAGTGATTTCTCTGCAGCAAATACTGGCAGCGACGGAATTAAATTTTCCTACCAACAAAAAGGCGAGAAGAATTGGATTACCCAAAGTAGCGACAAAACCTTCTTCCGCGCAGCCATCAATGATCCACAAGTCAGTGTGCGCAACGATCACGATAAACCTGTGCGTGTGTTAGTCAGCAATCGCGGCATTCCTGCTAACTTGCATGAAGCACCAAGCCACGACGGCCTTGCAATGGATGTGAATTTTTTAACGCTGGATAACAAACCACTCAGCGTTGAAAATTTACCACAAGGACAGGATTTTGTTGCCGAGGTCACTATTTCGGGTGAGTTCGATAAATTGCTCACCAGCAATATCGAAAACATTGCGCTCACCGCTGTAGTCCCTAGCGGCTGGCAAATCCGCAACGAACGCCTTGAAGGTGCGCAAATGCCTAAAGGCATCGACTACATGGATATCCGCGACGACCGCGTACTCGCCTACTTCAGTTTGTGGCGCGACTACTACTGGAACTATCGCTATCAAGACCGCAACCAAACTAGCGTAACCCTGCGCATTATTCTAAACGCGAGCTACGCCGGTAAATTCTATCTACCAGGCTGGCAAACCAGCGCCATGTACAATGAAAAAATACATGCGAAGAGCCAGGGATATTGGGTGGAGGTTGGGGCGAAATAGAGCATGCAAGTTTAAAAAATCACTCTTTAAAATTTTAAGATAATCTTTTAAAGAGTGAACTGAAAATAATGTTGGGGTTCGTTCCTCACCACCAATCTACGAAGCACCCTGTAGGTTGGTGGTGAGCTTGCGAACCTCAACAGTTGTTGCCAATCAACAAATTAAAATCCTTCAAACCCCGTATTTCGTTAGCCTCCATACGGGCTACGCTGAAAATATTATTCCTTCCGCTGCCCTCCGCACAGATTTTAGGCGCCAGTTTGTTTATGATGGCTGCCTGCTTAACGTGCTTCTGTTTAACTGCGTGTATACGGACGTTGTGAATGCATTACCTCTCGCCGGAATTCGGCCTTACCTTTGTTGCGTTTTTGTGGCTCTACTGGTGGGCGGGATCGGCCTATGGGGTGCGGGCGCAGAATTTGTTGTTGCTGGTGGCGAGTTATCTTTTTTATTGCAGCTTTGACTGGCGCTTTGCGCTTTTGCTGCTGAATTTTTCGCTGGTGATTTTAGCGCTTGCGCAGGCGGTGCATGGGCATAACGGCGCACGGCGGCGTTGGCCGATGGTGTTGGGCGTAGTGCTTGCGCTGGTTAACCTTGGGATTTTCAAGTACTACAATTTTTTCCGCGAAGAAGCCTTGGCGTTACTGACACCGTTTTTTAATGGTGCGAGTTTGCCAGTGTTGGAATTTGTATTACCTGTTGGGATTTCGTTTTACACATTCCAGGGCCTCGCCTATTTAATCAGCGTCGGACGCGGTGAATGTAAACCGGCAAAATTGTTCGATGGTTTATTGCATCTCTCTTTTTTCCCGACCTTATTAGCTGGCCCGATTTGCCGGCCGAACGAATTACTGACGCAAATCCAATCGCCGGAAGAACGAAAAATCGGTGCGCCGGAAGTAGCGATTTTATTACTCATCTCAGCGCTGATAAAAAAAGTCTGGCTCTCGGCTTGGCTTGCCGAAGAATGGGTTAATCCGGTATTTGCGAACCCCGATGGTTACCATGCATTGGAATTGCTGTGCGGTTTGATGGCTTACGCCTGGCAATTGTTTTTTGATTTCTCGGGCTACACCGATGTAGTCACAGCGCTTGCACTATTGCTCGGTTTTAGTTTGCCGGTGAATTTCCGCCAACCTTATCTCGCCACCAGTTTGAGTGATTTTTGGCGGCGCTGGCATATTACTTTGTCGCGCTGGATTCGCGATTATGTGTACATCACTCTCGGCGGTAATCGCGGTAGTTGGGGGCGCACACAAACCAATTTATTGATCGCCATGACGCTCTCGGGTTTTTGGCACGGCGCAAGCGCGACCTTTGTAGTTTGGGGTTTGTGGCACGGCTTGGGTTTGATCGCGCAAAATACCTGGCAGAAAGTAACCGAACTGAAATTGCCGGATGCTATTACGCAGTGGCTTACGTTTATTTTTGTCTGCTTTGGTTGGTTATTATTTCGCGCGGAAGATTGGGATGCGGTAACCACTTACACCGCCGGCTTTTTGCGTTGGGACACATTGCCAAGTTTAAATTGGTTGGGATTATTGGCGGCGATGGTGGTGTTTTTTACCCTCGCGCGCCGTGCTGAACCTATGATGGAAAAATCGGCCGCGCTACTGCGCGTGTTGCCTTGGTGGGGACAAAGCCTGGTGCTGGTGATAGCCGCGCTGCTGATTATGGAATTAGCACCGGCGGGCATGCCAGGTTTTATCTATTTTGGTTTTTGATGCTATGGCTGATACTGACGAGATGGAATCGCAACATCACAAAGCCTTACTCGCGATCACTTTCGCCAGCTTGTTGCTGGTGGCAGTGAAGGGCAGCGCTTTGCTGCAATACTGGCAACAGACGCATCATATTTTATTGGAGTTCGGCAGCCTGCCGAGTACCAGTTCGTTTATCCCCGGGCAGCCTATTTTCCGCGAATGGGAACAACGCCTGGATGGCATCATTGCCGATAGCAAACACCGTATGTTGCTCGCCGGACAATTATTGGTGGCGGGCGACAATGCACTGCCGCGTGTGGAAGTGCCGGTAATCAAAACAGCCCAATGTCCGGCAATAGCAACTAACAACAACGTTTGCCCCGAACCTGTAGCTACCACGACTAAACCGGCCGTTGTATCGACTGTATCAACGCCTACGCCGACCACTGCAACTATCAACAACATGCAAGTCTCATCCGTAGGAACGCACTCAGAAATTGCTCCTGTCGAAACATCTGAACAACTTGAGTCTTTACCTGAAGCGACACCTGAAGCTATCGCAGCTGCACAAGGGCCAATAATCCTCTCTACCGGCGAGCGCATATTGTTGATTGGTGATTCATTGATGCAAGGGCTGGCGCCGCATTTGGTCACCGGTCTCAAGCGCAAATTCCATGTTGAATCCATGGATCTGAGCAAGCACAGTACCGGCCTGACTTACCCGGCGTTCTTTGATTGGCCATCGACGGTGGAAGATGCATTTGAGCTGGAAGATTACGCAGTGGTGATTGTTTTCCTCGGCGCGAATGACCCTTGGGACATGACTATCCACGGTGAATATTTGCGCTTCGGCTCCGAGAAATGGACTGCGATTTACCGCGAGCGCGTTGCGCGGATTATCAAAACCGCAGCGGAACACCGCGCCCGCTTGATCTGGTTAGGCGCGCCGCCAATGGGACGCGATGACTTGCTCGGCAAAGTGCCGACCCTCAACACCATCTACGCCGAAGAAACGGCGAAATATCCGCTCTTCGCCCGTTTCGTTTCCACCGATCCAACATTGACGGCGGATGGCAGCAGCTTTACCAAATTCCTGGAGTTGCCCGAGCGTGGCAGCGTGATGGTGCGTACCGATGACGGCGTGCACTTCACTACCCAGGGGCATCGCCTACTGGCAAGCCTCGCACTGACACAATTCGGCGCACCACCCCCACCTGAACCCGAACCTGAAATCGCCCCGACCGAGAGCAAGATTACCCAACGATGAGATATTTGAAACTGAGCCTGTGGCTCATTTGCCTGCTTAAATCCACACCGCTATTCGCGGGCTCCGAGCCCATCCCGATCCTCAATTATGGCGACCCCAAAGCTGCCGTTCTCTGGCAAGCCTTTCAACAAATTGAAAACGGTGCGCGCACTGAACCGCTGCGCATTATGCAGCTGGGCGATTCCCATACCGGCGGCGATTACTTCACCGGCCAATTGCGTCAACGCTTGCAAAACCAATACGGCAATGCCGGTATCGGCTGGTTAACGCCGGGCTACATCACCAACCAGCGCTCGCATCAGGTATTGCTGCGCGGTGGCAACGGCTGGAAGTTAAGCGATGCCAAGCAAAACAAACACACCGGCATATTTCCTTTGGGCGGTTTTATCAATACCGCCACCGGCAACTCGATCCTTGAAATCAAAGCCAAAGAAGCACCCGCAGCCGGACAGTGGCGTTTAGGTATTTGGCAGCAACCGCGCCCGACTCCCTGGAGCCTCGCACTACCCGGCGGCAAGTTGCATAAATTAACTGTGCAAGGCAGCAGCGCCTCGGCCTGGCGATTGAGTACACAGGAACTGTCGGCTGCTAACGTGAATGGTTTGAAATTGCTGGCACCTGCGGGCGGACAATTGGGCGGCGTGGTATTGGACCGTATGGTGCCGGGCATTACGCTCGATGCACTGGGCAACAACGGTTCTGTCGCCAATGTAATTAACCGCTGGAACAGCACCAGCCTGCGCGAGCAATTGCAGTGGCGCAATCCGCAATTGATTATCCTCGCCTACGGCACCAACGAGGCGTTTAGCCCGGATCTAGTACCCGAAACTTACGAAGCGGAATTGCGCCAGGCAATCCGCAATTTGCGCGCTGCTGCACCCGAGGCGGCGATATTGTTGATCGGCGCACCCAGCTCGGCTAAATCGCGCGCGCCCCACGTGAAAGATCGCTGCAAAATTCCACTGCCACCGAGCTTGGTAAAAGTGCAAAACAGCCAGCGTCGTATCGCGCGGCAAGAGCAAACTTTGTATTGGGATTGGGCGGCGATGATGGGCGGGAATTGCGGTGCGCAATTTTGGTTGAAGCAGCATGTGCCGTTAATGCGCCCCGACCTCGTGCATATGAGCGCGGAAGGTTATGCGGCCAGCGCCGATGCACTTTATATCGCGCTGCTGGATCAAATCGATAAAGCGAACAACCCCTAATTCGCGCAAGGAGTTAGATATGGCAAATCCCGTTATGCTGATCACCGGCGCTAGCAGTGGCATAGGCGCAGCCACTGCCATACTCGCCGCTGAGCGCGGTTACGATGTCGTGATTACCTATTTAAGCAATCGCGAACCAGCAGAAGCCGTCGTGCAAAAAATTATTGCGCTCGAGCGACGCGCACTCTGTGTGCAAGCAGACGTGGGAATCGAAACCGATATAGTAAATTTGTTTGCACAACTCGATAATCATTTCGGTCGACTGGATGTTTTAGTAAACAACGCCGCGATTTTGCGTCAAAAATTATTCCGCGATATTCAAGTCGCTGAATTGGAAAAAGTATTTGCGGTAAATGTGATTGGCAGTTTTATCTGCGCACGTGAAGCAATAAAACGCATGAGTAAAAACAATGGCGGTGATGGCGGTTCTATTGTCAATATTTCTTCCATCGCCGCGCGCTTTGGTTCGCCATTTGAATACATCGATTACGCCGCAAGCAAAGGCGCGATTGATACGTTCACTATGGGGCTCGCCAAAGAAGTTGTTGCTGAAGGAATTCGCGTTAATTGCGTACGCCCGGGAATTATCAACACCGACTTGCATGCAAAAGGTGGCGAAGCTGGCAGGATTGCACGCATCGCCCCGACGATCCCAATGCAGCGCGCGGGTGAGGTTGATGAAATCGCAAAAACAGTTTTGTGGCTGGCATCCGACGAAGCGTCTTACATCACCGGATCTTTAGTGGATGTGAGTGGCGGGCGTTAACTAAAAATAACCGCAAAAAAACGGCAGAAAACTCTGCCGTTTTTTATTCTAAAATTTATGTATATCGACAAAAGGACTGTAAATACCATTTTTATCGAAAGCCGCTATTTGAAATATGTAATCTCCTTCAAGCCATTCAAATTTATAATTGTTGGTCCAAGGATCATTAATTGAAACATAGGTATATTTTGAATCGCCTGTTTTTTTATACCTTATCTCATAACCACCCAACTCTGTAACATCCAAGTAGGTGCCATTTTCACGCAAGCCCGGAGCAGTCCAACTTATACCAACAGGGCCTGCGACCTTCTGCGAACTTGGTGCAGAACTTGAAGAACTGGAAACACTGACAGAAGGTGCTGATGAACTGGAAGCTGTCACTTGCGCAGGCGCAGAGGATGCAGCTGAAGATACCGTCGGTGTTGTAGATGGTGCTGATGAACTGGAAGAAGAAACTGTTGGCGAAGTTGAACCTGGTACAGAGCTGGCCGCTGAACTTGTCGTTGCAGATGGAGGAGGAATATTAATCACTTCACCTGCGCTATTTACCGGTTCGAATTTAAACCAATTTATATTAAACGTCCCTTTCGTTGCTTTAATACCAAAACGTTTTTTCCCTTCGGTCAACTGGACCGTACGCTCGGTACTTGCCCATGTTTGCCAACCCGTAGTATTGGGAACAGGAACTGTATCTAAAATGGCTCCCGTATCCAAATCATAAAGCTGGAAATTAACATCCGCTTGCTTGCTTGCTACACGATAGGTAACTTTGTAGCGCCCTGCATTGGGAACCAAGAACTCAGTTTTGTCATACGTCATCCAGTCGCCAGCATCAATAAATCCCGCATTTTTTCCGCCGCCAACATCGGTTGTTGTTTCAGTACCAATACCACTCATTTTTACGTAATCCTCTGCCTGAATAAGCAGGGATGTTGGTATCGCCAAAGGTTCAATTTTGAACCAATTGATATTTGCTCCACCAACCTTGGCTACCAGATTAAATTTATGTTCACCCTCCGCCAATGTCACTTCCCGCTCGATGGTTTGCCATACTTGCCAACCACCAGTTGCAGGGACACTCACAGTATCAATGGTGGAATTGGTCAAAATATTACTCAGGACAAAATTAGCTCCGCCCTTCAAACTTGATACACGATAGGAGATTTTATATTTGCCCGCAAAAGGAGCTTTAAACACTGTGTTTGAATAAGACACCCAATCGCCAGTATCCACATAACCAAGCGCTTGACCACCACCGACATCTGTCGTCGTTTCTTTTCCTACACCATACATGCTGCTGTAGGACTCCGCCTCAACAACAAATGGAAAAGTTGTAGCAGTGGAAGAGGTGCTTGCAGCAGAGGTGGTGGTGCCAGTAGACGCTGCTGCGGGAGTACTTGAGGCTGCGGCAGCAGCGGATGATGAAACCACTGTCCCATCAAGGCTCTCGATTTTAAACCAATTCAAATTGAAGCCACCTACAGCGGCAAGAATAGTGAAGTTCTGTGTTCCACCTTGAAGGGTCACGGTGCGCTCCACATCAACCCATGTTTGCCATCCTCCAGTTTTGGGTAGCGCTGCCGTATCAAGGACTACATTGGTCACTGCATTTTTGAGGACGAGACTCCCACCACCATTTAAACTGGAAATTCGGTAGGTGATCTTATAAGTCCCGGTCGCTGGAATAGCAATGTTGTTATAAGTCATCCAGTCTGCCGATTCGATGTAGGAAACATTCTTTCCGCCACCGACATCTGCGGTATTTTCTATCCCGACACCTTTCATTGATGCATAATTTTCGGCCTCAACAGTAATCGGGGCTGGTCTTACCGTACTCGCTGCGGCACTTGGGCTAAAGATCATAAACGGAGCGCATAGGGCCATGGCTATTGAGGCACGGCGCAGGCGCTGCTGCCAATTCAATCCACGTTTTAATTGCAGTCGATCGATAAAACCCAACTCAATCAATAACTCCCCGATGGGAGCTACTTTTGCGTTGGGATCCAGCGGATCGAGTAATAATTTTCTGCGCGATTGCTCGCGGATTGCCGCATCGAGTTGCTCGGGAGTGATTAATCCTTTGCTAACTAATATGTCCCCTAACCGGGTGAGCTCTTGTTTTTTGAACATGATTCCTCCACAACTAGAACCGCATGAGTTTTGCGTGCCGAGTGATGTATGTCCTGGTGAGTGAGTGGGCGAGTTAACACTTTTTTAGTTTAGAAGATGTTTGATGGATAAGGCGCAAGGCACTTGTGCAGTGGTAACAACATTTTTACATATGGAGACTGGCCGATATTCTTTTGTCTATTTTTCATCAAATAAACGCTTAAACACTACTCAAATTCGATCAAAAGTTATCAAAATCAAGCTGGTTATGATTCATCCACAATCAAATAAACAATCATCAAAAGTTTCACCTGTAAAAATCATTTCTTATACAACAAACTCCTTGCTTATTTACCGCTTCGCCGCCTCCGGCTTTTGTCACCACGAACATCATAAAGGGTAAAGTTTGTTCGTATCTTTACGGCTAACTGCTACCTTTATAAGCGAATACTTTTGCATAAGTGTTTTCGGCTATTGCATATAACCAATATTGATTATCATCGCGCCTTTCTGGTGCGTTGCATCGGCTTGATTTTCTTAGTTCGACAAATAGGTCTCCCTCTATGAACAATAAATTACCCCTACGCTCGTTGGTTTCGGGCGCAGTTTTGCTATCCCTGCTTGTGGGTTGCGATTCCAAAAAGGCAGAAGCCCCGGCTCCCGCTGCTACCGCACCGGCGGCAACGGCAAAAGTCGAGTGGCCACATATTGATAGCGTGATTAAAAAAGACCCTGCGGTTGAAGCGCGTATTGAAGAGCTGCTGGCCAAGATGACCCTGGAAGAAAAAGTCGGCCAGCTGGTACAACCGGAAATCAAAGACCTGACCCCGGAAGACGTTAAGCAGTATCACGTCGGTTCAGTATTGAACGGCGGCGGTAGCACCCCTGGCGGCAACAAATATGCATCGCTGCAGGACTGGGTGAAGATGGCCGATGGCTTCTATAACGCCTCGGTGGATAAATCCAATGGCCGTATTGGTATCCCGATTATGTGGGGTACCGACGCAGTGCACGGTTTGGGTAACGTAGTCGGCGCGACCTTGTTCCCGCACAACATCGCACTGGGTGCGACCAACAACCCTGAATTACTGAAAGAAATCGGCCGCGTAACTGCGCGCGAAATCGCCGTGACCGGTCTCGACTGGGACTTCTCCCCGACTGTTGCTGTTGCGCGCGATGACCGCTGGGGCCGCACCTATGAAAGCTGGTCGGAAGATCCACAAATCGTAGGCGCCTTCGCAGGAAAAATGGTGGAAGGTTTGCAAGGTGAAGCCAGCGCGAACAATTTATTTTCCAACGATCACGTAATCGCAACCGCTAAACATTTTATTGGCGATGGCGGCACCCTGAACGGTGTTGACCGCGGTCCTACACAAGGCGATGAAGCACACCTGCGCGACATCCACGGCGCCGGTTATTTCAGTGCGATTGGCTCCGGTGTACAAGTGGTGATGGCCTCCTTCACCAGCTGGGACGGCACTCGCATGCACGGCCATAAATATCTGCTTACCGATGTACTCAAAGGCCAAATGGGCTTTGATGGTTTGGTAGTGGGTGATTGGAGCGGCCACAGTTTTATTCCTGGTTGTACTGCACTGAACTGTCCGCAATCGCTGATGGCCGGTTTGGATATTTACATGGTGCCGGAAACCAAATGGAAAGAGCTGTACAACAATTTGGTGGCGCAAGCGAAATCCGGTGAAATTACTGCCGAGCGTTTGGACGATGCCGTACGCCGTATTTTGCGTGTGAAAATCCGCGCAGGATTATTTGAAAAAGGCGCACCATCGACTCGCCCATTAGCAGGTAAAAAAGAAGTATTGGGTGCGCCTGAGCATCGCGCGGTTGCGCGTCAAGCGGTACGCGAATCATTGGTGTTGTTGAAAAACAAAAACAATGTATTGCCGCTGAATCGTAAACAAAAAGTATTGGTTGCCGGTGACGGTGCCGACAATATCGGTAAACAAGCGGGCGGTTGGTCTGTTACCTGGCAAGGTACTGGCAATAAAAATTCTGACTTCCCTGGCGCCACTTCAATTTATGCAGGCATCAATGAAGTTGTGAGCGCCGCTGGCGGTAAAGCAACGCTGAGTGTTGATGGCTCATTCAAAGAAAAACCGGATGTTGCTATCGTTGTTTTCGGTGAAGATCCTTACGCGGAAATGCAAGGCGACGTGGGCATGCTCGCGTACAAACCACGCAACCCTGCGGATTTGGAATTGCTGAAAAAATTGCGCAGCCAAGGCATTCCGGTGGTATCGCTGTTTATTTCCGGTCGCCCACTCTGGGTTAACCGCGAGATCAATTCATCTGATGCATTTGTTGCTATCTGGCAGCCAGGTACTGAAGGTGCCGGTGTGGCTGATGTGATTTTCAAAAATGCTGAAGGTGCAGTGAACAATGATTTCAAAGGCCGTTTGAGCTTCTCCTGGCCACGTCACCCGGATCAAACTCCGCTGAATCGCGGCGACAAAAATTATGATCCGCTATTCGCTTACGGTTTTGGTTTGAGTTACGCCGACAAAGATACACTGGCTGATAATTTGTCAGAAGACGGATTAAAAGCAGCAGAAGCTCTGGACGTGCTGGAAATTTTCAACCGCCGCCCAATTGATCCATGGCAGTTGGAAATTATCGGTTTCCAAAATGATCTGGTAGTGATGAACAGTAAAGTAGTTAAGGCATCATCACTCAGCATCGAAGCCGTTGATAAAGAAGTGCAGGAAGATGCGCGCCGCGTGCAGTGGAATGGCACTGGTAGCGGTCAGGTAGCTTTGTCAGTGGCAAACCGCCAAGACTTTATCAACTACTACAACAGCGATTCTGCGCTGGTATTTGATATCAAAGTTGATGCAGTGCCAAGCGCAACCACTTACTTGCGTTTGGGTTGTGGCTCTTACTGCGCATCCGACATTGACCTGACTGAAAAATTAAAAGGTTTCAGCGGACAAGGTTGGCAAACCGTTACCGTACCGTTTAAGTGCTATCCACAATCCGGTGCTAACTTCGGTGTGACTCAACCAGCAGAGGAATACTGGACACAAATCCTGCAACCTTTCTCGTTGATCACCAGCGGCACATTGGATATTACGTTTGCCAAAGTGAGCGTAGTGAAAGGCGCTGGCAAAGATGTGAAATGTCCTTAATTAATTTATCGTCATAAATTAATGCGTGGATAAAAAAATCCCCGTCGGTGCAAACCGGCGGGGATTTTTTATTGGTGTGAAAAAATATAATTAACTAAACGATTGCGGTGTAGTTGGTTCAACCGGATCCGTCGGTTGGATCGGACGCTCCGGATGAATCGGTGGCGGCGGTTGGATTTCCGGCTCGACCGGATTGGCCGGCGATGGATCAACCGGTCTTGGTTCCGGTGGCGTTACTGCATTTTGGCAAAGTCGATTAATGTTCATAACAATTTACCTCGCGTGTAATAATATTTTTATCGATTTATTTGCGTAATTTGAATACCACTATTTGCGCAATTTAAATAACAGTAGAGAGCGATCAGTTACCACAAATTTATGACCAAAGGCGTAGTTTTCCGGGTCGTGTTCTTCCGGGCGATTGGTATCCACCAGACACTGCCAACTTTTTCCCTGAAAAACTTTTGGTAAAGCAAAATCCACCGCTTCCGGATGCGCATTAAAAATTAATAACAAAGTTGCATCGGCACCGCTGCGATGAATACCGGTGGGTTGTGCGCGACCATCGAGCAACATACCGAGACATGCACGCTCTTCATTGCCCCAATCATCGCCGTGCATTTCATGGCCGCTGGGCGACAACCAGGTAACATCTTTCACCCCCAGCTCTTCGTTGTATTCACCGACCAGAAACCGACCCCGACGCAACATCGGATAGGTCTGGCGCAAGTTGATAATGCGCTGGGTAAACGCGAGCATTTTTTTGCCTTGGTCTTTTAAATCCCAATTGATCCAACTGAGTTCGTTATCCTGGCAATAAACGTTGTTATTGCCTTCCTGCGTATGCGCAAATTCATCGCCTGCCAACACCATGGGCGTGCCCTGCGAAAATAATAAAGTGCTCAACATATTGCGCATTTGGCGTTGGCGAATAGCGATAATATTTTCATCGTCGGTGATACCTTCAGCGCCATAGTTGGACGATAAATTATCGTTGGTACCATCGCTGTTGTTATCGCCGTTGGCTTCGTTGTGTTTGTCGTTATAGCTGACCAAATCGTGCAGGGTGAAACCGTCGTGCGCGGTGACAAAATTCACTGAGGCAGAGGGACGACGACCGCGCTGGTTGAACATATCGCCCGAGCCGGTGAGGCGGCTGGCGAGTTCGGGCAGTTTGCCTTTTTCGCCGCGCCAGAATGAGCGCACGGTATTGCGGAAGCGATCATTCCATTCGTGCCAACCGGGCGGAAATGCGCCGACCTGATAACCACCCAAACCACAATCCCAAGGCTCAGCGATTAATTTCAGTTGGCTCAACAGCGGATCTTGGCGGCAGGCAAGGTTGAATCCATGGCGCTCGTTAAAGCCCTCTTTTTCGCGCGCGAGAATTGTCCCCAAATCAAAACGGAAACCGTCCACGCCCATCTCTTGCGTCCAGTAGCGCAGCGAGTCGGTCACCAAACGCAAAACGCACGGATGGCTGAGATCGAGCGTATTGCCGGTGCCCGAATCATTCACGTAATAGCGCTTGTTGTTTTCCACCAGGCGATAGTAGGTGGCGTTGTCGATCCCGCGCATTGAAAGAGTCGGCCCCAATTCGCTGCCTTCGGCGGTGTGGTTGTAAACCACATCGAGGATCAATTCGAGATCGGCGTTGTGCAGGCGCGCCGCCATCTCCTTAAATTCGTTGAGATGACCGTGGGCGGCGTAAGCTGTGTGCGGCGCAAAAAAAGCGATGCTGTTGTAGCCCCAATAATTTTTCAGGCCGCGCTCCAGCAGGTGATTGTCATCGACAAAGGCGTGCACCGGCAGCAGCTCGACACTTGTAACGCCCAGCGCGCGGATATGCTTGAGCACTTCCGGGTGCCCCATACCGGCGAAAGTCCCTTGCAGATCCTTGGGCACCGACGGATGCAACATGCTCATGCCACGCACATGCGCCTCGTAAATGATGGTTTTATCGGTAGGTACACGGAATGAGCGATGGTTGCCCCAGGTAAATGCCGGGTCGACCACCTTGGCCTTGGGCACAAAGTCGGCGCTGTCACGCTCATCAAAACTTAAATCCTTGTCCGGATGGCCGATGGTGTAGCCGAACAAACACTCCGACCATTCCAGCTTGCCCACCAACTGTTTGGCGTAGGGATCGATCAGCAGTTTGTTGTGGTTAAACCTGTGACCGGCGTCCGGTTCGTAGGGGCCGTACACGCGATAACCGTATATTTGGCCGGCGTGCACGTCGGGAAGGTAACCGTGCCAGATTTCATCGGTGTACTCGGGCAGTTCGATCCGCTCCATCTCCACTTCGCCCGTGCTATCGAATAAACACAATTCGACTTTGGTAGCGTGGGCGGAAAAAATGGCGAAGTTCACGCCGACACCATCCCAGGTTGCGCCCAACGGGAAGGGGTTGCCCTCGGTGATCCGCGAGCGCACTCTGCTGTCGGTATTCACCATCACTTTTTCACGTGCATTCATGTTGTTTTCCTTCGGCATTAGTCAGATCGCCCGGGGCACTAACGACCTTGGTGCCCCGGATTTTCAGCAGTCATCACTAGCTCATTTGCGGCGCATCACTTTTGGCTTTCGCCGGTTTGCGCGCAGGCTTGGCCGGTTTGGTTTCCGCTTGCTGCTGATTGGCGACCGCCGCGCCCTTGCTGGTAATGGTGGCCTTACGCGCTTTGGTTTTGGCAGTGGCCGGCACTTCGCTCACTTGCTGGGGGCTATCAAAGCCGGGATTGCCAAACGCAGACTCCACATCCTCGGCGGCCAGCTTGCAGGCGATATCCCAATGGCGTGCAGACTGGCCGTGGGGGCGCCCCTCTGATTCCCAGATTTGGTAGGCCAAGTCGCGGATACGGTGTTCATTCATGTTCATGGTGGAATTCCTCGGAAATAGGGTTGGGGATTGAGTACAAAATGTTTACAGGGAAATCGGTAAGCACACTGGCCAGCTTCAGGCAGCCGTGTTCGGCCGACAGAGGGTGGCGCGAAAAAACAGCGGTAAAGCGCACATCAACAAGCGAGTCAGGCAGGATCAAACGGGTATCGCCCCATTGCTCGGGCGCGATGTAAGGGGTCGGGCTACCAGCCAGCAGATTCACCGCCAGGCGCGGCACCACCACAATCAGGTATTTACCCTGGAAGTGACGGGCGAATGCGATGACCCGCTCGGCCTGCGCACCTTCCACATGCAGCGGCTGGTAATCACCATGCAAAAATAACTTGGGATGGGCTTTGCGGAATGCCAACACTTCGGCGATCAGATGCTGCTTGATCAGGCCATTGCGCCACTGGTTTACCCGCTCATCCGGCTCGGTGAGTTTGTCGGCAAGGGCATTAACGCGAGTCTGGAAATCCACCGGGCGGCGGTTGTCGGGGTCGACCAAACTGAAATCCCAAAACTCATTGCCCTGATACAAATCCGGCACCCCCGGCGTCGTAAGGCGCAGCAGGGTTTGCCCGACGCTGTTCAGCGCACCGGCAGGCGCCAGTGCCAGTGCAGCGGCGGCAATATCCTCGCGCAAATCGCGCGTATCCTCAGCCAGCAACAAGCGGGTTAAGTACTGGCGGCAAGCGGCTTCGTAGTCAGTATTGGGCGTGCTCCAACTGGTGCGCAGCTTGGCCTCGCGCAGCGCCTTTTCCTGCCATTGCACCAAGCGGTCGAGGTAGCGGGTAAGGCCTTGTTGACGCACTTTTTCGCGCGCTGCTTCATCTTCTTCGGTGCGATTATTTTCCAGGTCGGGCGTACTCACCAATTCCAGATCAAGTGGCCAGCTGCCGAGCAGGGTTTGAAACAGGATCAACTCATCGCCCGGCGAGGGCACCTGGGTATCATCCAGCTCGGTGCGTAACGGCCGCGCGCGCTGTTGCCACTGGGCGACTTTTTCCGCGAACCAAACGGCGCGTTCGCTGATCACCGCCAAGCGCGCCCGGGTGTCTTCACCGCGCTTGTGGTCGTGGGTGGCGGTAGCCAGCAGGTTATGCGGAAAACAGCTCGCCCGCTCTTCGCAATCGTGATGAAACTGGGCAACCGAACCGCTAAAACGGGCGGGATCAAAGCCCACATCGTTGCGCGATAACAGCACCGCCGAGCGATAGCAGGCAGTATCTTCCACCGCTTTGGCGGCAATGGGCGAGGTGAGTTGCTGGAAGCGCGCTAGCGTCCGCTGGCGCAAACGGCGGAGCGGGCCGGGCGCCAGTGAGCGGATAGGTTCGCCACCCAGCCACTGGTCAAGGTAATCCAGAATCGGCCAGTCACTCTGTGCCAGGGTGGTGCGCGCATCGGCCAGCGCCGTGCTGAAAAACGCTTGGTCCTGAATCGAGCGATGGCCGGAATTGGCGTAGGTGCGATACACCGGAAAATGCACCACCAACTCAAACAGCGCGCGCTGGATTGCGCCGAGGGTGAGGTCGCGGGTGGCGATATTGCCGCGCGCGATGGCGAGCAAGCCCTGGGCGACAGCGGCAAAATCCCCTGCCAGCGACGACGAGAGCACCAGCCGCCGCGCCTCTTTTTCTTCCTCTTTAAATGACTGGTGGCGGCCGCTGGTGTTGTGCCAGAGATCATACAGCTGCAGGGCGCCGACCGGATCGTGCTGGATCAGCGATATCTGGTTCATAAACTCGTAGCCGGTGGTGCCTTCCACCTGCCAATTGGCCGGTAGCACTTCACCATCGCCGAGGATTTTTTCCACGTAAATCGGGAAATGCGCGCGGTTCAAAGGCGCCGCGCGACGGCTGATTTGCGTGTTAACCGAGCGGCGCAATTTGCGGCAATAGGCGCGCGGGTTGAGCAAGCCATCGATATGGTCGATACGCAAACCGTCGATCAAGCCGCGCCCGACCAGCTCCAGGATTTTGCCGTGCACCGCACTAAAGACATCGGCGCGCTCCATACAGAGCGCACCCAGTTCGTTGATATCAAAAAAGCGCCGCCAGTTGATATCGTCCACCGCCGTGCGCCAGCTGGCGAGACGGTAGTGCTGGCACTCCAACAGTTGATGCAGCCGCTGCACAGTTTCGTCCTGATACACCCGCTGCTGCCAATCGCTGTCGCCGTCATTGCTGGCGGACTCAACGGTAAATTGCGCCAGCGCATGCTGGATAACATCGTCCAGATTCTCTGCCCGCACCTGTTCACTCAGTTCCCGGCGCAAAGCGCGCGCGTGTTGCAGGTAATCCGCCGTTTTCTCCAGCGCCTCAAAGCGGCGGCCGAAGGCCTGCAACGCAGGGTGGTCAGTCTTGCCCAACAGCTCGCGATAACTGGGTGGATAGAGCGGAAAAACATGGTCGTAATGCTTGGCATAAAACGATCCCTGCTCCCCATCAAAGTGCAGGGTGATCTCACCCGAGGCGAGCACTTCGCCGTAATCGGCGCGCAAAAATGGCAAGAGTATCTGGCCTTTGAGCAGCGGGTCGGGTGAATTCCACTGGATATCAAAAAAGTGCGCGCGCGGGCTGCGCGTCCCCCACTCCAACACATCCAACCACCAGGGATTGGCATCACCGCCGACCGCCATATGGTTGGGCACAAAATCCACGATCAACCCCATTTGTTCAGCGCGCAATGCGGCGACCAAACGCTCCAAACCCGCCTCACCACCCAACTCGGGGTTGACGCAGGTGGGGTCGACCATGTCGTAACCGTAGGTTGAACCGGGGCGCGCCTTGAGGATCGGCGATGAGTAGAGATGGCTGATACCCAGCCGGGCAAAATAAGGGACTAGCCGCACCGCATCGTCGAAGGTGAATTCGCGATGGAATTGCAAACGCGCGGTGGCGCGGACCATTGGCACACTGACTTCTGTCATTACTCGTTTCTCGCTCACAGGCTCCGGTTGCCTGCCAAATGTTTAAAGATCCTTGTTTTACTGCAATCCCGATTTGATCTTGTAGATACCACCCTCAAGAGATACCGCCATCAAGAGATTCCACTATCAATGCTCGCCAGCGCACTCAGCGGCGGCAGCACACCTTGGGTGTAACTCGCGTTATCCACGCGGTGGTTAAACAGCACCCGCACTTTCTCCCAAGGGGCTTTTACGTCGACGGCCGACTTGCCCAGATTGAGGTCAATGCGCAGCAAGCGCTCATCGCCCATACGCCAAAAAGCCGAGATCGCACCTTCGCCCAAAATAGTCACCCCCGCCGAATAGGCGCCGACCAGACGTGGAGTAATGTCTGCCGCGCGGATCGCCAACAACCGGCGATAGCTATCCAGGCACTGCTGCTGGGCGGTGGTTTTTGGCATTGCGTAGCCGGGGTTGGAATCATCAAAAGTGCCGACGGCATTGGGGTCGGGAATCTCGTCGCGCTGGTGGTGACCGAACTCGGCAAACTCGTTGCGGCGGCCTTCGCATACCGCCTTGGCCAGCTCGGGCGAGTGATCAGTGAAAAACAGAAACGGTTGTTCTGAGCCCCATTCCTCGCCCATAAACAGCAGCGGCACCATGGGCGATAACAGCAACAACACGCGCGCGGCACCGAGGGCAGATTCGTCAGCCAACTGGCTCAAGCGCTCGCCAAAGGCGCGGTTGCCGGTTTGATCGTGGTTTTGCAGAAAGAGGATAAAACTGGTCGGCGGCAAATGGCCACTGGGTGCGCCACGGCGATGACCACGCCGATCCTGCTCGCCCTGAAAGATAAATCCCTCACTTAAGCAGCGCGCCAGTTTTACCGTGGGCGCATCGGCAAAATCCTGGTAATAACCTTCCTGCTCGCCAGTCAGCAGGTGATGCAGAACGTTGTGACCATCGTCATTCCACTGCGCATCAAAACCCTGTTGCAGCAGAGCGGGGTCGTTTTCCTCGTTCTCCAACATCAAATGCACATGGCGCTCACGGGGGATTGCTCCGCGCACCCGCATCGCCAGCTCGACCAGAAAATCCTTTTCGCTAATCGCATGCACCGCATCAAAGCGCAGTCCATCAACGCGATAATCCAGCACCCACATAAGCGCGTTTTCGATAAAAAAGTCGCGTACTTCGCGGCGACGGAAATCGATGGCGGCACCCCAAGGGGTTTGGATGTCCTCGCGGAAAAATGATTTGGCGTAATGGCCGAGATAATTGCCGTCGGGGCCGAAGTGGTTGTAGACCACATCGATAAACACCATCAGCCCGAGTTCGTGGGCGGTATCAATCAAGGCTTTCAAATCGTCGGGTGAACCGTAGGCGGAATCGGGCGCAAACGGCAGTACCCCGTCATAACCCCAATTGCGCGCGCCGGGGAATTCGCCCAGCGGCATCAGCTCAATCGCCGTCACGCCCAATTCGGACAGCGCCAGCAATTGCTGACGCACACCGGCAAAGCCACCCAGCAAACCTACATGCAGTTCGTAGATCACCGTCTCCTGCCAGGGGCGGCCATTCCAGCGATGGGTCTGCCACTGGTAGCTGCTGTGATCGAGCACCCGGCTCCAACCGGTGGGATCATCCACTTGCCCGCGCGCCGCGGGATCGGGCACTTGCAGCTCACCGTTGATCACAAAGCGGTAATCCATGCCGTTGCCACAGGCATGCTCCAGCTCATACCAACCATCACCGGTTGCATGCATTGCCAGTGAATCGCCGCTCCACAACAGCAGCGACACCTTGCGTGCATCCGGTGCCCAGAGGGAAAACCGCGTACCGCCGTTAGGTAGTACCTGCGCGCCATGCCTTGGTGCGGGATGCTCCATTAACAGCGACCTCCGTAGATCGGCAAAAACGCCAATTTGCGCTGCGCTTCCTGAACCGTGTGCTGATACAACTGGGCGTAGGGCTTGATCGATTCGCGCCAGTATCGCGGCGAGGCCATGGCGCAGCAGCGCATGGCATTCATCAGCGCTGGGCGCGCAAATACTTTCAGCGCGCGATCAATCGCCGCGCGATAACTGTTGGCGATGGCATCTTGAAACAGAAAGCCGTTAAGACCGTCTTCGATAGTGTCGGCCAAGCCGCCTGTGCGCGTGGCAATCGGCAGGGAGCCGAAGCGCTGGGCATACATCTGCGTCAACCCGCAGGGCTCAAACCGCGAGGGCATTAACAGGAAATCGCTGCCCGCAAAAATACGGCGTGACTCGGCCTCGTTAAAGCCGATATGCACCCCGACTTTGCCGGGATAACGCCGCGCCAATTGCACCGCCTGTGATTCCAGTTGCGACTCACCGCAACCCATAATCACCATGCGGCCACCGGCTTCAATTACCGATGAAGCGACGTTGAACGTCAGATCCACACCTTTTTGCTGCGCCAGTCGCGAGACCACGGCAAATAAAGGACCATCACCACTCGGTAGATCAAACAGGCGCTCGACATGGCGGGTATTGGCGCGCTTGGCTGCCCACTCGCGCGAACTGAAACTCTCCACCAAGTGCGGATCGCTGCCCGGCTCCCAACTCTCATCGATACCGTTAGTGATACCGTGCAACAGCCCCTGGTCGTATTTCCATTTGAGCAAGCCATCCAGCCCGCAACCAAAATGCGGCTGGGTAATTTCGCGCGCGTAGGTCTGGCTCACGGTGGTGATTTGGTTTGCGTAGACAATGCCCGCTTTCAGGAAAGATAACTTGCCGTAAAACTCCATCCCTTCCACGCGAAATGCTTCGGGCGGCAAGCCGAGGTCAGCGCCGCACTCAGGGCCAAACAATCCCTGATGCGCGAGGTTGTGAATAGTGAATACTGTCGGGGTCGCCTGACCGTGCCAGGCCATATACGCGGGCGTTAATGCCGCAGGCCAATCGTGGGCATGCACCAACTCCGGCCGCCACCCCAAATGGCCTTTACCCATTGCCAAATCAGCCGCCGCGAGCGCAAAACGTGCGAAGCGGATATGGTTGTCATGCCAATCGCGACCACTGGCATCGCCATAAGGAGAACCTTCGCGCTCATACAACTCAGGGCAGATCACCACATAAATAGTGCAGCCATCATCCATGGTCAGCTCGCCGATTTTGCACGGCGGTAATCCCGCAAATCCCTCAAGCCGCGCCACAATACTGATCGGGTATTCGCTATTCATAATTTGGCGATAACCCGGAATCAGCACACGCACATCGTGTCGTGCAGAAAGCGCTTTTGGTAAAGCGGCAGACACATCACCCAAGCCGCCCGCTTTAATTAATCCCGTATATTCCGGCGTGACGAATAATATTTTTTTGCGCTGCAATTCTTTTTTATCGCAGACTGTCGTCATTTGTCGCCGCTCTGAAATCGGCAGCGCATTGGCATTCGCAATTAGCATTTCAGATTTTAAGGCTGGTTCGCCCATGATATTCACCTGATTGAGATAGTGGTTTTTAGTACGCCGGCGATTCCAGTTCACGCGACAACTTGATTTCAAAAAAACTATTTAAAAAGAACAGTTTCAACTCAAAAAATTAATTCAAAACTAAACGGGTGGTTGCGGATCAGGCGCCACCACTTTTTTTGCCTCGGGAGCAACTTCCGGGCGCACTTCGCGAAAATTGGTACGGTTTTGCGGGAAGTGATCCGGGTAGTTCACCGAAATAAAATTGATCAGGTTTTCACGCAGGTAACAGCGCAAATCAAAATTGCGTGATGAATCGGCAGAGCTGACCAAAATCCGCAATTGAATTGCGTTTTCTTTTGTCTCTACCACTTGAATACCTTTTACCCGGCCATCCCATAAGTCAGGCACTTTCTCACAAAGCTCATCCAATTTTGCGCGCAGCGGTTCCAGTGGCAGTGCATAGTCCACCCACAGCATCACCGAGCCGAGCAACGAGGAAGTTTTGCGAGTCCAATTCTGGAACGGATTTTCAATAAACCATTGCAGCGGAACGATTAAGCGGCGGTCATCCCAAATGCGGATAACAATGTAGGTGCTGGTAATTTCTTCTACACGCCCCCATTCACCTTCGACGATCACCACATCATCCAACCGAATCGGTTGCGTGAACGCCAATTGCAATCCGGCAATTAAATTTCCCAATACCGGTTTCGCGGCAAAACCAACTGCCAGACCAGCAAGACCAGCAGAAGCCAAAATACTGGTACCGAATTGCCGCGCCATAGGGAAGGTCATCAGCATCGCCGAGATGCCAAATAAAATAATTATCAGGCTGAGAGTCTGCTCAAGCACTTTGGTTTGCGTTTGAATTCGGCGCGCCGAAAGGTTATCGCTAACGTTGGTAGGATTGCGTCGCGTAATTAATTGATGCAATGCATCCACAATGCGCAAACCCAACCAGGTAACGCTACCGATAATAAACAGCGTGGTTGCGTGGCGCAGCGGAGAAATAAAAAGCGTTTTATCATCTGCAGTGCCCCATACCGCTTGCAAACCAATAAGGGGAACCAATAATTGCAGCGGTGCGGCGATGTTAATAAAAATATCGCGCGCAAATGAAAGAGGGGTGACGATGCGGATTAAAATTCGTGCGACCCAGCGGGCCAATAACATTAAAAAGAGAAAGACACCAACTGCAATCGCAAGCAGTTGTATTTCGCCTATATATGCTTCCCAATTTATTGCCATAGTTACCCGATCTCCGCACAACGTAATTACTACAGTTAAATTACAGCGGTTTAACTCGTTGACGCTTCCCGCCGTAGTGCCAGAATCAACTCCGGCTTGTTCATTGATGAGCGACCAGCAATATGCAGTGCCCGCGCCCGCTGCAATAAATATTCTTTGGTATGCGACTCAAGCGAATTGCTACTCGCTTTTTCTTTCCTTGTTGCAACGGCATTTTTTGCTGAATCCTTACGTGCCGCTTTTTTCTCTCTGGCCGACGTATGAGTTCCAGACCCTGAGCGCTCACCGCCACCCGATTGTTTGTTCACCGTTGCCCATGCAATTTCCGCTGCCTTTTCCGGAGAAATTCCTTTCTGCTCGTAACTTTCTTCAATGTGGCGAGCTTTGCGTTTTTGCGCTGCGGTGTATTTTGCTTTACTGCCTATGGCCATGATTTCATCTCCTCAATCACAATGTTTGATTTGATTTTCAAGCCATCTGGCGGGGAGTGCCCACCAGATTTATTTCTGGAAAATTAATGATGATCAGCTTTACCATCATCTACTTTGATGTTGTTGCTGCCACGGGCAAGCACGCCAACCAAAGCTTCTGCTTCAGTCAAGTGATGCTCCAATTTAGGCAGTGAGGTTGCAGCCAAACGGCGTACATCTTCATCAGTAGAAGAGGACGCATCTTTGTACAATTTGATGGTGGCTTTATGCGCATCAATTTGGTTGTTAACGTAAGCTGCATCAAAAGATTCACCATCGCGTTGTTTTAGCACATAGGCTTTAGCGCGGGACAGCAATTCAGCATCATCCGCTACTTTCACATTCTTTTTGGTTGCCAATGCGCGCAGCTCTTTATTAGCGGTTGCATGGTCTTCAATCATTTTTTTTGCATAGGCTTTTACTTCAGGAAAGGTCGACTTTTGAATCGCCAGTTTCCCTGCCTCAATCTCGGCAATACCTTTTGCGGATGCCTCATCAATAAAATCGTCAGTGTCCACACCCGCAGCGAAAGCTTGGGCGCCAATCAAACTAAAAGCAGCAAAGAACATCCCGGCAAAGAAGGTGTTAGCAAATTTGAAAGTTGAAGTTTTCATAATTTATTACCTCGTCCAATAATTGATATTGCGTAAACGTTAAAATGATCGTGCATTTTAAAGTAAGGGTAATTACGCAATATCAAGGCCAATTTGACGAAGCGCCGCACAATAAAAAAATAATCGCGCGTTAAGTGTGTTGCCGCACAGAGGGGGATGATTTAGATGAAGCTATTTAAAAATTAAGTGCAGTGGCGCACCGAGCGAAAATTATTAAGGTTCTATTAAGAAATCTATTTACAACGCTATGGCTTATAAACAGCAGCTGATTTGTAATTTTTTCAAGTACACATATTCAATAGCAATGTAATTTTTGCGCCTGCCACTTAAGCGTGCACAACCATCATTTTCAATCTGGACTATCCTGAACTTGTTGACTGGCGCGGCTGTACTGATCTTTTAATAATGAAAATTCCTGTAGCTATGTAAAGCCATTACAGGAATACGGCGCCACACTGGTCTGCTATTTGCAATTTCAATCAAATTTGGTGCGCGGTTAACTAACCGAATCTCGCACTCAAGGTGATTTTCACGGAAAGAGCGAGACAGCTTATGGCAAAAAAATCCGCGCACCATGCATTTTTAAATGATCCCAGCTGGTATAAAGATGCCGTCATTTACCAAGTGCATGTGAAATCCTATTTCGATTCCAATAATGATGGGATTGGTGATTTTGTCGGGCTGATTGAAAAATTAGATCACATCGCCGAATTGGGCGTGAATGCAATTTGGCTGCTGCCGTTTTATCCGTCACCCATGCGCGACGACGGTTATGATATTGCAGAGTACCGCGCCATTTATCCCGCTTACGGCACCATGGCAGATGCGCGCCGTTTTATTAAAGAAGCACACAAGCGCGGATTGCGCGTCATTACCGAATTGGTAATCAACCACACTTCTGACCAACATCCCTGGTTCCAAAAAGCGCGCAGCGCGAAAAAAGATTCCAAAGCACGTAACTTTTATGTGTGGTCTGATACCAATCAAAAATACGAAGGCACACGGATTATTTTTTCTGATACCGAGAGTTCCAATTGGACCTGGGACCCGGTCGCTGGCCAATATTTTTGGCATCGCTTTTACAGCAACCAACCCGATTTGAATTTTGATAATCCAGAAGTGCTCAAAGAAGTATTGAGCATTATGCGTTTCTGGTTTGATATAGGTGTTGATGGTTTACGCCTGGATGCAATTCCCTACCTGATTGAACGCGAGGGCACGCTCAACGAAAACTTGCCCGAGACTCACGCGGTGCTCAAACAAATTCGCGCCTATCTTGATGCGCAATATCCCGACCGCATGTTATTGGCGGAAGCGAATTTATGGCCGGAAGATATCCAGCAATATTTTGGCAATGGCGACGAATGCCATATGGCATTTCATTTTCCACTAATGCCACGCATGTATATGGCAATTGCACAGGAAGATCGTTTTCCGATTATCGATATACTGCGGCAGATGCCCGACATTCCTGAAAATTGTCAGTGGGCAATATTTTTGCGCAACCACGATGAATTAACGCTGGAGATGGTGACCGATAGCGAGCGGGATTATTTGTGGAATCATTATGCGGTTGATAAACGCGCGCGATTAAATTTAGGCATTCGCCGTCGCCTTGCGCCGCTGGTTGAGCGCGACCGTCGCCGCATCGAATTACTCAATAGTTTGCTGTTGTCCATGCCCGGTACACCGACGATTTATTACGGCGATGAAATCGGCATGGGCGATAATATTTTTCTCGGCGACCGTCACGGCGTGCGCACACCAATGCAATGGTCAAACGACCGCAACGGTGGCTTCTCGCGCGCAGATCCGGCGAGCCTGACCTTGCCCGCGATTATGGACCCGCTCTACGGTTTCCAAACCATTAATGTGGAAGCGCAAGCGCGCGATACTCACTCGCTGTTAAATTGGACGCGCCGCATGCTCGCGGTGCGCAAACAACAAAAAGCGTTTGGTCGCGGCAGTTTAAAAATTCTCACTCCCGTTAACCGGCGCATACTGGCGTATATCCGCGAATACACTAACGCCGATGGCACCACTGAAATTATTTTGTGCGTCGCCAATATGTCGCGCGCTGCCCAAGCGGCTGAATTGGATCTTTCTCTCTACGCAGGCAAAGCGCCAGTAGAAATGATCGGCGGAACCTTATTTCCACCCATCACTAAATTAAATTATTTGCTGACCTTACCACCCTATGGTTTTTATTGGTTTTTGCTCGCCGATGAAACACAAATGCCCGCGTGGTATGTTGCACCGATTGAGACCATGCCGGAACTGCCCACGTTGATTATCAAACAGGGGCTCATCGATTTATTGCAATTGCCTGCGCGCGATACACTCGAACAAGAATCCCTACCAGCCTATTTCCCTAAACGCCCTTGGGTTTGTCGCCCCGGCGAACCGGCTAATGAAGTGAGCATATTGCATGCAAATACCTTTGGCGATGAAGCCAACCCTTATTTATTAATGGAGGTGGAATTAAATTGCCGCGCAACGCCTGAATATTATTATTTGCCTCTCGCATTTGTGCCGGATAGCCAGGCGGGAACTTTATCGCAACAATTAGCCATCGCACGTCTGCGCCAGAAACGCACGGTGGGATTATTGACCGATGCCTTTACCTTGCCCGATTTTAGCCGCAAAGTGATCCGCAAATTGCGCGACCGTGTAGTGGAGCATTGGGAAGACGGCGAAGTGCATTACATTCCTGCGCAAAGTTTGTTGGATATTGATGAGCACACTGATGAAGAAATTAATCTTGTCGCCACCAAACAAGCGAATTGCGCCGTTGTTGTCGGTGAAGCCATGGTACTTAAACCGGTGCGCCGCTTAGTGGATGGATTGCATCCGGAAATTGAAATCAGCAATTATTTAATTGCCCACAACTTTAATCACATTCCACCCATACTGGGTGAAGTGCGCCGCGTTGATAAGCAGGATAAAGCGCACACACTAATGATTCTGCAAGGCTACGAAACTAATCAGGGCGATGCATGGCAGTGGGCACAAAGTATTCTTGACCGCGCCTTCCGCGACCTGACCAGCAGCGGCAGCTCCTCAATGGATAGCCAAAGCCCACCTTTGGATGAGCTGTGCAATTTTGCGCGCATCCTCGGCAAGCGCTTGGGCGAGATGCACATGATTCTGTCTCAGAAGAGCAACAACCCTCGCTTCGGCACCAAAAAATTTAGCAGAGCAGATGCAGTCGCTTGGGGAAAAAATGTAATTGAAAATTTCAACCACGCACTGCAATTGTTGGACGAATGCCGAACGGTAGCGGGTGTCGATGCTGTTGATGGCTTGCGTGCAAATAGCAAAGCGATTGAAAAACTAATCAGCACACTTGCCAGCCGCGCAACCGGTGCCCTCTGTATTCGCATTCACGGCAATCTGCATTTGGCGCGCGTGCTAGTGGTGCGCGACGATGCCTACTTTGCCAACTTCGAAGAGGAGAGCACCGGCCACAGCACCGCCGGCGAATTACACAGCAGCCCGTTTAATGATGTTGCCGATATGCTCTGTTCGTTTGATGATGCGGCTGCAGTCGCCATCCGCAATATCACCACCACTGATGTGCTAGCCGAAACGGACAAATGCAGTGCGCTTGCCATCCGCTATCTCAAATTATCGCGCACCGCCTTTTACGACGCCTACCGCAACACTGCCAAATCGATCATCACGGCTGAAGCAAAACAACAGAACGAAGCCATGCTCGCACTGTGTAGTATTGATAACCGCATCAATACCATTTTTAAAGCACACTACGATGTGAATTGGTTAAGTTTACCGACGCAGGGGTTGTGGGAGTTGGTGAGCGGTTTATTGGATAAATAAAATCGCATCACCATCAATATGGCTTTACTGGATAATGTTGTTAATCATTTTCCAGTAATTGCATCTCAGCGCTGCGCTTTGCAATACTGATTTACAAATTCCTGATGGTTCGGAATTTTGCTTAGGGTGTTGGCGATAGTGTTGCGGGTATTGGTCAGATGACTAACCAGCTCTTCGTCCGACATAGTTTTAAATATCGAATGATAATGTTTGGGCATGATGCCTTGCCCCAACATGACGTGTAGCCAGGAATCAAGCCTGAACAATTCTCTGTCGCCTTGATAATAGAGACCATTCTCCCTGAACAGTTCAAGCCGATGGGACAGCGAATCAGGGACACTCATATTTTTACAGTAACGCCAAAACTCACTGTCTTCACGCGAAGTAGCGTGATAATGCAAAATAATAAAATCGCGGATATTTTCCAGTTCAGCAATAGATTGTTGATTGTATTCGTCGATGGAAGATTGAGTTACACCATTAAATGGAAATAGCCGCATCAGCCTAACAATTCCCATCATAAACATGTAAATACTGGTTGATTCCAGAGGCTCAACAAATCCGCTGGAAAGTCCCAAAGCAACACAATTGCGATTCCAGAAAACTTTACGTCGCCCCGTTTTGTATTTAATGACTCTGGGTTCAGTTAATACTTTGCCTTGAACATTTTCTAGCAGGTGTTGTTTGGCTTGCTCGTCAGACATAAACGCATCGCAAAAAACATTGCCATTACCCACCCGATGCTGCAAAGGTATATGCCATTGCCATCCCGCCTTGTGAGCAGTGCAAGTAACATAGGGTTTAGCAGGCTCAATCGATTCAGTTTGTACAGGAACAGCACTGTTACAGGGAAGCCAGTGCGACCAATCCTCATAAGGCGTTTTTAAAGTTTTATCGATTAACAGACCAGCAAAGCCTGTGCAATCGATAAAAAAATCCGCCGCAATAATTTCCCCGGATTCCAGATGCAGCGCTTTAATATCGCCGTCGGGATGTTGCTGTACTTGCTGGATCTTTCCCTCGATGCGCTTAACGCCTAACTTTTCACTAAACTTCCGTAGAAATTGCGCGTAACGGGTAGCATCCAGATGATAGGCATAATTGAGAATATTATTTTTTGATGTGGCAAATTTATTTGCTTTAGCAGCCTGGACTTCCAAGCTGTATGCTCCGAACTCTTCATTGATGCCTTTGCTTTTACCGTGCAGCCATAAATGCTGGAAGTCGGCCAGATAACTACCTTGCCCGGTGCTACCAAACGGATGGATATACTGATCGCCAATCTGGCCCCAATTTTTAAAAGAAATACCGAGTTTAAAAACGGACTCGGTAGCGCGCATAAACTCTTGCTCATCAATCCCTAATAATGAATGGAATGTGCGCATTGGCGGAATGGTCGCCTCACCCACACCAACAGTACCAATTTGATCAGATTCAACCAGTACAACATCCAATAATTTACCGAGTTGTTTAACCAAGGCTGCTGCCGCTACCCAACCAGCAGTGCCACCACCAGCGATCACTACTTTTTTTACATTATTATTTTTCAAGGCTAATCACTCACATCTCATCAATGGATTATTCAATACCGATAATTTTTCTAGCGGTTAAGTTTATTCAATAGTAATGCGCGCAACATTTTATTTTTTGCTGCATCAATTTCGCCAAGATATCCGTGCGCTTCATCAGGCAAGTGTTTGCCAGCCTGTTCCGGGTCATCAAAAATGTAGTAATCAAAAATATGTTTCCAAGCCTGCCGTTCATGCTCTGGTTTATCGCGCAAGCTTAATAGTGCGTGATACAAAACATTCATTGCTGAGCCCATGTACCTGGCCGAATTACTCCACCAATAATTGACCAACACATTAAATGGATTTAGGGATTCAACCTGATGCCACCACATACTCGGCAAATACAAAGCATCGCCCGCTTCCAGCTCGGCGATTTGCCCATGCGTTATTGCCTCAGCAAACCTGGGATATTTACTGAAATCAGGATTGGCAAAATCAACCATGCTTAACGCCTGTCCACCGGGAGTGGGTGATAAAGGCCCAGGATAGAGATTAGCAATTTGATCCGGCGGAAACAGGGTAAAGCGGCGCTTGCCTACCACGCAGCAAGCTAAATTATCCGAAGCATCATAATGACAGCAGGCGGTGGTACGGTTTCCAATCCAAATACTTACGCGAAGATCTTCCTGCGCGACATTTGCTTCTGGCCTTGGAATAACAATATCGTTCTCCCGTCTGAAACCAGGAAAATGTGTATCAATAACATTCGATGCAATGTAATAAGAAGTGGGATTTTTTTCAGAAAATCCCGCTTGTATGAGATCCAAAAGCTCATCAATTTTCATTTGCTGAGTTTGGTAATTTAGCTGCGTACCATCAGCACTATAAAAAAATCGTCCTTGTATTTCAGGTGAGCCAATACAAGCTACGGAAGGGCGACCGTTGTAATGGGATTTTAAATAATCAATGGCATTCCTATCTGATTGGCGCCCTTGCTCTACAAGCGCCCAATGCTTAACCAAGCCTTTAATAATGACCGGTTGTTTGGATGACAAAATGCGCTCATCCAAGGTTTCAGATGTGCAATCAGTAATAACGGTAGTGGACGCTGTAATCATGGACATGATGTAATTTTTTACGTTTGGTCATCGCTATTTTGACAGCATTACTTATGGCTCTTTTTGATGTCTGTCAACCTGCGGATATTAGTCATTGAGGTGATGACAGCAAAAGCTAGCGATAAAAATCCGAGTTTATTAAGCCGTTCTAATTGATCGCCGCCCAGCTCCATGAGTTTTTCTTCATGAATAGTGAAGTTGCCCAACAAGCGACGCTTCTCACCATTATGTAAATCAATGTCGATATCAATGGGTTCAATTAAATCCAACTCTGAAAATAGGGTGAACATTGCATCTTGTATTGCAATTCCTTGATGAATTGTTTTTAACACATTCGCAATATATTCCAGGTAAGGACTATTACCGCCATGTTCCAGAAATAAAGGATAACCGTTTTCATTATTTACTTTCAGATGATCCATATCGATGTGAATTACCGGAATATTGCTATTACCTGAATCCTGATGCTGCATACCAATTAAAAACGGTCCTTTGGCAACAGTAGCGGGAATGTAATGTGCTGCCCATCCCGATGGTGCTGAAGAATTTAAAAAGAGATTCTCATTTTGGCTTAGACCTAATAACACCGTAGCCTGATACTTTTTAGTCTCTGGATGCTGCCTGAATAAAATCGGATATTCTTTTTGTAACTCAATAAACTCTGTCGGGAAAACCAGAGCGCTGCTTATGCTATCACCAAATTCGGCACCGAAACGGGTGATGACTTTTAATTGATGGTGCGTTACGTTATTCAATAATGCTGTGTTTGCCATACTTGATTTCCAGACCTTGAGAGACCTTTGGATTTATAAAAATTATTTGTATTGCGGGGATGCATATAAATACAGCATACCTGAGAAATTAAACCCCTTCAGAAGAAGTTAAAAAGCCGCTAAATCAGCGGCTTTTTAACTTATCAGAGATAAGATGCTTAATTAAATGGAACTATTTAATTAGAACGTGTAACGAGCACCTAACTGATAACGAGCACCCAAGTCCCACAAGTCCCACATCATCGCTTCATTACGGCCATGTGAACGGCTGTTTTCGCCAGTGACGTTAAGACCTTCGAAAGACAAGGTTAATGCATCTGTCACTGAGTAACTTACGTTGACGTCAACTTGTGAATAAGCCTCAATGTAACGAGGGTTATTAAAGGCGCCTCTGCTGGTCTCGTTCAAGTACTCATCGCGCCAGTTGTACGCAATACGCGCCTGAAGACGATCGTTCTCATACATAACCACGAGGTTGGCTGTATCACTCAAACCAATCAATGCGAATTGGGATACGTCCGGAGAGCCCAGATTATTAAAGCCTACATCACCGCGAACGAGAGTGTAGTTAGCCTGGACACCAAAGCCAGTCTCACCAAAGAAGTGCTGCACCGCAAATTCAATACCATGAATTTTGGCTTCACGTCCATTGTTGGGCGTATTGGTTCTGAAGACTGCGTATGGATCATCTGCGTCATCGAAGAGGTTCCAGAGTCCGCCCTCTCTACTACCGAGAAACTGGTTTTGCGCATTGGTTGCTGTATATGGCACATTACCAAACTCAGCAATCCAGTCAGGATGGTATCCGCTAGGTAGATCAACAAACTCGGTGAAAACGGCCTGTCCATGCAAGTTATCATCGTTGAGTGCGTAACCTCCCGCAACCAATGCCGCGGCTGCAGCCTGTATTCTAGGACCACCGGTTGTATCACGAATGCCCAGTAATTCACGGGTTACTTGCTCTGAACCAATGAAGTTTTGCACGTTTTTCTCAAACAGACCGACAGACACATAGCTGGCATCGTCGTAATACCATTCTGCCGAAATATCAAAGTTGGTTGATTCAAGCGGTAATAAACCAGGGTTGGAAGCATTGGCTGTAGGTCTTGCACCCAAGAAGGTAGATCCACCGCCGCCACCAAAGTTGGATGCCGATACACCCAAGCTGCCTAATCCCGCTCTGGCGATAGTTTTGCTGGTAGAGAAACGACCAATTACCGTATCTGTAATATGGAGAGTCAAGTCTATGCTGGGCAGTAAGTTATCATAACTGGCTGAAGCTGACTGAAGGCTGGACGGCTTGTTTGGGTCAACCCGGATAGAAACATCGTTGTTATCTTCCCAAATGTAAGCGTAACCAGCAGCCAATGACGTTGAATCCACATCGGTAGTTTCGTAACGCAAACCAGTTAAGATATTGAACGGCATATCACCCAGATTGCCTTCCAGAGCCACTTGGAAATAGGCTGCTTGAGTTTCTTCTACTACCAGGTTATTAGCCGCCTGGTTCATTGCTGCAGGTAGAATCGCAGGTAGGGTTTCACCATTAACAACACGTGGCTGACCATAGCGAGGAATCTGCATTGCTGCAGTATATAAATCGGCAGCGTTAGCGATGAAGCCATAACCACCTGCTTTCGGTGAGAAATCATCAAACTCGCCTTGCAGATCAAACGGCTTAATCAGGTCACCAAACTCACCGGGATAGTTTGCATCCCAGTTACCCAAGGCAACGTTGCCTGATTCATATCTCAGCGTATGGGATTCCATATCGCGAGTTTCTACACCAAAATCAAAGCGACCATTGTCAAACTCATAGATACCATCAATCTTAACTTGAGTAATAGAGGATTTCTGATCCGCCTGGTTCAGGTTCAGCATGGTAGAACCCACGTCACCAGCGTCAACCTGGCCGTTTGCGTTTGCTCCACGCCCCGCGATAGCATCATTGTATTGGTTGAGAACGGTTGGGAATTCACCACCAAACCACCATTCACGAGAAGTCACGATGGGCGCTCCCAACGCCATACGCACAGCTCCGGTACCAAAAGGACCTGTACCACGGCTATGCACTTCTGAATCATGTACGTCCAGCATCAACTTCAGCTCATCGTTCACTTGATACTCAAAGTTGGCACCGAAAGAATTCAACGTGTTAGTTTGCTCTCTCCAGTTCTGCTCAAAACCTTCATCAATCGCATTCGGGTAAGCCTCCCGAGCATAGATCATGGTAGCGATTGCCTGGTTATCAAATTCAACCGCTTGGATTCTATCGCCCTGTTGCATCCAGTTACCGGTTTGACCAGCCGCTTCCAGAATTTCATTTTCAGCGAAGGTGTAATCCACAGTCGCTTTAAATTCTTCAGTAGGTGCAAATTGGAGGGTTAACTGAGCGTTATCGCGCGTACGCTCGGTATTAGTAAACTCATAACGTAAATCAAAAAAGCGTGAATAGAGCTGCCCTTGGTCCGGTTCATTCGCCACTGCAACATTAGGATTGTTCCATGCTCTTCTTGGCGCATTGATGTCATCCCAAGTGTAGATGCCCCAATCATTAACGGTAGCACCGGTGGAGCCTGAATCACGCTCCTGATGGCTAAGGCTCAAGCCCACACCAAAAGTAGATGCATCATTCGACCAGCTAAACAGTGAGGACAACTCCGGCGTTACATCATCACCGGTGCGATTAGTGGTATCCACTACCGCTTTAGCGCCGATACTGGCAACGAAGCCTTCTTTATCCAACGGCTTGGCAGTCAAAATATTAATAGTTGCGCCGATACCACCAGTGGTGATGTCTGCTTTACCGGTTTTATAAACTTGTACGCCACTTACACCTTCTGATGCAATGTTAGCGAAATCGAAGGCTCTTGAATCACCACCACCACCATTAAACGTTGATGCAGAAGGCATAGTACGACCATTCAACGTCACCATATTGTTGCCCGCGCCAAAACCACGCACGGTAACCTCCGAACCTTCACCATTGCTGCGGCTAATCGATACACCCGTAATACGCTGCAGCGATTCCGCCAAGTTGGTATCAGGGAACTTACCCATATCTTCCGCACTAATGGCATCAACCACACCCACTGCATCGCGCTTAACATCCATTGAACGTTCCAACGACGCACGAATACCGGTTACCGTAACCTCTTCGACAACATCGTCTTGCGCGGATGCGTAACCGCTGAAGCCAGTGACCGCCGACGAAGCGATCACCGTCGCTATGAGTTTCTTTTTGAATTTTGCTGTTTTATACATGGAGCTCTCCTTAATTGGATTAATTATCATCAGGATCTTGCCGCATATTGCTGTTGTACTTGGTCGAACAGGGCATCTAGTAAACTGCGCCTGAACGGAGTGTCACCTGTTAGCTCATGAATTCTGAAAGCCGTGCTGGAGGGATGACCTCAGTTACTATTACCGCAGTTATTGTTAGATGCAGTGATAGCGTCAAAAAGACTGCCAGAGACATGCATACAAGTAGCATATGTTCATATTGACCACAACATGCTAAATGACACAGCGGTATAAAAAGTGGGGAACTGTTACGACACGCCACACATTGGCGCGGCACCTAAGTTTAGGTAGCACTTTTAAGATGTTTTTTAATTAGTAAAAAGTATGATTTATAAGGTCAATGCCGCATAAATTGCGGGCTTATAGAATGAAAATAGGCGGATAGCGAAATCGTTTTTATCAATAAAAAATAATTTATTAGCGATTTTTATTTCGGATATTGATAAGAAGGATAAAGCGATAAAAAGCCCGATCTAGTGATCAGGCTTTTTAAAAGGAAGGATATTTATAACTTGTATGGCGTCTCTTTTTTCTTCTTCAGTTTGGTTCACGCGCGTTTCTAATTCGCGTGTCACCGGTTTAAAGTGCATCTCCTCTTTGTAACCGCAGGCGACGCATTCGCGATAATCTTTTCCAGATTCGTTGTAAACAACAAGTTTGTCCATCTCTGAGCAGCGCGGGCATACTGCGCCCGCAACAAAACGGCGTGTAGTGCTGTAGGCCATCAGGCTGCCTCCCCCGAAACATCGGCAATTCCCGAATGGCGCAAGAGCGCATCAATATTCGGTTCACGACCACGGAATTTTTTAAATAATTCCATCGGTGCTTGGCTACCACCTTGCTGCAAAATTTCGTTCAGGAAACTTTCGCCCGTGTGCTGATTAAAAATACCTTCTTCTTCAAAACGCGAGTAGGCATCCGCTGATAACACTTCTGCCCATTTGTAACTGTAATAACCCGCGGCATAACCGCCGGCAAAAATATGGCTGAAACTATTTTCAAAACGGTTAAACGCCGGTGGTTTAATCACTGCAACCTGTGCGCGCACTTCGTTTAATACATCTTGCGCTGATTTTGGTGCAGCCGGGTCATATTCGGCATGCAAACGGAAATCAAATAACGAAAATTCAATCTGGCGAATCATTTGCAGACCGGATTGGAAATTTTTCGCCGCGAGCATTTTATCGAGCAATGATTGCGGCAGCGGCTCGCCTGTTTGGTAGTGGCCGGAAATAAGCGGAATCGCCTCCGGCTCCCAACACCAGTTCTCCATAAATTGGCTGGGTAATTCAACCGCATCCCAAGCCACGCCGTTAATTCCGCTCACTGCCGCAACATCAATTTGCGTCAACATATGATGCAAGCCGTGGCCAAATTCGTGGAACAGTGTCGTCACTTCATCGTGCGTGAGCAGCGACGGAGTTTCGCCTACTGGCGGAGTGAAATTACAAGTGAGAAATGCTACGGGCAGTTGCACACCGGATTCGGTTTTGCGACGCACACGGCAATCGGCCATCCAGGCACCGCCGCGTTTTTTATCGCGCGCAAATAAATCGAGATAAAAACTGGCGACCTGCTGGTTATTTTTGAAAATATGATAGAAGCGTACATCCGGGTGATAGGTATCAAATTCGGCAACTTGTTTTACCTGGATTCCGAATAAACGCTGCACTACTTCAAACATACCGGCGATGACTTTCTCCGCCGGAAAATACGGGCGCAATTCTTCTTGCGATACCGAATATTTTTCTACGCGCAATTTTTCGCTGAAATAAGTTGTGTCCCATGCCTGCAAATCAGCGCAGTTATGGCGCGCAGCAAACTCACGCAACTCGGCGTAATCGCGCTCGGCATAAGGTTTCGATTTCTGTGAGAGTTCATTTAAAAACTGCACCACTTGCGCCGGTGTCTCCGCCATTTTGCTTGCGAGCGAACGCTCGGCGTAATTGGCAAAACCGAGCAATTGCGCTAACTCATGACGCAGCGCTAATGTTTCAGCGATGATACTTGTGTTATCAAATTCAGCCGCCGAACTGCCATCGGATTTTTTTGCTTGCGCCGATGCGCGGGTGACATAAGCGGTGTAAATTTCTTCGCGCAGTGCGCGATTGTCGGCATACATGATGACTGCATAGTAGGACGGAAAATCGAGGGTGATTACATAGCCCTGCAATTCTTTTTGTGCAGCAGCTTGCGCTGCTTGTGCAAGTGCCGATTCGGGTAAACCGGCAAGTGCATCGGCGGTTTCAAAATGTTTAAACCATGCCTGAGTTGCATCAAGCACGTTGTTGGAAAATTGCGTGGACAACTCTGACAAGCGCTTCTGGATTTCGCCAAAACGTTTTTTATCCGCCGCATTTAATGCAACGCCGCCCAAGCGAAAATCGCGCAATGCATTGTTGATGGTTTGTTGTTGCGCTTGAGTCAACTGCGCAAATTCTTCGCTATCAGCCAGTTGTTGATACGCCTTGTAGAGCGCTTCGTTCTGGCTAAATTCGGTGCTGTAATCGGTCAGCAACGCCACACTTTCGGTATAGGCTTTGCGCAATTCATCGCTATTGGCGACCGAATTCAAATGGCTCACCGGCGACCAGGCCTGATCCAACTTATCACCCTGTGCCTCCAGCGGAGCAATTAGGCTCGCCCAGCTTGGGTTGGGCAAATTGGCGAGCAATTGTTCAAGCTGCGCGCGCCCCTGATCGATCAACTCACTGATCGCAGGCGTTACCTGCTCAGCGGAAATGGCAGAAAAAGGCGGCAAGGTATGGCTTGCGAGTAAAGGATTGGTCATGCGTTGACTCCGTAAGGCGAAAAACGGGCGGGGTTTGACGTATCATACACCCATCAATGAGCGGGTTTTCAGGAGCATATCTATGGGCGCAATTAGAAATTACCAAGGTCATTCGCCGCAATTAGGTGCGCGGGTTTTTGTCGATGAATCGGCAGTCGTGATTGGCGATGTGGTATTAGGCGATGACGCCTCCGTCTGGCCCTGTGTGGTGATCCGCGGCGATATGCACAAAATCCGCATAGGCGCGCGCACCAGCGTGCAAGACGGCTCGGTTCTGCACATCACCCACGCCAGCGATTACAACCCGGCCGGCCACCCGCTGATTATTGGCGATGACGTGACCGTCGGCCATTCCGTTTGCCTACACGGTTGTGCAATTGGCAACCGCGTACTGATCGGTATTGGCACCACCGTGCTCGATGGTGCAGTGGTAGAAGATGAAGTGATTATCGGCGCTGGTTCACTCGTGCCGCCCGGCAAGCGACTTGAATCCGGGTTTTTGTATGTCGGCTCGCCGGTAAAACAAGCGCGTCCGCTTAAAGAGAGCGAGCGTCGCTTTTTTACTTATTCCGCTGGCAATTATGTGAAATTAAAAGATAACTACATCGCCGAAAATAACGCCTCGCTCGATGCGGCGAGCCTCGACTAATTTTTCGTTTATTTTCATTTTTTTTGCGTGGATTTATTATGGCGAATTATTCTCTACCGATTATTGGCAACAGCGATGCGCGCTTTGCAGTCAATAAAATTATTTGCATCGGCCGCAACTACGCCGAGCACGCGCGCGAAATGGGACACGACCCTGAGCGCGAGCCGCCGTTTTTCTTTTTTAAACCGCAAAGTTCGCTGGCACAAAATGGCGACGACTTTATCCATCCGGATTTTTCGCAACAGGTTGAACACGAAATTGAGTTAGTTATCGCGATTGGCAAATCCGGCCATAAAATTGCGCGCGAACACGCGGCCGATTATGTCAGTGGTTTTGCGGTAGGTTTGGATATGACCTGCCGCGACATCCAAAAGGAAGCAAAAAAATTGGGCCGCCCTTGGGAACTCGCCAAAGGTTTTGATGGCTCAGCACCTTGCACCGCCATCCAAACCGGCACGCTCGCCGATCTCGAACAATTCGGCGATTTGGTCTTAACGCGCAACAGCGAAGAAGTACAGCGCGGCAACTGGCGTGATATGATCTGGTCAGTTCCGGAATTAATTGTAGAAGTATCGCGCTATATAAAACTGGAAGCGGGCGATTTGATTTTTACCGGCACACCGGCGGGTGTTGGGAAAGTAAATCCCGGCGACAAATTGTGTGCAGCACTGGAGGGCTTCCCTCAAGAGCTTATTCTTAATGTTCACCCTATGAATTAATAGCATTAAAAAATCAGCTACAAACTATAAAATTTCAAGAGAACCAAAAAATGAAATTAACGATTCTATTAATGTTTATGACAATCCTACAGGGTTGCGCATACAGTGTTTACACTAAAAAACTCGAAAATCCTGTAGAAAGAAAAGAAAGGCCTGAGGCAAAATCAGAAGAAAAATATCTATCTATTATCGATTGCACCACTGGAGCAAAGTGCACTGCAAGTATTGGGGATACCATTTTCGTAGTAAATAGATACATATATAAAAACGAAGTTGGCGGACAGGAAAAGATTGTTCCTAGATCGCCAACCTCGCAACAATTCCCTGAAAATTCTTTGTGGATGGGAACTCATTTATATAATGATGGAAAATCTGGTGATTTAATCGTCTTTACCACACCAGATTATCATCACGGGGGAATCGGTATAATTTTAGATAGCAATGAAAAGATGGCTACCACAGAAGCACTTGTTCAGGTTGATGGTAGAAAAATAGGAAGACGCTGGAATATAAATCAACGAGGCGACTTTTTTGCCACCCCTTCCAATAGCAACAGCACAAACATTGATAGCTGGGCGTTACGATATGGTGGAACGGATAATAAAAATCTGATCTTTGAAATCATTAAAAGCAATGAATCAAAGGTTACAGAAATTCTTCAAAGAATAAACATCACTGAAAACGATTTTTCACAAGGAATCACAATTAGAGATGTGAAAATTAAAGGAAGACAAACCAAGGAAATTGGAGTTATAGAATATACAGTAACCGACACCTTATTAAAATAAGGGTCGGCACAAGACAATTAAACCAATCAAGTATTGTAAATAAAAGCGGCTATTGCCGCTTTTATAATATCAAGGCAAATCAAACACCAATGCCTTTACCGCCTCTTGCCGCGCAACCATCGTCAATACGGTGATATCTTCGATTTTTGCACCATCACCCGGCTTAACTACTTTGCCTTCAATTTCCAGTTCGCCATTGATGACATGTACGTAATATTTGCGCTGTGCTGACGCTGGCAATTCAGCACTGGTATTTACATCAAGCAAGAGTTGGTATAAACGCGCATCTTGTTTGATTACCAAACTACCTGCTTCACCATCCGGGCTTACCGCAAGCGTTAAACCTTTGTTACTACCGAAATCTTTTTGCTGATAACCCGGCGTTTGGCCGTACACATTTGGTTGAATCCAGATTTGCAAAAAGTGCAGTGACTTGGTTGGCGACGGATTAAATTCGCTGTGACGAATTCCGCTACCCGCTGACATCAATTGGAATTCACCCGGCGGTAAAGTCGCAACATTGCCCTCGCTATCTTTGTGTGCAATTTCACCGTCGAGCACATAACTGATAATTTCCATATCGCGGTGACCATGAGTAGCAAAACCGGAATCCGCCGCAACACGATCATCGTTTATCACGCGCAGGGCAGAAAATCCCATGTGTTGCTCGTCGTAATAATTGCCGAATGAAAAAGTATGTTTGCTATCCAACCAACCGAAGTTGGCGCTGCCACGTTGCTTACTTTGTCTAATGCTGATCATAGGTCACCTCATTTTTTTGCGGCGCGTTAATAAGGCGCCGCGTGCTAATTTTTAATCCATTCAATCTGTTCAGGTTTAGATTTTGTTGACGATCACACTGTCGGCACTTGCACGACCACCACCGGAAATCAGCAGGGAAACCGCACCGGCCAGCAGCGCCAAGCCAAACTCATAACCGTTGTTGCTCATAAACAAACCGTTGCTGATATGTACGCTGAAAATTGCAACCAGCATGGTCACAGCCAGCACCAACGCGGTAGGGCGAGTCAGCAAACCGAGGATCAAAAACAGGCCGCCGAAAAATTCCGCCGAACCCGACAGCGCCGCCATCAACACGCCTGGCTCAAGGCCGATAGATGCCATCCACTGACCGGTGCCTTCCAGGCCGTAGCCGCCAAACCAGCCAAACAACTTTTGTGCGCCGTGGGCCGCGAAGATGATCCCTAAAGGTAAACGCAGAGCTAAGGCTGAATAACTGTTGTTGGTAGCGATGATGTTTTTGATTGTGCTCATGATGTTGCTCCGAAAAATTTGATGTTGGGTTAGTTGGTTTGGCGCCGCGCTAACTGCTTGTTCGCCTCACTTGTTGCTAGATTAGGCTTGCAGACGGCAACAAAAAAGCGGAACATTTTGAGCCATTAGTTCAAATTTTTTGAACAATCAGAAAAGGCCAGTATTTATGCACCACGCCATCACCCTGGATGCCCTCAGAGTCCTTGATGCCATTGAGCGCAAGGGCAGTTTCGGCGCGGCAGCCGAGGCCTTGTTCAAGGTGCCATCAGCCCTGTCCTACACCGTACAAAAACTGGAATCCGACCTAGGCATCAGTCTTTTTGATCGCACTAAACAGCGCGCCCAGCTAACGGCGGCGGGGCGGCTGTTGCTGGAACAGGGACGCCAGCTATTACAAGCGGCCAATGCGATAGAAGAGGCGGTGCAACAGTTGGAATCCGGCTGGGAGACACAACTGCGCATCGCCAAAGACACAGTGCTGCCGCTCGCACCGCTACTGCAGCAGATCAATGCGTTTAACCTGTTGGATAAGCGCGTTGCCATCACTATCAGCGAGGAGGTATTGGGTGGTACCTGGGATGCATTGATTGCCGAGCGCTGCGATCTTGCACTTGGCGCCAGCGGCGATCTGCCCAAAGGCATTTTTGAATATCGCTTAATGGGTGAAGTGGAATTTGTATTTGCAGTCGCCAAAGAACATCCCCTGTGTTTGCACAAAGGGCCAGTGGATGCCGCCGCCATCAGCGCCTTTCCCACCATCATCATCGCCGATTCATCCGTTAGCTCACCGGGGCGATCATCGGGCTTGCTGGAGAGCCGACAAATTATTCGTGTCGCCAATGCGAGCGCAAAAATCCAGGCCCATATCATGGGCACCGGTGTAGGTTTTTTACCAAAGCATTTGATTCAGAGCGAAATTGCAAACGGTGAATTAGTGGTATTGGATTGTTCCGTGCCGCGCCCGAATATTCCATTGTATTTGGCGTGGCGCAAAGGCAGCAGCGGGAAAGCATTGGGATGGTTTGTGGATGCGTGTTTGAAATCGAATTGGTTTAACTCATATTAATTCAGCGCCTGTAGCGTGATATATATCACCAATGCATAGCGAAGCGATTTGCCGAGTGCCACCAACAGCAAAAACTTCCAAAAAGAAACACGCATCACACCTGCAATCAACGTGAGCGGATCACCTATCAACGGCAGCCAGGCAAACAATAGTGAAAATAATCCGTAGCGCTGAAAATGGTGTTGCGCGCGCTCCAGCTGCGCGGGTTTGACGGGGAACCATTTTTTATCCTGCCAATGCAAACACTGTTTACCCAAATACCAATTCAAACAGGAACCCAATGTGTTACCACTCGTTGCAGCCAACCATAACAACACCGGCGAATAATCCTGATACAAAAGCGTGGCAAGCAGTGCTTCTGAGGAAAGTGGAAACAGTGTGGCCGCGACAAATGCGGTGATAAAAAGACTGAGATAAACCATAGATACAGCGCTCAATAAAATTTACGCCGCAGCGATGACTGGCACTAATTAAAGATTGGGAATGGAGCGAATAACAAGAACACGTCGGTTGGAGTTTTGCAAAATGTCGTGGCCATATTTAAACATTGCCATCTGCAAAAATAATTTGTCGAAGCTTCTGTCAGCCTGCGCGGCTATCAGGCCACGTTCGACTCTTTCTGCAAGCTTCTCATTGCTCTTGTTAACAAAAAAGCAGTAGCGGATGGGAATGTCATACTTAAGCAGCAGACTTTGCTCTTGCATCAAACCCAGATCGCCAAATGCAGCCAAATCATTGCCTATTTCATGTAAGCCGCGCGATAGAAAATCATAGCGATTCATGCTTAGCATTTTAAACAGGCCATTGTAATTAGCCCCGTAAACAACACTGAAACCGTTGTAATCCAATATCCTGCCATCAGTCCAATAGGTGCCTGATCCTGCTTTAAACTTTTTAAGATCGGACAGTGTGGTTACTTTTTCAAAATCAGGTTGGGATTTTTTATTGATCAGTAACACCCGATAATTATTCAAGCCTTTCAGTAAATCAATATTGATTATCCGCACTTCTTCTGCACGAGCACGAGTAACTGAACCCCACATAAGATCGATGCCCGTACCGCTCGCCAGCATGGTGCGATCGCGCTCGATTCCACCTTTGTGATCAAGGAAATCAATTTTAAAATCGCCATCACTCGCGCGCGTTTTTTCCAGCGCGAGTGTCAGCATCTGGACAAAATAATAGTAGGGTTCGTTGGGATTGGTTTTGCCAGTGCCGGAGAGAGTAACTGTTAAGGGTTCTGCAGCAACAGCCTGACCCAATAATAACGCCCCCATAACACACCAGTGCGCAAACCAAGTGCGAACAGGATGATAGTGGGGGCGATCAGGTTTTATCACAGAACACCTCAATAACCATGGCATCTACACATTAGCCATGTGAAGCGAGTTTAAAATTTATTATTTTTTCTCGGCAATCTGCCGACGCATTGCAGTAATTACCGGAATTACTTCCGGACGAATTTGTCGCCACAAATAAAAAGCTTCTGCAGCCTGGCCAATCAACATGCCCAAACCGTCAGCAGATTGTGTCGCACCGCGCTCTATAGCCCAACGCAAAAAAATCGTTGGCTCGGCACCGTACATCATGTCGTAACAACACGCGTTGGCTGCGAGCAAATTGTCCGGCAGCGGCGGCAATTCACCCTGCATGCTCGCCGATGTGCCATTGATAACAATATCAAACACTTCACCGGTCAATTGCTCAAATGCTTTTGCCTGCACATTGCCCAGGTCGTGAAAATTTTTTGCCAGCTCGTCCGCTTTGCTTTTGGTGCGATTAGCGATCACCACTTGCGCCGGATTTTCTTCCAGCAAGGGCTGCAATATTCCGCGCACTGCACCGCCCGCGCCGAGAATAAGCACACGCTTGCCTTCAATTTCCCAGCCGAGGTTGTGCATATCGTGGACCATGCCTATACCGTCGGTATTGTCCCCCAAGATAGTGCCGTCGGCCAAACGTGCGAGCGTATTTACCGCACCGGCACGCTCGGCGCGCGCGGTGCGTTTTTGCGCAAATTCAAACGCATTTAATTTAAAAGGTACGGTGATATTTAAACCTTTGCCACCTTGCGCAAAAAAATCCTGCGCTGCCTGCTCGAACTCACCTTCATTTACCAACTGCTTGGTGTAGTGCATATCCTGACCCGTTTGCTCGGCAAACTGGCGGTGGATATGGGGCGACTTGCTGTGGTTAATCGGGTTGCCGAACACGGCATATAAATCGGTCATGAATCATCCAAATAAAATCAAATCGGTTTAAAGACTAGCAAAAATTTATTTCAGCCAGTCGCGGTGCGGTAAGAATTTTTCGTACAACTCCGCTTCTGCACTGCCAGCTTCGGGATGCCAGTCATACTCCCAACGCACCAATGGCGGCAGGGACATTAAAATTGACTCGGTACGGCCACCAGTCTGCAAGCCAAACAAAGTGCCGCGATCATACACAAGATTGAACTCTACATAGCGTCCGCGACGGTAGAGTTGGAAATCCCGCTCGCGTTCCGTAAAAGACGTAGCTTTACGTGCATTTACGATTGGCTGGTAGGCAGGAACATAGCTGTCGCCCACGGCTTGCATCAACGCAAAACTGTGCTCGAAGCTCTCTGCATTGTAGTCGTCAAAAAACAATCCACCTACACCGCGCGCTTCATTGCGATGTTTTAGATAGAAATAATCGTCGCACCATTTTTTGAACCTTGGATAGAGATGCTCGCCCAATGGATCGCAAGCATTTTTGGCGGTCTGGTGCCAATGGATCACATCCGCCTCATTGCCGTAGTAGGGGGTTAGATCGTAACCACCGCCAAACCACCACACAGGTGCTGCGCCTTCTTTCTCGGCGATAAAAAACCGTACATTTGCGTGACTGGTGGGCACGTGGGGATTGTGCGGATGGATCACCAGCGAAACCCCCATCGCCTCAAAGGCACGCCCGGCAAGCTCGGGGCGATGCGCTGTTGCAGACGCAGGCATTTGCGTGCCGTGGACATGGGAGAAATTCACGCCGCCTTTTTCGATCACGGCACCATTCGCCAATACCCGCGAGCGACCGCCACCACCTTCGGCGCGCGTCCAGGAATCTTCAACAAATTGCGCTCCGCCATCTTCGGCAGCGAGTGCGTTGCAGATGCGATCTTGTAAATCGAGCAAATAGGCTTTTACGGCGGCTTTATCCGGCCCATGTGAGTGTGTCATGTGAATACCTTAGCTGTGCGTTGAGTGCGTAAATGGCGATGATCAGAACACTGCCATTTTACGCGGGCTGCCCTGCGAGAGGGCGTGCGCCCGGCAGGATTCCGACAGATACTTGATGCCAATCAACCAGGGCGGACAATTTCTCCGGTGAGCAAATCACGAATCTCGGAGGGATTGGCGCGCTGTCCAACTTGGCCGGAAGTAATTGCATCCAGTTCATCGCCAAAATAGCGCCGCACCTGATGAATATTGGTTGCCGGTGGCATACCTTGGGTGTTGCAAGAAGTGGATACCAGCGGGCCACCAAATGCACGCGAAAGCCCCGCAGCCACAGGATGACCCGTAACACGCAGCGCCACGCTGCTGAAATTGCCGCTGATCCAGTGGGGAATTAAATCGTTTGCAGGCACTAGCCAAGTGACAGGTCCAGGCCAGGTATTCTTCAAACGCTGGCGTTGCAGGTCATCCAAATGATCAATAAAGGGCGCAAACATTTTGATATTGGCCGCGATGAGAATTAATCCTTTTTCGACCGGACGCTGCTTCAGTGCCAGCAACTCCAGCACCGCACCTTCATCGAAGGGATTGCATCCCAAACCCCAGACCGCCTCGGTCGGGTAAGCAATGACACCACCGAGTTTCATTTGGTGGGCAGCAAATTGAATACGGGGATTGATTGACCAATCAAACATGGGCGATACCTATTATCCAGTTGCTGCCAATCTACCCGAGCTATCACCCAAGCTCAACCATTCATGACGTACGCTGGTAACTAGCGCCTATTTGCTGCACCAAACCTTTGATTTCCAGACCGATTAATTGCGCGGATAAATTGCCGATATCCAGGCCGGTGCGTTCGGCCAAAAGATCCATCGGCAGCGGATCGTAACCCAGCGCTTGCAAGAGCTCCTGTTCATGCTGATCCAATTCCGGCTCCGCAATATTTTCCGCTGTGGTTGTAACGAATAAATCCTCTTGTGGTGGTGCAGCCCGCAACTCTTGGCGCTTGTAGCTGAATAGCCCGGCCAATTGATCGACAATATCCTGCGCCGTTTCCACTAAAGTCGCGCCTTGGCGGATTAATTGATGACAGCCCCGTGCCAGCGGATTGTGGATCGAACCGGGAATTGCAAACACTTCGCGGTCATGCTGCAGCGCATAAGAGGCGGTGATCAGCGAACCGCTTTGCACAGCAGCTTCGACCACCAAAGTGCCGCCACTCAAACCGCTGATAATCCGGTTGCGCTGCGGAAAGTTGCAGGCGTGAGAAGCAGTACCCAATGGAAATTCGCTCACCAGCGCACCGCCACTATCAATAATCTCTTGCGCCAGTTGGCGGTGGCGAGATGGATAGACCAAATCGATACCAGTGCCCATCACTGCAATGGTTTTACCTTTTGCACGCAAGGCACCGCGATGCGCCGCTGCATCAATGCCTAATGCCAACCCACTGGTGATCGCAAAACCGCGCTCCGCCAAATAATGCGCAAACCGCTCAGCATTTTCACTGCCGCCACCGCTGGGGTTTCGGCTGCCCACAATCGCCAATTGCGGCAGACTTAGGCAAGTTGGATCACCGCGCACATACAGCAGTGGTGGTGGACGAGGGATTTCACGCAGCAGGCGCGGATAAAGCGGATCATCGTAGACAAGACACTGCAGATTGGATTGGGACTCTATATAAGCAAGGTCAGCAGCCAGTTTGCGGCCAATCTCACTCGCTTCCGGATTGCTGCGAAATTGGCTCAGCATATCGGCTGCAGGAGATTTTAAGAGCGAGCGCAACGATTGTGTTGGTAGGTCAAGAAGCTGGAGAGGATGATCGAGTAATTCTTGCAGTCGCCAATATCCGGCAACACCAATATCGGGAAGACGTAAAATAAGCAGGGTAGCCGCGAGCGGGGAGAGCATAGATATCATCCTTGAAACATGCTGCCCGCAGCGGGGCAGCCGATATAACAATCTTAGGGATTACGCGCTTTATCGTTAATAGCTAACGCGCGATCAGCTTCCAGTACCAAACCAAAACTCATTTTTTCAAAGGTGCGAAATACCATTAGCAAACCCGCGCGCTCATCAGGAAGAGCTACTTTGCCGCCTTTAACACGATCGGTAACCAACTCACCAGCTTTAAAAATCGCAAGAACATTACCAATCTGTAGACCTTCACGCTCACCGCGGTTAATGATCACCACATTGAACTTTCCAACCTGGGAAACACCACCTTCAACAGCGATAATCTGTGCATTGATATCAGTATCGGGTGCACTAGGGAAAAAGATCGAGTCGACCAAACGGTCTTCGCTGGGTAATAAACTATCGCCTGGACGCACTTCTTCATATGTACGAAGAATATCCAAGGTTGCGATATCACCATCCATCTTGGTAACAGCCACTGTGCCAATGCCTTGCGCATAAATACCCAAAAACTCTTTAGTCACAGGATCTTTAAATGACTGGCCTTTACGATAAATACCGTAATTGCTGTACTGCGCGTCAAAATTTCCACGAGCATATGCTCGATCTCCTTCACCGACGATTACATGTTGCTGTTGGCCAGCAAGCATATAAGGGCCTTTTTCGAGTTCTCCCGGTTCGACAATACGACTGCGCGACAAGAAAGCATCAATTTTATCAAGCGGAATCGAGCTGATGGCCTCATCTGCTTGTTGCACGCGAATACTCGGGCTCAACTTGGTTGCACCATTGATACCGCCACCGCCCGGCACCATTTTCAGGGTGCGCTCAACGGTGAGACGTGGCTGTCCATCAAGATAAATCAGCTTGATCAAATCGCCAGGAAAAATCAGATGAGGGTTTTCGATTTGGGGGTTAACATGCCAAATCTCGGGCCACAGCCAAGGGCTGTTCAAAAAGGTGCCGGAGATATCCCAGAGGGTATCGCCCTTTTTAACGGTATATTCGTCGGGATGACCCGTTTTAAGCAGTGCGTCATCAGCCCATGAAAAGAAGCTAATGAATGAAGCCGCCGCAACGGCCAATAATATTTTTTTCATAGAAACCGATCCTGTTTTATTCGGTCCTGAGGCAGATAGACGTATAATAGTTAATTAAAAGCCCATGCTGTTTCCGGTTGCACTGCATAAATCCTGTGCGATCATCATGTTAGCAGCGGTTATTACCTTTTTACTAGAAGTTTGTCACAAACACTATGGCCTTGTTACCTATCCTTGAATTTCCAGACCCACGGCTGCGTACTGTCGCCAAACCCGTCACAGAAGTGGACGACAATATTCGCCGCTTGGTCGCCGATATGTTCGAAACCATGTACGACGCTCCCGGCATCGGACTCGCTGCATCGCAAGTGAATGTCCACAAGCGCGTAGTAGTTATAGACGTCAGTGAGGATAAATCCCAGCCGCTGGTATTTATTAATCCTGAAATTGAGGTGCTTGACGCAGAAGTCAGCGAATATGACGAAGGATGCCTGTCAGTTCCCGGCTTTTACGAGACAGTCGTGCGCCCCGAGCATATCCGCGTAAAAGCGCTGGATCGCGATGGCAATCCGTTTGAGATTGAACCGCAAGGGCTGCTTGCCGTGTGCATCCAGCACGAGTTGGATCACCTCAATGGCAAGCTGTTTGTGGATCACATATCGCCCTTCAAGCGCACGCGCATCCGCGCCAAGCTGGAAAAGAAACACAAAGCCGAAGCGCGCTAAGGCGCCAGAGGCGGAAACAAGGCGCTGCTTAGCGCCTTTTTTATTGATCCGAAATTACTTTCACAAGGTTTTTGCATGACCCAGGGTTTACGCATCATCTTCGCTGGCACTCCCGAATTTGCCGCCGAGCATTTAAAAGCCGTATTAGGCAGCCGCCATCAGGTTATCGCGGTTTACTCGCAGCCTGACCGCCCTGCTGGTCGCGGCAAAAAACTGAGCGCCAGCCCGGTAAAAGAAGTCGCGCTTGCGCACAATATCCCGGTTTACCAACCGCTTAACTTCAAAAGCCCTGAGGCCGTTGCCGAACTGGAATCACTCAATGTCGATTTGATGGTCGTAGTGGCTTACGGTTTGATCCTCCCAAAAGTCGTGCTCGATACCCCGCGCCTCGGTTGTATTAATGTCCATGCGTCTATTTTGCCGCGCTGGCGCGGTGCAGCACCGATCCAGCGCGCCATTGAAGCGGGTGATAACGAGACCGGTGTGACCATCATGCAAATGGATGTAGGCCTGGATACGGGCGATATGCTGATCAAAGCATTTTGCCCGATATTAAACGACGATACTGGCGGAAGCCTGCACGATAAGCTCATC
>NZ_JBCECX010000029.1:0-61000 GCF_039207905.1 Cellvibrio sp.
CTTGCTCGGTACGCGAAAGTGTTGCACCGTCAGGTAATTGCGCAAATGCAATCAGGTATTGCTTATCTTGCGCAGGCACAAAACCTTTTGGAATGATATTGAAACCAACGGCAGTTACACCGAGCAGCAATGCATATACACCAATCGCCAGAGTTTTACGGCCAAGCAATTTACCTACCTTGGTAGAGTAGTTACCCGAGGCACGGTTAAAACTGCGGTTAAACCAACCAAAAAAGCGACCAAACATTTTATCCATAATGCGCGTTAAGCGATCTTTTGGAGCATCGTGACTTTTCAGCAACAATGCGGCCAATGCCGGACTTAATGTCAATGAGTTGATTGCAGAAATCACCGTGGAAATTGCAATGGTCAACGCAAACTGTTGATAGAACTGACCAGTCAAACCGCTCACAAATGCGATAGGTACAAACACCGCAATCAGAGTCAATGAAATCGCAATAATCGGCCCGCTTACTTCTTGCATCGCTTTGTAGGTTGCCGCGAGTGGCGTTAAACCTTCTTCAATATTTCGTTCAACGTTTTCCACTACCACGATGGCATCATCCACCACGATACCGATTGCCAATACCAGGCCAAACAATGACAAAGTATTTATCGAAAAACCAAATGCCCACATTAATGAGAAGGTACCGACGATTGATACCGGCACTGCAAGCAGTGGAATAATGGATGCACGCCAGGTTTGCAGAAACAAAATCACTACCACAACAACCAATGCCAGTGCTTCAAGCAAGGTTTTGATTACGGATTTAATCGAGCTTTTTACGAAAATGGTTGGGTCATACACCACTTCATATTTAACGCCTTGAGGAAAACGTTTTTCCAATTCCGCCATAGTGGCGCGCACACCATCAGAAATCTGGATAGCATTTGCACCAGGCGATTGGAAAATCGGGATTGCAACTGCGGGGCGACTATCCAACATGGCATTCAAACTGAATTCCGATGGCCCCATTTCTACACGCGCAACATCTTTCAAGCGGGTAATTTCACCGGTAGCACCAGCGCGGATAATAATTTCACCGAACTCTTCGGGATTATCCAAGCGACCTTTGGCATTAATCGGCAATTGCACATCCACCAAATCAGTTACCGGCGCACCACCGATCATACCGGCGGCAACCTGTACGTTTTGTTCGCGGATTGCGTTGGCGACATCATTTGCGGTGAGATTTTTCTCGGCAATTTTTTCCGGATTCAACCAGATACGCATGGCGTAATCGCCTGAGCCAAACAAACGCACTTGGCCAACACCAGCCACTTTGGCAAGCTCGTCTTTAATATTCATCAACGCATAGTTGCGCAGATAAAGTTCGTCGTAGCTTTTGTCCGGCGAAATTAAATGCACCACCATGGTTAAGTCGGGCGAACTTTTTACGACAGTCACACCGCGCTGACGGGTTACATCCGGCAAGCGCGGCAAGGCTTGCGACACACGGTTTTGTACCATTTGCTGCGCGAGGTCAACATCGGTACCGATTTTAAATGTAACAGTTAACGTCAAACGACCATCGGTGGTGGCTTGTGAAAACATGTACAACATATTTTCAGTGCCCGCCAATTGCTCCTCCAGTGGAGTAGCAACCGTTTCGGCAATCACCTTCGGGTTAGCGCCAGGATAAGAGGCATTAACCACGACCGAAGGTGGTGACACATCAGGGTATTCCGAGATGGGCAATTGAAACATGGCGAGCAAACCGGCGATAAAAATCAGGAGCGAAATTACGCCGGCAAAAATGGGACGATCCACAAAAAATTTGGATATGTTCATGCTGAACCTGCCTGCAAATGGGCTTTGTTAAAGGCGTGTTTGGAGAGCACTGGTGCGTGGCACCAGTGCTACTCGTTACACAAACAACAGTTAATTAAATGAAGGAATTAAACGGTGATGAACTTAAGGATTGGATGCAACAGTTGCTGCAGCACCGGCCTGGGTCACACTGGGATTAACGACACTGTTCGGTCGCACATGAGACAAACCATTAACGATAATTTTATCGCCGGCATTGACACCTGCGGTTATCACGCGCTGCCCCTGGTAGTGATCACCCAGAGTAATTTCGTGATAAGTTGCGGTATTTTTTGCATCAACCACCAACACAAACTTTTTGCTTTGGTTGGTACCAATTGCACGCTCAGGAACTAACAGCGCCTGAATTTTTTCCGCTGACCCCAAGCGCACATTGGCAAACATTCCCGCTGTGAGCGCGCCGTCTTTGTTGTCAAAAATAGCGCGGGCACGGATGGTACCGCTGTTGGTGTCCAATCGGTTATCAAATGCCGAGATGTGCCCGTTGTAAGTCACGCTGCTATCGCTGGCGAGCGCTAATTCAACTGGCATCTCCTGAGTATTTTTGGTGTTGCGCACGAACTCAATATAAGTAGCTTCATCTACATTAAATTCGGCGTAGAGTTTGTCGTTGGCGACGATTTGGGTAAGCAGTGGTGCATTAGCGCCCGCTTCCACTACGTTGCCGGTAGTTAACTCGGCGCGACCAACACGACCACTAATAGGCGCACTGATGTGTGCATATTCAAGATCGAGCTTTGCCTGACTCAATGCAGCTTCCGCTTGCTTTACATCCGCTTGCGCGACTTGATGGGCGCTCAAGGCTGAATCATAAATACTTTGCGAAACCAGTTTTGCTTCAATCAATTGCTGCGCACGGGTCCATTCATCCTGCGCGAGTTTTGCGCGGGATTGAGCAGTAGCCAATTGCGCTTGGGCGCGCTGGACTGACGCCTGATGCGGACGCGGGTCAATCACAAACAGTGGCTGCCCTTTTTTCACTTGCTGACCTTCGGTAAACAACACTTGTTGGATGGTGCCACTTACCAATGGCTTGATCGCAGCGCTTTCAACCGGAGCCAAACGACCGGAAAAACTGGCCCAGGTACGGATGGCTTGTGGCTCCAAGACCACCACATCTACCGCTGGGGCAGGCGGTACGGCAGCTGGAGTTGCGGCATCAACACCGGTTACGTAATAAAAACCTACAATACCTGCAAGTATGGCAGCAGCAGTGTAGTGGTAGGCACGGCGGGGAAGAGCTGGAGTATTCGCGCTATTCATGGGGGTCTCCTGAAATTCGTTAGCAAATAAATGACTATTTGAAACTCCTTGGAGGGGTCTAAATCGGCATTTGTAGAAATCATACATACCGGTCGGTATGCAGGTCAACAAAATTTTCTCGGCGGCTTTCACAATCGTAAAGCCGCGTGCGGGCAAAACCCCATAAACACCAATAAAATCAATGAGTTTTGCGCGAAGGACTTTTTTTAAAAAGGCGGAGTCTTAGGTGTATACCCGGTATAGGTCGAGAAATGGCAGATTGAAAAACATACCGGGCGGTATCATAATATCCCTAACCTTTGTTCGAGAACCCGAGTAATGAACGCCACTGACACCCGCACAGTACTACTGGAAACCGCGCTGAACCTGATCTGGAACAGCAATTACAATTCCGTGGGTGTCAATGAAATCTGCAAGCAAGCAGGCGTCACTAAAGGCAGCTTCTACCATCACTTTGAATCCAAAGCGCAATTGTTTTGCGAGGCGACCAGCCACTACTGGGATGACATTCGCCGGGAATTGGACTGTATTTTTTCACCGATCAACACGCCGCTTGAACAACTGGAAAATTGGCTGCAATTTATTTACGTGAATAAAATCGGTGAAGATGAAAACAATGTACCTGGCTGTGCATTTTTTACGGCGGGCATGCAAGCGGGTTGCGGCGAGAATCGCATCACCGATACCTTGCAAGTAATGACCGAGCGCGGCGCTAAATACAATCAAGCACTGGTGCGCACATTACTCAATGAAAATTATTTGTACGAAGCAAAAGATCCCGAACAACTTGCGCGCTTGATGCAACAATACGTGCAGGGTGCGATTATGCATGCGCGAGTAACACGCTGTATTAGCAATATCAAAAAAGATTTACCGGAAGGGATTTATCGCATCATCGGCTTGAAACCGGAGTTTTGGTATACAGCAAAACCAACCTGGCCGCCTAAAGAAAACACATAATTATTGCTGTGTTTTTTTATTTATTCTCAGCCACCAATATGCGCACTAACGTAATCCAGAAAACACGAAATACGCGAGGAAAGTGCGGTATTTCGGTAATAAACCGCATTCACTGGCTGCAAAACTTCTACCGTATCCTGCACTAAAATCTGCACCAACTTTCCATCTTGTCGATCTACCTGCGTCATAAAATCCGCGAGACAAACAATTCCCTCTCCTGCCAACGCCAACTGCCGCAAGGTTTCACCGCTTGATGCTCTCACGCTAGGAGCAATCACATATCTATCGCCTTGCACATTACGCAGCGGCCAGGCATTAAGTGATTCGGGACGAGTAAAACCCAGCAGGCGATGCGCCGATAATTCATCTACCGATATTGGCTCACCACGCTCGCGCAAATAATCGGGACTTGCGAGAACACGCAAGCGGTTGGTCATTAACGGGCGGGCGTGCAAGCTGGAGTCAGTGAGTGCGCCTATACGGATTGCAATATCGGTGCGATGCTCCAGCAAATCGATAATCTGGTCGTTAGTATTTAATTCCAATTCGATGTCGGGATACTGCGCGCGAAAACCGCGCACTAGCGGCACCAGCACATGCAACATAAACGGCGATGCGGCGTTGACACGCAGCAAGCCGGACGGCTGATTGCGGCGGATCTGTATTTGCTCCTCCGCATCTTCAACCGCATTGATAATTTTGCAGGCTTGCGTGAGGAACACTTGCCCCTCTTCGGTTAACTCCAGTCGCCGTGTGGTACGGCGCAACAAGGTCACCTCCAGCTTTTCTTCGAGACGAGTCAGCGCACGGCTAATGGCCGAGACCGTTTGCCCCAAACTATCGGCAGCGGCGGTGATGGAACCACTATCAACCACCGCTACAAAAACCTGCATTTCATCGAGAGTTGTTTTCATTGTTGAATTTTATTCAATAATCTTATGCAAATACACCCGTTTTTCTGCAAAGGTAAGCTTGGGACAATGGCTACATCATCATTAAGAGGATTACGCCATGCGAATACCCATTGCCCTGCTGGCGCTGACGGTCAGCGCCTTTGCCATAGGCACCACCGAGTTTGTAATAGTCGGGCTGATTCCCACTATCGCAAATGATTTGAATGTAAGCCTGCCATCCGCCGGCCTGCTCGTTAGCTTGTACGCACTCGGCGTTGCCGTGGGCGCCCCGCTGCTAACTGCCCTTACCGGCAAGCTTCCGCGCAAATTATTGCTACTCGGGTTGATGCTGCTATTTACCATTGGAAACCTTGTCGCCTGGCAGGCGCCGGGTTATGAATCGCTGGTGATGGCGCGCATCCTGACCGGACTTGCGCACGGTGTTTTCTTTTCGATCGGTGCAACCATTGCCACCAGCCTGGTCGCAAAAGATAAAGCGGCGAGCGCAATTGCGATTATGTTTTCCGGCCTCACTGTTGCGTTAGTGACAGGTGTACCGCTGGGTACTTTTATCGGCCAGCATTTTGGTTGGCGCGCGACATTTTTAGCTGTGTCTGCATTGGGTGTGATCGCATTTCTTGCCAGTTTGTTTTTTATTCCTCGTAACTTACAAAATAGTTCTCAACACAACAAACCAGCATCGGTTTTGCAACAGTTGCAGGTGTTAAAACAACCGCGCTTGTTGTTGGTGTATGCGATGACCGCCGTTGGATATGGCGGCACATTTGTCGCATTTACATTTCTCGCGCCGATTCTGGAACAGATCACCGGCTTGAGTTCTGGCAGCGTCGCACTGGTGTTGTTGGTGTACGGAGTTTCGGTGGCAATAGGTAATATTTGGGGCGGAAAACTCGCCGATAAAAAAGGCCCGATTGCTGCATTACAAATTATTTTTGGCGGCCTTGCATTGGTGCTTTTGGTATTTACCTTTACCGCATCCAACCCTTGGCTGGCGATTGCAACGGTATTGATCTGGGGCGCATTTGCATTCGGCAATGTTCCCGGCTTACAGGTTTACGTGGTGCAACAAGCAGCACATCACACACCGCACGCGATTGATGTAGCATCAGGCTTAAATATCGCCGCGTTTAATTTAGGTATCGCACTCGGCGCTTGGGGCGGTGGTTTGATTGTCGACCAATGGGGATTGGAGCACACGCCTTGGATCGGAGCCTTAATCGTAGTTGGTGCGATTTTGCTAACACGCTGGAGCGGTCAACTTGATCGCGCCAACCCTATTTCAACTAATTTGCCAAACGATGCTGTTATCAGCACACATTAATGTGAATTGATTTTTTACCGGAGATTATTTATGAGCAACTCAACTACAAAAATTCCTGCGCTGGGCCTGGGTACTTTTCGCTTGCAAGACCAACAAGCGTTTGACGCTGTAGCCAATGGTATCGATTTAGGTTATCGCCACATCGATACCGCACAGATTTACAAAAACGAAGCCGATGTTGGCCGCGCCATTGCAGCAAGCAAGGTTTCACCGAATGAATTATTCGTGACCACCAAAGTCTGGACCGATAGTTTTGCCGAAGGGAAATTAATTCCCAGCCTGAAAGAAAGCCTGCACAAATTGCAGCTGGAGCGCGTGAATCTCACCTTGATTCACTGGCCATCGCCAAACGATGAAATTCCGGTTGCGGTGTATCTGGAGCAATTGCTGGAAGCCAAGAAGCAAGGATTAACGGAGTTAATCGGAATATCCAATTTCACTATCAAAAAAACACAGGAAGCTATAGCGGCAATTAGTGCAGAACATATCGCAACCAATCAAATTGAGATTCACCCGTTTTTACAAAACCGTAAACTGGTTGAGTTTTTACAGCAGCAAGGAATCCACATTACCGCCTACATGCCACTCGCGTATGGCAAAGTAATTCAGGAACCGGTGATCCAGAAAATTGCTGCTACTCACAACGCGACCGCTGCACAAATTGCGCTAGCCTGGTCGCTACAACAAGGTTTTGCGGTGATTCCGTCATCTACCAAACGTGAAAACCTGCAAAGCAATTTAGCGGCAGAAAAAATTATTTTGAGTGATGCAGAGATGAGTGCGATTGCGGGGCTGGATAGCGGAGAGAGAATTGCAAATCCGGGATTTGCGCCAACTTGGGATTAAAGAAGATTTAATCAGTTACCTCAATGTTGCGCTTGCTGTTAGTTCTTTTGGTTCGAAACACTTGAGCCATGGATGGCGAATGTGAGCCCCAAGGACGGGTTTATGCGTTTTCGAAACAAAAGAACTAACAGCAAGCGTGCTACGAAGCCACAAAAACTTCGTAGCACAAAAAAGCAATTACAACTTAACGCGCAAGCCGATACGAGTCAGCAACGCGCCAATACCCATAATCACGCAGGCAAAGAACAAGCTCCAAATAATACCAGGCACACCCGCATTAAACATTTCCGGGCGCAGATAAAATCCAAAAATGCCGCAAATGGATATCACTATGTACGGCAGGATATAAACCAGCAGTGGATTAGTCGCGGAAGGTTCAAAGAATTTCGTCCAGGCACGCTGTTGTTTTACATCAACCAGCCAATAGACCGCACCAAAAATTAAACAGCAAAAGAATGCACTGAATAATGCCCAGCTCGGTGTTGCCCAAATTTTGGAGATAGGTGAAACCTGCCAGCTGGCAAATGCCAACACACCAACAACGCCGGTAAAAATAAGATAGTTTTTGAATTTGCTCGCCGCAAAACTCGGCAAGTAAAACAATTGCGAGAGAATTACACCGGCCAATACAATCGCCGCGTGGGTGTAATTGCAATTCAACTCAAATACTTTGGTCATAAACAGACCTGTCGAAAAATCGGCTTTTACTGCATCCATCGCAAAAAAGATTACGAGCAACACAAGTGACGCGCCCGCGAGAGTCAAAAATTGTGTCGCAGGTGATGCAAATTGACGAGTAATTAAAAACAACGTGCCCGCAATTAAATACGCCCAACCGATCAAACCAAGAATGCCCCACCACTGGGTAGTCATACCAGTATTGTCCGGGCCTTTATACAACCACCACAGCATCACCAAACCAGCAACACCAATCAGTTTTGCGCCGAGAGAAATTGCTGGCGACAGCGTTCTGGGATAATTCGACCAGATCAACAATACGTAGATAAACATCAGCAAGGTCCACAGCGGCATTGAGATACTCATGGCGTCGGCGTCATAACCCGACTCGGTGTTTACCATAAATACGCCGATCACCATCAAACCAAAACTGCGCAGTGCAATGTGTTTGAAAATCTCCAGCGCTGAATCACCTTTGTTAGCGCGCGCCTGGATCGCAAACGGAATCGACATACCGACGATAAATAAAAATGCAGGGAAGACCAGATCAACAAACGTCATACCGTCAACGTTGGCTGGCAAGTGCTTCATCCACTGTGGGATATCGGCGACGCCGGCTAGCTCGTTAACAAACACCATGGTGAAAATAATGATGCCGCGGAAGACATCAATCGATAAAACGCGGTTAGCGTTGGCTGCTGGATTGGTAACAGGATTGCTCATTGTATTTGCCCGTGTGGATATTGTTATGCTGTAGTTTTTGCTCTTATTAAGGCTAGTTATTGTGGTTGGATTCTGCCGGAAAACCACAATAACCGAGCGACGCCTAAAGCCGCAATCGAAAAATGACAACGTTGACTAAGTTTTTACAATTCCCTACACGCCTACCAGCAGCCGGATTAGCGCCCAATAAAAAGCCCGCAACCAGTGCGGGCTTTTTAGGGGCAAAACAGCCTGAGGCTTAGTCGTGGTGATGACCACCAACGCCATGGGCATGGCCGTGTGCCAGCTCTTCATCGGTCGCATCGCGCACTTCAACCACTTCCAATTCAAAGTCCAGGTTTTTACCAGCCAATGGATGGTTGCTGTCGATATCCACGTTGAATTTACCCACTTTCAATACGATGGCATCCCATGGGCCATGTTGGGTATTTACCGCAACCTTCATCCCCGGTCTGATTTTGCCTTTCAGCTTTTCATGGCCGTGCAGATGCTTGATTGGAATACGCTGGGTAGCACCTTCCTGACGCGGGCCATAACCTTGCTCGGGAGTCACATTCACGGTGACTTTATCGCCCGCTTGCTTGCCTTCCAGCGCTTCTTCCAACGCCGCGAGCAAACCTTTGTGGCCATGCAGATAAAGGGTGGGTTCTGAATCGTAGGATGATTCCAGCAACTCACCGCCGGTTTCGCTCAGGCGGTAGTTGAAGCTGACAACTTTGTCGGCAGTGATTTGCATAGCAACTCCAGAATAGGTTTCGTTTTTTGAGGGCGCGGATTGTCGCTGATTTAAGGAGAGCACGCAAAATAAAAAAGCCCGGCCGGATTTTCCCACCTGCAGGCTGCATGCAGATAAGGACAACCAGCGTATGATGCGCACATCTTCATAGACTTATACCTGTATGCCGACACTTACACCCCCACTACCAGCACCGGTTTTTTCCTCCGCAATATCCGTCGGTAAAGACAGCGCGCTGGGGAACCATGACGTGCATTTGTGGCTGCTCGATATCCGCCAGTTCACCGCGGATCATTACACCAGCGCCGCGCAGATCATGAGCAGCGCTGAACATGAGCGCGCGCAGAAGTTTATTCGCGGCAAGAACGACTACATCGCCAGCCGTTGGCTGTTACGTACAGTGCTGGCGCGCTACACCGGCGTATCGCCTGCTGCAGTGAATTTTTTGCGCACCGATAAAGGCAAGCCCTATTTGCCGGAGAGCGATATCCAATTCAGCCTCAGTCACAGCGGCCCTTGGGCACTGCTGGCGGTGAGTCGTATCGAACTGATTGGGGTTGATGTGGAGGCAATACGCGCAACGCGGGATTTAGTGGGTATCGCTGAAAGCTATTACCATCCGCAGGAATTTGCCCGTTTGCAGGCGCTGGAAACTATCCATCAAACCGATTATTTCTATCGCCTCTGGACCTTAAAAGAAGCACTATTGAAGGCCATAGGCACCGGAATTTCGGCTGGACTGGAGAAGATCCTGTTTGAGCTCGATGGCAATAATATTCGCGCACAGATAGCAACCGAACTCGACCAAGGCACCGGTGAATGGCATTTTCACCAGTGGGCATTGGGCGCACAGGATTACTGCGCCTTGGCAGGCAAGAGCCAGCAGCCGCTGACAGTAAAGTGGTTCGATGCCTTGGCAAACCCAGCTTTTCCTTGACTCTCAAGTCTCCACTGCTAGCATTGCCGCCTGAAAACGTACCTGAATCCGAAAATTGTCCACCCTGATAAATAAGAAGACTCCATGCTGCCATTCCATGAAGCCGTGAAAGACGATTTCACTGCAGTAAACCAACTGATTATCGACAAACTCCACTCCGATGTTGGTCTGGTTGAAAATATTGGCCACTATCTGGTCGAGGCCGGCGGCAAACGCTTGCGTCCGCTGTTGGTGTTGTTGACGGCCAACGCGCTCAACTATCAAGGCAAGGATCATTTATCGCTGGCGGCAATTATCGAATTTATCCATACCGCCACCCTACTTCACGACGACGTAGTGGATATGTCCAACCTGCGCCGTGGCCGCCCGACTGCCAATGCCCAATGGGGCAATGCACCCAGCGTTTTGGTAGGCGACTTCCTCTATTCGCGCGCGTTCCAAATGATGGTTGGCATTGGCAGCATGGACGTGATGGCGATCCTGAGCGATACCACCAATATCATCGCCGAAGGTGAAGTACAGCAGCTGGTGAATGCCAAAGACCCGAATGTAAATGAAGAGAATTACTTCCGCGTAATCGATAAAAAAACCGCAATCCTGTTCGCCGCTGCCTGCGAGGTTGCCGCTGTGCAATGCGGTGCTACCGCCGCCCAACGCGAAGCATTGCGCCGCTACGGTCGCCATGTTGGGGTCGCCTTCCAATTAGTGGATGACGCATTGGACTACACCGGCGATGCCGCCACACTCGGTAAAAATGTCGGCGATGACTTGGCCGAAGGCAAACCTACCCTGCCGCTGATTTACGCTATGCGCACCGGCACCCCGGCGCAAGCGGAGCTGATTGCCACCGCCATTCGCAACGGCGATGCCAGCCAATTGCCTGCAATTTTAGAGATAGTGCAAGCGACTGGCGGTATGACTTACACCCTCGATGCGGCCAAGCAACAAGTTCAACAAGCACTCGACCAATTGCAACAATTGCCGGACAACCATTACACCCGCGCAATGAAACAATTGGCTGAATTCTCGCTGGCGCGCAGTTTCTAAAACCCGCGTCAGAACCATCGCTTCCATGCCAATCCGTGCCGGTAGCCAAGGCCTCCGGCGGTATCCAACTGGACAACTGGGCCACAGCGGTTAGAATGGCGCACTTTTGCGCAGACCAAACCTGTGCTCAATGATAACTAGCTGAGTAAAATCCATGACCTTTGAACCCAAAAGCTCCTATAGCCGTGAAGACCTGCTCCTCTGTGGCGACGGCAAATTGTTCGGTCCAGGCAATGCACAATTGCCTAAACCCAATATGTTGATGCTTGACCGCGTCGTACATATCGCCCAAACCGGCGGAGAATTTGGCAAAGGCGAGATCATTGCAGAACTGGATATCAACCCTGACCTGTGGTTCTTTGAATGCCACTTCCCCGGTGACCCGGTAATGCCTGGCTGTTTAGGCCTTGATGCTATGTGGCAGCTGGTTGGCTTCTTCCTCGGCTGGAAAGGCAACCCCGGTCGCGGTCGCGCATTAGGCTGTGGCGAGGTGAAATTCACCGGCCAAATCCTGCCTACCGCCAAGAAGATCACTTACCACATCAATTTGAAGCGTGTGATTGAGCGCAAGCTGATCATGGGTATCGCCGATGGCCGCGTATCCTGCGATGGCAAAGACATCTACTTCGCCCACGACCTGCGCGTAGGCCTGTTCCAGAACACTGACAGTTTCTAACTGTCCACAATAATGATAACGGGCGAGCACCTGACAGCTTGTGGCATAATGCTCGCCTTTTTAACCACGACAGATTCAAGCAGGCCGACTACACAAACTGGTGGTTCGGGCACTGTTGCTAAATACGAAAGAGGTAGCCTATGAAACGCGTTGTTGTTACCGGTATGGGAATTGTGTCCTGTCTGGGCAATGATAAAGATGCCGTGTTAGATGCATTGCGCGCTGGCCGTTCCGGTATCAAATTCCAGGAAGCCTACAAAGAAAAAGGCTTTCGCAGCCACGTTGCGGGCTCGGTAGATATCAACCTGTCCGAACTGATCGACCGCAAAGTCCTGCGTTTTATGGGCGATGCAGCTGCTTACGCTTATCTCTCCATGCAACAAGCTATCGCCGATTCAGGTTTGAGCCAAGATCAAGTTTCCAACGAACGCACCGGTATCATCATGGGTTCTGGTGGCGCGTCTTCGATGAATCTGGTTGAAGCAGCCGATATTCTGCGTGAAAAAGGTTTGAAGCGTGTTGGTCCTTATCGTGTGACCCAAACCATGGGCAGCACCACCTCTGCGTGCTTGGCGACCCCGTTCAAAATCAAAGGCGTTAACTACTCGATCTCTTCCGCTTGTGCGACCAGCGCCCACTGTATTGGTGTTGCGATGGAACAAATCCAGCTCGGCAAACAAGATGTAGTATTTGCCGGTGGTGGTGAAGAAGAGCATTGGACCCTGACCGCATTGTTTGATGCGATGGGTGCGCTCTCTACCAAATACAACGAAACGCCTGATAAAGCATCACGCGCCTACGATGCAAACCGCGATGGTTTTGTTATCGCTGGCGGCGGCGGATGTCTGGTCATCGAAGAATACGAACACGCCAAAGCACGTGGCGCAAAAATTTATGCCGAAATCGTTGGCTACGGCGCCACCTCTGACGGCTATGACATGGTTGCCCCGTCGGGCGAAGGCGCAGTGCGCTGCATGAAGCAAGCACTGTCTACTGTTGACGGCAGCATCGATTACATCAACTCCCACGGCACTTCTACTCCGGTAGGTGACTTGGCGGAGTTGCGCGCAATCAAAGAAACCTTCGGCGATAAAATCCCTGCAATCAGCTCTACCAAATCGCTCACCGGCCACAGCCTCGGCGCTACCGGTGTGCAGGAAGCAATTTACAGTTTGCTGATGATGGAAAATGATTTTATCTGCGCCTCTGCCAATATCGAAACGCTCGATCCGGAAGCGGAAGGTATGCCGATTGCACTTAAGCGTCAGGATGGCGTGAAACTGGATCGCGTAATGTCCAACAGTTTCGGCTTTGGTGGCACCAATGCAACCGTGGTATTCCAGCGAGTATAAGTGTTAAAAATTTCAACGTTTATTACACAAAAAACGTAAAGTCTACACACCGAAAAACGCGAGCCAAACAGCTCGCGTTTTTTTATGCCTCGAAATAAAACTGGCTGCGCAAAAATCGCACATTTATTTGATTTTTTTGTCGCGTAATACAACTCGATAAAATTTTCGTGCACAACTTTGTATAACCGATCACAAAAATACCAAGCACCTGGCACATCAGTTTTCATGGCACATTGCCTGCATTCCCTCCAGCTAATTGCAGATTAAAAATCGGCAATTTATTTAAGCAATTTTTTATTTTCCCATCACATCTCGCACGGACACGCATTGCATTTCTGTGCGCCTTGGCACTTATATCTGCCCTTTTCCTCACAGGGATTATTGTTATGAATTTATTTATCGAAGCCGCTAAACAGCAAGGTTTCAATATGCCGCTGCATGCATTGCGCGGTGTAGCTGCGGTAATCGTGCTGTTATTCCACTTGCAAGGCAGGGTTGTCGAAGCATTTGGTTTTACCTTTCCACCGATTTTTAATGGTAGCGCTGCCGTGACATTCTTTTTTGTGTTGAGTGGTTTGGTGGTTGGCGCATCGCTCGCCAAAAGCGGACTTACATCGTCATCAGTTGCGCTCTATTTCCATCGCCGCGTTTTCCGCATCATGCCGCTGATGATTGTGACGGTCACCATCGGCGGAATTTATTTATTGTTGATCGATCCGCAAATGCGCTACCCGTTAAATCCACGCGAATACGGCGATTTCACCCCCATGAAATTTATCGTCGGTTATGTCGGCTACTCGCTCAAAGCAAACCCGCCCAGCTGGTCGATTTTTGTGGAACTGATCGGTTCGATTTTAATTCCGCTGATGCTGTTATCAGGCACACGCCTGCGCAACGTTTTACTCACCTTCGTTGCCTGTATTGCGCTGTCATTAATCCCGGTTGATTTCAAACACTACTGGCATTTTTACATGATCAGTTTCTTCGTCGGTCTGACGGTATTGCTTTGGGGCAAATGGCTGGCGGGCCACGCCGAAAAACTTCCCGGCATTATTTTTTGGTTGGTGGTTCTGGCATTGTCGGCCAGTTTTTATTTAGTGCGCCCAGTAACCGGTGAAGGCTACGGCGATGTGTGGATTGTCTATTGGGAAACCGCGTCGATTGCGCCAGTGGTTGCGATTATTTTTTATCTGCCGCAGCGTTTTTCATTACTCAATGGCAGCACCTTTAAATTTCTGGGCGATGTGTCCTACAGCCTCTACCTCACCCACTCGATCCTGCTGGTAACTCTGCTCAACGCAGTGACATCGCTGATGGGTAACACCGGCATCGCAGCCATCACCTACTGCGCAGTGACTATTGTGTGCTGTCTGGTAGTGGCGCAGATTTCGTATCGTGTCGTAGAAGTAGAAGGCTCGCGCCTTGGCGAGCGCTTGAGAAGACGGCCAAAAGTTATTCAGGGAGCGGCGTGATTTTACGGCGCGGGCAAAGCTTAGTATCGCTCTTTGCTTTGCTCGCGATTATGTAACCACTGTTTTACCAGCGGCAATAGACTCGGGCGCCAGGAGCGCGCCTGAATGCCGAAATAATCCCGTGCGCGACGGCAGCCAAGGATGGCGCTGAGAGGTTCATCAAGCTCTTCGGTATCGACCAGACTAAGGCTCGGCTCGGCAGTTAGCAGTTGCTGCTGGATAAGTAATTGCAGCAGTTGCTCGGCGAATTCGTCTTCGGTGCAGGAATCGCTGGAGCAATAGTGCATCACGCCCCAATTATCGGCGCCGCAGTGGATTTGTTTGCTCATCGCCACAGCTACGCGCGCCGCATCAGACAGTGCTGTAGGCGCACCGCGCAAGCGGCGATTCACGGTTACTGAAGCCCCTGCCAAAAACGCGCTCAATAAGCGAGTCAGCAAGTTATCCCCATAAGCGCCAATCACCCAGCTCAAACGCACAATAATGTGTTTGGGCAGCTGCTCAGCAACAACCTGTTCGATTTCCGCAAATGCACGGCCGGTATCGTTAAGTGGCGCCAGCGCATCTTTCTCGCTGTGTGTGCCTTTGTTGTCGCCACCAAACACCGCGTAACTGGAAAACTGAATCAGCGGGGTTTGCGTCGCGCCGCAGGCATGCGCGAGTTGCTTGGCGGTAGTCACCAGCATTTCCTGTCCACCGCGATGAAAAGCCTCCTCCCAGCCCCGGCAATTCAACACCAGCTCCGGCTGATGCTTGTGAAGATAAGCGGCGACGCTGGCGGAATCAGCCCAATCGATTTCATCCGCGCCAGGCGTGAGCAATTTGAAAGGTTCCCGCTCCAGCTCATGCTCCAGCGCTTTACCAAGGGGAGAAATTACATCGGTTAACAATAACTTGAATGACATCGCTATCTGGATACCCGTAAAATTTTTACGCATATTAGCAGTAGAACCCGCAGTTTCCGCAAGGGTAATTCGCGCGAGGAAGGCTTATACTGCGCGCCCTCTGAATATATCCGCCTTCCCGGGAAGGGACGACTAAGGAACCACAGCCTCCATGAGCCAAGCCCCGCTTAGTATCCAGCTAGATCTGGCCATTATTGGCGGCGGAGTAGCCGGGCTCTGGTTAGCTAACCGCGCCAAAAGCGCTGGCTTCAATGTTGCGCTGTTTGAATCCAAGGCATTGGGTAGCGACCAAACCCTCGCCTCCCAAGGCATGATACACGGCGGCATGAAATACACCCTCGCCGGCGCACTCACCGGTGCCTCCGAGGCCATCGCCGAGATGCCCAAACACTGGCGCGCCTGCCTGTGCGGCGAAGGCGATGTTAACTTGCGCCACACCCGCATCCTCAGCGATCACTTTTTTATGTGGTCGAGCGATGATTTGGGCAGCAAGATCACCGGTTTCCTTGCCAGCAAGATTACACGCGGCCGAGTCGACCAAGTGCATTCCGACCGCCGCCCACCACTACTTCGCCACCCACTTTTCACCGGTAGCCTCTATCGACTGGAAGATCTGGTGATTGATGCCCCGAGCTTGGTCGCCAATCTTGCCCACAATATCGAAGGCCGTTGCTTCCAAATCGACTGGTCGAGCGCGCAGCTCAACAAAAATGCAGACGGCGAGGTAAGTATCTCGGTCAATACTGGCGACCAACATATCCAGATCCACGCCCAACGCTTTATCTTCACCGCCGGTAAAGGCAATGCCGAATTGCTGCGTGAGCTGGGGCTGGAAAGTCCGGCGATGCAACTGCGTCCACTCCAGCAAGTGATGGTGAAGCACCATCACCCGTTTGACTTTTACGGTCACTGCCTCGGACGCGAGACGACGCCGCGCCTGACCATTTCCAGCCATCGCCTGCCGGACGGTGGGCATGTGTGGTATCTGGGTGGCAGCCTTGCGGAAAAGGGCGCGCAGTTACCAGCAGATGAGCTAATCGAGCTAGCGAAACAGGAATTGCAGGAACTTATCCCTTGGATGAACCTTGAAGGTGCTGAATGGGCGACATTACATGTTGAGCGCGCCGAGCCTTTGCAGGCCAACTTTGTGCGCCCCGACAATGCCTTTATCGCCCGTGCCGAGGGGGCATCCAATTTATTGGTAGGTTGGCCGACCAAATTGACGCTTGCACCCAATCTCGCCAATCAGGCATTTGAACTGCTGCAAGCTGACGGCATAACGCCATCAGCGGGCACAGGTAATTTGCATGATTACCTGCCCTACGCCGAAATTGCCAAAACCCCGTGGGAAATTGCCTTCCCACCCGCCATCAGCGCCGAAGAGGCCCTGGCGTTACGCTTTCGCGAACCCGATGAGGATGATGTTGAATGATGCCGCGCAAGCGCCTCGGTCGCACCGATATTGAAATAAGCACCTTTGGCTTGGGCACCGTAAAGTTCGGCCGCAACCAAAGCCTGAAATACCCGGAAACCTTTAGCCTGCCGAGCGACGAGCAAATCCGCGCCCTGCTCGGCTGCGCGCGCGATATGGGCGTTAACTTCATCGATACCGCGCCAGCTTACGGCTACAGCGAAGAAAGGCTGGGCGATCTGCTGTGGAAAGAGCGCAAAGACTGGGTGATCTCCACCAAAGTCGGCGAGGAATTTGAAGCGAGCAAGTTCTCCGATGAAGGCGTATCCAGCTTCGATTTCAGTGCCAAGCAGACTCGCATGAGCGTGGAGCGGTCACTGCGCCGCCTGCGTACCGACTATCTCGATCTGGTGCTGATCCACTCGGATGGTAATGATCTTGAGATACTGCAAAACAGCGGCGCCCTGCACACCTTGCAGCAGCTCAAGCAGGAAGGCTGGATTCGCGCGCTGGGAATCTCCAGTAAAACCCTGGAAGGTGGACTTGCCGCGGCCGAGGTCTGCGATGCGGTCATGTTGGTGTATAACCGCGATTACACTGTTGAAAAAGCAGTGATCGATAAATGTGCGCAACAAGGTGCGGCAGTTTTGCTAAAAAAGGTTCTCGCGAGCGGCCATATCTGCCATGATGCGCCTCCCGTTTCAGCGGAAACCGGAAACTCCGCTGAGCTTTTTGACCAAAACCAGGAACACGACCCCATCCAGAGCGCGCTGAACTTCGCCTACGCTCCGCCCGGGGTTACCAGTGCCATCATCGGCACCGTCAATTTGCAACATTTGCACGCTAACCTAATAAAAGCATTGCGTGCGCAAAAGCTGGCGTGAAATTCTACAGAGTAATTTATGAGCAGTTGGTTAGACACCGTTAATTGGAATAGCGATGGTTTGGTCCCCGCCATCGCCCAGGACGCCCAATCCGGCCGCATCCTGATGATGGCTTGGATGAATCGCGACGCATTACAACTTTCAGCCGAGCGCGGCGAAGCAGTCTATTGGTCGCGCTCACGCAACAAGCTCTGGCACAAGGGCGAAACCTCCGGTCATATCCAGAAACTCCACGAAATCCGCCTCGACTGCGATGAAGACGTGATTGTCCTGCAAGTGGAACAATTGGGCGGCATCGCCTGTCATACCGGCCGTGAATCCTGCTTTTACCGTGTGCTAAAAGATGGCGAGTGGCAGAGTGTCGATCCGGTATTAAAAGACCCCAGCGACATTTACTAGTGATAAAAAGTATTAGTGAAACAGGTATTTCATGAGTAACGATATCCTCGCCCAATTGACGGAAATTCTGGAAGCACGCAAAAATAATGCGGATGCAGACTCGTCATATGTTGCCAGCCTGCACAAAAAAGGGCTGAATAAGATTTTGGAAAAAGTCGGTGAGGAATGCACCGAAACGATCATCGCCGCAAAGGATGCACATACCAGCGGCGACAATAGCGAGCTGATCTATGAAACCGCAGATCTGTGGTTCCACACGCTCGTTATGCTGTCACATGTCGGCGAGAACGCCGATGCGGTTTTAAACGAATTAGCACGCCGCTTTGATGTCTCCGGACACGCCGAAAAAGCAGCGCGCAACACTAACCCCCAATAACGGGCGAGGAATTAAACATGAGTGCAACTAACGCAGCAATCGGCTACGCGGGCAACTTTGGCAGCCCAACCCAACTGATCATCGTTCTGGTGATTGTATTGTTATTGTTCGGCGGCAAGCGCCTGCGCTCATTGGGCAGCGATCTTGGCAATGCCATCAAAGGCTTCAAAAACTCCATGAGCAATGAAGAAGCGGAAAAGGCCGAGCAGGAAAAGCAGGAAGCACAAAAAGTTATCGACCAAAAACCGGCCAACACGACCACGGCGCAAACCGTAGAAAAAACTGACCACAAACAATCATAAGGTCTATTTCGTGTTCGATATTGGTTTTAGCGAGTTATTAGTTTGCCTGGTGGTGGCGCTGGTGGTTATTGGACCCGAGCGCCTGCCGGAAACTGTGCGCACGGTCGGCCTGTGGATTGGCCGCCTGAAACGCAGCCTGCGCGAAACACGCAGCGAGATTGAGCGGCAAATCGGGGCAGACGATATACGTCGCCAACTGCATAACGAAGAGATTATGCAGCGGATTGAAGAGACCCGTCTGGAGATGGAAAAAACCCTGCATCAGGCATCGCTCACGGCATCACCGCAAGACCAACCGCGCGTTTACGAGCATCAGGAATTACCCGATCACGCCCATATGGACGAGAAGCCGGCCGTGACGGCGGAAGCTGCAAAGCCAGCCGAACCTGTCGCACCGACTGAGACCAGCACCAAGGCCCCCGACAAAACCCCATGAGCACTGAGTCCAACGACAAAGAGCTGCCGCTGGTCCAGCATCTGCTGGAATTGCGCACGCGGCTGCTACACATTATTTATTGCTTGCTGGGCAGCTTTGTCTGCCTGTTTCCGTTTGCCACTGATATCTACGCATTAGTCTCGCGCCCTCTGCTTGCGGTGTTACCCGCTGGCGCCAGCATGATTGCGACCGATGTGGCATCGCCCTTCCTCACGCCGATGAAGTTGACATTTTTCGTGGCATTGCTGATTTCCGTTCCGTTCCTGCTGTACCAGATCTGGTCGTTTATCGCCCCGGGCTTGTACAAACACGAGAAGCGTCTTGCGCTGCCGCTGCTGGTATCAAGCGTACTGCTGTTTTTTGCAGGTATGGCCTTCGCCTACTTCATCGTATTCCCAACCATTTTCCGTTTTATGACCGGGATTGGGCTGGAAGGCGTGACCACTATGACGGACATCACCAAGTATCTGGATTTTGTCCTGCACATGTTCTTCGCCTTCGGTTTCGCGTTTGAAATTCCCATCGCGACCATCTTACTGATCCAGGCCGGCGTAACCACTACCGCAAGTTTGGTCGCCAAACGTCCTTACATCATCGTGGGCTGCTTTGTTATCGGGATGCTGCTAACACCACCGGATGTGATGTCACAGCTGCTGCTAGCGATCCCTATGTGGATGCTATTTGAGGCGGGCCTGTTCTGCGGACGTCTGATTGAAAAGAGCCGCCCTAAAGAAGATGACGAAGCCGATACCGAAACCTCGAATAAGACGGACATTCAGTAATCGCATCAAGCGTTACTCCAATAAAAAGGCCAGCATTTGCTGGCCTTTTTTGCTAAACACTATTGGCAAGTGCCTCCTGTAGATCTTCCCGGTTGGCCTCAAATTTCTTCCAACCCATTTCGTGAAAGTAGAAGGCCACTGTGTTGATCGCAGGCTCAACCAACGCCATGGTTCCGCCAATTACCACACTACCGGTCAACGCATAGCCCACAGAGAAGGCGACGGTGAAGTGCACTGCTGCGAATGTTGCTGTCTTTGCCATGATAAATCCTCACTGCTATTCGGGGTGGCTGATTAGCGGTTTGCGTTCAGCCCATGTGCCCATACTAGACAAGCGATATTCATTATCAAAGAAAATTGAAGCAACAACCCTAATAGTAATTAGCTATTCAGTGCGCATCAGCTGCCCATGCTGAAAACGGGCTTTTGGATAAGCTGGAGTTAAAATAGCGCGCGTCTTCAGTGACTTCTTGACCAACCCAGTCAGGCAACGCAAATTCAGTATCTTCAGCAGGCAACTCGATTTCGGCGACGACCAAACCCGCATTCTCACCGACAAACTCATCGACCTCCCACACAAACCCCTCATGCAGGATTTTGCGGCGATATTTTTCAATCAACGGCTGCTCACACAGCGCCAATAGTTCGCGTGCATCCCACAGCGGAATGGGATATTCAAATTCGGCGCGGCGTGCGCCCTCGGAGATACCTTTGATGGTCAGAAAAGCCTCTTCGCCCGCAATGCGCACGCGCACCGTTCGCGCTTTATCGCGATTCAAATACCCTTGGGAATAAAAGACTGCTGGCGCGTCACGCCAAGCATCGCCAACAACTAAAAATTTACGTTCGATTTCAACAGCCATAACCTTCATCCCAAAAAAACAACATCCAACCGGGATTAGCCTAGTTCATGCCGCAGGGCAACTCAAGGCGCGGGCGTGCCGAATCAATCTGGAGAAACCAAAGGGGAAAGGGAGATAAACATTCGCAATAAAAAAGGCGCAGCATTGCTGCGCCGAATTATCAACAGCGACGATATACAATAAATGGAGCGGAACATTGCCAAAACTATTTGCCGAACACGCACATCAGGATTGCAAAACAATCCGGTAGCCAGCAAATCTTGCAATGTATTTATCCTAGGCAGAAGCCGCTGCAGGCTCAATGGCATACATACGTATTCATCGCCCCCGCGCCCTTCCATACGTATGCATTTTTAGTCGCGCCCAAAATGCTATGATGATTTTTTCTTTTTGCAGCGATCGTTATGTCCGCCGGTATTCGTTTTTCTATTTCAGCCTCCATCATCTTTGGACTTATTTACTACTATGTTCAATTCCTTGGTTTCCTCGATAGCCAACAGGGATTCGGTTGGCGAGTGATCCTTGCATTGCCATTTATCACCTTGATGATTGCGGTGATGGGTGAATTACCGCTGATCAAACAAGTGGTCGACCGCGTTATCAAAAATCCATTGTTAGCTCTGGGCGTGCTAACAACGGCTGTTCTATCCGGCGTGCAGATGTGGCTGTTCACTTGGGGGGCGTTTGCAGGCAGAGGTTTAGCGGTATCGCTCGGCTATTTTTTATTACCGATTGTGATGGTCATTATCGGGCGTTTTATCTATCAGGATAAGCTCAGCAGTTTTCAAAAAGCAGCTACGGTTCTGGCAGCGATTGGGGTGGCCTACTCACTCAGCATCATCGGCTACTTGCCGTGGGAAACACTGCTGGTTGCGCTTGGTTATCCCGCTTACTTCATGTTGCGAAAAAAAATCGGCCTGGATCACCTCGGCGGCTTTTGGTGGGACATGGTATTGAGCTTGCCGATAGCCTTCTATTTTATTTCATCCAATATTCCGCAATTAACCGGCACACATTGGTTGTGGATTATCGGCTTCGGTGCGATCAGCGCATTGGGATTATGTTGTTACATCCTCGCCAGCCGTTTGCTCACCTTCAGCCTGTTTGGTTTGTTGAGCTACATAGAACCGATTTTGTTATCGATGGTATCGATTCTGGTAGGAGAAAAAATTCTCGCCAATGAATGGCCAACCTATCTTTGCATTTGGCTGGCAGTAGTTTTACTGATGTGGGATGGAGTCAGGAGTCGGCGAATAAGCAAATCATAAAAGTGATGCTAATAGCATCACTGAAAATAAAAAAGCCGCGCATTTTCATGCGCGGCTTTTTTATTGACTGAGATTACTTTTTTAGAACGTGTAATTTGCACCGACGTAAAAGGTGCGACCAAACCATTGCAAGGTACGGGTTAACTCTTCATCGAACATGTAGCTTCTGTTAGGTTCGTTGGTGAGGTTGCTGACGGAGAACACCAGATCCAAACCATTATCGAATTTGTACGCGGCTTGATAATCCAACAGCGTTTCAGGCGCGTACACGATTGGTTGCAAATTCACGTTGCGCGTTTCACCCACAAACGAATCCTGGAAGGTTGTCGACAAACGAGTTTCGAAACCACCGTAGCTATAAAAAATGGTGAAGTTTGCCGATTTTTCTACCAAGCCGGGGAATGGCAAAGTACCGCCACCGCCCTGCACACTTTCTACCGGGTTGGCGACGCTGATTTCACTATCAGTCAATGAGTAACTCGTGCTCACCCCCAAGCCTGACCACAACTCCGGCAGGAAGTTAAAGGTTTGGGTGTAAGACAATTCCAGCCCGCGAATAAAACCGCCTTCCATATTATTGATAACGGTTTTGTAATCGCCATCAAGTACTTCCACTTCGATATCAACACCGCCCTCGGTAATAATCCAGGTATCGGGCATATCAAAACCATTACCGCGGAAATCATAATTTTCGTAAGTGATGTCTTGAATAAATGATTTAATTTCGCGGTGGTAACCAGCGATTACAAACGAACCGTTAGTTTCCGGCATGTAATGCTCGTACGAAATATCAACTTGGTCAGCAATAAACGGCGTCAAGAAAGGTGATGTCGCAGTATCGCCACCGTAATTGAAATGGGCTTCATTACCAACAACAGACACGGTACCTTCTGAATCACTTGCCGCAAGGCGATTAATCGGTGGACGCGAAAGTACGCGCGCTACCGCCAAACGCAATTGATCATTTTCCGCAAGGCTGTAATTCAAGTTAAGTGATGGCAAATTGTGATCGTATTTTGCGCCCAGATCCTGATAGGAGAAATCAACCCTGCATTCACCGACTTCATCGCAAATTTCCCGCGCACCTTTTTCCGGATTGCCATTCACATTCAGCAACGCAGTACTGGACTGATCGCTACGCACATGACGAATACCAATATTACCTACCAAATCGCGATCAAACAGCGAGGTAGAAATATTCGCCTGCAAATAAATTGCTGTTACGTTTTCGTCGATATTAGAGCGCTGTTTCATCGACCAATCGCGCCCCTCCCCCCAGCGAGCAGCTGGCTCAATTGAACGCGGTGATGCCGTTGGATTTAAATTATCATCCGTTGCTTTTGGCACAGGGCCGAGCACCAAACCATCTTCATAAGCTTGTTTGATAATGGCATCGCCATCGATCGCGAGGAAGGATGGGAACTTGGAAAATTCACCTTTCCAATTCACCACATCAGAATTTTCGGTGGTGATCGGCAATGACCAATCAGTACGAATTGTTCCGTTGGCACCATCGCCATACACAAATACTTGGCGACGATCTTTATGGTTGCGCTCGGAATAACGCACGCCGGCTTCTACCGAACTAATCAGCGGCAACTCCAATTCGTATTTTAAATCCAAACGCGCGGCGCTAATGACATCATCGTTGATACGCGGATAACGTTCGTAGTTAGTCATACGCACGTTGCTAACACCATTGGAATCGTACTGGGTGTAATCGCGGCTCAAACTAATGCTGGGTACATTAATGCCATCCAGCAAATAGGTCATCGACTGGTCAGGATCGCGCTCGAATGGATCTGTGCCGGGAACCGATGCATTTTTGGGGCGATACAAATGCGCGCGCACCACACCGTCCGCTTGTTCACCGGAGGCATCAGAATGCGAGAGATCAAGCGCAACAGTCAACGCATCTTCTGTCCATTTCAGATTCAAACCACCGGATAATAATTCGTTGGTTTGGGTAACGTCATTACTGTTGATTTGCAAATTAAATGCAGTGGGGCTTGCATCGCTGGTGAGGAATTCCCCACCCACAACGGCACTGTTTTCCCACAACACAACACTGGCAACCTGCGCATTTTTTAATGGCTGGATACGGAAACCGCGCGAGTAACTGTCGGATTCAAATTTTGAATAAAACAAATCAGATTGAATCGATAAATTTTCATTCGGCTCAAACTGAATTGCCGCAACATAACCATCGCGTGTCTCTTCACCACCAGTTTGGAAAACTTCAAAACCTTCGGCCATGAACACTGAGTTAGGGCGATCAGTCGTTGGTACCGCATTAAAATTTTCATCGACAACGTGAGTATTCAGGCCTTTGCCGCTGATCAAAATATAGGGATCAGTTTCGTAATTGTACTGCTCAAAACGCGACGCAGAACGCGGCTGCACCAGATGCGCATAACCGAGCGCGATACCAAGGGTGTCATCCAATAATTTTTTCTGGAATGAGAACGACAAACGCTGACCAAATTCTTCGGCACCGTAAATATCGCCGGCCTGATCGTTGTAGCTACCGCGCACACCGATCACGACTTTTTGGTTTTCTTCCATCGCCAGCGGGTTGGCGGTTTTCATTTCAACTGTACCCGCAACACCGCCTTCAATCAGCGATGCCTTGGGAGACATATACACTTCAACCGATTGAATTAATTCCGATGGGAACTGGCTGAATTCCATCGCGCGGGTACCGTTGGGTGATACCTGCTCGCGCCCGTTAAGGGTGGAGAACACAAAGCCTTCGCCCATACCGCGCACCTGGATGGTACCGGCCTGGCCGCCGGAGCGGGTCACGGTAATACCGGGAACACGACCGAGGGCATCGGCGATGGACACATCCGGCAGACCACCGAGGTCAGCGGCGGAAATCGCCTGCACGACTGTGTCGGCATTACGTTTGATATCAATACTGTCCTGGATCGACTTGGCAAACCCGACCACCGTCACTTCCTCGACCGTGGTGTCGGAATCCTGTGCGTGCAAGTAACCGGGAAGGGAAGCCATTGCCAATGCAGAAACAACAGCAGCCAGCGGCTTAACGTTAAATGTTTTCATGTGCTTTATCTCGTTATCTGTTTTGCTAGCGCATAAGCTCCCCGCCAGCGGGCGGGGAGCAGCCCGGTTAATTCACAGCATCTACGGTGATGGTGATGGCATTCTGGCTCGTGGTATCGAGCGTGAAGCGATAGTTACCGGCGGTTGGAATACTGATACCAATGTTGTCATTAGAGCCCTGGGTCAACTCAGCGGGCTCCCCCAATACCACAGCGGAGCCGCCCAGGTTTGGATTGGTCCAGTTGGTCTCGGCCACTTTGAACACATAGTCGCCTGCCGCTATGGCTACGGTTTGGGTATAGAGCCCTTTACCCGCATAAGTCAGGCGATTGGTTGCATTGGTATCGCCCCAACCGGCAGAGGTCACAGTGCCGCGCAGATAAATCGGCGTCGCGCTGAACAGATCATCGATATACACCTTGAGTACCGGTGCAGCGGCATTGCGTGCATCGACGACGAAGCGATAGGTCGCCGCGGTAGTCACGGTGAAATTGATATTGTCATTGCTGCCCGGCGTGAGGATCACACCATCGCCCAAGGTCACTGCAGTTGATGAGCCAAGGTTTACGGTGCTCCAATCGCTGGAAGCCAGCTTGAACATGTAATCGCCCGGGGTCATAGCCACGCTGATACCGTAGACGCTGTTACCTTCGTAGGTCAGCTGATTGCCCGCGTTGGCGTCCCAACCAGAGGCCGTTACGGTGCCGCGCAGATGTACGGCGGTGCCTTTGTAGGTGTCAGGATCACTCACTGTCAGAGTCGGTGCAGTGGTGCTTACCGATGCATCCAGCTCGAAGCGATAAACTCCTGCAGTAGCTACGGTGATGCTGATATTGTCGTTACTGCCTTGCGCCAGAGTGATCGGGCTACCCAGGGTAATAACCTGATTGGAACCGAGGTTTGGATTGCTCCAATTAGCTTCAGCGACTTTGAAGTTATGGGTACCAGCAGGAACATTCAGCAGCACCGAGTAGATGCCATCGCCGTCGTATTGCATACGGTTAGCAGCAGTCGCATCCCAACCAGCAGCTGATACATCGCCGCGCACATAAACTGCAGTATCACCATAAGGAACAGGAGCACTGGTGCCCAAGCTCACAGTGGCCGACAAGCCCTGCCCTTGCGTACCGGCTTGCGGTTTCACAAATACCGCCGTGGTGTAGGCTGGCACGGTAAATACACCGGCATCGCCATCCACTGCAAAACTCGCGGTTCTCACTGCACTATCAGCAGAGTTCTTCTGGGTTTGATGCAAAGTAAAGCCGGTCGCGGTATTGATCTTCGCCGACTTGGTTGCGTTGGTGCCATTGATCACAACCACCAGCGCATCCACATTTGCATCCAGATCAGCACGCGCAGTTGAATCAGTACCGGTAACGGTGCCAACACCATCATCGATGCTCATCACAATCAAACCCGCTACCTGGGTTTTGCCACCGTCATGGAAGCCAACGCGATCGATAACGTCTTGTGCAGTTTTAAGGCTGAACAATGGGCTGCCGGAAGCAATGCCGAGGAACTCGTTGAATACCGATGATGCTTTGGCAATGTCCGCCGCTTCCGGTTTGGTTTGCGGATTGGCGAACAGGGTTTTCACATAATCGTCAGTTACACCATCGCGCAGCTCAGGCGGTAAACCCACTGCCCAGTTATTGCTTTGCTTGGTGAAGTCGACGGCGTTAAACCAATCACCCGCGTTGTAGCTGTTAGGCGACATGGATTTCGAACGCAACAGATCGCTACCCATTTGGATAAAAGGCACGCCCTGACTTAGCAGCGGCAGCGACAAGGTCAGGCTGTGCACACGCACGCGGTTCTCGCGAGACATATCAGTTGGCAACGCATTCGGACGATGCATCCAATCCCACAGGGTTTCGTTATCGTGCTTCTCGACGTAGTTAATCGCTTCTTGCGGATCGAGGTTGTAAGCACCGACGGTTGCCGCTTTGATAATCGCGCCCGATTTGGTTTTCAATTGGAAGTCACGCAGATTGCCCGCAAGACCCGCGCGAATTGCATCAATGTTGTCGCCTCTGACAATCGCAATTTGTTGCAGCGGATTGCGCATACGGTCGTTGAATGTACCTATTCCAGTTCCAGCCAGAGCTTCTTGAGTTGAGCGCACCGCGATGCGATCACCGGAAGTACCACCAGCAGGAGTCCAGGCTTCAGCGTAGAAATAATTGTCCGCATCAACTGCTTTCACTGCTTCATACGCATCAACCAAAACGGATTTCGGCATGTAACCGGATTGGTCGAAACGGAAACCATCCACCTTGTATTCTTTCGCCCACTGCACAACAGAATCGGCAACAAATTTGCCCATCATGCGATGCTCGGTTGCAGTATCCGATCCAGCAAAAGTGCCATTCTCTGCTTCGCCAGTTGCAGCGTTGGTGCGGTAGTAATAACCGGGAACCACTTTGTCGAACACTGAATTTGCCGCTTCAATTCCGGATGAGGTGGTATGTGGATAAACCACATCCATCACCACTCGCAAGCCCATTTGATGCAGCGCCATATTCATTGCACGCATTTCTTTGATGCGAGCAAAGCCTTCCGGATCAGTTGAGTAACTGCCTTCCGGTGCATTGAAATGTTGTGGATCGTAGTTCCAGTTGAAACCATCGAGATTGGCAATAACGCCGGTCAAGGTGCGTGCTTTATCACTCTGCGGATCATAACTTTCCAACACGCTGCGCAAGGTCACACCATTGCTCACCGAGCCATCGCACTCGCGCACTGCAGTCGGGTCATTAACGGCTTGGCAGAGTTCAAACACGTAGCTGTCGAGATTTATTTGTGAATTTACATCTTCGATAATGCTTGAACCATCGTTGCTCGGCAGCACATGGAAATGCGTCAGGCCAGCAGCGGCCAATGCTTGCAAATGCGCAACCGGTGCAGAATTGGTTTGCGTAAAGGCCATGTATTTGCCGCGATAAGCCGCTGGTGTACTTTGGTCATTAATACTGAAGTCGCGAATGTGCCCTTCGTAAATTGTCATGTCTTCCGGCGCTGCAATTTCAGGAATTGAATGCCCATCCCAACCAGCAGGTTTTAAATCCGCATCATTGAAGTTAACAAATTGCGAATGACGGCCGTTGGTCGAAAGTGAAATTGAGTAAGGGTCAGTTACTTCCAAACGCTGCACTTTTTTCGCGACCGGATTGTAAGTTGTCACACGTAAACGGTAGTACTTGCGATCAAGCTCAGCAGCGGTTCCTTTTACACTCCAAATACCAGTGTTGTTATCCCAAGTCATTGGTTTGGTGTCAGCAACGCGCAGAGGATTGCCAGAATAAATACGCAACTCAACGTTTTGTGCCGTTGGTGCCCACACAGAAACACCGACACCATTGTCGTAACTCACACCCAGTTTTGCTTCATCGGCATCGTTAGCGCCTGCGGTATAAAGTGCGTCGAGCACATGCGCTAATTGAATACGCGTCGCACGGCCACGCTCTACGGTGACGGTTGCGCCGCTGTCATTTTCTTCAACCGAGTCGTAACGGCCAACTACCAACAATTCATCTTTCAATGCCGTTTTAATTGCATCAATAGAAATGCTGGACGGTAAATCGTACGCAAAGTAAGACGCGAGATGCGGCACCAATGCACGCTCTGCATCGGTCAACGCACGAGCAGAACTCAAGGTCGCCAGCAGTTTTGCACCGGTCAGGCTGCCATCTTCCGCAGCGGCAATACCACCGGTTGTCGATTGAAATAATTCCACTTTTTTGTTTGACGCAATTTCGCGATTCCACAAAATAGTGTGCGGGCTAATCCAATGAGCCTCTACATCAGTAATGCTCAACAAAGGACGCTTCAGGGTGCACACATCGTTGATGCAAATTGGCAAGGTGCTGGAGCGGCTGTTGCGCATATTGTCGGTGTTGATAATCACCCACATCATGCGGTCATAATCACCGCCTGCGCGGGTGATATTGATTTGCATGTCGTTAGTTTGCGATGCACCACCAGGAGTTTTAATAATGAAATTACCGCAAGTGCCCAGCTCGCTGGTTGGAATCACAAAATAAGCACCGTAGTAAGGATCGTGACGCACGCCGATTGCGCCATCGTCTTTACTTGCAACACCGGGGCCGTTTGGCCAGGTAGTAGGGATGGAATAGGTAGCACCTTTTGCATCGGTTACCGATGTGCCCCAACCATTGCCGCAGTCCTGCCACAGGTGCAAGTTATAACTGGCAAAAGCCGCTTGCTTGGACGATTCATCTGTATCGAGGTTAACGTAAATCACCACCTCGTTAGGGCCGGGAACCCGCTCTGGTGCAGGGAAGTCAGGCACCACGCAAGTACCTGTGTCATTGCGCACCTGGCCTTCAGGACAAGCTGGCGGCACATAGGGCGGGCGCACCTCACCGCAAGTACCGTTATCCAAAAGCACTAACGGATCGCGACAACTGGGCAGGTCAACTTTTTTATTGTCGGTACCGCTGCCACCACCGCATGATGTAAGCACAAACGCCCCAAACAATAGCGCTACTAGCCCCATTGCTTTTCGCGCGGATTGATTTCGCGAATTGAACTTCATTTCACTTCCCCCAATTAATTATTTTTACAATATGAACAGGACAAACCGGATCGACCGAAACGCCATGCAACAGAGGCACGGCTGTGAATGTGAAAAAGGTTTATGGTTATAGGTATAAAAAAAACGTAAACGGATTTCGTTAAAGCCTAGTCTATGGAGGGGGTTTTCAATTCGCAAACTACATACGTATGCAAAAAAATGTCGCGTAAAAAACATAAACTGCATACGTATGCAAAAGATTAAAACATGAAGAAAAGTAACACTTTAGATAAATTTATGACGAGGCAAGCACACAGGATGCTTGCCTGAATCCAATTAAGGAGAGCGATGTTAATGAGAAAAATATCTAAACTGAAAAGCTGTATATTGGCAGCATCAATCAATTCGACATAAGCAGACAACCAACTTAGAATTCAATCGCCTGTTTAGAACTCAATCACTTGGGACTGCAGGGGCGGCAACACCAGCGGTGTACGTAAACTTATTGCTTTCCCGGTGATCACATCTGTACCGGAAACAGTCTCGCCAATCACGCGTTTAAAACGCGACAGATCCAGCCGGGATTCACTTTTATTCTTATTGATAACAACCATCACCCGCTGCTTGCCGTGCTCACGAAAATAAACATAGTGTCCGGACTGGGGAATGTAATGGGTAAGTGTTCCCTGGGTAACTGCTGCGCTGGTTTTACGCCAGAGCAATAAACGCTGCAAAAAATCCTGCACATCGCGCTGAGCGCTGGTCAGTCCTTTGCGGGTAAAAGCGTTCGCTTTATCGCCCTTCCACCCACCGGGCATATCGGCACGCAGTAATCCATCATCGCGCACATAAGGGCTTTTGATTAGCACTTCAGTCCCATAATAATATTGCGGAATACCGCGCGTGGTTGCGACAAACAGTAAGGATGTCTTTAATAAATCCAGATTTTCATGCAAGAGCGAATAGATGCGTGACATATCGTGATTATCGGGGAACAACATTAAATTCATCGGATCAGCGTACACAAAATCATTGGCGATCATTTCATAGAGTTTGATCAATCCAGACGATTCAGTCTCTTGCGCATTCAGCACCTCCGGAGTCAGGTATACCACCGGAAAATCCATTAGGCTGGGCAAATGCGATTCATAGCCATCGCGATTTTTCACACCCTTTTGCCAGTACGCCAAAATGTGCGGATTGGAATTCATTTCCTCACCCACAATATTTAATTGTGGATACTCCTCCAACACCGCTTTACCCCAACGCGCCAAAAAGTCTTTATCCGAGTAGGCATAAGTATCTTCACGAATACCGGACAAGTCCGCGTATTCAATCCACCAAATTGTATTCTGGATTAAGTAACGTGCAAGCAGCGGGTTTCTATGGTTCATATCCGGCATAGTTTCAACAAACCAACCGTCAGTGAATTGCTGACGATCTTCCGGCGCAACATGAATATCCAATACCGTTGTGTGCTGATTATTAGTGGGCACAAAACCGCTTTGATAATTTAGCCAATCAGCAGCAGGTAAATCTTTCATCCACCAATGACCTGAACCAATGTGATTGAGCACAATATCATTAATAAAACCCAGGCCTTTTTTACGCGCCTGCGCCACGATTTTTTTATAATCCTCATTAGTACCCATACGCGGGTCGATACGATACAAATTAGTCGGCGAATAGCCGTGATAAGAATACTGCGGCTGATTATTTTCAATTAGCGGTGTAGGCCAAACCATCGTAAAACCCATGCCGGCAATATAATCCAGCTGCTGAGCAATGCCTTTTATATCGCCACCGTGACGCCCAACCGGACTGGTGCGATTGGCAGCTTCAAGCATCTCCGGATGAGAGTCGTTGGCGGGATCACCATTCGCAAATCGATCAGGTGTAATCAGGTAAATAACATCCTTCGCAGAAAAACTTGCTCTCTCTGCCGAGCCAGAGCGACGATTTTCCAAGCGATAGGATGTTTGCAGTACTTCACTACCTTTTTTAGTGAAACGAATTTTAATATCACCCGGCTTGGTATTTGGGGCGATATGCAAATTGATAAATAAATAATTATTGTTATTTGTGTGCTCAACACCGCGCAGACTGACGCCAGCGTATTGCAACTCCGGCGTTAACTCGGCGATACCCGGCCCATGCACCATTAATTGCACATCGGGATTTTTCATACCCACCCACCAGTGTAATGGCTCAAGGTGCTCTATTTTATAATTCGCTGCGAAGGAAAGTGATGAGCAAAAAAGCAGGATGAAAACAGTAAATATTTTCAAACTTCTGCTAGTTTTGAAAAAAGGAAGAAGTGAGAAGTGCATGTAGTGAGTCGTGCGCATTGCATAATCCTTGATGGTTATTAATATTCTTCGGGAAGAATACTTAACCCTCTTTGTGCAACCAACCCACTACATACGTATTCAGATTTACGCTTTACAATTATTAATGATCGAGTTTTAACACCAAGGATTCAAGCGGAGCCAGATGTAAGTTTACGCTAGCGCTATCCGAGCGGACGATCAGCTCATATTGTTGAGGATGATTGCCCAAACGCGAAACCAGTTGGTGAGAGCCCGCATCAAGCTTCCATAGTTTTATTAACTCCGGAGGTAAGTTTAAGGAAACTTGTCGCGCTTCTGAATCGCTAAAATTATTAACCACTATCCAACGCTGTTGTTCATCCCAGCGCACGAACGAAAATAATTTTTCGTCATACACGTGCCCATTTGCTTGAGTACTATTTCGGTTAAACGAATGCAGCTCAAAGTAGTCACCAGTAAAACCCGACTCCTGCGCAGAGAGAACTAATAAATCACGATAAAACGCCCGCAGATTTTTTTCATCCGCCGATGACTGCCCACCGTCGAATTTACCCGCATTCATAAAACGCTGATGCGCAGGTACACCGGCGTAATCAAAAATAGTGGTGCGGGTAGGATCGCCAAAGCCGGAATCCAATGCCCCAGCCTCACCCACTTCTTGACCAAAATAAATCATAGTAGGTGAGCGGCTAATCAATGCTGACACCACCATCGCCGGTTTGGCTTTTTCTGCACTGCCTGCAAATGCGGGGCTAGCAATACGTTGCTCATCATGGTTTTCCAAAAAGTGCAGCATATGTTCTTCAATATCGTTCATGCCTGCCTGCACCGATGCGATAACATCAGTACCAGACTTACCTTGCATGATGGCCTTCAAGCTATCGTACATTTCTACTTTGTCGTAGAGATAATCCATTTTCCCCAAGCGAATATAGTTGCGATACTCCTGCGGGTTATAAACTTCTGCCAACAAAAATGCGTTAGGATTTTTTTGCTTGATGGCAGAGTTTAAATAACTCCAGAATTCAACCGGCACCATTTCTGCCATGTCATAACGAAAGCCATCGACACCTTTTGCCAACCAGTATTCAGCAATCTGGCGAAACTTGATCCATGAATCAGGAACGTTTTTGCCCTGCCAAAACTGTGCATGCTCGCGCACATTTTTTTGTGCATAGCCTGCAGGTAATTCAGGAAAATCCTTGCTGCCATCCGGGCGAACGCCGTAATTAATTTTTACCGTTTCATACCAATCATCAAAATGGGGTTGCGCCAGGCGCGAGCCATTGCCGGTCCACTTGGCTGGTTTTTCATTGAAGTAACCATCGCTAAGCAGATGCTTCTCGCCCCCCAAAGGACGATAATTATGTTTCGCTTCAGGCACTTTAAAATCCTGCCCAACCACATAATAAAAATTATTGTCACGCGCGTATTCAACATTTTTATTATCGTTCGCGCCAAAATCGCTTACACCTTCAGGCTTGCTGAGTGATTGATAGCTGCGCGCAACATGATTAGGCACTATATCGATAATCACCTTCATTCCCTGCGCATGGGTGCGCGCAATCAGCGCTTCAAATTCTTGTAAACGATTTGCTGGATCTACTGCAAGATCAGGATTTACGTTGTAATAATCTTTTACCGCGTAAGGAGAACCGGCGCGGCCTTTGACCACATCGGGATCATCATTACTAATACCGTAAGCGGTGTAATCGCGAATAACCGCATGGTGCGGCACACCTGTGTACCACACATGGGTCACCCCCAACTCTTTAATAGATTTGAGTGCAGTAGCGGTAATATCGTTAAATTTACCCACACCATTTTCTTCAATGGTGCCGCAAGGTTTATTAGTGGTATTGGTATTGCCATAAAGGCGGGTAAATATTTGATAGACCACAAGCTTTCCCTGTGCAACCTGAGTCGCTGCAGGCTCCACCGGTTTTTTTATTAGAGGACTGCATGCAGCCAGTGCCACAATAGCGCCACTAAAGATCCAGAGTTTTTTATTCATACACTTTTCATCCAGCAAAACAAAATAACTATCAGAAATTATTCACTGAAAAATTCCTGATAGTGTTTAACGCTTTATTGCAAATCAATAACCAATGATGCCTTGGGCGATAAGGTCAGCGGTTTGGTGATATCCAATTTACTCCCGGCAAGCGCATCTACAGCTTTCGTTTTTCCTGTCAGCAAACCCTTGAAGCGCTGTAAATCCAGCGTTTTTGTTTCAGGGTTTTTATTCAACACTACCATTACCGCGCGATTATCCAAATAACGGAAATACACATAAATTCCATCAACAGGTGCAAAATGCTGAAGCTTTCCGCGATGGATTACCTCGGCATTTTTCCGCCAGTTAAGCAGGGTTTTAATATAAGCCTGTGCATCTTTTTCTTTTGCACTGAGACCTTTTCCGGTAAAGGCATTTTTGTTATCGCCTTTCCAACCCCCGGGCATATCCGCACGTACTGCGCCGTCATCACGCTCGCGCGGACTCGTCATCAGCACCTCAGAACCGTAATAAAACTGCGGAATGCCGCGCATGGTTGCCATATACACCATCGCCATTTTGAACAGATCAACATCTTCATTGAGGTAAGAATAAATACGCGAGGTGTCGTGGTTTTCCGGGAAAATCACTAAATTAAATGGATCGGGATAAATGAAATCATCCGCCAGTGTTTCATATAAACGAATAATGCCAGTGTCCCAACCCTCTTTCTCATACAGTGCCAAGCGCAACGCATCATAGATAGGAAAATCCATCATGCTGGTGATATAGGGGACGTGGCCGCTTTTGTTTTGCTTACCTTTTTGCCAGTGCGCAACCACCGCAGGGTTACCGCTCCACTCTTCGCCTACCATATTAAAATTCGGATATTCCTCCATCACTATTTGTGCCCATTGCGACAAAAACTTCTCGTCGGAATAACCGTAGGTATCTTCACGCACACCACTCAAGCCCGCGTATTCAATCCACCAAATTGTATTTTGTATGAGGTAGCGTGCGAGCTGAGGATTGCGCTGGTTTAAATCCGGCATGCCGGTGGTAAACCAACCGCTGACAAATAATTCTTTATCTGCTGGTGCCGCGTAGGGATCTTGTATGGTGGTGCGACGATGGGTTGTCTCGGTGTACTTATCTGGAAAATTCAACCAATCGCGCGCGGGCATATCGCTCATCCACCAGTGTTTTGAGCCTATATGGTTGAGGATAATATCCTGGATAACGCCGATATTTTTTTGCTTCGCTTTGGCGACAAAATTTTTAAAATCATCATTAGTGCCATAACGCGCATCGACCAAATATAAATCAGTTGCGGCATAGCCATGGTAGGAATAAGTGGGCTGATTATTTTCGGTAAGCGGATTAGGCCAAATTTGGGTGAAACCCATTTTGGCAATGTAATCGAGATGCTGGGTCATGCCCGCAATGTCGCCACCATGGCGGCCACCTTTATTGGCGCGATCCGGCTGCTCAGTCATTCCGGCAACTGAATCATTTTTAGGATTGCCATTGGCAAAACGGTCGGGCGTGATTAAGTAAATAGCATCTCTAGCCGTAAAGCCCTGACGATTCGCGGAATTTTTTTCGCGCGCCAACAAGCTGTAGCTAAAGCTGCTTTTCTTAACACCATCTAGTTTGAAATCAATTGCAAATTTGCCCGGCTTAGCCGAAGCGGCAACCTCAATTGTTACAAACAGGTAGTTAGGATTATCGGTTTTTTTTGTCTCAAAAATCGTAACACCGGGATAGGCAATAGCAGGTGTAGTAGCGCTGATGTTTTCGCCATGCACCATCAACTCGACTTGATGGTATTTCATCCCCACCCACCAATTTGCAGGCTCAAGATGTTTTACTTCGTATGGTGCGGCAATAGCGTTATTTACACACCAACATAAACTGATCAATAGAATTATTTTTTTCATATAAATCCTGTTGTTATCAAATCATTATTAAATGGTTATCAATTTGGTATTCGGGATTTTACTACTGAGATAAAACATTTTTTACAAACTTGAAAAAAAACCCTGCCGGCAACTGCTGGCAGGGTTTTTAACAATCAGAGAACTAACAACCTGATTAGAACTTGTAGCTGGCACCTAACAAGTAGTTAGCGCCAAAGTTTTGATAACGGTTAACCTGACGTGAATCTGTTTCCTGAGTAGTAACGGTTTTTTCGTTGGTCAGGTTTTGTGCTTGCAGCGTCAAGGTCAAGCCTTTCAACGAATCAATGCCTGATTCACTGAAGTCATAACCAATTTGCGCATCCCACAATTCAGACCCTTGATCCACCGCTGGAGTCAACGCCAAACTCACACCGCGCTCTTCAGTCAGGTAAGAATCACGTTTACGACCGCTCACACGGAATTCAAAGCCGGCTTTTTCAAAATACACAGTCAGCTGATAAGACTCTTTTGACAAACCAGGAATACGTTGCTTCTCGCCATCGTAGTCAATTTCACCACTCAGGAAAGTACCGCTTGCAAGAATACCGAAACCATCAAGGCTGTCGCTCAACACATGGAACGGGAAGCTGACTTGCACTTCGTTACCAGCAACGTAACCACCGCCCGCTTCAAATGTACGAGTAGTCAAACCACTGGTTGAAACCAATTCAGGAATACCCGCATCGTGATAGCCAGGAATAATCCATTGGGTGAAATCAGTTACCACACTTTCAGATACGTGCCAGTTTTGCAGATCTTTGTAGAAGTAAGTCAAAGACACAAAACCGTCATCAGCATAATAATATTCGTAAGACAGGTCAGACTGGATTGCTTCGATTGGCTTCAGATGGGTATTACCTTCTGATGCACTCCACGCACTGAATTCCGGATCGGAACTGCTACGACGTGCAGTATCGAAACTGAAACCAATTACACTGTTAGGACGCATTGCATCCATACGTGCGCGTGATGCCGTTTTTGATGCAGCAAAACGAATAATTTGATCATCAGTAATTTGGAAATTCATGTTCAAGCTAGGCAACAACTTGGTGTACTTGTCGCTTTCAGAAACAGGAATTGCAGTTACTAATGTATTCTCACCAGTGAAGGCATCAAAACCAGTACCCGATTGATCCGATGACACCACTTGCAAGCCAACATTACCGGTCAGGATTCCAGTTTCAAATTTCGCCAAACCGTATGCAGTAGTTACCTTCTCGGTTACTTCATAGGTGTCGCCTTTACGACCAGGCTCGGTAGTGGTCGCATCGATAGTGCGATAGAGACCATCTTTGTAAATACCAACACCGTCATAGGCAAGCACGCTACCCAAACCGAGGAAACTTAAATCCGCACTGCCAACAATATATTCTTCCGGTACTGCGATATCACCGTTAGCAATAGTCACACCGTCCGCTGCATAGAATCCGGGAGCAATCAGGAATGCGCCGTAGTTAACTTTGGATTTGGTGCGATCAGAATAATTGATACCGAACTCAACACCTTTAACGATGGAGAATTCAATTTCACCGTTCGCCTGCAAGCGAACTGCATTCAACTCTTCTTCAAAATAGGGATTGTTTACGAAGCCGTCTTGCGCGTTATTTTGTCCACCCACCAACGGAGCAATTGCACCACCCCATGCTTGTGGACCAGCCAAGCGAATATTCGCAGGGTTAGAATAATCTGGGGTCGCTATTGTTGAATGCGGACCAAAACGTGCGCCATCAGCAGTCAATACGTATGAACGCGCCGCTGGTGCACCTTGAGTTGCAGTACCTGCACGGCCAACACCTGAGTAGCTTTCAATGTTGAGCAAATCTTTTGAAGATTCTCCGCTCGATACATCGAGTTTTAACGCCCAATTGTCGTTAACCAAATATTCGGCGTTGAAACCAAAAGTGGTCAACTCGCCATCTTTCACTTCGCCATCGTTACGGATAACGCTGTGGAAACCGCTCCACTCACCGGAAGTTACCAGATTATCTTCAACCGTTGAGTGAACGTTGGTTACACCACCGCCCCATACAGTACCTTCTTCCACACCGCGGAATACTTTTGAATCAGTAAAGTCGATGTAAAGTGCATCGAGGGTGAAGGTCCACTGATCATTAGGAGCGAATTGCAATACACCAGAGAAAGTATCGCGATCCATTAACGATGAGCGAACAAATGAATCGTGGCCGCCCAAGGCAACAACTTCACCAGGGCCTTCGTTATCGAGATCAGCGTAACCCCAGCCGCGGAATTGTTCTTCCTGGCTTGGTGATTCCATAGTCGCGAATGACAATGCCAAACCGATGGTGTCATCAGCAAATTTGTCAGAATAAATAAATGCAGCGCGATGACCGGTATCGTCAAAATCCGGGTTAGCAGATTTCAGATCATTTAATTCATAGTTGGCGTTGATGGTCAGAATGCGATCGCGCTCAAGCGGGCGAATGGTTTGCAGATCAACAATACCACCAAGGCCTTGATGTACTTTGCTTGCATCCGGGGTTTTATAAATTACAGCACCGGACAAAATTTCTGACGGATACAAATCGTATTCAACGCCGCGGTTATCACCAATACCTAAAATTTCGCGGCCATTCATGGTGGTCGCTACGTAGTTCTCGTTGAAACCACGCACCGAAATACCACTGGTACGACCATCGCGGCGCTCACCGGCCAAACCGGGCAAACGTGCAAGGGATTCAGCGATACTGGTGTCTGGAAGCTTACCGATATCTTCAGCAGTCAAAGCTTCGATAACAGAAGAGGATTCTTGTTTGGTTGCGATAGAATTTTGCAAGCTGGCGCGAAAACCGGTCACAGTGACTTCTTCAACAGAATCATCACTACCTTGTGCGTAAACAGCCTGTGAGCCCGATACCATTGCCATGGTGGCGGCTAATGCGAGCATGTGGTTGAACGTGTGCTTTTTCATGGTTATTGCTCTCCGCGGAGGTGTAGCTTTTATTTTTAAGATATGCGTAACGACTATTCCCACGTATATACGTCACGCATAAACGTAAAACAGAGTGGTTCTGTCGTTGAAATGATAGTAGGCCTTCTGCTATTGCCCTCACAATAGAATGCATACGTATTCAGCGCCCCGCATACGTATGCAATCACACGCATAGCGGAACCAGTACCACGTAAATAGTTACAGCTGTAAGCCTAGTTGATTAATTTTTTCAATCCAGCGCTTTAAAAATAAAAATCAAATAAGCACTTTTATTCAAAGCACCTGCAGAAATAATTAGATAAGGGAAAATGCGACAAAATAAGGAAAACAACGCACATACTGCAATAAAAAAGAGGGCCATAAGGCCCTCATAAATTGAGACGACAAAAACACAACAACGAGAGGAATAACAAAAATTAATCAAACTTAACGCAAGCGCGAAATCAATGTGCCATAAGCGGGAACTGAAATACTATTACCCTGTGCACTTACAGACTGGCAACCATGCCCGTCCACTGCTTCAAGCAGGTAATCAGCGCCGAGCGAAATAGTTTGTGCATCTGCAGAAAAATTAAACGCACACAAGAATTTTTCATCGCCGTAGTGACGGATAAATGCAAGATAAGTTTCCGCATCCGCAATAAATTCTATATCGCCAAAACGCAATGCCGGTTGCTGTTTGCGCCACTGCATAAATTGGCGATAGGCATTGAGGATCGATGCGTTATCACCATCCTGCAAATTCACGGCCTGCTCTTTGTGGGATGCAGGAATCGGCAGCCAACCTTTCACTTGGGAAAAACCGGCGTAGGTATCGCTGTGGTTCCAGGGCATAGGCGTGCGGCAGCCATCACGGCCTTTAAAACGTGGCCAGAAAGTAATGCCGTAAGGATCTTGCAATTCGTGCTGCAGGATTTCCGCTTCGGTTAAACCCAACTCTTCACCTTGATAACTGCACACACTGCCGCGCAGGGAAAGCAATAATGCATTGAGCGTTTTTGCTAACTGCGGTGATTGGTGTTTACCGCCCCAACGCGACATAAAACGGCGTACATCGTGGTTGCCAATTGCCCAGCACGGCCAACCTTCCGATAAATTCTCTTCCAGTGTTTCCACCGTATCGCGAATGTAAGTGCCGGATAATTTTTCTACCAGCAATTCAAAACTGTAAGCCATGTGCAAACGCGAATTACCAGTGGTGTATTCCGCCATGGTTTTGAGCGAATCATCCGCAGAAATTTCACCGAGCGTTACTGTGCCGGGATAGCGATCCATAAGCGCACGCAAGCTCTCCAGAAATTCCAGATTTTCCGGGCGAGTGTTGTCGTAAATATGTTTCTGGAATGCGTAGGGATTGTCGAGCGAGAAGCCGCGCCCCTTTCTTTCTTCTTCCGGCTTGACCGGATTGGAACGCAATTCTTTATCGTGGAAGCAAAAATTAATCGCATCCAAACGTAAACCATCAACACCGCGCTTCAACCAAAATTCAACTTCTTGCAGAATTTGTTCACGCACTTGCGGACAGTGGTAATTTAAATCCGGTTGGGATTTTAAAAAGTTATGCAAATAATATTGGCAGCGACGCGGCTCCCACTCCCATGCAGAACCACCAAAGATCGCCAACCAATTGTTGGGCGGATTGCCATCGGGCAAAGGATCAGCCCATACATACCAGTCTGAATGCGGGTTATCGCGCGATTCACGGCTCGCCGTAAACCATGCATGCTGATCAGATGTATGACTCAATACCTGATCAATAATAATTTTGATGCCGCGCCCATGAGCCTTGGCAATTAATTCGTCAAAGTCGGCAAGCGTGCCAAAAATCGGATCAATATCGCGGTAGTCACTGATATCGTAACCAAAATCTTTCATCGGCGATTTAAAAAAGGGGGACACCCAAATAGCGTCCACGCCCAAACTCGATATGTAATCGAGTTTGCTGATAATACCGGGAATATCGCCTATACCGTCGTTGTTGGCGTCCATCAAACTGCGTGGATATACCTGATATATCACCGCGCCGCGCCACCAGGGAGTTGTTGTCATTTTACGGGAATCTCTTGTTATTGATCTCACGAGCAGCCTTACAGCAGTGCCCAAACTACGTAATACCAACATACGCGAGCAATATTTTTTCGCCAAGTGACTACATACGTATGCAAGTCGCCGAGCGGAGTTTTAACCCTGCAAAAGCCATAGAATACGTATTCATAAGTGCCAGATATTTCACCGTGCCCGGAAAAATATGGACTAATCTTTGATGCATACGTATGCAACCTGAATACGTATGCAGTGCCTTGTGATCAGTTTAGCCAAGCCCTAAGGTATCGAAATAGTCATTTCTGCTATGACGACTCGAGCTTATAGCGAAGAGCACCATGCCGCTTAAATGCGCAACATACAGAAGAATATAAATAAAATTTCCTGATTTCTTTACTACACAATCGTTACCACACAATTGTTGTTACACGATTTCTTTACTACACGAGAGCATTGCCATGAAAAAAAATCTCCTCGCACTGGTGATCAGCAGCAGCCTATTACTTGCCTGCTCCGATAAGTCATCGACCAATCCACCCGCTGATGCAACTGCACCAGGTGCTCCAGGCAATGCTTCTGTATGGGCGTATTCAGGAAAAACCGGCATAGGTACTTCATTTGAGCAATACACCAATGGTGCATACAGTGATGCAGGTGCAACCGGCGTCATTTCCAAAGTCTGGTTTTCCATCGCACAAGGTGTACTCACCGAAACCATGTACGGTTTGATTCACGAAGCGCAATTACAAGAGCTGCAATTTTTTATCAAAGGCAGCGACTTTCTTGATGAAGAAAAGAAAGACACTATTTCCACTATCGAATATTTAAAGACAGACGAACAAGGTCGCCCGCAATCACTTGCCTACAAAATTGTGAATAAAGATAAAGAGGGAAAATATGAAATTGAAAAACATATTTTTACCGATCCGGATGCTCAAACATTAATGATGCGCGTGCAATTTCGTGCATTGGCTGATGGCGTAACCGCTTATGCCTATGTCAATCCAGCCATCGCTAATACCGGCAGCAATGACAGCACCGTATTCGCCAATGGCAACTGGACAGCAACCGATGGCAACACCAGCATGACTTTAAAAACCACTGCAAAAGTGGTGCAAAGTGTGGTCGGATTTGAAGGTGTTTCTGACGGCATCAGCGAATTAAAAACTGCCGGGAAAATTACCAAAAATTATTCCACTACCGGCGCAACTAAAGGTAATGTTGCTTTTACCTTGCAAATGCCGGAAGTAAAAAATGGTGCAAGCGCACAGTGGGATATTGTGCTTGGCTTCGGTAAAAATGAATCAGAAAGTACCGCTGCTGCGGAGCAAACTCTGGCAAAAGGTTACGACAAAGTACTCGCACACTATAACGGTGATGGAGATGCAATTGGCTGGCAAGATTATCTGCAATCATTGCCCGCGCTTGGAAAATTAGCGGCAACGGCAACCGATAACGGAAAATTACTTTACACCAGTGCAATGGTATTAAAAGCACAGGAAGATAAAACCCATGCAGGTGCATTTATCGCATCGCTCTCTAACCCTTGGGGCGATCATAAGTCAGCAGAAAAACCGGCGACCGGTTATAAAGCGGTATGGCCGCGCGATTTTTATCAAGTTGCTATGGCAATGCTGGCACTGGGCGACACCGAATCACCGCGCGTTGCATTTGAATACCTCGAGCAGATTCAAGCGAGTGAAAAAATAGCGGGCTATACCGGTGTCCCCGGATGGTTCTTGCAAAAGACCCATGTCGATGGCGAACCGGAATGGGTTGGTGTACAACTCGATCAAACTGGCATGCCGCTAATGCTCGGCTGGCGCTTGTGGAAAGAAGGTGTGCTGAGCGATGCCGACATCACTCACTGGTACAACAAAATGCTCAAGCCTGCAGCGAATTTCCTGGTGGATGGCGGCGCAGTAAAAATTTTGTGGAATGACACCACCATCAAACCGCCCTTCACACAACAAGAGCGCTGGGAAGAACAACAAGGCTATTCGCCATCAACCACTGCAGCAGTAATTGCAGGATTGGTTTCTGCAGCCGATATTGCCACCCATGCTGGTGATGCAGAAAATGCAAAACGCTATCTCGCAGCAGCTGATAAATATTCCACTGAATTGGAATCACTCACTTACACCACCAAAGGTTCACTGACCGGTGACTTGGGCAACGGCAATTATTATTTGCGGATTAATGCCAATGACAATCCGGATGATCATTCACCATTAGATGTACGTAATGCGCAAACTATTGCCGATGAATCGCAAGTAATTGATGGCGGATTTTTGGAATTAGTGCGCTACGGTGTACGCGCTGCCAACGATAAAAAAATTCTCGAAACTTTACCGGAATACGACAATCTGAAATTGCCGGATTTACTGCGCACTAAATACGAATTTACCTTCCCCGGTGTGGAAGGCACTTTCCCCGGTTGGCGCCGTTACGGTATCGATGGTTACGGAGAAGAAACCACCAAAGGCATGGGCTATGTTGAATCTAACAATTCAACCGAAGGTCGCGGTCGAGTGTGGCCATTCTTTACCGGCGAACGCGGACACTTTGAATTGCAATTAGCCAAAGTGAATAATCAGGCGGATATAGAAAAACTGCGCAACACCTATGTTAAAGGCATGGAATTATTTGCCAATGAAGGGATGATGCTGCCAGAACAGGTATGGGATGGTGTCGGCAACAACTCCACCTACAATTATGCACTCGGCCAAGGCACCAACTCTGCAACGCCATTGGCATGGACTCATGCGGAATATATTAAATTGTTGCGCAGCTACAGCGACGGGAAAGTGTGGGACAGAAATGCCAGCACTGAAGCGCGCTACGTAAAATAATACTGCTATTCTTTTTATTGCGCCCGGCACTACCGGGCGCAGACTACAACAACAAATAATTTTATAAAAAGGCAACAACACGATGAAACAACCCACTCTCCCCTTTTGGCAAGTGTGGAACGTCAGTTTCGGCTTCCTCGGGGTGCAACTTGGTTTTGCATTGCAAAATGCCAACGTCAGCCGCGTACTTTCCGATCTCGGTGCCGACTTACACTCACTCTCACTCTTTTGGCTAGCTGCACCCATTATGGGGTTGTTAGTGCAGCCGATTGTCGGCGCCGCTTCTGATCGCACCTGGAATCGAATTGGTCGTCGTCGCCCTTACATCCTCGGTGGTGCAATTGCAGCGGCACTGGGAATGCTGTTAATGCCCAATGCATCGCTCTTTGTTACCTTTATGGCACCGATGCTATTTGGCGGCTTGATGCTGGCCTTAATGGACGGCGCATTTAACGTGACCATGCAACCCTTCCGCGCTCTGGTTGCCGATATGGTGCCCAACGAACAACGCACACTCGGCTATTCAATTCAGGCGCTGCTGATTAATATCGGCGCGGTGATCGGCTCTATCTTGCCGTTTGTGCTCACCAACGTCATTGGCTTGGAAAACTCTGCACCCAAAGGCGAAGTCGCCCCAACCGTAACCTGGGCTTTCTATATAGGTGCGAGCGCATTATTTGTCGCAGTGCTCTGGACAGTAATCCGCACCAAAGAATATGCACCGGCCGATTACTATCGCTACAAAGGCTTAACACCGGTTACCACACCAGAAATAAAACCATCACTCGGTGTGCGCCTCGCTAATTTCTGGCAATTATTTATCAATATGCCGAAAACCATGCGTCAACTTGCCGTGGTGCAATTCTTCTCCTGGTTTTCACTTTTTATTATGTGGGTCTACACCACACCGGCGATTACACAATATATTTGGGGCATAGAAGCCAAATGGTTTGATGCTAGCTATTTGCATTCGCTTGATGCAATCCCGCAAGAAATTGCCGCCGCAAAAGGCGCCGCCGGTGACTGGGTGGGGATTATTTTTGCCGCTTACTCATTGTTCGCCGCACTCTTTTCTATTGTGCTAACACGCATCGCCAATCGCATTGGCCGCAAACTCACCTACTCACTTTCACTACTTGCCGGTGGCTTGGGTTACATGAGCTTTTTGCTTTTCCAAAACACCGAAATTGTGCACGTCAACTTGCTCATTACTCATGTAGAAGTACCGCAGGGAGCACTGGATTTATTAATCCCGATGATCGGCATCGGCATCGCCTGGGCCGCCATTCTCGCCATGCCCTACGCAATCCTTGCAGGCTCATTACCAGCCGATAAAACCGGCGTTTACATGGGAATTTTCAATTTCACCATCGCTGCCCCACAAATTGTATCCGGCTTGGTTGCCGGACAAATTTTGAAATACGTATTTAACAACGAAGCGATTTATATCGTAGTGCTCGCGGGAGCTTCAATGGTGCTGGGAGCAATCGCAGTGTACTTCGTGAAGGATTCCGGTGATGAAAGCGAGCTTGTAACTCAAACACATTAATAAATTTTCCACGCAATACAAAAGCCTGTCGCTTTACAACGGCAGGCTTTTTTATTTTCCGGAAAATTATTTTTTAAATGGTTTAGCTCCGCAAGATCCGCGCACAATTAATTTGGCGGGGAGCAGCATGGATTCAGGTCTTTCACCGTCGACCAGCATCAATAAATTCTCAACCAATAATTCACCGGCAAGCAAGGTATCTTGTTGCACTGTAGATAGTGGTGGATGGGTGTAGGAAGCCATTGGAATATCATCGAAACCCATTACCGCAACATCCTGCGGGATATGCATTCCCGCTTCTTCCAATGCTTTCATGGCGCCGATGGCGATCAAGTCACTCGCACCAAATATGGCGTCAAATGGCAAGCGACGCTGCAACAAACTCAGTGTGGCTTTGTAGCCTTCCTCTTCCGATGTTTCTGCTGCGACCTGCAGTTTGGGGTTAGCTTCTATTCCCGCTTCTTGCAGCGCTTTACAGAAGCCGTGGTAGCGATCCGCGAACTCAGGGCTGTGTTCGGAAACGTCGCCGAGGAAGGCGATATTTTTTCGCCCTAACGATAACAAATGTTTTGCGGCGTTATAGGCGCTATTAAAATTATCGCAGCCGATTGACACTCCCGGTTGCCCTTCAAGCACTGGCCCCCAGGTAATAAAGTGTGCACCGACTTCAGTGAGATAAGTGAGTTTTTTTACAAAGGTTTCGTAATCGCCGTAACCTAAAAAAATAATACCGTCAGCACGGTTGGCATCTTCATAGTCTGCATGCCAATCCTCACTAAATTGTTGGAACGAAATCAGCAAATCAAAACCGCGCTTTGCCGTTGCACGTGTGATACTGCCGAGCATCGATAAGAAAAATGGATTGATCAGCGAGCTGCCGGTGCCCTGATCTTCGCACAATAAAAGTGCGATTGTTTTGCTTTGCTGGGAACGCAAACTGCTCGCATTCTTATCTACCTTGTAATTCAACTCGCGGGCAATTTGCTGAACCTTGAGGCGGGTCTCTTCATTGACCAACGGGCTGTTGCGCAACGCGCGGGACACAGTAGATTGGGACACGCCCGCTTTATAGGCGATATCAAATGATGTGGGTTTATCGTCTTTCACGCTCTCTACCCTCGCTGCAGATCTATTTTTGTTGTATTTGTTGTTTTGATATAGCAGAGATACTACATCACCCCCCTATCTTCGTACAGCAGGATTGACTACGGCTCAGCGACAGAACTCAGGACAAGGTTGTCCCAACTAAAAAGCCCCTGCTTGGCAGAGGCTTTTTAGATAACTGCGGTACAACTGGACGATGAACCGGTTTATACCTCTCGCAGAGCAGTTGCTACAGGCAAGCGAGCCGCACGTATAGCGGGAAAAAAACCGCCAATAAAACCGATCACTGTTGCGAAAATAATCCCTTGTATTAATAGGTCCGGCGTTACTGCAAAATCAAACACAACCTGGCTAAAGCTCGCAAAATTCAGTGTTGATACGGTGTAGCCATTGAACACCAGGTAAACCACAAGCGAGCCGATCAGACCGCCAACAATTGCTAAGACTAATGACTCCACCAGCGTGGATATAGCAACAGGGGTAGAACCAAACCCAAGGGCACGCAGTGTGGCAATTTCACGTGTGCGATTGGATACAGATGTATACATGGTATTAACCGCACCAAAAATTGCACCTAGCGCCATCAACATCGCCAGCGGATAACCAATCAGCTTAATAAATTTACTGAGTGGTTCTGCTTGATCGGAGAGATATTCTGTTTCGCGCTTAATATCCAAATTTAATGTGGGATCAGTTGCTACTGCCGCTTTAAAATCTGCCAAGCCATTTTTATTTTCCAATTGGATGCGCACGATTTGATAGCTGTTGCCGCGACGGTAAGCATTTTGCAAAATTTTGGCATCGCACCAAATTTCCGACTCAGCTAATCCACCACCCGCTTCAAATACTCCCACTACAGTCCACTCGGTTTGGCCGAGTTTTATCACTGCACCAACATTCATATTGGCAAATTGTTTTTGCGCTCCGCGACCAACGATCAATTCATTTTTGCCGGGCGTGAAATTGCGCCCTTCGACAATCTTGAATTGTTTGCGCAATGCAAAAGCCGCTGGCTCTACCCCGCGCATAGGCGCATTGGCTCCAGCATCTTTATGGCGCATAGGCATATCGACAATAACAAACAACTCGGGAGAACTCAGTGGCTTGCCATCCTGTTTTGCAATACCGGGCAGATTGGCAATTGCTTGTGTTTGTTCAAAACCCACACCGCTATTCATTTCAGTGGTGGCCCCCGAGCGCATTAGCATGAGCACATCTTCAGAGCCGGCATTTACCATGGTGCGCTGAAAACCGCTCGCCATAGACAGTACACCGATAAATACACCGACCACACAAGCGACACCAAATACAGCAACAGAAGATGTACCCAGACGCTGCGGCAAGTTACGCAGGTTCATCAGTGTGATGGTAATAATTTGAGCAAATGCATTAAACATAATTAACGCCTCCGCAACGCAGTAACAATATTCAGCCTTAACCCTTGTAGCGCAGGAATAAAGCCGGTGAGCACACCGAAGGCCAGCATCAACCCGACACCAACCAGCATCATCACGCCGGATAAATTTAACCCCGGCAGGGTTGATGCCATACTGACTGCAGCGCCGGTGATCATTAATTTCGCCAACAACAATCCCGCCAGACCACCAATTAATGAAATTGCAATTGCTTCCATCAGCACCATTATCATCACCGCGCGATCTGAAAAACCGAGGGTTTTGAGAATAGCCAGCTCAGGGATGCGCTCGCGAAACGATTGCGCCATGGTATTGCCAGCCACTAACAGCATTGTGAAAAACACTGCGCCTAAAATGAGCGTAGTGATTAACCCTATATCGCCAAATTGTTTGGCAAAGGATTTAGCAAATTCTTTTTCACTACTGGTTTTTGTTTCAGCGGGAGAATTGGAAAACAGCGCATCAACTGCAGTTGCTACTTGCACAGCTTGCTTCGGATCTTTCACACGGATAACCAACCAGCCTAAAGTACCTTTGGCATATTGGCGTGCCTCATCAAAATAGTCGTAATGCATCAGCATGGTATTCACGTCAGCACTTTTGCTTTTGGTTTCGTAAATGCCCTCTACTACAAACTCCCAGGTAGTGCTGCCATCTTCGCGCGGGAATAATCCAATCAATGGAATGCGGTCACCGATTTTCCAGTTAAACCGTTTTACCAAACCTTCACCAATCACTACGCCAATACGATTGCTTTTCCAGGCTTTCATTTGCTCTGGCGGCAAGCTGATCATATTGCTGTAAATATCAAAATAATCGTCAGCGACAACCGGGAATTGTGGAAACTGGTTTTTCGCCTCTTGATAATAACCACCAAACCAATTCGCTGAAGTTGCTTTATCGACACCATCCAATGCTTGTACTTTGGCTAGATAGGCTTCTGGCAACGGCTGAATCAATGAAATTTTGTTGATGCTGATCAGGCGATCTTCGCCCGCAATTTCTGCGCCTTGGTCAAAGGCGGCAGCTAAACTGCGCAGCAAACCAAACAACAAAAAAGCGATCATGATGGAGAGCAAGGTTAAAATAGTGCGAACTTTTTTCCGCCCGAGATTACTCAATAAAAACTGTAAGTAATACATGATCAGTGCTCCGCATGAGTTGTGCGACCATCATTTACCAGCGCCCCTTTGTCCATATGCAAAATGTGGCGCGCGTGATCTGCTGCGCGCGGGTCGTGAGTAACCATGATGATGGTTTTTTGTTGTTGCTGATTGAGCGTTTGCAAGAGCGCAAGAATTTCATCGGCAGTGGCGCGATCCAAGTCACCGGTGGGCTCGTCACACAATAATAAATCCGGATCGCTTACCAACGCTCGTGCAATCGCTACCCGCTGCTCCTGACCGCCAGACAACTCACTCGGATAATGTTTGGCGCGGTTGGACAATCCAACCAATTCCAATGCCGCCGCAACGTGATGCTTGCGCTCTTTGCTCGACAAATTCGTCAGCAGTAACGGTAGCTCTACATTTTTTTCGGCCGTTAATACCGGCATTAAATTGTAAAACTGGAAGATAAATCCGACGTGGCGCGCGCGCCATTTGGTGAGCTGCGATGACGACATTTGATCCAATCGCTGGCCACCAATAATCAATTCGCCGGAGCTGGGTTTATCCAATCCGCCCAGCAAATTTAGCAGCGTTGTTTTACCTGAACCAGACGGCCCCATAAGCGCCAGAAAATCACCGCGATGAATATCCAGATCAAGATTGGATAACACCTTCACCTGCTCTTTTCCTTTTTTGTATAGCTTTGCAATGCCTTTTAGCTGCACCAATAATTCATCGGTAACCAGTGATTGAGATTCAAGAGCCGTCATAAATCCTCCAGGATGTTAGACTAGAACGCGAGACATGAGACAGAAAAAAAATAACTGATATTAAAACGGGAAAACTGAAATCGAATACGATCAAGCGTGCGTGTAGATTTTATTCTTATCCACCTCACTGGTGCACAACCAGTGAGGTTTACTTTTTACCAATTTGTTAAAGCGAAATTACAATTCTACTTTTGCGCCATCTTTTAATTCCGGCGGAATATCGATAACAAAATCTTCGCCCGGGCGCAGGCCGGTGCCGATATAAACATCATTACCATAGCTCGCATTCAGGGTTATTTTGCGCAACTCGGCAACGCCGTCTTTCACCACAAAAATATATTTGTTTTCCCCATCGTTACGCACTGCACTGATCGGCACGCGCACCCCCAATGGCTCTTTCGGTTTTTCTTGCGCAACAGGTTCTGCATTCATAAAACCAACCTTCACCCCCATATCAGGCAGGATACGCGAGTCGCTCACTTGAAAACCGATACGCACTTTTACCGTCGCTTTCTGGCGATCTGCTGCTGGAATAATGGCGATCACTTTCGCGGGAATTTTCCAATCCGGATAAGCTTCCAATACCGCTTGCACAAATTGCTCATCGCGCACGCGCTGGATGTAGGATTCATTTACGTCCACTTCAATTTCCAGTGAAGACATATCCACCAATGTACAAATACCGGTACGGGTAAATCCGCCGCCCGCCGAGATAGGGGAAATCATTTCGCCCGGTTGTGAATCCTTACTGATCACCACGCCGGTAAACGGCGCACGCAGCGTCAGGTCATCCAGATTTTGTTGTTGCAGTGCCAAACGCTTGCGGCTTACATCAACGTCGGCATTGCGTGCATCCAGTTGCGCACGCAGCGATTCAAAATCAGCGCGCGCTTTATCCAATGCAGCGGCACTCACCAATTGCTGACGCGCCAACTCGGTGTTGCGCTCCAGGGTTAATTTGGCCTCAGTCAAACGCGCCTCAGTTTCAACTACCAGAGTTTTCGCGGAGCGCAATTCTGCTTTGCTCAGCTCAACTGATTTAACCGTATTGGCATCATCCAGACGTGCAACTATCTGATCCTTCTCGACCTGCTGCCCTTCTTCAACATAAATCTCTGCGACACGCCCGGTCACCTTGGAAGACACGGTAGAAATGCGGCGCGCCACTACATAACCAGTTGCATCAAGTACTGTTGCCGACGACGAATCTGGCACCGCCATACGCGCCATCTCAACCTGCACTTTGACCGGATCGCCCTCACCTAGCAGCGAGAAGCCGATAATGGCAACTGCCGCAACAACTGCTGCGCCTATCCACAGGCGGGTGGAGTTGGTTTTGTCTGCAGCTTGGTCGCGATTAATGCGCAACTGGGATAGGAGTTCGTCTTGATTCGTCACAATATGTTCTGCCCATTATTGTTTAATACTTGCCCTGTACGATTTTTAGCAATGCTACTAAAAACTTCGCCGGAAGCGCTGATCGGGTTTATGCGTTTATTTTGACTAACTTACGCATATTACCGCCCGCATATTACGCAAGACTGGCGCTTGCGCCTAGAAGTTTTAGTTTGAACAACTGCAGCGCGAATCGGAAAACAATGTGACGTTTGGATGGGACCAGCATATGAGAAAGCAATTGGCCGCAATAGCAGCCAATGTCATGGAATGCGGGTGACAAACATCACCCGCATGGAGATTAAATCGAGGGTGAAAAATCGGCCATTTCAGCAGGCAGGATTGGATTTTTAAGGGTAATTTTGGTTCGATCTGACAGATTCAATGCCTTTAAATCGGCGCCAAAATAGCGATTAAAAATCTTATCCAACTTGCCGTTCGCTGTAATGGTTTGCACCCCCTGGGTTACGCGCTTCGCCAACTCGGGATTGTTTGGGTTTACATAAAACACCAGCGGGAAAGGGTAATAAACCAGCAGCGATGAATCGACCATCAACTTGCCTGATTTGGCCGCACGCTCGGCAAATACACCCGCAACCTCGTTAGCGCCGAAGGACACATAATCAAACTCGTTATTTTCCAAGCGGGTAAACAAATCATCAAAGCTGCCCTTTTCTTCGACTTTGTAACCGTTCTGGCGAAACAACTCGGCATCTGCCCAGGTGCTGGGAATGCCCAAACGCAATTGCTGTAATTGTTGCGCCGATTTAATCGCAGCAAACTTTTCTTTATCGGCAGCGCGGATAATCAGGATGCGATAACCCAATAAGCCTTTCATCAACGGTAGCGGAATAAGGGTTTTCTTTTCGTCGGCCAATTTGGTATTGCCCGCGACTGTGCCGAAAATATCGAAACCCTTGCTGCGAAATACGCTGGCCTCATCGGCGGCGAGCGGATAATCGGTCAAATCTTCCTGCAGATTCCATTTGCCGTGCGATGCTTTGGTCGCCTTGAGCGCGGCCTCCAATACTTCGCGCTCATACCGCTGGCGCGATTGGGTTTTATTGCCATTCCACAATTTAACCTGAGTTACCGCCGCTGTTTTTGCCGGCTTTTCTGCCGCTGCAATCGCACCGCAACTCCACAATCCAACCAGCGCTAATGCGACGATTGTTTTTGCCTTGAACATCACTGAAAAAGTTTGACCTTGAGCCGACATGGATTAAATCTCCCGATAGTTATTATTGGTGGGCGTTTCTGACACAAATGAAACAGTCCAGCCCAAATGAAACAGGGCGCAGCTTGGTGTAAGCGCGCCCTGTTAAAGATATCAAAATGCCAGCTGTTCGTCAGAAGGGAATATCGTCATCAAACGAGTCAAATCCAGCTGGTTGCTGCGGCGGCTGTTGCGCCGGTTGTTGGCGATTAGGTTGCTGATTGAAGTTGCCACCGCCCTGCTGATTAAAACCACCACCCTGGTTGTATCCACCCTGGGCTGGCGCGTTGTTGTATTGCGGGGTTTGGTCAAAGCTGTTGGCGATAGCCGCTGCGCCCATAGCTGCGCCGCCGCCCATGCCGGTATTGTCACCACGACCATCAAGCATTTGCATCTCGCTGGCAACGATCTCGGTGGTGTAGCGGTCAGTGCCGTCTTGCGCCTGCCACTTACGAGTGCGCAATGCGCCTTCGATATAAACCTTGGAACCTTTTTTCAGGTATTCGCCGGCGATCTCGCCCAGACGGTTAAAAAACACCACGCGATGCCATTCGGTACGCTCTTGAGGTTGGCCGGTATTTTTGTCTTTCCATGTCTCTGATGTGGCCACGCTGACGTTGGTCACTGCGCCGCCGGACGGCATATATTTCACTTCGGGATCTTGCCCGATATTGCCGATCAAAATTACTTTGTTAATACCACGAGCCATTTTAAATTCCTCTTGATTTACCGAGTATCCGCCTTCTGTTTTTGTACTTCGGCGGCTTTCGAGTTACTGTTTATTGCCCCTGCGGGGCGCCGGACACTTTACACTTCATCCACAATCGCCGCTAGCTGTTTGCGATCAACGCGCTTCTGGTCAACTTTGAGATAAATGGTATTTTCTGAAGCGACAATCACCACTTCGGCCACACCATCGACGGCGCGCAATCTGTCCGTAATTCGTTGATGATCTTGCCCTCGCAGCGGGATTAATACGCTGGCGAGGAAGTGCGGTGGTTTCATCGACCAGGCAACCACCAACCAGATCAAAACCAATACCGCATTGAGCAGGAATACGGCGTTAGCGCCTTGGTGCTGCAGCAACCATCCACCCAGCGCACCGCCGCCAAATACACCCAACACTTGGCAGGTGGAATAAATCCCGGTCGCCGTACCCTTGGCACCGGCAGGCGCAATCTTGCTCACCATGGACGGCTGAGTCGCCTCCAATACGTTGAACGCGATAAAGAATACAAACAGCACCAGCAACGCAAAAATCCGGTTGGACGACACCAGCATCAACGCCAGCTCGGCGACCAGCAGCAGTGCCACGGCAATCAAGAATACGCCCTTAATCTTGCGGCGTTTTTCGGCGATGATCACAAACGGCAACATCAATACAAACGCAAATGCCAGCAGCGGGAAGTAGATCAAGCCATGATATTCGCGCGCGATTTGCAGCTGGTCTTGCAGCATTAATGGCAGCACCACGAAGCTCGACATCAACACAAAATGCAGCACAAAAATCCCGACATTCAAGCGCGCCAATTGCGGATGCTTGAGCGTATCCGCAAGCAAACTGGGGACGGCAACTGCCTCGCGTTTGGAGGTGGTAGTTTTGGCAACATCGGGCACCAGCTTGAGCAGGATATAAATACCAATCACACCCAAAATCGCGGTCAACCAGAAAATCGTCCCTACTCCGCCCCATGCAGCGAGCAACGGGCCGACCGTCATAGCGACAGAAAAGGAAACACCAATCGACGCGCCTATAGTAGCCATTGCCTTGGTGCGGTTTTCATCAGATGTCAGATCGGTCAGCAGCGCCATCACCACCGCCGAAATCGCCCCACCGCCTTGCAGGAAGCGCCCGAGAATCAAACCGTAAACCGACTCCGCCAGCGCAGCGACCACGCTACCGAGCACAAAAATTACCAGCCCGGCGAGAATTAACGGCTTGCGCCCAATGCGATCGGACAAAACCCCAAACGGGATTTGCAGCAATGCCTGGCTAAACCCGTAAGCTCCTAACGCCAAGCCGAGTAAAAAAGGACTGTGGTGCGCATACTCGGTGCCATAGAGCGCGAGCACTGGCAGCAGCATAAACAGCCCGAACATGCGGAAGGTGTACAGCGCCGCTAACGACAGCACGACCTTGCGCTCAAAGGGCGCAGGGGCAGAAATAGTGATGGATGTTGAAACAGGTTCTTGCATGGCGAGCGGCCGTCGATAGTCCAGTTAAGATCGGTAGATCAATTAAAAAGTGTCGCTTATTAAAAAGGGCGCCAGTGTACCAACTAGTCCCACCGACAACCTAAAAATCCTGCGCAAGATTGCATTAATTCGCTACCAAAGGGTTTACCAAGACTTACAGAAGAATGTCGTGCTACTGACATCTGCTGGCAAACCATTAACGTATAATCGACCGTTTTGAATGCCCATACGTTTGAATGACCATAGGTGGATCGCAGTATATGGACAAGATTATTGTCAGGGGTGCACGCACCCACAATCTCAAGAATGTTGATCTCGATATCCCGCGCGACAAGCTGGTGGTTATTACCGGCCCCTCCGGCTCAGGGAAATCGTCGCTCGCGTTTGATACCCTCTATGCCGAAGGTCAGCGCCGCTATGTAGAGTCGCTGTCCACCTATGCGCGCCAGTTTTTGTCGATGATGGAAAAACCGGATGTCGATCATGTCGAGGGCTTGAGCCCCGCTATTTCGATCGAACAAAAATCCACGTCACACAACCCCCGCTCCACCGTCGGCACCATCACCGAAATTTACGATTATCTGCGTTTACTCTACGCCCGCGTCGGCGAACCGCGCTGCCCGGAGCACGGCGCACCACTCACAGCGCAAACCATTAGCGAGATGGTGGATACCACACTGGCACTGCCGGAAGGCACCAAGCTTATGCTGCTGGCGCCGGTTATCCGCGACCGCAAAGGAGAGCACTTGCATGTGTTTGAGCAGCTGAAACGCGACGGTTTTATTCGCGCGCGTATCGACGGCATCCTCTGCGATCTGGATGACACGCCCAAACTCGACAAGAAAAAGAAACACACCGTTGAAGTGGTAATCGACCGCTTTAAAGTGCGCGACGATTTAAAGCTGCGTCTGTCGGAATCCTTTGAGACGGCGCTGAATCTTTCCGAAGGTATCGCCTGCATTAATTATATGGATGGTGAAGCGCCCGACCGTTTGTTTTCATCAAAACACGCCTGCCCGATTTGTGATTACAGCCTGACCGAACTCGAACCGCGCCTGTTCTCATTCAATAACCCAGCGGGCGCCTGCCCGACCTGCGACGGCTTGGGCGTGCATCAGTTTTTTGATGAGGATAAGGTAATCCAGGATACCGCGCTGAGCTTGTCTGAAGGCGCAATTCGCGGTTGGGATAAACGCAACGTCTACTACTTCCATATGCTCGCCTCGCTCGCGAAACATTATGGATTTAATGTCGACACCCCTTGGTCCAAACTCAAAGCTAAGCAGCGCGATGCCGTGCTTTACGGCTCAGGCGAAGAGGTTATCGAATTCAATTACGTCAATGATCGTGGCGATGTGTACAAACGCAGCCACAGCTTTGAAGGCGTGCTGATCAATATGGAACGGCGCTATCGCGATACCGAATCCAACTCGGTGCGCGAGGACCTGACCAAATTCCTGTCTAGCCAGCCCTGCCCCGAATGTGAAGGTACACGCTTGCGTATTGAAGCGCGCAATGTATTTATCGATGAGCGCCCGCTGCCCAAAATTACCGAAATGCCGGTTGCCGACGCTTACGAGTACTACATGAAGCTGGCCTTCACCGGCCGCAAAGCGGGTATCGCCGATAAAATCCTGAAGGAGCTGCGCGACCGCTTCCGCTTTTTGGTCGATGTTGGCTTGAATTACCTGACGTTAAATCGCAGCGCCGAAACTCTTTCCGGTGGCGAAGCACAGCGCATCCGCCTCGCCAGCCAAATCGGCGCCGGCTTGGTTGGGGTGATGTATATCCTTGATGAGCCTTCTATTGGCCTGCATCAACGCGATAACGAACGACTGCTGAAAACCCTCACCCACTTACGCGATATCGGCAATACCGTAATCGTGGTGGAGCACGATGAAGACGCTATCCGCCAGGCCGACCACGTGATCGATATCGGCCCAGGCGCTGGCGTTCACGGCGGTCAGGTGATTGCGCAAGGTAATATCAAAGCCATTATGGCCAACAAGGATTCCATCACCGGCCAATACCTGAGCGGAACACGCTCTATTGCAGTCCCCGAGCAACGCAATCCATTTGACCCAAAGAAAGTGCTTCGCCTCTCTGGTGCGACCGGCAACAACCTGCAAAATGTTACCTTGGAAATCCCGGTGGGATTAATGACCTGCGTTACTGGTGTATCCGGCTCAGGTAAGTCGACGCTGATCAATGCCACGCTGCATCCACTTGCAGCAACCGCATTAAACGGCGCAACAACTCTCGACCCAGCACCTTATGAAGAAATCGAAGGCCTGGATTTATTCGACAAGTGCGTGGATATCGACCAAAGCCCTATTGGTCGCACACCGCGCTCGAATCCAGCAACCTATACCGGCATATTCACTCCCATTCGCGAACTCTTTGCCGGCACCCAAGAATCACGCTCACGTGGTTATCAACCTGGCCGCTTCAGCTTCAACGTAAAAGGCGGCCGCTGCGAAGCTTGTCAGGGCGATGGTGTCACTAAAGTGGAAATGCACTTCCTTCCTGACGTATACGTCCCCTGCGATGTTTGTAAAGGCAAACGCTACAATCGCGAAACACTGGATGTGAAATACAAAGGAAAAAATATCAACGAAGTGTTGGGCATGACTATTGAGGATGCGCGCGCATTCTTTGATGCTATCCCATCAATTGCCAATAAATTGCAAACGCTTATTGATGTAGGTCTTTCGTATATTTGCTTGGGGCAGTCAGCAACAACACTTTCTGGCGGGGAAGCGCAGCGTGTGAAACTCGCAAAAGAGTTATCCAAACGCGACACAGGCAAAACACTTTATATTCTGGATGAACCGACAACCGGCTTGCACTTCTACGACATCCAACAATTATTAAATGTGCTGCATCGACTGCGCGATCACGGCAACACAGTGGTAGTTATCGAACACAATTTGGATGTAATAAAAACGGCAGATTGGATTGTTGATCTGGGGCCTGAAGGCGGAAGCGGCGGCGGGCAAATTATCGCAACTGGCACGCCTGAAGAGATTGCCCAGCTGGATTATTCACACACGGGAAGATTTTTGGCTCCAATGCTTAAACTACCAAGCAAAAAAGCAAAATCGACAAGGGCGAGCAAGAAGTAAAAAAGAGAAAATGGGGCATTGCATCCTGCAAGCCCCGTTGCATCCTGCTTGGGAAAACCGATCATCATGATGGCCTGGCATCTTGCCTTATTCTCTTCGCATCCATGGATAAGCTTCATCCTGAAACCACTCCTCCAACCAAAACATCCTGTGCTGGTCAGCGTCCTTGTGTTGATCATTTTAACGATTTGCCCCAACTAAAAAAGTCAGCAAAAGCTGAAAGTTTTGTGCGACATTGACCATAGTTGCCCAGAATTAAATGTGAGCAACCAAACAATTCATCGGCTGAATACTGATTAGTACAGAAATAAAAACCTTTCCCAGAGCAAATAAAAAAGGCCAGACATTTCTGTCTGGCCTTTTTTCTGAATCAGTAAAACTTATTCAGCATCTACCGCAGCCGCAAGCTCTTTAGCTGGACGATCAACCAATTCAACATAAGCCATTGGTGCTTTATCGCCTGCGCGGAAGCCGCATTTCAAAATACGAACATAGCCACCTGGGCGGGTGTTGTAGCGTGGGCCTAGCTGACTAAACAACTTACCTACCGCTTCTTTACTATTCAAACGAGCGAATGCCAAACGACGGTTAGCAACGCTGTCCACTTTAGCCAAAGTGATCAAAGGTTCTGCAAAACGACGCAGCTCTTTTGCTTTCGGCAAAGTAGTTTTAATTAATTCATGCTCTACCAAAGAAATAACCATGTTACGGAACATAGCTTTACGGTGAGATGCATTACGGCCTAATTGACGACCAGTTAATTTATGACGCATGGTAAATTTCCTTCAAAATGGATTGCTAACAGCAATCTCGTTAATCACCCGCACCGAAGTGAGTTCACGGGCGAACTAATAATAAAAAATCATGGGTAAGCATCGATAATCTGATGCTCACCCATGATTTCATCGTTTTTAGTCGTTTCTCAAACTAGCTGGAGGCCAGTTCTCCAAACGCATACCGAGAGACAATCCGCGTGATGCAAGAACGTCTTTAATTTCGGTAAGAGATTTTTTACCCAAGTTTGGCGTCTTCAACAGCTCCACTTCAGTGCGCTGAATCAAATCACCAATATAGTAAATATTTTCTGCTTTCAAGCAATTTGCTGAACGAACGGTAAGCTCCAAATCGTCAACAGGGCGCAGAAGAATTGGATCGATAGCTTCTTCTTTTTGCTCTGGAGCAGATTGTTTCTCACCTTCGAGATCAACAAATACAGCAAGCTGTTGCTGCAGAATAGTTGCAGCGCGACGGATAGCCTCTTCCGGATCAATGGTCCCGTTGGTTTCCAGATCCAAAATCAATTTATCCAAATCAGTACGCTGCTCAACACGAGCACTTTCTACACTGTAAGCCAAACGCTTAACAGGACTGAAAGAAGCATCCAACTGCAAACGACCAATTGCACGACTTTCGTCATCATCACGACGACGGCTGTCTGCAGGCTGATAGCCGCGGCCGCGAGCGATAGTCAAGCGCATTTTCAATTCGGTATTACCAGTGATATTCGCAATCACATGATCCGGATTTTTAATTTCCACATCATGATCAACTTGAATATCAGCCGCAGTAACAACGCCCGGGCCTTTTTTGGTCAAGGTAAGAACAGCATGATCCTTACCGTGCATAATTACTGCAACGCCCTTGAGGTTCAGAAGGATTTCAATAACATCCTCACGAACACCTTCAATTGCGCTGTACTCATGCAACACACCATCGATTTCTACTTCAGTAATGGCACAACCGGCCATAGAAGAAAGCAAAATACGACGCAACGCATTGCCTAAAGTATGTCCAAAGCCACGCTCCAGAGGCTCCAACACCACGCGAGCGCGAGTTGGACCACTTTCTGAAACATCGATATGACGCGGAGTTAAAAATTCGTTTACTGCAGTCTGCATAGCCACACCTGTTAGCGGTTCGTCCCTTACTTGGAGTAAAGCTCGACGATGAGGTTCTCGTTGATGTCAGCAGGTAAATCAATGCGATCAGGAACGCGCTTGAAAACGCCTTCTTTCTTCTCGCTATTTACATCAACCCACTCAACATTGCTGCGTTGACCAGCCAGATTCAATGCATTTTGAACGCGCAATTGCTTCTTAGCCTTTTCACGCACAGCAACTACATCACCAGCACCTACTTGGAAAGATGCAACATTAACAGTTTTACCGTTAACGCTGATTGCCTTATGTGATACCAATTGACGTGATTCAGCGCGAGTAGAACCAAAGCCCATACGATAAACAACGTTATCCAAGCGGCATTCCAACAGCTTCAACAAGTTTTCACCGCTGGCGCCTTTACGACGAGCAGCTTCTTTGTAATAACCGCGGAATTGCTTTTCAAGAATGCCGTAAATACGACGAACTTTTTGCTTCTCACGCAACTGCACACCATAGTCTGACAAGCGACCACGACGTTGGCCATGTTGGCCCGGTGCAGTTTCAATTTTGCATTTTGAGTCTAAAGCGCGCGCACCACTTTTAAGAAAAAGATCAGTGCCTTCGCGACGAGACAGTTTACAGGTAGGTCCAATATAACGAGCCATTTTCTACTCCCCCTTATACGCGACGTTTCTTCGGCGGACGACAGCCGTTGTGAGGAATCGGCGTAACGTCAGTAATGTTAGTAATTTTATAACCAACATTGTTAAGTGCACGAACAGCAGATTCGCGACCTGGGCCTGGGCCCTTAACTTCGACGTCGAGGTTTTTCAAACCATATTCTTTTGCCGCTTCACCAGCGCGCTCTGCAGCAACCTGAGCAGCAAAAGGAGTACTTTTACGTGAACCACGGAAACCAGAACCACCGGAGGTCGCCCAAGCAAGAGCATTGCCTTGACGATCAGTGATAGTCACGATGGTATTGTTAAAAGAGGCGTGGATGTGCGCAACGCCATCAATCACCGTCTTTTTAACTTTTTTCTTGGCTGTGGTTTTATTACTTGGCTTAGCCATAGCAATTTCTTCCTACTAATTTGTTACCGTAAGTGAATGAAAGTCGTAAG
>NZ_JBCECX010000030.1:0-7656 GCF_039207905.1 Cellvibrio sp.
GGTACACGGCTATCGGAACAGCCGATCCATAAATATTCCGGTGCTTGTTGTTTGGCCAGATTGGAAAAGAATTCAGGGTCTTGCTGTTTAATGTCTCCTGCCCACTTTATGTTGGCGGCAAACAGGCTGTCTAAATCACTCATTATCAGGCTCCAGGCAAATTCGGTGGTTAGCGAAAATCAGTGCGGTAATGGCACATCGAGACGCAAAAATCAGGCCGTAGTATAGGTGAAAAGTATAGGGGAAAGCAGCAGCCGGGTGTTACATTGCGTGTTTTGTTGCCCGATTTACGGTCGCTCTGAAGGGATAAATACAATGAAATCCGATGTGCAAAATACGCTCTATTGGCACGATTACGAGACTTGGGGTGAAGTCCCGGCGGTGGATCGGCCATCGCAATTTGCCGGTATCCGCACTGATGAAGATTTAAACATTGTGGGCGAGCCACTGATGATTTATTGCAAGCCCGCGCCGGATTTGTTGCCTAAGCCGGAAGCCTGTTTGATCACCGGACTTACACCGCAAATAGCAGAGGAGCGCGGTTTGAGTGAGCGGGAATTTATCGCGGCGATCCATGCGGAATTAGCGCGCCCCGGTACTTGTGGCGTAGGGTTTAACTCGATTCGCTTTGATGATGAAGTCACGCGCTACACGCTCTATCGCAACTTCTATGATCCCTACGAGCGCGAGTGGCGCAACGGCAATTCGCGCTGGGACATTATTGATATGGTGCGCATGACGCGCGCGCTGCGCCCCGAGGGAATTGAGTGGCCGAATTATGAGGACGGTCGCCCCTGTTTCAAATTGGAGATGCTGAGTAAAGCCAATAATTTGAAACACGAAGCCGCGCATGATGCGCTCTCGGATGTGCACGCAACTATCGCAGTAGCCAAGCTGATCAAAACCAAACAACCAAAGCTGTATGACTACGCTTATCGCCTGCGCGATAAACGCTTTGTCGCCAGCATGATTGATATCGATGGCCATAAACCGCTGCTGCATATTTCGTCGCGCTTTCCCGGCGAAAATGGCAACGCGGCGCTAGTGCTGCCGCTGGCGATGCATCCCACCAACAAAAATTCGGTGATCGCGTTTAATTTGGGATCAGACCCGCGCGCGCTTTTGACTCTGCCGGTCGAGGAGTTGCGCCTGCGTTTGTTTACCCGCACGGAAGATCTGCCGGAAGGCGTCGAGCGCTTGGCGCTAAAGGAAATCCACTTCAATAAAACGCCGATGTTATTACCTGCTGCCATGCTCGACGACCCGACTGCCCAGCGTTTGGCGATTGATAAAGCACGCTGCGAACAGCATTGGCAAACCCTGCGCGACCTCACTTTGAATGAACAGCAAGCGCTGCACCAGAAACTATTCCAGCTTTATACCAGTCAGGAGTTCGCCGAAAAAACCGATCCCGAACAAATGCTCTACAGCGGTTTTTTTGAGGAACATGACAAGCGCTTGATGACCCAAATCCGCCGCGCCGATGGTGAAGCCCTGGCCAATGCGGAGATCAGTTTTCGCGATCCGCGTTTGGGGGAAATCCTGTTTCGCTATCGCGCGCGCAACTTTCCCGTCAGCCTCAATAGCGACGAAAAAGCCCGCTGGCAGCGCTTTTGCCAGTGGCGCCTGACCGACCCTGAAGCCCAATCCAGCCTTACCTTGACTGAATTCCATGCGCGACTGGCGCAGCTGGCTGCCGATGCTAGTCTTACAGAGCAACAACAAATATTGCTAAAGCAATTGCAGTCTTATGCCGACAAGTTACAACAGCAGGCAAAAAGCTAAATAAAAGCAGAAAAAACAACGGACTGTCATGAGGGATTAAAAACAATCAACCCCTCTGGGGGCGATAACAAAAACAGCGCGATAACAATAAATTCCCAAGGTCACTACACAGTTGGAGTTCAGACAATGGCAGCTCGTTGGTCATTACGTAAAAAAATCAGCACGTCGGTCGCGGTTTCCCTTTTGTTGGTTGGATGCGCGGTTTCCTACCTTTCCTACAGTTCGGCAATGAAGGCGATGGAGGTCAATATCAATCGCCAGGTTGCCGGTATCTCGGCCACCTTTAGCAAATATGTAAGCGATTGGTTTGAGTTGAAGGGCAAGGCGCTCGAAGGATTTCCGGCTAGCGCAACGGAAGAAAATTACAACGCTCATCTCACGCAAGTAAAAATCTCCGCCGATGTGGATAACAGCTTTTTGGCGTTTGCCGATGGCAAGTTATACAACGCGAATAATCTGGTGATGGCGGCAGGCAATGACGACCCCCGCGTATGGGGTTGGTACATAGCGGCGATCAAAAATCCGCGCGCGACTTATATTGATAATCCATCAGTTGCGTCGGCCACCGGTAAAAATGTGGTGTCGCTGGGGCGCGCGGTTATCAATAGCGATGGCAGCGTTAAGGCGATTCTCGGTATCGACGTGGTGATTGACGATATTGTGCAGCAGCTGCGTGATATCGATTTGCCGGGCAATGGTTATATGTTTATCGCGCGCGGCGGCAAGATATTTGCCCACGCTGACCAAAAATTGCTGAGCAAATCCCTTATCGATATTTCTCCCGATTTGACCGATGCAAAACTGCAACAAATTCTGCGCGCAAAAGATGATTTGCACTTGATCCAATTGGATGGCAAAACCATGCAAGTGTTTGCCGACGCAATTCCCGGTGCGGATTTGACGTTGGTGATGGTGCTGGAGCGTGAGCAATTGGTTGGCCCGGTGCAATCCACATTGATGGGGCAATTGGCAGTGATTCTGGTGTTGTTGGTTGCAACGATCATTGCGCTTAATTGGTTTAACGGTGTGCTTTTGTTGCCGTTGCACAACGTTTCCCAATCGCTCTCTGATATTGCCTCTGGTGATGGGGATTTGTCGCGCCGCTTGCCGGTGACGTCCAATGATGAAGTTGGATTGCTTGCGGCGAACTTCAACTCGTTTGTTGATCACATGAACGATCTGGTAAAACACATCCGCTTGCAGGCGACTGACTTGCAAGATAACGCCCGCACCATGGCCGATTCAGCGGTGACATCGGTGCGCGATTTGGGCGTGCAGCAACAGCAAATCGGCATGGTCGCGCAGGCCATGAATGAAATGACCAATGCCACGCAAGAGATTGCCCATCACGCGGAACACACCGCGGAAGCCGTGCGTGAATCAGTAAGCAGTGCGAGCGATGGCAAACAGCAAGTGGATAAAACCCGCGATTCAATCGTTGGCCTCGCGCAAAAAGTGGAGCAGGCCGGCAGCGTAATTGCGACCCTGAATACCAACGTGCAAAACATCAGCGGTATTCTCGCAACCATCAAGGGCGTTGCAGAGCAAACCAATTTACTCGCGCTTAACGCGGCAATTGAAGCGGCGCGCGCCGGTGAACAGGGTAGGGGCTTTGCGGTAGTAGCCGATGAAGTGCGCGTGCTCTCGCAGCGTACTCACGCGAGTACCGAGGAAATTCAATCGATGATCGGTGCATTGCAATCGACCGCGCAAAATGCGGTGGCGATTATGGACGATAGTCGTCGCCTCGCTACCGGCAGCGTAGACAATGCCGATAACGCCTCCAGCTCCTTGGATAAAATCAATGCTGCCGTGGGGGCGATTAGTGGTATGGCCGCGCAGATTGCAACGGCTGCAGAAGAGCAAAGCCATGTGGTCAACGAGGTGTTGAATAACATCACCGCGATTAAACAAGTTGCGGACAACTCTGCTGATGTTGCTCACCAAGGTGATACCCGCGCAAAAAGTTTGCAGGATTTAGCGCGCGCACTTAACGATAAGGTTTCAACTTTCCGTTTGTAGTTTGTATGCGAAAAATCTGCTGAGTTGATGGCAGATTATGTAAATGCTGGAGATTAAAAAACCGGTGCAGAATTAACATCTGCACCGGTTTTTTTACGCCTGCGAATTGTGATGTTGAAGGAGAAATGGTTGTGGATTGAGTCCGTGCATTGGTCACACACAGGGAATGAGCAGAGAAAAGTATCGGAGCGGAAGTGAAAAGTGCCGCACTTGGTGCAGGGGGTATTTCATCCTTGCTGCTGATACGGACAGTGGCGGCTGTGGTAATGCCAATCCTGAATGTGTCTTCCTGAATTCTTCATTCTGATGAACTCATCCACAGAAGGAGCACCCCTTATGAAACATCGACTTATAAGTTCAATAAGTAGTCTTATCGCCACATTGTTTTTCGCGTTTGCAAGCGCACAGGCTGCTGCAGCGCAGTGCAATTGGTGGGGGCAACTTTACCCCGTTTGCGCAAATACCCAGAGCGGCTGGGGCTGGGAAAACAACCAGACCTGCGTCTCCCGTGCTACCTGCGTAACCCAACCGGCACCTTATGGTGTTGTCGGTAACTCTTCTTCCAGCGCAGCAGCTGTTTCTTCAGTCGCTGCCTCAACCGGCGGCTCCTGCGCTGGCATCGCCAACTGGAATGCATCGACCATTTATTGGGGTAATGATCGCGCCCAACTTAACGGTGTGAAGTACCGTGCAAAATGGTGGACGCAAGGCGAAAACCCGGCGCAAAACCCGACTGGTGTTTGGGCGGGTGAAGGTGCTTGTTCCGGCGTTGCGTCGAGTAGCTTGTCGTCCAGCAGCAGACCATCATCAAGTCTCGCGCCGAGCAGTAGATCGTCATCGAGCATCGCGCCCAGCAGCAGATCATCCTCCAGTATCCCGCGCTCAAGCTCATCTGCCAGCTCAATTGCGGGCACTACACCTATCGCGCGTCATGGTCGTTTGCAAGTCTGCGGCAACCAGCTGTGTAACCAGTACAACACACCGGTACAACTGCGTGGTATGAGCACCCACGGTATCCAGTGGTACGGATGGGGCAGTTGTTTGACCGAGGGTTCGCTGGATGCGCTGGCCAATGATTGGAAAGCCGATATCCTGCGGATCGCCATGTATGTGCAGGAAGGCGGTTATGAAACTGATCCCGCTGGCTACACCGCCCAGGTATCGCGCCTGATTGATGAGGCGACCGAGCGCGGCATGTATGCGCTGGTGGATTTCCATCAGTTGAGCCCGGGTGATCCTAACTACAACCTGCAAAACGCGAAGAATTTCTTCCGCGATATCGTCCAGGCTCACAGCAGCAAAACCAACGTGATTTACGACGTAGCCAATGAGCCGAATGGCGTGACTTGGGCGGGGATTAAGAGCTATGCCGAGCAGGTGATTCCGGTGATTCGCCAGTACAATCCCAATGCGGTAGTGCTGGTTGGTACTCATGGTTGGGGTTCAATGGGGATTTCCGATGGCCGTACTGCGCAGGATATTTACCAAAATCCGGTGAATGCGACCAACATCATGTATACCTTCCATTTCTACGCGGCGTCCCACGGTCAGTCGTATCGCGACAACCTGATCTGGGCGGCCCAGCGCTTGCCGGTATTTGTCACCGAGTTTGGTTCGCAGGATTACACCGGCGATGGTGCGAATGATTTCACCAGCACCCAGCAGTATCTGGATATCCTCAACCAATACAAAATCAGCTGGACGAACTGGAATTATTCCGATGACTTCCGTTCGGGTGCGGTATGGAAAACCGGCACTTGTTCCAGCAATAATTGGTCGACAACCAACTTGAAAGAAGCCGGGTTGTGGATGCGCGATAAGATGCGTAATCGCTAATTCCGACAGTGCTTTACCGCAAAGGCAACCAGTAATGGTAGCCTTTGTGTTTCCAGAATGTGTGCAAAACGATCAATCCTTCCCTGTTCATATGCAAAATTGGCTAATTCCCGAATAATCAAGGTGGGAATTTCCTGTTTTTGCGAGTAGAATTTTGCGCGCTAAATCAGCGCTCACTCCCTGCTTGTTTTGTCGCTGATTTTTTCAATAGTCTCCAATCAACAGCTTACTAGATTGTCTCGCGGGAGCTCCCTATGTCGTCTATCAAGAAAGTGGTCCTGGCCTACTCAGGTGGTCTGGATACCTCAGTGATCGTTAAATGGTTGCAAGAAAATTACAATTGCGAAGTGATCACCTTTACCGCTGACATAGGTCAGGGCGAAGAAGTTGAGCCCGCACGCGCTAAGGCTGAGGCTTTGGGCGTTAAACAAATTTATATCGACGATCTGCGCGAAGAGTTTGTGCGCGATTTCGTATTCCCGATGTTCCGTGCGAACACCATCTATGAAGGTGAATACCTGCTGGGTACTTCAATTGCCCGTCCTTTGATCGCCAAGCGTTTGATCGAAATCGCCAACGAAGTTGGCGCTGATGCGATCTCCCACGGCGCTACAGGTAAAGGTAATGACCAGGTACGTTTCGAGCTGGGTGCCTACGCACTTAAGCCAGGCATCAAAGTAATCGCTCCATGGCGTGAGTGGGATCTGACCTCGCGCGAAACCCTGATGGAATACTGCGAGAAGCACAATATCCCGGTTGATTACACCAAGAAGAAAAAATCTCCTTACTCTATGGATGCCAACCTGCTGCACATCTCTTACGAAGGCAAGGTTCTGGAAAACCCATGGACTGAAGCTGAAGAAGATATGTGGCGCTGGACTGTTGCTCCTGAAGCAGCTCCAGACAAAGCAACTTACCTTGAATTGACCTACGAGAAAGGTGACATCGTTGCTATCGACGGCAAGCCAATGTCTCCGGCTACCGTACTGGCTTACTTGAACAAAGTGGGTGGTGAGAACGGTGTTGGTCGTTTGGATATCGTAGAAAACCGCTACGTAGGTATGAAATCCCGTGGCTGCTACGAAACTCCTGGCGGCACCATCATGATGCGTGCACACCGCGCGATTGAATCCATCACCCTTGACCGTGAAGTTGCCCACCTGAAGGACAGCTTGATTCCGAAGTACGCGGACATGATTTACAACGGTTACTGGTGGAGCCCTGAGCGTCTGATGATGCAGGCGATGATCGATGAGTCACAAGTTCATGTAAACGGCGACGTACGCGTTAAGCTTTACAAAGGTTCTGTGAGCGTTGTTGGCCGTCGTTCTCCTGACAGCCTGTTCGATGAAAAAATCGCAACTTTTGAAGATGATGCCGGTGCATACAACCAGAAGGACGCGGAAGGTTTCATCAAACTGAATGCTTTGCGTATGCGTATTGCTGCAAACAAAGGCCGCACCCTTAAGTAACGGGAATTCGTCCTTAACTAAAAACAACAAGTGCCGAAATACTGGTTTGAGCAGAAAATATCCAATAATGGACTATTCTTCAAACCGGTTAAACGCGCATAAATAATTTGATAAATATCAATCCTTGTACCAGTTTGGTGAGACAAAATGCCACGCTTAGGGCAAAATGCCGCACCTAAAGTAGGGGTATAGGGTTGATGATCACCGTATAGCTTTGAGCGACAAATATCGCTGGCGAAATAAACGTTTTCATTTTTCTTTAAGTAATAGGAAAGTCCTATGGGTAGTCATGCGACAGTAGCTGGGGATCCTCCAGCATACGACTTCGATATAGTGCGCAAATTCTCCATTATGACCATTGTTTGGGGCATATTTGGGATGGGAGTTGGCGTTCTTATCGCATCTCAGTTGGTTTGGCCGGGTCTCAACGACTTGCTGCAACCATATACCAGCTTCGGTCGTTTGCGTCCGTTGCATACTAACGCGGTAATCTTCGCGTTCGGCGGTTGTGCGCTGTTTGCTACTTCCTACTACGTTGTAC
>NZ_JBCECX010000030.1:7666-59115 GCF_039207905.1 Cellvibrio sp.
GTACAACGTACCTGCCAGACCACATTGTTTGGTGGTTGGTTGGTTCCTTTTACTTTCTGGGGCTGGCAAGCTGTTATTGTTCTGGCGGCCATTACCCTGCCATTGGGAATGACTTCTGCGAAAGAATACGCAGAGCTGGAGTGGCCAATCGATATCCTGTTGGCGCTGGTGTGGATCTCCTACGCAATCGTGTTCTTCGGCACCATCGTTAAGCGTAAAACCTCGCACATCTATGTTGCTAACTGGTTCTACGGCGGTTTCATCGTCACTGTTGCGGTGCTGCACATCGTTAACAGTGCATTTATCCCGGTTACCCTGACCAAATCTTACTCAGCTTATGCTGGTGCCGCTGACGCTATGGTGCAGTGGTGGTACGGCCACAACGCGGTAGGTTTCTTCCTGACTGCGGGCTTCCTTGGCATGATGTACTATTTCGTACCCAAGCAAGCGGGTCGTCCTGTTTACTCTTACCAATTGTCTATCGTGCACTTCTGGGCGTTGATCTCCCTGTACATCTGGGCTGGTTCGCACCACTTGCACTACTCAGCATTGCCAGACTGGACCCAATCTTTGGGTATGGTGATGTCCCTGATCCTGCTCGCGCCAAGCTGGGGCGGTATGATCAACGGTATTATGACCCTGTCAGGTGCATGGCATAAATTGCGCACCGACCCTACCTTGCGTTTCCTCGTGGTAGCTCTTTCTTTCTACGGTATGTCGACGTTTGAAGGCCCGATGATGGCAATCAAAAACGTAAACGCACTGTCGCACAACACCGACTGGACCGTAGGTCACGTTCACTCAGGCGCTCTCGGCTGGGTAGCAATGATTTCTATCGGCGCGCTGTACCACATGCTGCCTAAACTGTTTAACCGCGAAGAGATGTTCAGCGTAAAACTGATCAACTTGCACTTCTGGTTGGCGACTGTAGGTACTGTACTTTACGTAGTGGCTATGTGGATCAACGGTATCGGCCAAGGTTTGATGTGGCGTGCGTTTAACCCGGATGGTTCTTTGACCTACAGCTTCATCGAAACTGTTGTGTTCAGCAAAGGTGGTTACATCATGCGCGCAATCGGCGGTGCCTTCTTCCTGACTGGCATGCTGATCATGGCATACAACACTTACCGCACCGTAAAAGCAGCTGGTTCAGCTGCTGATACTGCTAATCAGCCTGCTCAGGCACCAGCTGTTTAAGGGGAACGCCGTGAAAGGTCATGAAATAGTAGAAAAGAACATCGGTCTGATGACCGTATTTATGGTTGTTGCTATCAGTTTCGGTGGTTTGGTGGAAATCGTTCCACAATTCTTCCTGAAGCAAACTACCACTCCAGTTGAAGGTTTGAAGCCTTACACCGCTGTGCAATTGGAAGGTCGCGACGTGTATATCCGTGAAGGCTGCCACGTTTGCCACACCCAAATGGTTCGTCCATTGCGTGCTGAAGTAGAGCGTTATGGCCACTATTCAGTAGCGGGCGAATCAGTTTACGAGCACCCGTTCCTGTGGGGCTCCAAGCGTACTGGTCCAGACCTGGCACGTGTTGGTGGCCGTTACTCGGACGATTGGCACAAAGTGCATTTGTTTAATCCGCGTATCGTAGTACCTGAGTCGATCATGCCTGCTTATCCGCACTTGTATGACAACAAGTTGGATGGCAAGCACACCGAAGCCAAAATGCGCGCGCTGGCTAAAGTAGGTGTTCCATACACCGAAGAAGACTTCGCGGGCGCCAAGCAAGCGGTACAGGGCGTAACTGAGATGGACGCACTGGTAGCTTACTTGCAAAACCTGGGCTTGCTGCTCAAAGAGAAGCGCTAATGGACGCAGGGACTATTGGCGCAATTTCAACGGTACTGGTAACTATCGCCTTCTTCGGCGTGTGCTTTTGGGCGTTTTCGCCCAAGCTTAAAAAGCGCTTTGAAGAAGATGCCAAGTTGCCATTTGCCGATGAACCTACAGACAAGCAGACAGATGATCACAAGTAATCATCGATAGGGCGGATTTACTATGAGTACTTTTTGGAGTTTTTGGATCATTATCCTGACAACTACCAACCTGGTGTTGTTGTTCTGGATTCTTATGGCCAACCGCAGACGTGCGGTTACTGGCGAAGAAAGCACGGAAGCCAAAACCACCGGTCATGTGTATGACGGTATTGAAGAATATGACAATCCATTGCCGCGCTGGTGGTTCTGGATGTTCATCCTGACGTTCATTTTCTCAATCGGCTACCTGATTATTTATCCTGGTTATGGCGCTTACGAAGGCTTGAAATTTAAAGACAGTCCCGCATGGACATCAGTAGGCGAATTGCGTGGCGATCAGGCAAAAGCTGAAACTGTGTATGCCGAGACTTACGGTGTCTATTCCAAGATGCCAATTGAAGAAGTTGCCAAGAACCCGGATGCGCTCAAAATGGGCTTCCGTCTGTTCTCTAACAACTGCGCCGTATGTCATGGTGCGGACGGCGGTGGTAACCCCGGCTTCCCGAACCTGACCGACAAAGATTGGCTCTATGGCGGCACCCCGGAAAAAATTCATGAAACCATCGTTCATGGCCGTAAAGCAGCTATGCCAGCATGGGGCGGAATTTTGGGTGAACAAGGCGTAGTAGATGTTACTGAATATGTTCTACAGCTTTCAGGTGGCAAGCACGATGCAGCAAAAGCAGAAGCTGGCGCCAAGTTGTACACCGCAAACTGCGTGGTTTGCCACGGTACCGATGGTAAGGGCAACCAACTGGTTGGTGCACCTAACCTGACTGACAAAATTTGGTTGTATGGCGGTGAGCCAGCGACTATCCGCCAAACAATTCGTGATGGCCGCAACGGCGTGATGCCAGCGCAGCAAGAGTTGTTGAAGGAAGATCGTATCCACTTGCTAGCAGCCTACGTTTACAGTTTGTCATTGGAAGAGTAACTAACCACTCTTCCTGCAAGGAAGGCAGGCTCAGGCCTGCTTTTTTTTCGCACTCAATTAGCGTTTCTGTCGATAAAGTAACCAAGTTGGCAGGAGTAGTGAGGTAATACCTTGAGTGAAAAACCGTCGTTAGAAAGTTCGTCAAAACCTGCAGAACCCGTTATCCGCTACGTAAATCTCTACGAGGCGGACGATAAAATCTACACCCGCCGTATTACCGGTTTCTATCAGCGCCTGCGCCGCTACACCGGCATTCCCCTGATGCTGGGTTTTTTGTTGATGCCCTGGTTTGTTATTGATGGGCGTCCGGCGATCTTGTTCGATTTGCCTGAGCGCAAATTCCATATTCTCTGGCTGACTTTTTGGCCACAAGACGCTATTTATCTCGCTTGGTTATTGGTAATCGCTGCCTTCCTGCTGTTTACCGTGACGGTGATGGTGGGGCGAGTCTGGTGCGGGTTTACCTGCCCGCAAACTGTCTGGACGCAGATGTTTATCTGGGCGGAACACCTCTGTGAAGGCGACCGCAACAAGCGGATAAAGCTCGATGCGCAGCCTTGGAACTTTGAAAAAATCTGGCGCAAGAGCGCGACACAATCCATTTGGATTGCGATTTCGCTGGTTACATCGCTGACGTTTATCGGTTACTTCGTGCCCATTCGCAGCCTGATCGTCAATTTCTTCACCTTCAACCTGGATTTGATGACGGCGTTTTGGGTGCTGTTTTATCTCGGCGCTACCTACATGAATGCCGGTTTTATGCGCGAGCAGTTCTGTAAATACATCTGCCCTTACGCGCGTTTTCAGGCGGTGATGTACGACAAAGACACGCTTACTGTGTCTTACAACGCCGTACGCGGTGAAGCGCGCGGCCCGCGTAAACCAAGTGACGATTACAAAGCCAAAGGTTTGGGTGATTGCATCGATTGCTCCTGGTGTGTGCAGGTGTGTCCGGTGGATATTGATATCCGCGATGGTTTGCAAGCCGAATGTATCGATTGCGGGCTCTGTGTTGATGCGTGTAATACCGTTATGGATCGAATGGGCTACGAACGTGGTCTGATTAGCTTCACTACTGAGGATGCCATCAATAATGGCAAAACCAAAATTCTCCGTCCGCGCTTATTTGGCTACGGTGCAATGTTACTGGTGATGGTGTCGCTATTTATTTATTCCATCGCCACCCGTGTACCCGTGGGCTTGGAAGCACAGCGCGACCGGGGTGTAAGGCTGTTCCGCGAAGTGGAAGATACTATCCAGAACGTTTATACCCTGAAAATCAGCAATATGGATCGCGGCACCCACACCTACGATGTCACCGTGGAGGGCGATTATGACTTTAAAGTGTTAGGTTACAAATCAATCCCGGCGCTTGAAGGTGAGATGCTGACTATTCCTGTGCGGGTATCGGTGAATAAAGAAGATCTAAAAGACAAGAAGTCTGAAATTCGTTTCCGCATCCGTGCGCGTGAAAATCCGGAAATTACTGCGACCAATACCACCACGTTTATTGGTCCATAATCATCAACCCATTACTATAATGGGCTGAGTTAAAGGTGTCTGAATGAGTGCTTCTCCGAATAGTGTTTCTCCAAAAGGTGTTTCGCAAATTATGAACGACTCAACCAAAGAAGTTGTAAAACCCTGGTACCGCGAGTTCTGGTTCTGGTTTGTATTCGCCCCGCTGATCTACATCATTATTATGTGTTCGATTACCGTGACCATTGCCCTTAAAGGCGCAGATGATGTGATCATCGATAACTACTACAAAGAAGGGCGCATGATTAACCAGGCGCTTGAGCAGGACAAACGGGCGCACGAATTGGGTTTGAGCGGCGAGCTGCGTTTTGACCGTACCAGCGGTGATGTTTTACTCACTGTTACTAATGCGCCGACCGATGCCAAGTTGATGCCGAACGAGTTGCTGCTAATGATGGGGCATCCGGTAAAAGCAGCGAAAGACCAACTCATTAGCTTGAAGGAAGTTGCGCCCGGTCATTATCGAGGTGAGTTGAAAACCGAGCCGGAATATTCCTGGTACCTGACTCTTTATCCAATCAATGATCTTGCAATGCGCAACGATGCCCCTTGGACATTGAGCGGTGAAATCAACTTCCGTGAATCCGAAGTAACGGCATTGACGCCACGAGTTGAGTAACCAAGGCTAGATGACATCCACCGCGCCCTCTGGTGCCCCTCTTGAGCAGGCCTGTTATCACTGTGGCCTGCCGGTTCCCGCTGCCAGTTATTATCCAGTCGTTATTCAAGGTAAAGAGCAGCGCATGTGCTGCCCCGGTTGTCAGGCGGTTGCCATGGCGATTGTCGATGGCGGTCTGGAGAATTTCTACCAATTCCGCACCGCCAGTAGTGACCGCCCGGAGTTATCAGGGCAGGGCGGCGAACGCTGGGATATCTACGATTTACCCGAAGTTCAAGCCGAGTTTGTGATTCCGTTTGATGGCAATCTCAAACAGGCCAATCTATTGCTCGAAGGTATCAGCTGTGCTGCCTGCAGCTGGTTGATCGAAACTCATCTCAAAAAAAATTCGGCAATCCAGTCAGTCACTGTCAACCTGAGCACCCATCGCTGTGCGATTGTGTGGGATTCAGCCAGTTCCTTAAGTGAGATATTCCAGTCCCTCGCTGCGATTGGTTACACACCGCGCCCAGCTACCGATGACCAGCAACAACAGCTGATCAAAAAAGAGAACCGTATCGCCTTGTTCCGTATTGGCGTTGCAGGTTTTGGCACCATGCAGGCGATGATGGTGGCGGTGGGTATGTATACCGGCGCGACCGATTTCTGGTTGGACTTTTTGCGTTGGCTATCAATGCTGGTGGCGGCGCCGGTAGTGTTTTTCTCGGCTTGGCCGTTTTTCCAGGCAGCTTGGCGCAGCATCAAAATGCGCCATCTGGTGATGGATGTTCCCGTCGCACTTGCGATTGGCTTGGCTTACATCGCCAGTGTGTGGGCGACGGTTTCCGGCACCGGCGAGGTGTATTTTGAATCCGTCTCCATGTTTACCTTATTCTTGTTGATTGGTCGCTATGTGGAATTGCGCGCGCGCCATCGCAACCGCCTCGCATTTGGCAATCTCGCCCAACTCATGCCACTGACAGCTTGCTGTGTACGGGAAGAAAACGGCTGCGATATTGAAGAGTCGAGGCCGATTAAAACCCTGCAACTGGGTGATCTGATTCTGGTGAAAGCGGGTGAAACCTTTCCCTGCGATGGCCGTGTGATCGCCGGTGAAAGCGCGGTGGTAGAAGCGCTGCTCACAGGAGAGTCGCGCCCGGTGAGCAAAGCAGTGGGTGATACGGTAATCGCCGGCACGCTCAATAATCACAGCCCGCTCAAAGTAGTGGTGACGGCTTTGGGCGCGGCAACCCAGCTTTCGGCAATCGAGCGTTTGGCTACCCAAGCGGCGGATGAAAAACCGCAGCAGGTGATGGTGGCAGATCGCATTGCACGGTTTTTTATCGCCCGCCTGTTAATTGTCTGCAGTGTGGTGTTTGCCTTCTGGCTCTGGTATCGCCCGGAACAAGCGCTCTGGGTGACCTTGTCGGTATTGGTAGTTACTTGCCCTTGTGCCTTGGCACTGGCGATGCCGGCGGCCTTATCGGCGGCGACAGCGAATCTGCGCAAGCGTGGCTTTCTAGTCGCGCGTGGTCATGTGATTGAAACCCTTAGCAGTGTTAACCGCGTTATTTTTGATAAAACCGGCACGCTCACCAAAGGCAAATTTGCGGTGGCGGAGGTCAAACCTTTCGTGGGTGTCAGCCACAGCGAGCAGGAGCTATTAGGAATAGCCGCCGCCTTGGAGGCAGGGTCAAACCATCCATTGGCTGCCGCATTCCGCCCTTGGCAAGATGTATTCAAAGCGCAGGACATCAAGCAAACCACAGCAGCCGGTGTGGAAGGGCGTATCGGGGATGAAACCTACCGCTTGGGCACTGCGGAGTTTGCCGCAGGGGAGCTGGCTTCATCACTTGAACTACCTGATGCACTCCATAGCTGGCTGTTGCTCGCCAATACCCAGGCACCACTGGCCTGGATTGCCTTGGTTGATGAGGTTCGGCCTGATGCCGCCCCGCTAATCCAGCAGCTCAAAGCGCGGGGCATTGCGGTTGAATTACTCAGTGGCGATCAATCCGGTACAGTTGCCCAGTTGGCGCAACAATTAGGAATTGATGACTATATTGCCGGTGCAAAACCAGGCGACAAATTGTCGCATTTAAGCCAGCGACAGGCGGCAGGTGATAAAGTATTAATGATTGGCGATGGCATTAATGATGTGCCAGTCCTGTCGGGTGCGGATGTTTCTGTCGCCATGGCCTCTGCCTCGGATCTGGCGCAGACCCGCGCGGATTCCGTGCTGCTTAATGATCGTTTGGAAGTGTTGGCGGATGCCATCGAAATCGCCCATCGCACCAAAGCGGTCATCAAGCAAAACCTGCGTTATTCGCTGGTTTATAATTTGCTCGCGTTGCCACTGGCGGCGGCGGGTATGATCCCACCTTGGCTGGCTGCAATAGGGATGACCGCCAGCTCGTTGATCGTGATCTTTAACGCACTGCGTTTAACCAAGTAATTTCAATCCGTGAGCCGTTAATGGAAAGTCTGTATTTTCTTGTCCCCTGTGCACTGATCTTTATTGGTCTGGCGATCAAGGTGCTGTTTTGGGCGCTCAACAATGGTCAGTACGATAATCTCGATACTGAAGCGCACCGCATCTTGTTCGACACGGAAAAGTCCAAAAAAGACAACTCCGCTACCACCACTGACGCCGCTCCCGACGATAAGACTCCCTCCGTATGATGATTGAATGGTCAGCCCTCACGGCCGCGTTCCTTCTCGGCCTCTTTAGCAGTGCCCATTGTGTGGGTATGTGCGGCGGTATTATGGGCGCCTTGAGTATGGCTGTGCCAGCCAATGCCAAGGCGCGCCGCTGGTTTATCCTGCTCAGCTACAACCTCGGCCGAATTTTCAGCTATGCCCTGATGGGTGCCATAGTCGGCATCTTCGCCCAACAAATTACCGCATCTGGCGGCGCGATCTGGTTGCGTTGGTTCGCCGGTCTGCTGTTGATCGCGATGGGTTTGTATCTCGCTAATTGGTGGCGCGGACTCACATATCTGGAGACGGGTGGTCGTTACTTGTGGGCTTATTTACAGCCCTTGGGTAAGGCCTTGATGCCCGTTGATAACCCTGCCAAAGCAGTGGTGTTGGGTGGAATTTGGGGCTGGTTGCCCTGCGGTTTAGTCTACTCGGCACTTGCTTATGCGATGGCGCAAGGCCATGCACTTGGTGGCGGATTAATTATGTTGGCGTTCGGTTTGGGCACTTTGCCCGCAGTGCTTGCAACGGGTTTTGTAGCGCAGCAATTAGGCCGATTATTACAGCGTCGCCACGTCCGCTGGAGTTTCGCCCTCCTGATAATCCTGTTTGGATTGTGGACTGTTTGGGGCGGTGGCCACACCGGGCACGAGCATCATCACGGTGATGGTGCAGAAACTCATCAACACTCGCCTGATGCTACTTCTGATTCCACGCACGATCACCACGGACATCAAATGGAAGGTGCTGCGGATGAACATGAAATGCACAATCATCTAGACGCATCGTCTGAGCACGACCATTCGACAATGGACCACTCAGGAATGGACCACGCAACAATGGATCACGAGATGATGGATCACTCAGGAATGAACCATTCCGATATGGATCACTCTCAACATGAAAGTGGAAATGAAACAGTTGTGGATGATCAATAACCAGCTTTCTCGTCTCCCGCTTGCGCTCGCCATCACTAAAAACTTTTTAACAGCTTCCCGCTAGGTTCGCTAATACTCGCGTGCTAAGGTGCGCGTTCTTAAATGGGGCGCGTAACCGTCGTAACTGCAAGTGCAGTGCGGTTCAAACAATAATTGCCCTCTACAGCTAAGCTCGAAACCGAACAGATATTCGTTAGGGCGGTTACTTATTATTCCTAACGACAGGCTGATCTCTTTCACCGGAACGTCTATCCTTCTGTAATAGAAGATTGCAGAGCTGCATTGCGCAAGATAGATGTGAAACGAGAAGAGTATGGGAATTAGCTGCAAAAATCAGGGCGTTAACGAATATCAGTAAGTGAGCGATGAGGCATCAATATGATTAAGACCCCGTATGTCGGGTTGTTCAGTATGTTGGCATTATTCCCTGTATGGGCGAATGCTGATGAGCCTCCTGTTGCTGCGGAAGACGATCCAACTTGTGAAAATTTTTATATCTCCGGAAAAAAATTTTCCGATATCAAAAACACTCGTATCACCTCAACCCGCTTTGATGGCTTGGAAGGAAAAACCGTTCGCCATATCGAATACAACACCAAATCCGTATTTGATCCAGATGATCCGGATGAAAATAATGGCCTGTATATGTTTCTGAATAAATTGCATGTCAACACTCGTCCGAGTGTTATTCGCACGCAATTATTATTTCGTGAAGGCGACAAATTCAATCAGCAAAAAGTAGAGGAAAGCGAGCGTATTTTGCGCACGCGTCCGTATCTTTCCAATGCCTACATACTGCCAAAAAAAATCTGTGCCGATCAGGTCGATATAGTCGTAATTACTCAAGACTCCTGGGCATTGGAGCCGCAAGTGTCGGTGAGCAAAGAATCGCAGGGAACTGAGTCAGGTTTCGCTATTTCTGATGGCAACATCATGGGGACGGGAACCGAGTTCACTATTGGTTATGAGCAAAATAATGATCGCAATCTGATCAGCTACGACATTAGCAATCCGCACATTTTTAATTCGCAGATATCTACTCGCGTGTATTACGCCGATACTAGCGATGGCCGCGATACGATTGTAAAAGTAGAGCATCCGTTTTATTCATTGGAAACCCCTTGGGCGACTGGTTTTTATACACAGGATGTAACCCAGGAATTGCGCATTCGCCATCAGGATGAAGAAATAAATCGTTTTCGTCACCAGAGCATGTTTAATGAAGTTTACATAGGTATGGCGACTGATGTTCAGGATACCCACACACAGCGTTGGATTGTGGGTATATCCAATGAAGAAGATAATTTCTTTGAAATGAATGAGATTCTTCAGCCGGTACCGCAAGCACGTAAAACGGCCTACCCATGGATTGAGTACCAATACTTGGAAAACCGTTTTGGTGTATTTAAAAATTTAAATCAAATCCAGCGTGCGGAAGACGTTGCGATTGGCCAGAATTTTTCGTTGCGTTTGGGATATGCCGGAACTGGATTTGACAACCCTGATGATGTGACCCGCTTTATTGGTAAATACACCAATATTATCGGTTTGGGTGAAGAGCACATTATGGAAGCTGGCGTGAATATCGATGGCCGCCATCATTCAAAATTGGAGCAAGCCAATAGTACGGTGTTGGGAGTGAATTTTTCCTACAACTATTTTGCGGATGAAAAAAACCGCTGGTATATGGGATTCCAATATGAAGTAGGGCAGGATCTCGCCCAGTACGAAGAGTTAACGGTGGGTGATATCACTGGGCTGCGCGGCTATCCATCGGACTATCAGCGCGGTGATGAGCGTTATGTGTTTACGGTCGAGCGTCGTTATTTTTCCGATATCCATATTTTCAATATTTTGCGTGTAGGTGCTGTAGCCTTTTTCGATGTGGGCAAAGCCTGGGGGTTGGAGCAATATGGTGAAAGTCCAACACTCGCGGATGTTGGTTTTGGTCTGCGCCTCAGCTCAACTAAAGTACGTATTGGTAATGTAGTGCATATTGATGTTGCTACACCTTTGACCGCACGTGAAGGATTGGGAGAGTACCAGCTCACCATCGGTGCCCAGAAAAAGTTCTAGTCTTTTTGCAGCTGCCACCGGTATTTATCCGGTGGTTGGTTTGCCCATCTTTGTTGATAGTTATTTCTAATTAAGACTATTTTAAGGTTGTTTCTATAGCCTTTGGATAACGATTTTCTTTGCGGTTAATTTTCTGTAATTCAATGCATATCACTTTATAATCACCTCATTCTGGTTAAGTCTTATTAAATCCACAGGTTTACGATTATGCGAATTCTTCACACTATGCTCCGCGTTGGTAATTTACAAAAATCTATCGATTTTTATACCCAGGTATTGGGCATGAAATTACTGCGTCAGCACGATTATCCTGAAGGAAAGTTTAGCCTCGCATTTATTGGCTACGGCGACGAAGCTAACAATACCGTTATCGAACTTACGTACAATTACGGAGTGGAGAGTTACGATCTGGGCAAGGGGTACGGCCATATCGCTTTGGGTTGCGAAGATGTTTATGTCACCTGCGATAAAATCCGTGCAGCCGGTGGAAAAATTGTACGTGAGCCTGGCCCTATGTTGCATGGCACTACTATTTTGGCGTTTGTTGAAGATCCCGATGGTTACAAAGTTGAATTGCTGGGTATTGAATAGTTTTTCTTATTGATTTTTATTGTGGGTAAATTCAAATACAACTGGACGACCCTCGGTCGGTATCTATGATCACACAGCTCGACAAACTTCAATTTGATAACCGTTTGGTGCGCGAGCTACCGGCCGATCCTATTGCGGAAAATTATCGCCGTCAGGTTGCCGGTGCAGTTTATTCGCGGGTAAATCCGACCGCGGTAAAAAAACCGCAGTTGGTTGCCGGTGCAGCAGCAGTTGCCGCATTGATCGATTTACCGGAATCAATTTTTACCCAAACGGAATTTGCGCAAGTATTTGGTGGCAACCAATTGCTCACTGGTATGGAGCCCCATGCCTGCTGTTACGGCGGCCATCAATTTGGCAACTGGGCAGGGCAGTTGGGCGATGGCCGTGCAATCAATCTCGGTGAAGTTCGCAATCAACAAGGCGAGCACTGGACGCTGCAATTAAAAGGCGCTGGCCCGACACCTTACTCGCGCACTGCTGATGGTTTAGCGGTGTTGCGCTCTTCGGTGCGTGAATTTTTATGCAGCGAAGCAATGTTTCATTTGCGTGTTCCCACCACGCGTGCGCTCAGCCTTGTCACCACGGGCGAATGGGTGCGACGCGATATGTTTTATGACGGAAATCCGCAGTTGGAAGCGGGTGCGGTTGTCTGTCGTGTTGCGCCCAGTTTTACCCGTTTTGGCAATTTTGAAATTTTGTCGGCGCGTGGTGATGTTGAGTTATTAAAAAAATTGGCTGATTTCACTATCCGTACCGACTTTCCACATTTGCTGGATGAAGCATCCGTTATCGATACCGATATTTATGTGCAATGGTTTAACGAGGTTTGTATCAGCACTGCGCGCATGATTGCGCATTGGATGCGTGTGGGTTTTGTACACGGTGTAATGAATACCGACAATATGTCGATTCTTGGATTGACGATTGATTACGGTCCCTACGGTTGGCTGGAAGGTTACGAGCCGGATTGGACTCCCAACACGACCGATGCCCAAGGGCGCCGCTATAGATATATTAATCAGCCGCGTATTGCGCTGTGGAATCTTACCCAGCTTGCCAATGCAATTTATCCGTTGATTAATGCGGTGGAGCCATTGCAGCAGGCGCTGGAAAATTATCGCGCTGAATATGAGCGCTGCGCGCAACGCGATATGGCGAACAAGTTAGGTTTGAGTAAGTTTGATCCGGCGCAAGATCAAGCGCTCACCGACAATTTATTACAGGCGTTGCAAACCGCTGAAATTGATATGACGATTTTTTATCGCCAACTTGCCCATCTGACGCTTGATGACATTCATCAATACACCGATCAGCAGTGGGTTGATATTGTAAGATACGCCTATTATTCCGCACCGGATGCCGCCGCAGAAGCGGAAATGGCCAAGTGGATGCGCGCTTATGCACAGCGGTTGCAGCAGGATTATGTCTTGAATGGCAATGACGATGAGCAGCGTCGCGCACGCATGAATGCAGTGAATCCAAAATACGTATTGCGCAATTATCTTGCCCAGCAAGCGATTGATAAAGCAGCTGAGGGCGACAATTCCGAAGTTGAAAAATTATTGCAGATTTTGCGCAACCCTTACGCCGAACAGCCTGAATATGAGTCCTATTTTGCCAAACGTCCGGAATGGGCGCGGCACAAAGCGGGTTGCTCTATGTTGTCGTGCAGTTCGTAAGTATTTTTTAACAGGTTTTATCGGGTTTATTTGATTTGCGGGATATGTTCTGTTCAGGAATATGCTCGCTTTTTTTATGGGTGATTAAGAGAATATTATGATCGGAAAAGTATTGGGTTTTATCGCTGGTATTTTTGTTGGCGGTCCCTTTGGCGCAATCGTTGGTGCGATCCTCGGGCATTTTTTGGTGGATCGGAAAAGAAATGCTGCGCCCAAAATGTCCAGCGAACAGCTGCATGCAGTTCAGGCAAATTTCTTCACTACTGTGTTTTTATTGCTGGGGCATTTGGCAAAATCAGATGGTCGTGTCAGTGAAACTGAAATTCAGTTAACTGAATCGCTGATGAGTAAAATGGGTTTAACTCCCGATCACCGCCGCGAAGCCATCCGTTTGTTTAAAGTGGGCGCGGGCGATGATTTTAATTTTGATGCAGTGATCAGCGATTTCAAACAGCACTGCGGCGGCAGCCCCAATCTGGTCAATATGTTACTGGTTAATCTTGTCAATTTGGCGATGTCAGACGGCGTGCTTGATGAGCAGGAAGCGCAAGTGCTGCGTCAGGTTGCTGAACGCCTCGGGTTTTCGCGTTTTGCGTTCGAGCAATTGCTGCGTATGCTCAGTGCGCAAAATGCGTTTCGACAAGAGCAAGGCAATTATCAGGGGCAGTCCCAGGGTAGTTACCAGCGTGCGCCTCGCCCCGATGAATTGGCTCTTGCATATGAAGCCTTGGGGGTAGAAAAAACGGTGACTGATGCTGAATTGAAAAAAGCCTATCGTAAATTAATGAGCGAATACCATCCCGATAAACTGATTGGCCAGGGGATGCCAGACGATATGATTAAGGCTGCCACTGAGCGCTCACAGGAAATTCAAGCAGCTTATGATTTAATTAAAAAGTCGCGTTAGTTGTATATTTTAACCGGGGTTGCGTAATTGGCGATCCCGGTATTCGCTCGGTGTCATTCCTTCGCTGCGTTTGAAAAAGCTGTTAAATACCGACTTGTTGTTAAATCCCACCTCTAGATAAATATCCGTAATGGTTTTGTCGGCATAGTCCCGACGTGCAAGCAACTGTTTTGCCTCGCTAATGCGATAGCGATTAATAAACTGATAAAAATTGAGTTGATAATGCACCTTGAGCACAAGCGATAATTTTTTAGGTTGGAGCTTTACCGCACTGGCCAACTTGTCGAGGGTAATGTCCGGGTTGGTGTAGTATTTTTTCTCAGTCATAACCTGTTCAATATTGCTTATCGATTGTGGATCAATAGCCGGTGTTTTTTCTTCTTTTAATTCAAGCGTTGGTTCTTCATCTACCGACTGAACAGAGGAGAACAAAATAAACTTTAAGAAGATAAGTATATTGATCACGGCAAAATTTAAGTAGTAACCACTCAGCCCCACTATATTCAATAGATCCAGATCGAACCTACCTATAAATAATTCCGCCAGTTTTATCGACAACAACACACTATCCCAGGCAAAAAGTGCGACAAAGGATACCAGCATAATTTTAAGCCATACCAGATCGCCCAATTTCAAGTTCGCATACACATGTTGGAGTTGCTTGCTGTAGTTAAATATCAGTGAGAAGCACAGCAATGCGTAGAGCAAACGCAAATATCTACCTGCTGATTCGAGATACAAATAGGGCGAAGAGTAGGCGATATGTTGGGATTCGATAAGCCAATATTTTTGCGAATAATCTTTGCTGTAGAAAATAAAGATCATCCAACTCAAATAAACTCCGACAGGCAACAAGTGCCAGGCGTGTTGTTTTTTTAGCGCAAAGTCCTTAAATAGCATCGCCCGAACAAAGAAGTAAAGCAGGCAACCATCCAGAAAGTAGGCGTAGCTGCCGATAAAGAAATAGTTGGGTGAATGGTTCAACAACCAAATACGAAATTGGCTTCCCCAAAATGTCAATTCATGCAGCGTAATAAGCACATGTGCCAGTAAAAAGCCGACTAAAAAATAGGTGCTGAGCGCCTTCTCCTTATTAGTTGCCGCCAGGAGTATTGCAAATAGCAGACACTCAAAGGCGGTTAGCACCATGAGGACATCGTGAAAATTAAAAAGGATCGTATTCATAAGTGTGGTTATTAACTAACGTTATTATGTGTAACAACTTCGGGTGATGAAATTGTTCGCTCTATGAAGTTAATGTCTGCGTGTTATCTGTTTCCTGTAAATTTAGCACCTACTACAAAATACGCGTGAAGTTTTTATCGGCAGTGTGATCCACAAACAAAAAACCACGCCCTGGGGCGTGGAAAACTGCAGCAATTAAGGATAACGATTGGCTGCAGGGAGCTAGTGCCAGCGAGGCTGGCACAGACAGGTACAACCTATTTTGGCTGGAATTGCCATTGTTGATGAGCTCCGCCGGAATAGTCCCACTGTTGGATTGCTGTTCCATCGCTTGATGAAAGGTCTTTGACATCCAGCGATTTGTTACTGTTTTTTGCAATCACTTTGAAATAACCATTACCCAAATCAGTAATGATCCAGTTTTGATTGGTACCGTTGGAAAAGTCCCACTGTTGAATAGCTGCGCCGTTGCTGGTAGATACACCGCTGACATCGAGCGATTTACCGCTGCTATTGCTAATAATTTTATAGGTGTTGCCTGACAACTGCGTCACGGTCCACAACTGGTTTGTCCCACCTCCAAAACTCCATTGCTGAATCAGCGCACCGTTAGTGTTGGAGTTGTCGCGCACATCCAGCGCCTTACCGCTGTGTTTGGAAATGATTGCGTAAGTGCGTCCGGAAATAATTCCGGCGGCAACACTTGAACTGGATTTGCTGGAGCTGACTGAGCTGCTGCTTAGGCTTTGTGAGCTGGAGGAGCGGCTTGAACTAACAGCGCTTGAACTTTTGCTGGAGCTTACAACGCTGGATGATTTACTTGAGCTGATCGCACTGCTACTTGGCGTAATAGAACTGCTGGCGTTGCTCGCGAGGCTCAACGTGAAATTATTCAAATTGACTTCTGCACCGCTAAAGCGAATACGAATAATCTGATCGCCAGCAGTGAGTGAAATATTGCCTGCGTTTACACTGCTCCAGCTATTCCAATCACCGGTAGAGGGAATATTGGTTGTCGCTAACACTTGTCCATTTAATAGAAATTGAATCTGGCCAGTAGTTTGTGGTGTAGCGACACGATAGCTCAGATTGTAATTGCCGGCCTGTTGTACCTTGACGCTGTATTCCAGCCATTCACCTTGTGCGACCCAGCCGATGTTGTAACCGGATTGTCCGTTATCAGTCGTCGTTGAGATATCGACATCGGTGGTGCGATAAGCTCCGCCATTATTTCCACTTGTCGTGTCCGAATAAGTTAATCCCTGGCAGCCAAAATCAAAACTTTCTGCCTCAATGGTGCCAGGCAGAGTGAATGCTTGTCCGGTGTAAGGCGAGCGTGTGCCGTTGCAAGGTGTGCAGACCCTGACATCGGCGCTGCTGGTGCAAGAGCCGAGCGTTGTCACTGAATAGTTGTAACAAGTTTCTCCCATTAAGCCGACATCGTTAAACGACGTGCTATTTGCAGCAAGGGTAGTCAGTGGAACTCCATCGCGAGCGATTCGGTAACCGTCTTCTCCCGCGTTATTGTCTTGCCAATTGAGCGTGACATTAGAAAAAGAAGTTGCGTTACCAGTGAGTAATCCCGGTGCTTTTATTGAACACGCGGGTTTGGTTCCGTTGTAAAAATCCTGATGCCAGATTAATCCCGGTGCGCCGTTGCGAATATTGTTTTGCGCAAAACTAATCATCCCGGAATAACTGCTTGCCACAGTGCTGTTGCTGTTAATGGCAGAGACCACCGAGCTGTAAACGGAATTGGGAAGAATGGTCCAGAGGGTTTTATCGTGAGACATTTTTTTAAATGACCACGCAAAAGAACCAGCAATATTTGCTGCCGACCAATCGGCCATGGTGCGCAGGTTTGCGCTGGTATCTTCACCGTATTCACCGAGAATTAGCGGAACCCCCATGCGGTTGGTAATGTCATCGCGCAAATATAAATCGGCTAACCATGCGGTGTTGCCAAAAATATAATGGTGGGTTTCCACTACCAGATTATTATCCCAGCGACTGTTAATACCGGTTCTACTTTGGGTAGTGGCGTTGGTCCAATCCAGCACGTTTAAATCAGATCCCCACCAATCGCCTTCCACCACAATAATGTGGTTGTTATCGACTTCGCGAATCGCGTTGCGCATCGCAATAAGTGATGGAAGTAATTCGTAACTTCTGTTCGGTTGGGTTACCGGCTCATTGATTAAATCGTAACCCCAGATAATCGGCTCATTTTTATAATAGTTGGCGATGTGTCGCCAAATCTGGCTGGCAATCGCAACATTATTGCCGTCCCAGAATTTTACTGAGGTGCGCGGTTGGCTTGAATTAGAATCGACATTGTCGCTATGGTCGCCGGGATTCTGGTATCCGGGAGCGGCATGCATGTCCAGTAGGACGTACATCTTATTCGTTCTGCAATAGCTTATAAGTCGATCAAGGTATTGGAAACCGTGATTACTCAGTGCACCATTTTGCCAAAACATATTGTAATGAAATGGAACACGCACCGAGTTATAACCTAAATTTTTCAGATCAATAATGGTTTGTTCGGTTACATAGTTCAATCGCCACTGGTGTTCAAATTCTTTTGCTTTGGCCATATCACCAAAAGCGGTACCCAAGCTGTTTAAAAACTGGGTGTGGGTGCGGTAATTAAAATCACCCATCATCAGGTAACCTTCCCACAGCAGCCAATTACCAAGATTCATGCCGTTGAAATACAGCGGTGCACCATTTTCATCGACAATTTTGGTGCCGTTGGTGTGCACATATTGCGCAGATGCATCAGCACCAAACAGGCTGGCAGTCATCAGCGTAGCGATAGAGACAACTTTTTTTAGTTTTGTCCCTGACCGGATGGAACTGAATAGTTGATATATTCTGGACATAAATTCCTCACATTATTCATTTATTAAAAGGAGATTGATGTGTTGCAATCCTGCTGTTCCTTCTGCGCTTATTATTAAAATGCTCAACCTTGCAGAAAGAAAACCGGATAAACCGCTGGGCGATTTACCAGGAAAAGTACAAAAAATAGATTCTGTTGTAGTCTGAAAAAAGGAGAGAGTGTCACGAGTAAATATGCTTACTCGTCAATTCGATTGAGAATTTTATTCGTACGCTATATTGATGGCGCACCGCTAATCTTATTGAGCTTGTGTGATCTATCTGCCTTGTTATCAGGAATATTTTAATTTCTTAGATTTCAATGGTTTGCTTCAGTAGGGCAGTTATTCGTACGCGTAGCTACAAAAGTGGGAGAGATATTCGTGTGCCAGAGTTATTGTGGCTGCACTGGGGAGGACAAAATTTGTCGGATATAACAATTGAGCGGGCGTGAGCGATAATTTGTTGGTTGTATCCTGTTAAATCCCAAGCCGATAGCGCGCTGGATAGATTAAAATAAGTCCCAAATCACAACACTATCGTTAATGACTTGAGTATTCCCATGACATCAATTGAAAACTTTCCTATCTATGAACTGACTGTTGGCCAGACTGCCAGTTATAGCAAGACCTTGACCGAGCAAGATGTAATTCTGTTTGCGGCTTGCTCAGGCGATTTGAATCCTGTGCATCTTGATAAAGACTTTGCTGCTACTACGCCGTTTGGTGAACCTATTGCTCATGGTATGTGGACCGGGGCATTGGTTTCAGCGGCTATCGCAATGCGTTTGCCCGGGCCTGGGTCTGTTTATCGCGGCCAAAGTATCAGTTTTAAACATCCGGTAAAAATCGGCGATACAGTGACTATCACCCTGACCGTCAGTGAGATTAAAGAGCGAGTTAAATTGGTCACGCTGGATTGTGAAGCTCATAACCAAGACGGAAAGCTGATTGCTAAAGGTGTTGCGGAGGTTATTGCCCCCGCACAAAAACAACAGGTGGCGATCGGGGTGCTTCCTGCTATTGTGATCGGATAACTGGCATTTTTCGTAAGTTGTTCCGGTTTTATCAACTATACTTGTAAAAAGCCAAGCTTTACGATTTCTGTTTTCTAATTCCTGCTGCAGCACTGAGCGCTATTGCAATGAAAACCATTCAGTATTTTGTAATAGCGTTAATGGTGCTTGCCCCCAACCTGTGCATCGCATCTTCCTCATCCGCATCGGCGGAGCCATCGCCCATTGTTATTTTGGTTCCGCCATCAGTGCTGGAAAGCGCACGCACTTTTTTACAGCCAGATGAAACCCCGGAAACCTTTGCAGACTTTACCCGCGCAGGAAGCTATCGCGACCTTACCGATTATTTATTGTTGCGCCGTGCATTGGCATTGGGCGGGAATACATTGCCGATTGTGGCTGAGCCCTGGTTTGATGTGAGTTACGACCGCGTGGTGTTGCGTTTGCGCTCGGGGCATGCCTCTGTATTTAGTAACGGAATTTGGCGTGAAGATTTTGCACCGTCTGATGCGCAACTGAAAACCTCATCGCCATTGTTTCGCTACGGTGAAATGGAGGCGGGCATTTATATGAACCCGCAAAATCCCAAGCTGCAATCAACCAAAACTCTGGATGATGTGCAAAAGCTGACCGCGGTATCGAGTAAGCAGTGGCGACCTGATTGGAACGCGCTACAACAATTGGGCTTGGCAAAATTGCACGATAACGTCCACTGGGAAAGCATGATGAAGATGGTGCACACCCGCCGCGTGGATTTTATGCTGAGCGGTTTTTCCTCGCGCGAGGATTTGAGTTATCAGGCAATGGGAATAACCCTGCTGCCAGTACCGGGGTTAAAGGTCAAACTTGCCGGTAGCCGCGGTTGGATTGTTAGCCAAACCCATCCTGCCGGAGCTGATGCTTATCGCGCGATTGAAAAAGGCTTGGTGATACTGCGCGATGAAGGTGTAATTACGCAGGCTTATCGCGCGTCCGGTGTGATCAATGAGCGGGTGGCAGATTGGAAAGTGTTAAATCCGGATATGGGTGGTTTTCAGCGTAAGAATCAATAATGTCGCCCCTCCGTAATTATCCGGAGGGGCATATTTTTATTTTGCTACTTTTTTATTGGCTTGAAAGAGTTCGACTGATTTTTCAACAAAATAGGTGTTACTGCTGACTAAATCCCATCCATGTCCCTCCGATTGGATGATTCGAACAGGAATGTTTAACTTTTTCTTCTCAACTAATTTTTTAAAGTCTTCCGCCTGCTCTTTAGGGATTATGTTGTCCCTGTCTCCATGAAAAATGAGTAATGGGATTTTGATGTCGTCTATGCGTTGATAGGGTGAAATAGAATCCACAAATTTTTTGCCTTGCTGCTTCACGCCAATTAGGTCTTGCCAAAACTCATAAGCAAACCAAAGATCTTCTTTCTTATAATGTTTTAACTGTTCATTCAAATCGAGCGGTGCTGCTGCAGAAACGGCCGCGCTGTATAAATCAGGATATTTGATCGCGCTCATAATTGCCGCGTAACCACCATAGCTGAAACCAAGAATATAAACCCGGGAGGGATCTACTTTATTTTCTTTGATTAACGCTTTTACACCATCTGCCATATCAGCCAGCATCAAATCTGCAATTTGCTGTTTTCCCGCCAGCAGGTGTTGCACTCCGTAGCCGGTGGAACCTCTGAAGTTAGGCTCGAGCACCGCGTACCCGCGAGTAGAGAAATACTGCATGTGGCCATCGTAGCCATAGTAGCTGCGAGAGAAAGGTCCTCCATGTGGCATTACAATCAGTGGCCACTTTTGGTTGGCTGTTGCAACCGGTGGTGTTAGATATGAGGTGATAGTATTTCCATCTTGTGTTTTGTATTTATAAACCTCGGTGTCCTTCATCTGCGAGGGACTTAAAATTTTGGAGTAATCGGTTTGAACTATAGATTTGTTTTTGATGGCATCGAAAACAATAATCTTACCCTTTGTTTTAGCATCGCTACTAACCACTAATAACTTATCTGCTGATTCATTCCAGTCATAAATTTGGTTGATTTGTTCTGGGTATCTATTGTCCAGGGCTTGCTGGTATTTTTTGAAACGTTCATCTAACCAGACGGTTTTACGTTTGTCCGCATTGTAGCTAAAGCCTATCAATTTTTTATTTTTGTAATCGTAGTGAAGGGCAGCTTTCTCATCAGGGCTGCCTACATCATATATAGGGTCACTACCAATGACCTCTCTGGTATTGGTGATGTAGTTATACTTTACAAGTTGGTATCTATCTCCCGACGTTTTTTCCGAAAGGTACATAGTGTCTTTATCGTAGCCAATCTCATTTACCACTACCGACCGGTTTAAGTAGGATTTTGCATCGTAACTTAATTGGTAGCGTTGATTGGCGATATCGAGGTTAGCCAGTTCCAGATCATTCTGGTCACCTACCAAGCGATAAAACGAATGCTGTTCCTTTTTAATTTTTTCAACCAGGATGACTTTGCCATCACGATCTGTGTAGAGACCATCCGCTTTCAGTTTTTTTGCATCGTACAGATCTGTTTTTTCGCCGGTGTATATATTGATCTTATGAACATTTGCATGCCCATCAATATTGTAGGAGAGAAATAAAACATCTTCTTCATTTCCGCTCGGGCGTTTCAGCAGTGACCAATAGCGCAGGTTATTGACAAAGGATCTATAGCCTTTCACTTTGTCCGCGTCGTAGATGTTGCTAATTAAAACCCGCAGGTCTGCGCCATCCCGATTAACTGAATAAATAACACCACCCAAACCAAACACCAAACGATTATTGCTTATCCAGGTGAGTTGCTCCGGTGAGTTTTTAGCAACGGCAAATTCGTGTACTTCTACGAACTTTTCCAAGTCTGTGATGACGATGTTGTAGGTTTGTGTGTATTTTCGAATAAACGCTAGCTGTTTACCGTCGGGTGATATGCGGTAACTATACTCAGTGTTTTCCTTGAAGAAGTTTTCGGCAGGAATTTGTTTCGGGTCTGTAATCCCATCCAATCCATATGCTGATGACATGATGCTAGCATGGAAAAAAATCATTAGAAGGAAACAGTATTTCAACCTTGTCATAAACGCTCCTGGTAAGTTTTTATTGTTTAAAGAAGATGTGCCGCTGACCTGCCCATTTTTTTGACAACCAATGCATAAGAGTTGTCGATCATTCTTTTTATTTCTGCATCGGGAACTGAGCCGTTGATAATGACGGTATTCCAGTGCTTTTTATTCATGTGGTAGCCCGGTATTACCGCATCAAATACCATTCGTAATTGTTCGGCTTCAATTGGATCGCATTTCAGGTTGATACGTGTTTCGTCCGCGTTGCTGAAAACGAGTGCAAACATTTTATCGCGGACTTTGTATACGGCGGCCTCGGGGCCGAAGGGAAAATCCTCGACGGCCTCGGGTTTGGTGAGCAGATATTTTTTCAGGTTAAACGCCATCGTTGACCCTGTGTGGAACCTAATTGCTGCAGGAATTATTCAAGCTCGTCATCGGCATTGTCGGCAAATGAATCCCAGCCACCCAATTCCTTCCAGCGGTTTACGATCAGGCAAAATAATTCAGCGGTTTTTTCGGCATCGTAGGCGGCGGAGTGCGCAGCGCTATTGCTGAATTCCAATCCGGCCACCTGACAGGCTTTGGCGAGTACGGTTTGGCCAAAAGCGAGTCCGGCGAGTGTTGCGGTATCGAACACTGAAAACGGATGGAACGGACTGCGCTTGATATTGCAGCGCTCAATTACAGCGTTTACAAAATTCAAATCAAAATGCGCGTTGTGCCCGACAATCACTGCACGCGTGCAGCCATTTTCTTTTACGGCGCGACGCACGGCGTTGAGCAAATCGGTCATCACCATTAATTCCGGTTCTGCCATGCGCTCTGGGTCGTCGAGGTCAATGCCGGTAAAATCCAGCGCAGCTTGCTCGATGTTCGCGCCTTCAAAAGGTTCGACATGAAACGAAAAGGTTTCGTGGCGATGTAAAAAACCCTCTTGATCCATGCGGATTGTGACGGCGGCAATTTCCAACAAGGCGTCGGTTTGCGAATTAAAGCCGCCGGTTTCCACATCGACAATCACTGGCAGAAAGCCGCGAAAGCGCTGCGCCAAAGGTGAGTCGGGATCGCGGGAATTTTCAGGTGGATTCACAAATAAACCTTAAGCAGTTTGTAACTGCCAGCGAAGGGTTTCACCAGCGCGCAATGGCACTAGCGGTTGGTCGCCCAAATTCAAAGTGTCTGGCACTTGCCAGTCTTTTTTGATCAGGGTGACGGTGTCGGTATTGCGTGGGAGATTATAAAAATCTGCGCCAAAATGACTCGCAAACGCTTCGAGTTTATCCAGCGCACCAGCATCTTCAAATGCTTCGGCGTAAAGCTCGATTGCAGCGTAGGCGGTGTAGCTACCGGCACAACCACAGGCAGCTTCTTTTTTGTCTTTAGCGTGAGGCGCTGAATCGGTTCCTAAAAAGAATTTCGGACTGCCGCTGGTCGCTGCCTTTATCAACGCTTGCTGGTGGGTGCTGCGTTTTAAAATGGGCAGGCAGTAGTAGTGCGGGCGAATGTTGCCAGCGAGCATATGGTTGCGGTTGTACAGCAGGTGGTGCGCGGTGATGGTCGCGGCGATATTGTCCGGCGCATCGGCCACAAACTGGGCGGCATCGGCGGTGGTGATATGTTCCAGCACCATTTTCAGAGCGGGGAAATCTTTCACAACCTGACCGAAAGTGCGGTCGAGGAATACTTTTTCGCGGTCGAAAATATCAATCGAGCTGTCGGTTACTTCGCCGTGCAACAAAAAGTGCATACCGGCATTTTGCATGGCCGCGAGCACCGGGTAGATTTTCTTCAGGTCGGTCACGCCCGATGCGGAGTTGGTCGTTGCTCCGGCCGGATAAAGTTTGCAAGCGGTGACGCCATTGGCTTTGGCGATAGCGATTTCAGCCGGATCGGTATTGTCGGTCAGGTAAAGCACCATCAGTGGCTCAAACTGGCTGCCTTCCGGACGCGCAGCGAGAATGCGCTCTTTATAAGCCTGTGCTTGCTCGGTATTCATCACCGGCGGAACCAGGTTAGGCATCACAATCGCACGTGCGAACTGTTGTGCGGCATCGCCTACAGTACGGGTCAGTGAGGCGCCGTCGCGCAGGTGGATATGCCAATCGTCGGGGCGGATCAGGGTTAGCTGTTGGGTCATGGGGCGGGCGATTCCGTAGCAATCAAGTTGTAGACAACATACATCAAGCAAATGGCTGAACCGATACAAGCGAATAATCGGCCAAAAGTGGCGGCATCCTACCAAAATTGGCCTCAATCCGCAGCCTTAATTCCTGAGTGAGCAATAGTCTGCATTCTCCGGCTGGCTGGCTATACTCGGTACATCATTGTTTTGTGCGATTGGAATTGTTCATGCGTCTGGTGTCTTTTTACCGTTCAAGCCCCTTGCTGTTGCTGGCACTTGCCCTTGGCCAGAGCGCGCCGCTCTCTGCCCAGGTTTACAGCGCCGGTTTCAATAAAGCCGAGTGGGCAACCCAGTCCGGGTCTTTTGCCTGCAGCCTGAGTCATAAAATTCCCGGTTTTGGCAGTGCACGCTTTGTGCGCAATGCAGGGGCAGGTGAGTTTTTTGAGCTGAAAAACACCAATCAGGCATTCCCTGGTGGCACCGTAAAGATAGAGTCTGTCCCGCCAATGTGGCGCAGCGACAGCAGCCCGGCCAATATCGGTCAAGCGCAAGTCAGCGGAAAGCAGCCGCTGCGAGTGACGGGCGCGCAGATCGGGATCATCAGCCGAACTCTGGAGCAGGGCGCCAATGTGGTGTTCAGCAGCGCGCAGATAAGCTCCAATGGCACCAGCTTGCGTGTCGGTTTGGAGGCAAATAAATTTTCGCCAGCTTATAGCAAGTATCAGCGGTGTGTGGCGGATCTGATCCCCTACACCTTTGATCAACTGTCGAGAACACTGATTAATTACACTCCCAATGCTGAAGAACTCAATGCTGGTGCAAAAGGCCAGCTGGATAAAATTGTGCGTTACACCAAAGCTGATCCACGAGTGTTGGGGATCATCATTGATGCCCACAGCGAAAAGTTACCGACACCAGAAGAGGGTGAGGCTGCTGCACAAAAGCAAGCAGAGTTAGTAACGGCTTATCTCATCGATAAAGGTCTGGCGGCCGATACCATTACCACGCGTTGGCACGGCGATAAATTTCCTATCGCCAACAATGAAAACAAAGCCGGACAAGCGAAAAATCGCCGGGTGACGATTCGCTTGGAAAATGAAACAACACGCAAAGAAATGGAAAAGAAAATCGCGGCAATAAAAGATGCCGAACAAAAAGCGGCTGAGCAAAAAGCAGCAGCGGAAAGCTCCGCACAGGCTTCATCGGCCAGCGCAGAATTGCCGGTAAACCTGCAACAGCTGGAGCAAATGGTGGAACAACAAAATCTCACCAGTGGCAAACAACCTGCGGTAAAACCAGCACAATAAACACTTTGTGCTGGCTTCCTCACACTTGCATTTTTTTAGCACAATTCCCAAATTATTCTTAACCTGAAAATTATTTTCGGGTTGGAATTTTTTTAAAACTGACCAGTCTCACTTGCGAGCAGCAGCTGATTGCTTTGCGTAGCGCGAATCATTCCCGGCTGTTGAATATTCCTAAGGAGCCTTGTATGTACAAAATGACTGCCAAATGGGCGAGTCTTACCGCAGTAGTTGCCTTAATCCTATTACCTATCGCCAGCTTTGCCGCAGAGCTGCCGGATTTTACCCAGCTTATTGAGCGACATTCCCCCGCCGTAGTGAAAATTACCGCCGTGTCCAAAGGCGATCTCACCCGCACGCCACAACAATTGCCGCCCAATATGGAAGGCTTGCCTGATATTTTCCGCGAGTTGTTAGAGCGTCGCCAGGTGCCACGCGACCGCGGTTCGCTCGGTTCCGGCTTTATTATTTCCAGCGATGGTTACGTGCTGACTAATGATCATGTGGTCGACCAGATGGATACCATCACTGTGATCCTGAGCGATCAGCGCGAGTACACCGCAAAACTGGTGGGCAGCGATGAGCGTTCAGATCTGGCGCTGTTAAAAGTTGATGCTAAAGACCTGCCGACCCTGACTCTCGCCAAAAACGAAACCTTGAAAGTAGGCCAATGGGTAATTGCCATCGGTTCGCCCTTTGGACTGGATTATTCCGCAAGCGCGGGGATTGTCAGTGCCATTGGTCGCAGTATTCCGTCGGCGCGCAGCGAAAGTAATTACGTTCCCTTTATCCAGACCGACGTAGCCATCAACCCCGGTAACTCCGGTGGCCCGCTGTTTAATATGGATGGCGAAGTGGTGGGCATTAACTCGCAAATCTATTCGCCCAGCGGCGGTTCAGTCGGCCTCTCATTTGCAATCCCGTCTTCGCTGGCGATTGATGTAGTGGCGCAGCTGAAAGGCAAAGGCCGTGTTGATCGCGGCTGGTTGGGTGTGATGATTCAGGATGTGGACAAAGATCTCGCCAGTTCTCTGGGCATGAATAAGCCGGTGGGCGCCTTGATCAGTGAGGTCGATAGCGATGGTCCAGCGGGTAAATCTGGTTTGAAAGCGGGTGACTTGATCATCAAATTCAACGGCAATGATGTGCACACTTCCAGCGATCTGCCGTATCTGGTTGGCCGTACCGCGCCTAACTCCAAAGTGCCGGTGCTGATTATGCGCAAAGGTAAGGAGCAATCCTTGAACGTGACGGTAGGCATTTTGCCGGTCTCGCCTGCAGAAGCAGCAACACGTTCGGCCTCTGCACCGGCGAATAACTCAGTCGATGTGCTTGGCTTGGTTGTCAGTAATTTGGAGCAAACCCAACGCGGTGGAGCTGAAGCTGGTGTTGTCGTACGCGATGTAAAAGCCGGTAGCCCTGCGGCGGAAGCGGGAATTCAGGTCGGCGATGTCATCACCCAATTGGCGTTTGCCGATATCAAATCCCCCGCGGATTACGCCAAGGTGGTAAAAGGCTTGCCAAAAAATGAACCTCAGGCGATACGCTTCTATCGCCAGGATCGCCCAGTATTCAGGTCGATAGTGATCAAATAGCTGATTGTGCCTTGATTCATCAGCGAAAACGCCAGCTTATGCTGGCGTTTTTTGTTGGTTTTCCCGGTCGATATCCGGCTGATTTTCCACCGGTTTTGGCTCCTGCGCTGCTCATAGCACCGCCCTACCAAATAGGCTAGAATGCCGCCCATTATTTCGCCCCCCATTTCCGGGGACTAATCCAACATCCTAAAGTAGTTAAGCGCCTGTGACTGACCTGAGCCATATCCGTAACTTTTCCATTATTGCCCACATCGACCACGGTAAATCCACCATTGCTGACCGCTTTATCCAATTATGCGGCGGCTTGAGTGACCGTGAAATGGAGGCGCAAGTGCTTGATTCCATGGATCTGGAGCGCGAGCGTGGCATCACCATTAAAGCTCACAGCGTGACCTTGCATTACAAGGCGCGCGATGGCAAAACCTACCAACTTAACTTTATTGATACCCCGGGTCACGTGGACTTCACCTATGAAGTATCCCGCTCGCTGGCGGCCTGTGAAGGCGCATTGCTGGTGGTGGATGCCGGTCAGGGCGTAGAGGCCCAGTCAGTTGCTAACTGCTACACCGCAATCGAACAGGGGCTGGAAGTAATTCCCGTCTTGAACAAAATGGATTTGCCGCAGGCAGAACCTGATCGTGTTGCACAGGAAATTGAAGATATTATTGGTATCGACGCCACCGAAGCCGTGCGCTGTTCCGCCAAGTCTGGCTTGGGAATGGAAGATGTGCTGGAAGAGCTGGTGCGTCTGGTTCCACCGCCAGTGGGCGATGTTGATGCACCGCTGCAAGCGCTGATTATCGATTCCTGGTTCGACAACTACCTCGGTGTTGTTTCTCTGGTGCGCGTAAAGCAGGGCACCTTGCGTTTGAAAGACAAAATCATCACCAAAACTATCGGCAAAGCGCAGCTTGTTGACGGTGTGGGCGTATTTAGCCCGAAACCGACTCAATTAAAAGAACTCAAAGCCGGCGAAGTGGGCTTTGTGGTTGCGGGTATCAAAGACATTCACGGCGCCCCCGTGGGCGATACCATTACCCACGCACAAACTCCGGATGTTGAAGCGCTGGAAGGTTTCCAGAAGATCAAACCGCAAGTTTACGCCGGTATGTTCCCGATCAGCTCCGACGATTTCGAAGATTTCCGTGAAGCCTTGGCCAAGCTGACCCTGAACGATGCCTCATTGTTTTACGAACCAGAAAGTTCTGATGCATTGGGTTTTGGTTTCCGTGTTGGTTTCCTTGGCATGTTGCACATGGAGATCATTCAGGAACGCCTTGAGCGCGAATACGATCTTGACCTGATCACTACTGCACCAACAGTAGTGTTCGAAGTGGTTAAGCGTGGTGGCGAAGTTATCTTTGTTGATAACCCATCCAAGTTGCCGGACCCGGGTTCAATCGAAGAAATGCGCGAGCCGATTGTTGAAGCGAACATTCTTGTACCGCAAGAACACTTGGGTAACGTGATCACGCTGTGTATTGAAAAGCGCGGCGTGCAAAAAGATTTGCAGTTCACCGGTTCGCAAGTGTCAGTGCGCTACGAATTACCGATGAACGAAGTGGTGACCGATTTCTTTGATCGTCTCAAATCCGTAAGCCGCGGTTTTGCATCGCTGGATTACAGCTTTGTGCGCTTCCAGGCCGCTAATCTTGTGCGTTTGGATGTATTGATTAACAGCGAGAAAGTGGATGCATTGGCGATCATCGTGCACCGCGATAAAGCGCACGGCATGGGGCGCTCGCTCACCGAAAAAATGAAAGAGTTGATCCCGCGCCAAATGTACGATGTTGCAATCCAGGCGGCAATTGGTGGTCAAATCGTTGCGCGCTCTACCGTTAAAGCCTTGCGTAAAGATGTAACCGCAAAATGTTACGGTGGCGATGCAACACGTAAGAAAAAGCTGTTGGAAAAACAAAAAGCCGGTAAGAAGCGCATGAAGCAAGTGGGTAGTGTAGAAATCCCGCAGGCAGCATTCTTTGCGGTATTGAAAATAGATAGCTAACTACTTGTTAAGAATAACAAGCTAAGGACTCTCAATGAGCAGTATTAACCTTCCTCTGATTCTCACTCTCGCCGTTTTTATCACTGGCTTGGTGTGGTTGTTTGATGCACTGGTGTGGGCGCGCCCGCGCAAGGCCAAAGTTGCTGCGGTAGAAAAGCAGTTCAGTGGTGCCTCATTACAAACTGAACAGCAAAAAGCTGCTTATGAAGAAGCAAAAGCAGTTGCTGGTAGAGAGCCAGTGTTGGTTGAGTATTCCAAATCTTTCTTTCCGGTATTGTTTATTGTTTTCTTTCTACGCTCCTTTTTGGTTGAGCCATTTCAAATTCCCTCCGGCTCAATGATCCCAACCCTGGAAGTGGGCGATTTCATTCTGGTGAATAAATTTGCTTACGGTGTTCGCGCGCCGGTATTGAATAACACCATGATCCCCACGGGTAAACCACAGCGTGGCGATGTGATGGTGTTTTTCCCACCGCATCAACCAGAGACTTATTACATCAAACGCGTTATTGGTGTTCCCGGAGATCACATCACCTACAACAATCACGTGCTGACCTTGAATGGCAAGGTCATTGAGGAAAAACTGGTAGCAGAGCTGCCTGCGGGAGCGCCAGTATTGCGTATGGTGACCGAGAATATTGACGGCAAAGAATTCACTGCCTATAAACATTTGCAGCCCAGCCGTTTAAGCCAGCATGGTTCCTGGGTGGTGCCGGAAGGGCATTACTTTATGATGGGTGATAACCGCGATAACAGTTTGGATAGCCGCGAATGGGGTTTTGTTGGGGAAGAAGCGATTGTCGGCAAAGCATTTGCGGTGTGGATGCACTGGGATAGATTCTTGAGCATCCCATCTTTTGATCATGTCGGCGTTATTAAATAAGTGCATGTGCTAAGTTGAATGACAGCCATTCCTCTCATCGGAGTCAAGCGCAATGAAAATGAATAATCTTAGGTTGATCAAACACCAGCGTGGTTTGGGGATGTTGCAGTGGGCATTGGTGATTGCTATTGCGGGTTTCTTTCTGCTGTTTGCTTTCAAGGTGGTTCCGTTGTATGCCGAGAATCGTTATGTTGAATCTGCTCTGCGCTCCTTGGAAAATGGCGGAGAAAAATTTGATCAAATGACAGATGCAGAAATTAAAAAGAAAATTACCAGCTTTTATGTGATCAACAATGTGCGTAGTGAAGGTCCAAGTAATAATATTAAGATCTTGCGTGAAAGCGAAAAGGCAATAGTTACTATCGATTACGAAACCCGCGTCCCTCTTTTTTATAATATTGATCTGGTATTGAGTTTTCAGAACCATCTCGATAGCACTCGCCCTGGGCAATGCTGTAAACCACCTGCTACCCTAAAGACCAAGTAATTTGTGTTAACTCTTAAATACCAACGCCTTGAACAACGTCTTGGCTACCATTTTGAAGATCAACGCCAGTTACAACTGGCGTTAACCCACCGCAGCCATGGTGCCATCAATAATGAGCGCCTTGAGTTTCTTGGCGATTCCATTTTGAATTTTATTGTAGGCGAAGCGCTGTTCAAGCGTTTTCCCGAAGCGCGCGAGGGCCAGTTAAGTCGCCTGCGCTCGCAGATGGTAAAGGGCGATACGCTTGCTGAACTCGCGCGCGAGTTTGAACTGGGTGAATGCCTGGTGCTGGGTGAGGGTGAAATGAAATCCGGTGGTAACCGCCGCGATTCTATTTTGGCTGACAGTGTTGAAGCTATTATCGGTGCTATTTATCTTGCGAGTGGGTTGGATGTTTGCCGCGAGCGAGTGCTGGTTTGGTTTGCTCCGCGCTTGAATGAGTTAGGCTTGGATACCAGCGCAAAGGATTCCAAGTCGCGCTTGCAAGAATATCTTCAGGCCCAGCGTCAACCGCTTCCTGAATATGTTGTTGCTGAAGTTGGGGGTGAAGGTCATGCGCAGGTATTCACAATTGAATGTCGCGTTGTGCTTGCCAAAAAGCCTACAGTTGCAACAGCATCAAGTCGCCGCGAAGCGGAAAAACAAGCCGCAGCCTTAATGCTGGCCCATTTAAAAATCGATTGATATTGGTCTATTAGCGGTTGTTAATAGATTGCCCGAAGTTCCTCTTTTTCTTCCAGTAATTCTTATGACTTTTGATTCAGATACAGATTCATCCGAACCCACCGGCAGTCGCTGCGGTTATGTTGCTATTGTTGGTCGCCCGAATGTGGGCAAGTCCACTTTGCTCAACCATATCCTCGGGCAAAAAATCAGTATCACCTCGCGTAAACCGCAAACAACTCGCAATGCTGTAGTGGGAATTAAAACCGAAGGTGATGTGCAGATTATTTTTGTTGATACACCCGGGATGCACCTTGGGCAGCAAAAAGCGATTAACCGCTACATGAACAAAGCCGCAACCAGTGCGATGAAAGATGTCGATGTGGTGGTGTTTGTTATTGATCGTTTTATTTGGACGGAAGAGGACGAAGCGGTTGCGGAAAAGTTGCAGCATCTTAATTGCCCGATTATTTTGGCAGTTAATAAGGTTGATCAAATCGAAGATAAGGAAACATTGCTACCGCACTTGCAGACTTTGTCAGAAAAATTAAACGTTGCTGAAATTGTTCCTATGTCAGCACTGCGCAATACTAATCTGGATCGATTGGAACAGCTGATTACGGAGCGATTGCCGGAAGGCATACATATGTATCCGGAAGATCAAATTACTGATCGCAGTTCGCGCTTTATGGCTGCGGAAATTGTACGTGAAAAAATTACTCGCCAGCTGGGCGATGAATTGCCCTACGAAATGGCGGTGGAAATTGAAGAGTTTAAGCAGGAAGGCAACTTGCTCAATATTTCTGCGCTGATTTTGGTTGAACGCGATGGTCAGAAAAAAATTCTGATCGGCGATAAAGGTGCCCGTATCAAATTGATTGGCACCGAAGCGCGCGTCGACATGGAAAAACTGTTTGAGCTGAAAATTATGCTTAAACTCTGGGTGAAAGTAAAATCCGGCTGGTCCGATGATGAGCGTGCTCTGCGCAGTCTCGGCTACAACGAATTCTAATCAAACCTCATGCGTGTTGACCTGCAGCCCGCTTATATCCTCCACGCCCGCCCATATCGTGACACCAGTTTACTGATTGATTTGCTCACGCCCGATTTCGGGCGTGTTACCGCAGTGGCGCGTGGTGTGCGTAAAAATAAAACCCCCAAACGTCAACTCTTGAATCCTTTCAGCCGATTATTGGTTTGCTGGCAAGGCAAAACGGATATGAAGTTGCTTACCAGCTTTGAATCGGATAATCATTTTCTGACGCTGACGGCCAACCATTTATATTCCGGTTTTTATCTCAATGAATTATTAGTGCGTCTGTTGCCAGAGATGGATAGGCACAACGGACTCTACTTTGCCTACGAACAATCCTTGCTTGCATTGCAGCGCTGCGAAGACATTGAGCCATTGCTGCGTGAATTTGAGTTTCGCTTGTTGGGCGAGTTGGGATATGGATTGGATTTTTGTGTGGACTCGCGCAACGAGTGCGAAATCCATCCACAGGGATTATATGAGTGTCATGTGCAGGAAGGTTTTTTCAGTGCGGCGCCGGATATCCCGGAACAATTCTTATTGAAAGGTGAATGGCTATTGGCGATTGCACAGGGCGATTATTCCCTGCCTGCTACACGCCTTGCAGCCAAACACCTCACTCGTCGTATGTTAAAGCCTTTATTGGGCAGTCGTCCGCTCAATAGCCGTGCGTTATTTGCGCAAGCAAAAAAATAATCAGCAGAGTCTGCTTTATTTATGCTTCGGCTTTTTCCAATCCAAACAGTGCATCTATATCCTTATCTCGCCCCCAATTAATTAAATCATCCAGTGCATGGTTGAGTGCAGGCATGGCATCGCGCGCTTGTTCGTATTGTTTGCTTTGGAAAAGTTTATCGAGCAGCCCGCTGATATGTTTTAAGCGCGGAACACCGCAATAGCAACTGCTGCCATAGAGCTTGTGAACTAACTCTTCCAATTCATCGAAAGCTCCGTTGGCTAAAGCAGTATTGATTTGTTGTTTTTCGCTTTCCAATCCGCTCAACAGCATACTGAGCATGTCGCGTGACAACGCGGGTTTGTTATTGGCTAATTTCAAACAAAGTTGTATGTCAACGGAGCCAGTGAGATCTTCGGTGGGAAGTGGTTCGCGCACATTGGGGTTGGCTGGTTTTTCTTCTATTTGGATAAAAACTTCTTTTTTCCCTGACAGGCTCGCCCAGCGATTAATAATGTGTGCCAATTGGGTTTCGCTCACAGGTTTGCTAATGCAGTCGTCCATACCTGCAATTAATAATTCTGCTTTTTGTTCAGTAATAGTGTGCGCCGTAAGTGCGATGATGGGTGTGCGGCGTTTGCCTTGCTCTAACGCGCGAATATGGCGAGTTGCCTCCATTCCATCCATGCCTGGCATTTGGATATCCATAAAAATCACATCGAATTCATTATTGTTGCAGGCTTCGATGGCTTGTTTGCCGTTATTTGCTTGTACAACTTGTGTGTTCAAACCGCGCAGTAATTCTGATGCAAGTTGCAGGTTTGCCAGATTATCGTCCACCAACAAGACCGATATGTTTGGCTGTTGTGCATCTTCCTCATCTTGTTCGCGCATGTCTTTAATGTGCAAATCCAATTGTCGTCCGAGGGTTTGCAGCAGCGATTCATAGGCAATCGGTTTGTTGATGAATAATACTTGTGAGCGCTCAGAGTGAGCGCGAAATAATCGTTGATGTGCAGGTGTGCAACAAGCAACTAGCGTGCAGTTAAATTCTACGTTTAATTGTTCGGCAAGGTTGTTGAGTAACACGGGCGGGATTTTTCGCTCGTTGGGTGCAATATCTAAAATCAGCAAATCAAAATTATTATTACTGTTGCGCGCATTGCGCAAAATGGGGAAGCAGTCATGAATTGCAGCAATGCATTGGGTATTGCCGCTCCATTCACGCAACAGGTTGTCGATTTGTTTGACCGAGGCTGGATTCTCTCCGCATAGCAAGATGCGGTATTCGCTCAGGTTCGCTAACTGGCTCACTGATGGTTGGCGTTTATCGATTCCCAACCTTGCAGTAAACCAAAATGTAGAGCCTTGTTTGGGCTCGCTGACCACACCTATTTCGCCATGCATGCGCTCGACCAAACCTTTGCAGATTGCCAAGCCCAAACCTGTTCCTTCATGTTCGCGTGTACTTGATGTATCCGCCTGATTAAATGGACTAAATAACTGATCTTGCTCCTCACGTGTAAGGCCAATCCCTTCATCGCTCACACATACTTTTAGCGTAATTTGTGTTTCCTGCCGCTGCATGATGCTGACATCAATCAGGATGTTGCCCGTGGTGCTGTATTTGATGGCATTGCTCACCAGATTGGAGAGGACTTGCTTAAAGCGCAGTGCATCACCTAGCAAATTTTTAGGGATGCTGGATTCAACATAATTGACTAACTCCAAATTTTTTTCATGGGCATCGGGTGCAAGGATATGAAGCACTTCGTCAATGCAATTGCGAATAGGTACAGGTGCATAATCGAGTGTGAGCTTGCCTGATTCAATTTTAGAAAAATCGAGAATACCGTTAATAACGGTGAGCAGGTTTTGAGCAGAGTCGCGAATAGTTTCCAAATATTCGCGCTGCTGCTCGTTGAGTTCTGTTTTTAACGCGAGATTGATAAAGCCGAGAATCCCATTAAGTGGTGTACGAATTTCATGGCTGGTATTGGCGAGAAATTCAGATTTTACCCGGCTGGCTTCCAGTGCTTCTTTGCGCGCTAAATCCAATTCCACGTTTTGGATTTCGATGGTTTCCAGCGTCTCACGTAAATCTTCAATCGCATGATCAATGTGGGATTGCATATCAGCTTGCGCTGCTTCCATGTAATCCGCCATGGTATTGATTGATTCTGCGAGGCCAAAAAACTCACTTGAGTTTTGTTGTTCAACGCGTTCGCTCAATCTTCCGCGCGCTAATGCGTGCACAATATTTTTAATATGATCAAGCGGGTCGGTAATGCGGTAATAAAGTGCAATCGCAAAATAAGCACCAATGATCAAACATAACAAGGTGAGGGCAATGGTGAGCACTATCGCCTCGTAACGCACCACTGCGTAGGGCGCCGCCATTAATTCGATTTCTACCCAGCCAATTGGATTTTTATTGTCGAGATTGACCAGTGGATGGGAGAAGCGCAGAGTGCGGTCGGTTTTGCGCTCCATGGGTTGTTGCATGTTGGGTTCGCTAATGCCTTTGCTCGGCATAAACTGCGGCCCGCTGTGAAAGCTTTTATCAGCATCGGTGTAGTAGGCGTGAGCGGCGCGAATGTAGGGTTCTTCGAGTGATGCATCGAGAATGTATTGCACCAGCTGTTGGTTATTTTCCAGCATGGGCTTGTGCAGCAGGTGCGCTGTTTTTTGCGCGAGTACACTGCCGCGCAAGTCGATAAATTTATTGATTTGCGAAATGCACAGAAACGTAAGGCTTACCGCAATCAGGATAACAATGCTGATGGAGGGAATGAAAATCAGGCGCCAGACATCGGATTTAATACTGCTGCGTTTATTCTTCATGTGGTTAGCCTTATTTCTTATGCTGACAAGCGATGAACCCAAGGGTGCGTTGCTACAACAAAGTGTTCGCAGGATGGGTGATCACAGGTAGAATAGCCGCCCCGCGCGCGCTAGCGCAACCGGCTAATTACCTGAATTATCTGCCTTGAGGTCAGTATGGATTTCCCAACCATAGAAGCATATGTCGGCAACACGCCGCTCGTTCGGCTGCAGCGTCTGCCCGGTGCGACCACTAATCATATATTAGTGAAACTGGAGGGGAATAATCCTGCTGGTTCTGTTAAGGATCGTCCTGCGCTGTCGATGATCACCCACGCCGAATTGCGCGGTGATATCAAACCCGGTGATACGCTGATCGAAGCTACCAGCGGCAACACGGGTATCGCCTTGGCAATGGTGGCGGCGATCAAGGGCTACAAGATGATTTTAATCATGCCCGATAACTCCACTGCAGAGCGTAAGGCATCAATGGCGGCCTACGGTGCCGAACTGATTCTGGTGAGTAAAGAGGCTGGAATGGAAGGCGCACGCGACTTGGCGCTGCAAATGCAAGCCGAAGGTAAAGGCAAGGTACTTGATCAATTCGGCAATGCGGATAACCCACTTGCGCATTACACGACTACTGGCCCCGAAATATGGCAACAAACGGGCGGGACCATCACACATTTTGTTAGTTCCATGGGCACTACTGGCACCATTATGGGCAGCTCCCGTTTTCTTAAAGAGCAGAATCCTGACATTCAGATTATTGGCTTGCAGCCTTCAGAGGGCGCACAAATTCCTGGCATTCGCCGCTGGCCCGAAGCTTACCTTCCCAAGATATATGAGCGTGATCGTGTGGATGGCATCGTCAGCATGCCGCAACAGCTTGCAGAGCATACGATGCGCGAGCTTGCGCGTAAGGAAGGAATTTTTTGCGGAGTTTCCTCTGGTGGTGCAGTAGCCGCTGCATTGGAATTAAGCCAGCAAGTAGAAAATGCGGTAATCGTGGCAATTATTTGTGATCGTGGCGACCGTTATTTGTCGTCCGGTTTATTTAATTAAAATTTGTAGTCGGTTCATTATATTTTCGGATTTTCCTAACAATAATTAATCAGGATGTTTATATGGCGGCAATCAATCGTGTTTCACTTATTATTTTATTAGGGTTACTGCAGGCGTGTGGCGGCGGTGGTGGGGGCTCCGGTTCGGGCTCAAAGAGTTCCGCGGCGAAATCATCAGTTGCTCCAAGTTCTGTTGCAGTGATTATCTCATCAAGTAGCAGTAGCAGTAGCAGTAGCAGTAGTGTCGGGTCTAGTTTCAGTTCGGTCGTTATAGCGAGTTCCAGTTCAAGCTCCGCGACAAGCACACCGGCGGATTTACCGGTGGGCACTGTGGAGACTCTGCCTGTTTTGAATATTACGACAACTGGCAGTGCGCCAATTGTGTCGAAGGAAAATTACCTGACGGGCTCATTCGCATTGAACGGTGAAAATATTACCGCGGCTAATGGCACTTTGGAGATTCGTGGACGTGGTAATTCCACCTGGTCATGGGTGAAAAAACCCTATCGCTTAAAGTTGACGGATTCTGTTGGCTTGTTGGGAATGCCTGCAAGCAAGCATTGGGTGTTGCTAGCGAATTACGCCGATAAAACGCTAATGCGTAACGATGTCGCGTTTATGTTTAGTCGTAGTCTGGGTATGGAGTACACGGTTAGAAACCAATACGTAGAGTTGAACCTTAATGGTAAATACCAGGGTGTTTATCAATTAGTTGAACACATTCGTGTGGCTAAAGATCGTGTCAATATTCCCGAGTTGAAAGTAGCGGACACCGATGCAGAAAAAATCACTGGTGGTTACCTAATGGAAGTGGATTTCCGTATGCATAAGGATTATTGCATCGGTAATACCTGGGAATCATTTTGCTCTAATGGCGTTAATCTGGATCGCCAAAAAACATTCTGTGTTGACTCAACTCACGGTATGAATCCGTTTTGTTTGGACACTCCTGAGACATTGCTGGAATCAGCTTGGTCAGCACAGCGCGACTATATTGCTAAATACATAGCCGACACAGAGAGTGTATTGTTCGGCAATAATTTTGCTGATCCTGCGCTGGGTTATGCGGCTTATATCGATGTGGATTCTGCAATTAATTATTTTTTAATTAATGAGTTATTCAAGAATCCCGATGGTGCAGTGGCTAGCTTTTATCTGTACAAAAAACGCAACGGGAAATTATTTTTTGGCCCGGTGTGGGATTTTGATTTGGCCTTGGGTAACGCAGGTTATGACGATGTAGATAAGACCTACGGCTGGCATATCCGCAACGCTACTTGGTTTGATCGTTTGTTTCAGGACCCGGCATTTAAAGCCAAAGTCAGTGCACGCTGGAACAGCTTAAAAGCAGAAGGAAAATTGGACTATATTTTCCAATACGCCGAGGCGCGCGCAACCTGGCTCGATAAACAACAAAAGAAAAATTACACAATTTGGGATGTCACTGATTTTGCTGGTTGGATTTTGCACGGTACACATGGCGGCACCGGCAGTTATGAGGCTGAAGCGAAAGAGATGGTTCGCTGGCAGCGCGAGCGTTATCAATGGATGGATACGCAACTTAAATAAGTGGATAACGGCGCATCCTTGCAGGGAGATGTGCGCCGTTATTTTCTGTAATACCGGAAATATTGATGTCCAATCGCAGTGGTAAAAGCGGCAATCCGCCCAAAAAAGGTGGCAGCTTGCTCGGTAAAAAACCTCGGCCGAAAAAAGCTGATGGCAGTGTGTATGTACGCGATGATGCCCCACGGCTAAATCATGCACGCGTCGCAGAAAAAGTATTGCCACAAACAAATAAACGCCTGGGTGAATTTACTATTGATCGGTTGAGTCATGACGGTCGAGGTATTGCAAATCTTGATGGCAAAACCTTATTTATCGACGGTGCATTGACCGGCGAAAAAGTCACTGCACGCTTGGTGGAAGATCACCCGCGTTTTATTGATGCACGCATTGACCAGTTGATAAGTGCATCGCCCGAGCGGGTAGAGCCACCTTGTCCCCACTACGCAAATTGCGGCGGTTGCCAGTTGCAACATATGCAACCGGCTGCACAGTTGGCGATGAAGCAGCAATCCTTACTGGAGCAATTGCAGCGATGGGGCGGGGTGGTGCCCAAGCGGATATTGCCGGCGATTAGCGCGGGTGATACCGGCTATCGCAGTCGAGCGCGACTGGGCGTTTGGTATGAAGCGGATGGCAGCGTTAGCCTCGGTTTTCGCCAGCAGTACAGCAATGCAATAACCCATGTAAATCAATGCATGGTGTTGCTGCCAGAGTTGAATGCATTACTGGCGCCGCTGCATGAGTGGCTGACGAATTTACGGTCAGCTAAAGCGGTGACCCATATCGAGTTGGTTAAAGGTCAGCAGCATACAGCGATTATTTTGCGCCACACCAAAAAACTGGTTGAAGCTGATCTTGCTGCGCTCGCCGAACTTGCCGGGCAGCAGGGTTGCAAGGTTTGGTTGGAGCCAAATGGTAATCTTGGGCTGACCGACCTTAACGAGGTGGCCTGTGATCCGCGCCTTGGTTATCAACTCGAACAGCTTGAGTTGGCCTTTCATCCGCAAGACTTCACTCAGGTAAACCCACAAGTAAATCAGCAGATGGTGGCGCAGGCGTTGGAATTGATGGCGCTCAAGCCGGACGACCGCGTGCTGGACTTGTTCTGTGGCATTGGCAATTTCACCTTGCCCATTTCCCGCCATTGCGCCGAAGTCATCGGCATTGAGGCGGTTGAGTCCATGGTGCTGCGCGGGCGGGAAAACGCCGAGCGGTTGGGGATCACCAACGCAAAATTTATCGCCGCTAACTTGGCAGATATGACCCATACTCAATTGCAGCGCTTGGGCGGTGCTAACCAAGAACAAGACATAGCGGCAATATTGCTCGATCCGCCCCGCGATGGTGCAAAAGATATTATTGCCAGCATCCAACGTTGGGTGGCAGGCAAGCAACTTTCTCCCAAGCGGATTGTCTACGTCAGTTGCAACCCAGCGACACTGGCGCGAGATTCTGCATTGCTGGTTGAAGCTGGATACCAATTGGATGCTGTAGGTGTGCTGGATATGTTCCCCCACACCGGTCATGTTGAGTCGATGGCGCTGTTTTTGCTTAAGTGATCATCTTTGGATGCACTTAAGTTTGAGTGCTCCGCTCACATGCTGAAGCGATGGATTTATAGCGGTTAGGGCGTAAAGTCGAACCGCCGCGAAAGAATAAGTAAGGCGAATACACATGGTTAAAGTCAGAGCAGACCATCCCATCGCAGCGGATGGGCAAGTTGATATCGATGCCTGGATTGATCGTTTAAACCAGGCCCATGCACAGTCTGACAGCAGTCGTGCCGAACTCCGCCGTGCCGCTGAGTTGAGTCTCTCGTTGGTGGATATCCACGCGGAAGATGACCATAACTGGGGCGAAGATTTCTCCTGTTTCCGCATCGGGCTGGAGATGGCCGAGATTCTTAACGACCTGCAACTCGATCAAGATGCGTTGATGGCGGCGATTCTCTATCGCGCCGTACGCGAACAAAAAATCACCCTCAAAGAAATTCAAGAACGCTTTGGCGACACCGTTGGCAAATTGGTCAAAGGTGTTATCCGCATGGCGGCGATCAGCTATCAGCGCAATGAAAATGAAGATCGCGTGCTGGGCTCACAAGCGACCGAGCAGGCCGAAAAAATCCGCAAAATGTTGGTGTCGATGGTGGATGATGTCCGCGTTGCACTGATCAAATTGGCCGAGCGCACTTGTGCAATTCGCTCGGTAAAAAATGCATCCCCCGATCGCCGCCGTCAGGTCGCGCGTGAGGTTGCTGATATTTACGCACCTTTGGCCCATCGCTTGGGAATCGGGCATATCAAATGGGAACTGGAGGATTTGTCGTTCCGCTACCTTCAGCCCGATGAATATAAACGCATCGCCAAATTGCTGGATGAGCGTCGTCTCGCGCGTCAGGAATATATCGACAATCTGCTCAACCTGTTGCGCACCGAATTGAAAAAGGCCGGCATTGAAGGTGCAGTGGGTGGACGCGCCAAGCACATTTACAGTATCTGGCGCAAAATGCAGCGCAAAGGGATCCCTTTCTCGCAGGTGTATGACATCCGCGCCGTGCGGATATTGGTGCCCAGCGTGCGCGATTGCTATGCGGTGCTCGGCATAGTGCACAGCCTGTGGCGCAACATTCCCAATGAATTTGATGATTACATCGCCTCGCCTAAAGAGAATGGCTATCGCTCATTGCATACCGCTGTGTGGGGGCCGGAAAGCAAGGTGTTGGAGATCCAGATCCGCACCCAGGAAATGCATGAGGAATCCGAATTCGGCGTCTGTGCACATTGGCTTTATAAAGGCACGGATACTAAATCCACCCAGGATGCCTACGAGCAAAAAATTGCCTGGTTGCGCCAAGTGCTTGAATGGCACGAAGAGCTGGGCGGCGATTCCGAGCAATTGCAAGATGACCTGCGCTCGGTTAATCAGGATCGCATCTACGTCTTTACTCCTGAAGGCCATGTGGTGGATTTACCGCGCACCGCAACGCCACTCGATTTCGCCTACAAAATTCACACTGATGTCGGCCATCGCTGCCGCGGTGCAAAGGTTAACAACCGCATAGTGCCGCTCAACTACCAACTAACCAACGCGGATCAGGTGGAAATCCTCACCGGTAAATTGGAATCGCCTAGTCGCGATTGGTTAAACGCAGCGCTCGGTTATGTGAATACACCGCGAGCGCGTGCGAAAATCCAGCATTGGTATAAACAGCAGGCGCGCGATAAAAATATCGCCGAAGGTCAGGCGTTGCTTGATCGCGAATTCAAACGCCTTGCGCTGCTGGATTTGGATTTTGAAGAGCTGGCGAAAAAGCTGCGTTTTAATACCCTTGATGATCTCTATGCAGCAGTGGGTGCGAGCGATATTGGTGTCGGACAAGTATTGAATGCCGCGCAAAAACAAGTGGATGACGCTGATCCGCAGCAGCCGTTAATTCCGTTCAGGGCGAAATCCACCAAGCAGAAAAAAGATTCCGATTTTTATATCGAAGGTGTGGGTAATTTGCTCACCCAGATCGCCAATTGCTGCAGCCCGGTGCCGGGCGATGCTATTACCGGCTACATTACGTTGGGCAAAGGTGTTTCCATTCACCGTCAGGATTGCGCCAATATTTTGCAGCTGCAAACCGACGAGCCGCAGCGCATCATCAAAGTGGAGTGGGGCGATACACCGCAAAGCTTCTACTCGGTTGATGTGGTTATTGAAGCTTATGACCGCTACGGTTTGTTAAAAGATATTACTGCGTTGCTGGATACCGAGCGCATCAATATCGTCGCCATGCAAACGCTATCGGACAAACGCAAAAACACTGTGGACATGCAAGTCACAGTGGAGATTCGAAGCTTCGATGAATTGAGCCGCATACTCACCAAACTGAACCAGCTGCCGAACATTGCCTCGGCGCGGCGCAAACATTAATTTTTGGATATCGCTTGTGACTCAATACACCATCGACGATTTGCTTTATCTCATGGCGCGCCTGCGCGATCCGGAAACCGGTTGCCCTTGGGATATCACCCAGGATTACGCGAGCATCACCCCTTCAACACTTGAAGAGGCGTATGAAGTTGTCGATGCGATTGAGAAGCAGGATTTTGTGCACCTCAAAGAAGAATTGGGCGATCTTTTATTCCAGGTCATCTTCTACAGCCAATTGGGCAAAGAGGAAGATCGCTTTGAGTTCGCCGGTGTAGTGTCCGGTCTGGTCGCTAAACTTATTCGTCGTCATCCCCATGTATTTCCCGATGGTACTTTGCATAGCCGGGTAGAGAATCGCCATACCTTGCCCTCTGATGTTAAAGAGCGCTGGGAAGCAATCAAAAAGCAAGAGCGGGAAGAAAAGGGCGCATTAGGTTTGTTGGCCGATGTCCCGCTGAACTTGCCATCACTCAGCCGCGCGGCCAAATTGCAAAAGCGCGCTGCCAGTGTTGGTTTTGACTGGGATGACGTTTACGGCCCTATCGCCAAAGTGCGTGAAGAATTGATGGAAGTAGAGGCTGAGTTGGACTCAGGTGATGCCGCCGCGCTCGAAGAAGAGTTGGGTGATCTGTTGTTTGCGGTGGTAAATATTGCGCGCTACCAGAAGATTGATCCGGAGCAGGCATTGCGTATCGCTAACCAGAAGTTTGAACAGCGGTTCCACTATATTGAAAACAACGTCAGCCAACCCTTGGCTGAGACTTCGATTGATGAAATGAATCGCCTGTGGGATGAAGCCAAGCAGCAGTGAGTTGGGATTTCAACGATTGGCACCAAAATCATATTTTTAAGTATAAGAGCTTCTCACCCTCATAGCTTTTTGTTACATGTGACCCGTTTCAAAAGCAGCTATGATTCATGAGTACAAAACAAAAAAAGCCCCCCTGCTGTAACAATAAAAATAGTAAAGTGAGGTTCCTTTGGATCGGCGAGAAGTTAAGCCGGGCTATGTGGATAAGAAACTCAGTACCATTAAGATCCACATTTCTGAGCTAAAGATAGGCATGTTTGTCTCCAAGCTGGATCGCGACTGGCAGGAAACGCCGTTTCTGATGCAGGGCTTTATGATTGAAAGCCTCGATGACATAGATGCCGTCGCCGAGTTCTCCCAACATATCTGGATTGATGCGGTGCGCGAGGAGTGGGTGCCTCCTGAAGAGCGTGGCGTAGCTGGTCCTGCAATCGCTAAATCAAAATCCTACATCAATAAAATCGAAGCCCAAAAAGAGCACGCTGCTGCACTTAGCGTATTTCGTGAAGCAAAAAAATTAACTAAAACTTTGCTTGATGATGTCCGCTTGGGTGGTGTGGTCAATACCGAACAAGCCAAAGCGACAGTGAAAGATTGTGTGGGCAGTATTCTGCGAAATGCGGATGCGCTCATCTGGATGTCGCGTATGCGCAACGAAGATGAATATACCGCTGAACATTGTTTAAATGTCTGCATCCTCGCCATTGCCTTCGGGCGTCACCTGGGAATGAGTGAAGCCGAGTTGGAAAAATTGGGTTTGTGTGGCTTGCTGCATGATGTGGGTAAGATGCGTATTCCACCCCAGATCCTGAATAAAAGCGAACAGCTGACCGATAAAGAATTCAACATGATCAAGGCGCACACTGTACATGGGCGCAATTTGTTGATGTCATCGCCCGGCGTACCTAACTCCACCGTCGATGTTGCCTACAGTCACCATGAACGTGTTGATGGCACTGGTTATCCACGCAAATTAAAAGCGGCGGGCATTTCTGATTTCGCACGAATTATTTGTATTGTTGATGCCTATGATGCGATGACGGGGGATAGATGTTATTCCCGCGCAATTCCCAGTACCGATGCGCTCAAGCGTATTTTTCAGGATCGCGGTACGCATTTTGATGAGCGCTTGGCGCTGGAATTTATCAAGTGTGTGGGGCTTTATCCTCCCGGTAGTATCGTGGAATTGGTTAATGGTTTAGTGGGGATAGTGCTGGAGTCTAATCACCGCTATCGCCATTTACCAAAAATCATTACAGTGAAAGATCTGAACAAGCCGCTCGAAAAAGAGCAGGTCATTAATTTGAATGAAGTGGAACAAAAAACCTTGGATAAAGGCTATTTGATTAAGCGCGCGCTGTGTGACGGTAGCTACGGAATTCGTATCCGCGAGTACCGCGAGAAAGGGCTGGCTTTTTCGTACGGTTAATTTGGTCTGTCGTTTTTCAAATAAGGCGCGCTTCGGGGCGCCTTATTTTTTTGCAGCTAAAAATTTATTCAGAATCAACAATCAGTTTGGATTTCGGCTTTTGAATCACGACTGTTTTAACCGCAGGTTTAGCTGGCGCCGGTTTTGGGGGCGTTTGTGCTGGGCGCTTATTTCGTTGATCTGTTGTGCGTTTGTTAGTTGGCTTGTTGGTTGGTTTATCACCGGGTTTGGTGTTCGGCGAAGTATTGCCTGATGTTGGTTTATTGGTGGATGATTTTCCGCGGTTCGCCGTGTTTCCACCTGCTGGTTTATGACGTGGATTGCTAGTTTTATTGCGCGCACCGCCCGCTGCCGATTTGGGAGTTTGCACCGTTTCAGTTTTGTATTTGCCTTGTTCGATTCCCTCAAGCGTCCAATTACCAATTTTCACCCGTACTAAGCGCAAGGTAGGGTGGCCAACAGCGGCAGTCATGCGACGAACCTGACGGTTGCGTCCCTCGGTAATTACTAATTCCAGCCATTGGGTGGGAATATTGGCACGTTCGCGGATTGGTGGAACGCGCTCCCACAATTTGGGGGTGGGGATCAGGCGTACTTCTGCAGGTTGGGTCATGCCATCATTTAACTCAACGCCTTGGCGTAATTTGGTGAGCGCATAACTGTTTGGTGCCCCTTCGACTTGCACCCAGTAAGTTTTGGGTTGTTTGTGGGCCGGGTGGCTGATGTGATGCTGCAATTCGCCGTCGTCGGTTAGCAGCAGCAAACCTTCCGAATCATGATCCAAACGGCCGGCGGGATACACATTTGGGACCTTGATATAGTCCTTAAGTGTGGGGCGGCCCTCGCCATCAGTGAATTGCGAAAGCACGCCAAAAGGTTTGTTAAACAGGATCAGTGAAGCCATAAACTCTTATACAACTCGATGTTGGATCAGTAAAAATGCGGATTCTAGCCGAGATTGGTATTGCCGCCCAAGCAACATAACTCATGCATTCATAGCTGCACCCGTGTAGAATCCCCGACGCTCTGGCAAGGGGGCGTTCCCTGTGGCGGGGCTCTTTTTCTAAATTTTCATAATGTTAATGGCAAAGCTCACAAGGCCGAGCCGCATGAATTGATGGAGCCATCTTTAAAATGACTGATTCAAAAATTATCTATACCCAAACTGACGAAGCCCCAGCCTTAGCGACTTATTCCTTACTCCCCATCGTTCAAGCCTTCACCAAATCTTCCGGCATTGCCCTCGAAACCCGCGATATCTCCCTGTCTGGCCGTATTATCGCCGCTTTCCCGGAATTACTGACCGATGCCCAACGCATTGGCGATCACTTGGCAGAACTGGGCAAATTGGCAACAACGCCAGAAGCCAACATCATCAAGTTGCCTAACATCAGTGCTTCTATCCCCCAGTTGAAGGCGGCGATCAAAGAATTGCAATCGCAGGGTTACAAGCTTCCTGACTACCCTGAGAACCCAGCTAACGATGCTGAAAAAGATGCAAAAGCGCGTTACGACAAAATCAAAGGTTCTGCGGTAAACCCGGTATTGCGTGAAGGTAACTCTGACCGTCGCGCACCGCTTTCGGTGAAAAACTACGCGCGCAAGAACCCGCACAAAATGGGTGCTTGGGCTGCTGACTCCCAATCCCATGTTGCACACATGTCTAACGGTGATTTCTACGGCAGCGAAAAATCTGTCCTGATCGCTGATGCTGGTAACCTGAAAATCGAATTGGTTGCCAAAGACGGCAGCACCAAAGTGCTGAAAGAAACGGTAAAAGTATTGGCCGGCGAGATTGTTGATGCATCAGTACTGAGCAAAAAAGCACTGCGCTCTTACATCGCTGAACAAATCGAAGATGCCAAAAAAGCCGGTGTACTGCTCTCTGTGCATTTGAAAGCAACCATGATGAAAGTGTCTGACCCGATTATTTTCGGCCACTTTGTATCTGTGTTTTACGCTCCGGTATTGGAAAAGCACGCCGCTGTGTTGGAAGAGTTGAAAGTTGACTTGAACAACGGCCTTGGCGATCTGTACACCAAAATCAAATCATTGCCTGCTGAAAAGCAAGCAGAAATCGAAGCTGATATCAAAGCGCTTTACGCTACTCGCCCTGAATTGGCGATGGTGAATTCAGACAAGGGCATCACCAACCTGCATGTTCCAAGCGACGTAATTGTTGATGCCTCTATGCCTGCGATGATTCGCGATTCAGGCAAAATGTGGAATACCGCAGGCAAGCTGCAAGATACCAAAGCCTGTATCCCTGACCGTTGCTACGCCGGTGTTTACCAAGTGGTAATCGCGGACTGCAAAAAGAACGGCGCATTCAATCCAACCACTATGGGCAGTGTGCCTAATGTAGGTTTGATGGCGCAGGCGGCAGAAGAATACGGTTCACACGACAAAACTTTCCAAATCCCAACCGACGGTGTTGTGCGTGTAGTAGATGCAGCTGGCAAAGTACTGATTGAGCAAACCGTTGAGCAGGGCGATATCTTCCGTGCCTGCCAAGTTAAAGATGCTCCAATCCAGGATTGGGTCAAACTTGCAGTTAATCGCGCGCGCGCTTCCAGCACACCAGCAGTGTTCTGGTTGGACCCAAAACGTGCCCACGATGCGCAATTGATCACCAAGGTAAACACCTACCTGAAAGATCACGACACTACTGGTCTGGAAATCTACATCAAGACCCCAGAAGAGGCGACCCAGTTCTCTCTTGACCGTATCCGTGAAGGTAAAGATACTATTTCGGTTACCGGCAACGTGTTGCGTGACTACCTCACCGACTTGTTCCCGATCATGGAATTGGGAACCTCAGCCAAAATGTTGTCGATCGTTCCATTGATGAACGGCGGCGGTTTGTTTGAGACGGGTGCAGGTGGTTCGGCTCCTAAACACGTTCAGCAGTTCGTAGAAGAAGGGCATCTGCGTTGGGATTCATTGGGTGAATTCCTGGCGCTGGCTGAATCTTTGGATCACTTTGGCAATGTCACCAGCAACGCCAAAGCCAAAGTCTTCGCCAAGACTCTGGATCAAGCCAACGGCAAGTTCCTCGACGAGAACAAATCACCAGGCCGTGCTGCAGGTGAGTTGGACAACCGTGGCAGCCACTTCTACTTGGCTCTGTACTGGGCGCAAGCCTTGGCTGCGCAAACTGAAGATGCTGCATTACAAGCAGAATTTGCTCCGGTGGCCAAAGCCTTGACTGAAAATGAAGCCAAGATCGTCGCTGAATTGAAAGCTGCTTCTGGCAAGCCGGTCGATTTGGGTGGTTACTACCGTCCTGATTTCGCCAAAGCTTCAGCAGCACTTCGTCCAAGTGCAACCTTTAATGCAGTATTGGCAAGCCTGAACTAAGTTTTTCGGTTTCAGGAAGCACCAAAAGCCCCCTGTAGCGATACAGGGGGCTTTTTTATTGGAAGTTCACTCCGGTATCAGGCGAGCGCCGCGCTCGTTCGGGTGAGGTGCTGCTCAGTAGCGTCATTAGCTGGAGCGGTGATATTGATCGCATGCAGACCTTTGTCGCCCTTGGTAACTTCAAACGTCACCTGTTGGCCTGCTTTGAGGGTTTTGTAGCCCTCCATAGTAATGGCGGAATAGTGTGCAAACAGGTCTTCTCCACCTTCATCCGCCAGGATAAAGCCGTAACCTTTTGCATTATTGAACCATTTGACGGTGCCAGTTGGCATGATTGGAATCCTTCTGCCCAAGTGATGCCCTTGAAAAACATCACTGTCGTTATTATTGTCCCAAGTACAGCAGTTGCTCGGGGTTGGACGAGATGTGCGCTTAACCGTAGTAGGTTATATGTGAATCTTGATGCTTTTATTTAAACTAAGTGCCGCATTTGTGTGCAGTTGCGCTCTTTTTTTATCCAACAATTGACCCAAAGTCAAGCATTTATCCGTATTAGGCCTCATTAGGGCTTGTTATGCCGATGAGTTACAATACTGCCGATCAACTAATCATTTTTACTTTGTATTGAATCTCTATGGGCAATCTGCAAAACCTTCAACTAACCTTAAGTAAAGACGACGACAATTCCCCCGATGAATTTGACGGCGGTCTTGCGGTCTTAACTTCCAAGCCGAAGCTAAAACGGCCACCAATGTACAAGGTGATGCTGTTAAACGACGACTACACACCGATGGATTTTGTGGTGGAAATATTGGAAGTGTTTTTTTCCATGTCGCGCGAGAAGGCAACCCACGTAATGTTAACGGTCCATGTTCACGGCAAAGCGGTTTGTGGAATATATACTCGTGATATAGCTGAAACTAAAGCCGCGCAAGTGAATCAATATGCTAGAGAAAATCAACACCCGCTGTTGTGCGAAATCGAAGCGGTTGAAGATGGTGAGTCGTAGTAAGACGTAAGTAGTTTTTAAATTTGTTGGTTAGAAGAGGGTAGGCGCGATGTTAAGTAAAGATCTTGAAGTGACTTTAAATCTTGCTTTCAAAGGTGCGCGTTCCAAGCGTCACGAATTTATGACGGTGGAACATTTGCTGCTGGCACTTATCGACAACGATTCAGCTGCAAATGTATTGCGTGCGTGCGGTGCTGACTTAATGAGTTTGCGCAAAGAGCTAATCGAATTTGTCGATTCCACAACCCCGCTCATTCCCGAAAACGATTCCGAGCGTGAAACCCAACCAACGCTGGGTTTTCAGCGCGTGCTGCAGCGTGCGGTATTTCATGTGCAGTCTTCCGGTAAACAAGAAGTGACTGGCGCCAATGTATTGGTCGCTATTTTTAGCGAGCAAGAAAGTCAGGCTGTTTACTACCTCAAACAACAAAGCATCGCTCGCATTGATGTGGTGAATTACATCACCCACGGTATTCACAAAGTGTCTGGTCACACTGACCACAGTCACGATCATCATTCTCCCCAAGAGAATCAGGATGAAGATGCAACTACTGGCGAGTCTTCAGCACAAAGTCCGTTGGAGAGTTTTTCCAGCAATTTAAATGAAGCGGCCATGCAAGGTCGTATTGATCCTTTAGTCGGACGTGAATACGAAGTCGAGCGTGTGTGCCAGATTTTATCCCGTCGCCGCAAAAACAACCCGCTACTTGTCGGTGAGTCAGGTGTCGGTAAAACTGCTATTGCAGAAGGTTTGGCGAAGCGTATTGTTGACGGTGACGTGCCTGAAGCCTTGGCTGATAGTGTTGTTTACTCGCTTGATATGGGTGCACTACTTGCGGGCACTAAATATCGCGGCGACTTTGAAAAACGTTTCAAAAGTTTGCTTAATGAGTTGAAGAAGCAAAAAAATTCCATTTTGTTTATCGATGAAATTCACACCATTATCGGTGCAGGAGCTGCTTCCGGTGGCGTGATGGATGCATCCAATTTGTTGAAACCTTTATTGTCATCCGGCGAAATTCGCTGCATGGGTTCAACCACCTATCAGGAATATCGCGGCATTTTTGATAAAGATCGCGCGCTGTCCCGTCGCTTCCAAAAAGTGGATGTGAACGAGCCGACCGTGGATGAAACTTATCAAATCCTGAAAGGGCTGAAGAGTCGTTTCGAGAAACATCACAACTTGCGTTACACCGACGCTGCGTTGCGCGCTGCTGCTGAGTTAGCTGAGCGTTACATCAACGATCGTTTCTTGCCGGATAAAGCAATTGACGTGATTGATGAGGCGGGTGCTTATCAACAATTGCAAACCGCGAGCAAGCGTAAGAAGACTATCGGCGTGACTGATGTGGAAAATGTCGTCGCAAAAATCGCGCGCATTCCGCCAAAAAGTGTTTCTTCATCTGATAAAGAGCAACTGCGCAAACTAGATCAGAATTTGAAGATGACTGTGTTCGGTCAAGACGAAGCAATCGATACGCTGGCGACAGCAATCAAGTTGTCTCGTGCTGGGTTGGGTGCAGCGGAAAAACCAATTGGTTCCTTCCTGTTTGCCGGTCCTACCGGTGTGGGTAAAACTGAAGTTTGCCGTCAACTTGCCAAGAGCATGGGGATGGAGTTGATTCGCTTCGATATGTCCGAGTACATGGAGCGCCATACCGTATCGCGTTTGATTGGTGCGCCACCAGGCTATGTTGGTTTTGACCAAGGCGGTTTGCTGACTGACGCCATCACCAAGCAGCCGCACTGTGTGTTGTTGCTAGATGAAATTGAAAAAGCCCATCCAGAAGTCTTTAACTTGCTGCTGCAGGTTATGGATCACGGTAGCTTGACGGATAACAACGGCCGCAAAGCCGATTTCCGTAACGTCATCCTGATTATGACTACCAACGCAGGTGCCGAGGTGATGAGCCGCGCTTCAATTGGCTTCACTCATCAGGATCACACCACTGATGGTATGGAAGCAATCAAGAAGATGTTTACACCGGAGTTCCGCAACCGTTTGGATGCGATCGTCCAATTCGCGTCGTTGACACTCAACACCATCAAAACTGTGGTTGATAAATTCCTGATGGAGTTGCAAACCCAGTTAGATGATAAGCACGTTACGCTGGAGATCAGCGATGAGGCACGCGAGTGGCTCGCCATCCACGGTTACGATGTGAAAATGGGTGCTCGCCCAATGGCGCGTTTGATTCAGGATAAGCTGAAAAAGCCGCTGGCCGAAGAGATCCTGTTTGGATCACTGTCCCAAGGTGGCGGTACAGTTGATGTTGATGTGGATTCGTTGGAAGACAAGCTGGTAATTGAAGTAAAAGCCAAGCATGCTCAACCGGCGTAACCTAGCGCTCTATTAAATCGCCAGAAAAACAAAAAGCCGCACATGTGCGGCTTTTTGTTTTTACGCAAAACGTTAATGGATCAAATTAACGTGCGCGGTAGGTGATGCGGCCTTTGGTGAGGTCATAGGGAGTCATTTCCACCATGACCCGATCGCCAGCCAGCACGCGGATGCGGTTCTTGCGCATCTTGCCGGCGGTATGGGCGATGATTTCGTGATTGTTGCTGTCGAGTTTCACGCGGAATGTTG
>NZ_JBCECX010000031.1:0-56969 GCF_039207905.1 Cellvibrio sp.
TAGATCGTGATCATCGACTACGAGAATCTTTGTCAAACTAGCCCCCAATCCGAAAACGGATACATAGCATTGTTGTTATAACTGCCAAAAAAGTGATGGCACATTTTTAATGATTGTAGTGAGACTCGGGCCAAACTACCACTATTTAATCGCCTGTTTTAGCTAGATTAAATGCCAATAATTAATTATCGCGTTGTTTTTATTACCTTTATGGATATTCGCGCCGTTACAGTCAGGGATAAACTCGCGGCTCAAGCTCCAAAATCACACCAAAGCGCTCTGCAATAGAAGCTTGCACTTGTTCGGCCAAAGCCAATACAGCCGACCCCGGTAATCCATCCGGATTCGTCAACACCAACGCTTGTAATGCATGAACAACAGCACCATCAACTCCTTTGCCACGCCAGCCCGCTTGATCTATCAGCCAGCCCGCAGCCAGTTTCACAAAACCGGGATCAACCGGGTACGACACTATTGCCGGGTACTGCGATCTCAACAGCTCAAACTGTTCGATTCCAATAACTGGATTCTTAAAAAAACTACCCGCATTGGGGATCTCAGCGGGATCAGGTAATTTGGACTGACGAATGGCGATAACGGCCGCACTCACCTGCTCTGCTGTAATGTCTTGTTCAGGAGTGTCAGACAAGGCCACTCGTAAAGCAGGATACGAAAGCGTCAGCTGCGGTTGCTTGCGCAACTTAAATGTCACCGAGGTAATTACATACTGATCCAGAAGCGAGCGCTTAAAAATACTATCGCGATAGCCAAACTGGCAGCTTTCATTCGTAAAAGTGACCTTAAGCCCTGAGCTGATGTTCAACGCGGACAGCTCTGCAACGACATCCTTGATTTCAACACCATAGGCTCCGATATTCTGGATCGGGGCTGCGCCGACACTACCTGGAATCAATGACAGGTTTTCCAAGCCATAAAGAGCGTTATCCAGTGTGTATTCCACCAACTGATGCCAATTCTCTCCCGCCGCCACTTTCAACCAGACAAAGTCATCATTCTCGCTAACAACTTCTTTCCCCTGACTTTTGATATGGATTACCAAGCCAGGAAAATCATCGCGCAATACAATATTACTACCGCCACCCAATAACATCAGTGGCAGTTTTTCTGCGCGCGCGAACGCCAAGGCTTCGCGCAGTTCATCGTCAGTTTTTACACTGACAAAAAACTGGGCAATTGCCGGAACAGCAAGTGTATTGAATTTTTGCAAATTAAAATGAGGCAGAAAAAGTGGCACTACCAATTCACCTTTAAAACAAATAACGATTAATTAATGCGCGCGGTTACGAATGTGATTTAACAAACCCTGCGCAGCATCTTCCACCAAATCCAGCACCAACTCAAAACCGTCGTGACCACCATAATAAGGATCGGGAACCTCGCGATAATCACCACGCGAACCAAAGTCCAAAAACAATCCCAAATGACCGGTATAGGTTGTCGGCTTCATTCGCTGCAAATCGGACAAGTTAGACTCATCCATCGCCAACACATAATCAAATTCTTCAAAATCGCGCGCACTTACCTGGCGTGCACGCAATACTGACAAGTCGTAACCGCGCGTGCGTGCCGCGGCGACTGTGCGAGAATCGGGGGCCTTACCTATGTGCCAATCACCGGTGCCAGCTGAATCAATAATTATTTTTTGATCCAATTTTTCGCGCACAACGATGTGATTGAAAATTCCATCTGCCGTTGGTGAGCGACAAATATTTCCTAAACATACAAACAGTACCTTAGTCATACTATCGCCCTTTTAATTTTCCAGAATCGCTTTCACACGCTGCAAATCCGCTTCGGTATCGACACCACCAGGTACAGCAGCACAAGCCTCAGCGATATGGATTGCCTCGCCATTAGCCAACACACGCAACTGCTCCAGCGATTCAATCTGCTCCAGAGACGCTTGCGGCCAGGTAACGAAACGATTCAATAGCGCAACACGATACGCATAAATGCCAATATGGCGCTGTGCAGGAAAATTATCTGGCAACTCACTTGTATCGCCTTTGGCAAAATGATCGCGCGGCCAAGGTATGGGGGCACGACTGAAATAAAGCGCTTTACCCAGTTGATCTTTCACTACTTTAACAATATTGGGATTGCGGAAGTCTTCCAAACTGTGAATTGGCTCGCTCAATGTCGCCATGCCGGCATACTGGTTTTTCGCCAAATTTTCAGCGACCTGATTAATCACCGCAGCAGGAATTAAGGGCTCATCTCCCTGCACATTGACAATGATATCGGTATCCCCCAATCCCAATTGAGTTACCACTTCTTGTAATCGATCGGTACCTGAGTTGTGTGCGGCAGACGTCATGCAAACACGAGCACCAAATGCAGTTGCAACTGCTTCGATACGCGCATCATCAGTGGCAATAATCACTTGTACCGCATCGCTTTCACATGCACGCTCATACACATGTTGGATCATTGGTTTACCGGCGATTTCCCGCAAGGGTTTTGCGGGCAAACGAGTGGAAGCATAACGTGCAGGAATAACGACATAAAAACTCATATTGGGTTCCGTCTCTATGATTCTATCTGAATTTAAAAAGTTCTTTTTTCTGCTCAACAGCACGCAGTATTTTTTGCTGGAATGCTGGCCAAAATGTATCGGGTAAGTTGGCATTTATCGGCAGATAAAACCAATTTGATTGTGCAAATGCTTTGCACTTCACCGCATCTTTTTCAGTCATAATTACCGGAAGATGGTTATCAAACACGAGATCATCCGGTACATAGGCGTGATGATCAGAAAAAATGCGCAACGATGATTGAACACCTAAAGAGGTCAACGTTTGCTGAAACCGTTGCGGATTACCGATGCCAGCAACTGCATTGACCTGCGCATTATTGAAATGGGTACCATGCAATTTTTCACCTGATTGCAGGTTAATAAAATCTTGCGGCTCTACATGCATCGGGATGTAAAACAAATCTTCCATGCCCGGTAACACAAAACCGTCAGCAGGTGAATTGACGATCACCCAATCAACATTTTTTAAGCGCGACGCAGCTTCACGTAATGGCCCTACCGGTAAACGCCAACCGTTACCCAAACTACGCTGACCATCAACTACTGCAATTTCAATGTCGCGCGCCAGTCGATAATGCTGCAAACCATCGTCGCTTAATAAAATATCGCAGCCTTCGTCTTCCAAAAATCTGGCTGATGCAATCCTGTCGGGTCCAACACAAACAGCGCAGCCTGTTTGCTGAAAAATAGATATAGGTTCATCACCTGCTTCTGCGGCTGAGCTGGAAGCATCCAGCAAATAGGGGTAATGAGGTGCATTGCCGCCGTAACCACGGCTAATGACACCGGGATTGAATCCCTGCTGCTGCAACCATTTAACTAAGGTGATCAACAAAGGAGTTTTGCCCGTTCCACCCACAGAAATATTACCGACAACTATCACTGGCGTGGCTAACTTGCGCGCGGCATAGCGCAGCAACCAAAAACGGCGTGCAGCCGATAACAATACAAACAGCCCAGTGAGCGGCAGCAACCACAGGGTCCAACGACGCGAACCATACCAGGCTGCCAACCAGCTATCTTCTTTTGTCTGCCGAAGCTCAGTTGAAGATTGCCTGCTTGGAGGTTGGGAGTTGGGTGAGTTCAAATTATGGCCCTGTAAAAACGAAAAGGACTTTTGCATCGTCGATACAAAAGTCCATTGAAATGGCGAAGCTGGGGAATTGTAACCGAGTCGCTAGTCTTTTTCAGGCTCAGGTTGGCGGGTGGTGATACTTAAATGAGCAAAGCCCAACTGCCCTGCTGCATCCATCGCTTGAACTACAGCCTGATGCGGTGTTTTGGCATCAGCAGTGATAACCAATGGAGTCTTGTTATTCCCTTCAGCAGTCTTCTGCAACGCGGACTTCAAGGTTTCAACCTTGGTATTCACTAAAGCCTTACCATTGATGGCGTAGCTACCATCTGCAGCGATCAAAATCTCGATCTGCTGAGGCAGCTCATTCGGCGGCGTGCCCACAGCTTCAGGCAAGCTAACCGTCAGATGACTCTCTTTGGTAAAGGAAGTCGAAACCATAAAAAAAATCAGCAGGATGAAGACCACATCAATTAAAGGGGTCAAATTGATAAAATCTTCCTGGCGCTCTTGTCGACGAAATTTCACGTATAACCTCGACCTGTTAAACCAGTTTCACGTCGACACGACGCTCACTGTGTAGAGCGTCGATCAGTTTGATTGCCTCTTCTTCCATATTGACCACAATTCCATCAATACGGCGCTGGAAAAACTTATGCGATACCGTGGCAGGAATAGCCACTACCAGACCGGCAACTGTTGTATAGAGCGCAATAGAAATACCTCCGGCCAGCACGTTGGTTGAGCCTGTGCCGTTCAAAAGAATTCCGTTAAAAATTTCGATCATCCCCAACACAGTCCCCAACAAACCAAGTAAAGGTGCAAGGTTGGCAATGGTGCCGAGGGCACTGATATAACGCTCAAGGTCGTGGATAACTTTGTTGGCAGCCTCCTGAACGGAGTCTTTCATGACATCGCGGCCATGCTTGGAGTTGCTCAAGCCAGCGGCCAAAATATATCCAAGAGGAGAAGATTGCTTAAGTTCACGCAATTTGGTGGCATCAAGCTGGTTATTTTTAATCCAGCTCCATACTTGGGCAAGCAAGGTTTTGGGAGCAATTTTGGCGGGATTCAGTGTCCAATAACGCTCGGCGCTAATAGCGATCACAACCAGTGAACAGCCCAGCAGCGGCCACATCAAAATACCACCAGCTAAGAAAATCTCAATCACAGCTCTATTCCTCTTATTGTCCAGCCCATTTAAGTGCCAACTCGAATTGCGGCGTACATTACCACAAGAAATGGGGATTGCCATGGTTGGCGTGAGGATAGACTACAAATGTGTGAAGGAGTACGGCAATAGCATTTACAGATTTGCGCAAGGTTTAGCGCATGGCCACATAAATCCAACCGTTCAATCTAATCAAACCAATAGCGCTTATGAGATTTACGATATTCCTGTACTGATTGAAGTTGTCCCTTGTCCCACGCGAAAACGACCGCGCCAGCGTCTGCAGTATTAATTTCCCGGCTGCCCGTATTTTGGAAACGTTTGCGTACATCTTGGTGGGGATGGCCGTGTTGGCTACGATAACCAGCCGAATAAACGACAACATCCGGCACCGTAGAATTAACAAATTGCACACCGGATGATGTCTTGCTGCCATGATGCGCGGCAAGTACGAGATTAATTTTTTGTGGAAGCTGTTGTTCGCGCAACAATAGATTCTCTACTGATACTTCAATATCCCCGGGCAACAAAATAGTTTGTCCTGCATATTCAATCAGCAAAACACAAGAATGATTATTTGCATTTGCACTCTTGAGCTGTGGAAACCGTAAAAAATAAAATTTAACGGCGTGCCAATCCCAATTAGCGGCTTCATGACAACTCTGTGCATCAACCTTGTGAGTCACTTTTTCTGGTTGCCCTGCAAACATCTGATCAACAGGTATTTTTTCTAATAAGCCGGCAAGACCTCCCGCATGATCCATGTCGCCGTGGCTCACAACCAATCGATCAATATTCACTATGCCTTGGGCAGACAAGTAAGGTACAACTATGCCGCTACCGGCATCAAAACTATCCGTGTATTTTGGCCCAACATCGTACACCAATGTATAGCTACCAACTTGCACCGCTACAGCTGTCCCCTGCCCCACATCCAACACCGCGAGTTTTAAATCAGGTCGCCCGGGAGCATCAACAAAAAAGCACAAACCAATTCCCACCCCAATCCCACACCAACCTAATACCCTTGGAAATAAGCCTTTGGGCAACAGAAGGAGAAGACAACTCAAGCCGATTAAAACAGTTAATGCCGAATTAAAAGCCACCACTGGGCTAGACCATGAACCCGCCAGTAAAAGTAATTTTTCCAAAAATACTTTTACTATCTCCATCAACCACGCGGAACAATTCAATAAAAAATCACTCAGGCTGGTCGACAAATCCCGCGCACCAGCACTGATCAACAGCAACGGCACAACAAAAAAAGTAATTACCGGAATTGCAATCGCATTGGCGACGGGAGCCACTAGAGAAATATTATTGACAAGCACACTAAGCGGAACCAACATCCCAATAAACATCACCCACTGTGAACGTATAAATCCATACAACATAGCTGCTAAACCAAATCCTGACCAAGGACCAGGTACTTTTTTGGAGATCATACGACCGGAAAAATAAATTAATAACATTGCTACCGCGCCAAACGATAACCAGAAACCCATATCAAGTGCTGCTAGCGGGTCGATGATAACGACCAACGCCAATGCAAAACAAAAGATATCGGACACACGCACACTGCGCCGCCAAATACACGCACAATAAAAAACAACCAACATAATTAATGTGCGTACCGTAGGAATATTAAAACCAGCGAGCGCAGAATAAAAACTTGCACATACGATTGCGGACCACCAGGCGATCACTAATGCTGGGCAACGATGCCACAACAACTGCACTAGCTTTCCCAAAAAAAGCCCTGTATAGAAACCAAAAATCGCAAGAAAACCAACATGCAATCCAGAAATAGCAATCAGGTGACTCGTTCCTGTTTGTTGCATGCGAGTCCATTGAGTTTTTTCGACTAGCGATGGATCACCGATAAGGAGTGCAACCAAGATGCCTCGCTCACTACTATGGCTTCGTGCAACTATCCATTGCTGTAATGAGTGACGCTGCTGATCGATCCAATCACCAATGTGCCATCGACCATCATCCGGCAACGGCTGATTGTTGCGATGCTCCAGCACATAGCCAGTAGCACCAATACCTTGCCGCAATAACCAGGCCTGATAGTCAAAACCCGACGGATTAACAAATCCCCTCGGGCGCTTGAGCCGAACGCGCAATTGCCATGTATCACTCACTGAGAGCTGAGGCAAATTGCCAGCGGCACCATTGCGTGAATATTGATACCAACTTAACTGGAGTTTTGGAGGGAATTGACTAACCGGTAGCATCAGCCCTCCGGTTGTGACCACGGAATTAACCCGGAAATCAAACCGCAAACGCCGCTCATCCAACTCTGGCAAGCCCTGAATCTGCCCAATCACGATCAAATCCTTACCCGCAAACTCATCTGCAAGCTGAATAGCAAGTAGGTTATGCCCCGAGTAAATCCCCCATGCCAAACCGGAAGCCAACGCAAACACATAGCGCAGCAACGACCATCGCCAACCAGCTAGCGCCAGAGGAAAGAGACACAACAAACACCATAGGGGAGGCAATTGGGAGAAAAAACTGACGGAGATAACACCAGCGGAAAAAAGCAGTAGTGCGAGAGGCATTCCATAGTCCTTTATTGTTACCGGTAGCGAATTACCGATCCGATATTCCTTTGTCATCAGATTGTCGCGCAACTGGGGCATCTTGCGCTCAGAGGCAATTTTGCCTCGCAATCCTTAAGATAACAACCGCATAGTGTTGGTGAATAATTAAATGCATAATGCGCGTTCATTTTTGGCGGCACACTGGTTTTAGCATGGCGCGCAATCTATTAAAACGGTTTATTCCCACACCCACAGCGATCAAAAGCAATCCTGCGTTACAGTTTTTGGGGCATTTGTTACACGACCCAAACCTATTTCATTTGAATCGTCATTCTGTTTCTGTCGCATTTTTCTGGGGGCTTTTTATCGCACTCCTGCCAATACCCGGGCAGATGCCAGCGGCAGCAGGCGCAGCTTTATTATTTCGTTGTAACCTTCCCATCACGGTGGCGCTGACATGGATTACGAACCCATTCACAATGCCATTCTTCTTTTTCATTACCTATCAAGTTGGTAGCTTTTTCTTGCAATCGCAACCATTGATGATTGAACCGGAATTAAGTTGGGACTGGCTGGCGAATGAGTTCGGTCACTTATGGAAACCGCTTTTGGCAGGTTCAGTACTATCAGGACTTTTCTTTGGCGCGCTGGGGTATTTTATTATGCAATTTTATTGGCGCTGGAATGTTGCCAACAACTGGAGCAAGCGAAAAAAGAAACGCGCTGAACAAGCAGCTGAAACAAAAAAATGAATAATAAAAAGCCCGCATTTGCGGGCTTTTTATTCATCTGATTTGCGGGTTTACTATTCGTAACGAAGTGCATCAGCAGGTTGAATTTTGCTTGCTCTCCATGCGGGATAGAGGCTTACAAAAAAGCTGATTAGTAGTGCAGTGATAACCACTTTAGCAACATCACCTGCGACAATTTCTGAGGGTAAATAGGTGATGGGATAAACATCGGATTGTAAATATTGGACACCAAAAATACGCTCGATCAACTGCACTAACGGCGTAACAAAATAGGACAAGGTAATACCTAACACCAAGCCTATAGACGTACCAATCAAACCGATCAACCCACCTTGCACCATAAAAATCGCCATGATTTCCGTAGTGGATGCGCCCATAGTGCGCAAAATTGCAATATCGCCCTGTTTGTCCACTACAACCATAATCAATGTAGAAACCAGATTAAACGCAGCAATAGCGATAATTAAAAACAGCAGCATACCGACCATGTTTTTAGACATGTGGATTGATTGGTAAATGCCACCATGAGTGCGCATCCAACTTGATCCGTAATAATCTGCTGGCAATGTTTGCATAATGTCGCGCACAACTTGTGGCGCAGCGAATAGATCATCTACTTTTAAGCGAACGCCGGTAATTTGCCCCGGATAACCAGACAATTCAGCTGCCGTATCAATCGCCATCAGCGCCAATGCGTTATCTATATCAGTATGGGTATTTAAAACCTCTAGCACATGAACGACTTTAATTTTCGGCGCCGCATTTCCCTCAACAGGAATAATTAAGCTGATGGTGTCAGCCACTTGTACGTTAAGTTTTTCTGCAACGCCACGCCCAATAATAATTGCTGCTTCAGCACTGGCTAATTTCTCAAGTGTGCCCTCAGGTAAAAATTGCGGCAACTTGGATGTTGTATGCTCTTGTGCTGCATCAATACCAAAAATATTAACTGGTGCAACGCGTTTTTGATGACTCAACAAACCCTGTAATTGCACAAAAGGTGAGGCAGCTAAAACTTGCGGGTGCTTTTTAAGCTCAGCAATTAACTGCTCGGGCTGCTCAATTGCATGGCGATGATAAATGGCTGCTTGCGGCATAACACCGAGAATATTTTCGCGCAGCTCTTTATCAAAACCATTCATGATCGACATGACCAGAATCAGCAGGCCAACGCCAATGATCAAACCCGCGGTGGATAAGCGCGAAATAAATGAAACTAAATGACTATGGCGGTGAGAAATACCGTAGCGGGTTCCAACCAGAAAAATATAACGGCTAAGCATTAGTTAGCCTCTGCTCCGACAAGTACGCCATCGACCAATGTAAGCGTACGATCCATACGTGCAGCAAGTCGTGGGTCGTGCGTTACCACCACAAAGCTGGTACCGATTGATTGGTTTAATTCCAGCATCAACGCCTGAATTGAATCGGCAGCGTGACTATCGAGATTTCCAGTTGGTTCATCCATCAACACACACGCAGGATTAGTAACGAGCGCGCGTGCAATCGCAACACGCTGGCGTTCGCCGCCGGATAATTCTGAAGGTTTGTGATCGACACGCTTCGCCAGTCCCACACGCGTCAACAACTCTAATGCGCGCTGCTTTGCAACTGCAATAGGTTGCTTGCCGATCAATAACGGCATGCTCACATTTTCCAGTGCAGTAAACTCCGGCAACAAGTGATGGAATTGATAAACGAATCCCAGACTGCGATTACGCAAGCGACCGCGCGCATCAGCACTCATGTGCGACAGACGCTCTCCTGCAACACTAACGTCACCGGAATCAGGCACATCCAAACCACCGAGAATATTCAGTAGTGTTGATTTACCGGAACCGGATGCCCCAACAATCGCAACACGCTCGCGCGCATTGATCTGAAAATCAACATTGCGTAACACATCAACTGCGAGCGAACCTTGGCGATAACTTTTGCTCACCTGCTGGCAAATTAAAACCGGAGCGGATTCATTCATAACACGAAACCTTTAGGAGTAACGCAACAGATCATATTTACCCTGAACACATATTTACTCATAGCGCAGCGCCTCAGCAGGTTCAATTTGTGCGGCGCGATAAGCCGGATAGAGAGTTGCAAAAAAACTCAACAACAGTGCAACACCGGCAATAAATACAACGTCTTGCCATAACACCACTGATGGCAACTGACTAATAAAATATACATCCGGATCAAACACACGCATACCGAAAGCAGCTTCGACGCCAGACATAATCGGCGTAAGAAATAACGCAACAACGCAACCAATCACGGTGCCGATGAAGATTCCAAAAAAACCCACTGCACTGCCCTGCACAATAAAAATTGCCATTACCTGACGCGCGCTTACGCCCATGGTACGCAACACAGCTATGTCCGAGCGCTTATCAGCAACCATTAACACCAAGCTTGAAACAATATTAAATGCAGCAACCGCGATGATAATCATCAATAAAGCGCCGACTACAATTTTTTCCATTTTCACCGCCTGGAATAAACTGCCTTGGGTCTGACTCCAATCTTTCACACGAAATTCATCACCCAGTTGCGCGCGCAAATCAGCCATTACTGTTGCGGCATCAAACATGTTGGTTGTTTTAACATGCAGACCTTGCACTCCAGGCTGCCGCAAAAACTTTTGCGCGTCTTGTAGGTGAATGAGAGCCAAGGTGCTATCGACTTGCGCACCCACCTCAAACACACCAACAAGAGTAAAGCTACGCGAGCGAGTAAACGCCCCCATGGGGGTAATATTGATCTCGGGCGAAGTAATACGGATTTTGTCGCCAGATGTGAGCATCAAGCGGCTGGCCAGCAAGCGCCCCATCACAATGCCGTATTCACCCGGCTGCAGTTGCGCCATAGAGCCGACAAACATACGCTGATCAACCACGGACACGTTGGCTTCCACTTCGGGCAAAACACCTTGTAACTCGATAGCCTCTACACCACCAGCGAAGCTAACCATTGCACTGCTGGCGATATAGGGAGCAGATGCAACCACCTGCGGATGCTGATTCACTTTTGCAGAGAGCGCCTGCCAATCCTTCACGGCGGGAACCTGATCAACAAAACCGTGCGGAATCACACTGAGAATGCGCTCCTTCATTTCGCGGTCAAAGCCATTCATCACAGATAAGACTATGATCAACGCCATAACACCAAGCGCCATGCCCACAAGGGAAAAGGCACTGATGAAGGATATAAACTGGTTTCGACGCTTGGCGCGGGTATAGCGTAGGCCGATATAAAGGGGGATGTTTTTTAGCATGGACGCATTAAACCCAATTGCCCCCGTTTGCTCAAGTAAAACCCGCCATTTACATCAGTAAATCAGCGGAGTTACCTTCTAAAAACTGAACAGCCAAGGCAGCTTGTGCTATGTTTACTGCATCACAATTTTTGGAACCTGAACCATGAGTGAACGCCGTAGCTACTTTCGTATCGATGAAAGTATCGCCCTTGAATTTAAAGAGGTTGAAGAGATAACTGCAAATACTGCTGCAGCGGAATTACAGTTTCCCAATACTGCCTCGTTAAAACTGTTCGCGGAACTACGGAAGATCGATAATGACAACGCTCATCTGTTCCACCAGATCAAAGATACCAGCCGTGCGTTGGGTGAGTATCTGCATAACCTGAACCGAAAAATTGACATCATCAGCCAGCAACTAATGGCAGATTCCAAACCCCTTCCACCGTCAAAAACTATCAAACAAGTAAACCTGAGCGAAGGCGGAATTGCGTTTGGCAGTTCGCGCGCACTGGAGCCGAACGGTTTCATCGCACTGCGGTTAATTTTTTTACCCAGTAATGCCGGAATGGTGTTGTTTGCCAAAATCATTCGCTGTGAACCCAGTAACACCGGCGAATACCAAATTGCGGCAAAATTTCATCGCGTTAGTGATAGCCAGCAACAATTAATTGGCCAACAAATTATGCGAGCACAAATGGCTGAGCGTCGAAAAAGCCAACAGTATTTGCAATAACCATCGGAATAATTGCAGGGGAATTATGCCTAAGAAACTCCTTTCTCTATCCATCGCCAGCATTTTTGCTACATCGATGTATATTCATTGTTCAGTAGCAGAAGAGATCCGTATTCCAGTTGGTGAACAAGCGAAAACTCAAGCTGCCATAGATATGCCAAGCAAAGGTATGAGCAAAGAGCGCGTCAAAAGTTTATTTGGAGAGGCACTTGAAGAAGTCCCAGCCAAAGGCCAGCCACCAATCTCTCGCTGGCGGTATCAGGAGTTCACGGTGTATTTTGATAGCAATACCGTTATCCATTGTGTAAGAAACTTTCAACCAAAGGCATCAACACCAGAAAGTGATACCCAAAGCCCAGCCCAATAAATTGGACTGATAAAAAGTAAAAAGGCGCGATCTCAATCGCGCCTTTTATTTTTCCAACCAAGCATGCCTTAACGACGACTAATGCGATTAACCCCATCAAGCGCTGCAATACGATAAGCCTCTGCCATCGTCGGATAGTTAAAAATATTGTTGAGGAAATAATGAATATTATTGCCCTCACCCGACTGTTTCATAATCGCCTGGCCGATATGAACAATCTCTGCCGCTTCCGCACCAAAACAATGAACACCGAGAATTTCCAAGGTATCGACATGGAAAAGTATTTTTAACATTCCAACATCTTCGCCACTGATTTGCCCGCGTGCAGTATTTTTAAACAGCGCACGACCAACCTCATATGGCACCTTGGCCTGGGTCAATTCAGTTTCGGTTTTACCTACCGAACTAATTTCCGGAAGAGTATAAATACCGGTAGGAACATCTTGTACCAGTTTGCATTCATCACCAAAAATGCCGCCGGTTACTGCACGCCCCTGACCGTAGGATGCACTCGCCAAACTTGGCCAGCCAATCACATCGCCAACCGCATAAATATTTTCAACTTCAGTGTGATAACAATCGTCGACTTTTAAATTTCCGCGATGATCTGCTTTTAAACCAATCGCATCCAAATTTAAACCGTCAGTATTACCACTGCGTCCGTTACACCAAAGAATGGCATCTGCCTTTAAGCGCTTTCCTGACTTGAGGAACAGAGTAACGCTGCAATCACTCGCTTCAATTGCTTCATATTCTTCAGCATGGCGAACAGTTACACCGCTATCACGCAGGTGATAACTGAGCGCATCAGAGATTTCATCGTCAAGGAATGACAGCAAGCGGTCACGGTTATTAATTAAATCAACCCGCATGCCTAATCCAGAAAAAATGGATGCGTATTCACAACCGATCACACCCGCACCATAAACAATAATATGGCGAGGGGTATGCTCCATTTCTAAAATTGTATCGCTGTCATAAATACGCGGATGATTGAAATCGACATCAGCTGGGCGATAAGGTCTTGAGCCTGTCGCTATGACAATTTTTTCGGCATAAATTGTTTCAACACCACCGTCCAACAAAGACAAGCTAACGGTATTGGCATCGACAAATGAAGCTTGGCCAATATGCACATTCACGCGGTTGCGCACATAAAAATTGGTGTGCATCTCTACTTGTTTGGGAATAACTTTCGCCGCTGATTGCAACACTCGGGGGAAGGTCAGGCGACGGCTATCACCTATCTCACGAAACAAACTATTACTTTTGAATTGGATGACTTGCCTAACTACATGACGAAGGGATTTGGACGGGATAGTCCCCTTGTGTGCACAACTACCGCCCACCAGAGCCCTGTTCTCTATCACTGCAACGCGTTTACCGACCTTCGATGCAGAAATGGCAGCACTTTCGCCTGCCGGGCCGGAGCCAATTACCAAGAGATCGTAGCTGTGATCTGCCGATTTTTTACGACCAGTCAATTTATTCCCCTTACTTATCAATGTTGGCGCATATTTAGTTTAGCAATAGGCGTTCTTTTTTCGCAGTAAATTTAAGGATTAATTATCCACCGACTAAAACTAATAAAAGTAGAGTGCAGGAATCCAAACAGACGAAGATTGTGACCCGTATAAGAACAGGAGAGCCAGAAACAAAAAAGGCTCCGATGGGAGCCTTTTTTTGCGCGATTAATGCAGCGTATTAATAAATTCCAACATCGGTTGTGGGTAGACACCCAACCACAACACCAACGCGACAAGGAACATTACAACCGCCACACTAACACCACCTATAGGTGATTTGTCCTGCTCTGCGTTGTTATTAGTGCGGTCATACAAAGCAACCATAACGCGCAGATAATAATAAAGACCCAGACCACTACCAATAATGAGTGCCGCCAACAAAATCCAGCTTGTCGTCGTAACGCCAGTCATAAAAATATAGAACTTACCGATAAAACCGGCAGTAAGCGGGATACCAGCAAGGGAAAGCATTACAAAGGTCATGGCAACAGCAAGTGCCGGATGACGCCAGAACAAGCCGCGGTAGTGATTAACTTCTTCTGCATCAAGCGCGTTACCGGCATGGGACAGCGCGCTAATTGCACCGAAGGCAGCAAGGCTGGTAACCACATAAGTCAGCAGATACACGTTGGCGCTTTCGATATCAATTGAGCTGCCTGCAATCAAAGCAATCAACAAATAACCCATATGTGCGATAGAAGAATAAGCCAACATACGCTTCAGGTTAGTTTGAGTCAGAGCGAGGAAGTTACCTACCGCAATAGATATGACTGCGATAACTGCTAACACGGGTTGCAACACACTGGTCAATTCTCCGGGAACTTGGCCGAGGAAACGAATCAGGATCGCAATAATCGCCAATTTACTTGCAGTGGCAAGGAAAGCACCAACTGGAGCTGGTGCACCTTGATACACATCCGGAGTCCACAAATGGAATGGAGCTAGTGAAAGCTTGAAGCACATTGCAATGACAATCATCGCAACACCGAAGCCCGCCAAATATCCGCCGTGCTGTGCGAACTTCTCGCCAAGATCTGCGAACAACATCGTGCCAGTCTGGGCATATACCAATGCCATACCGAACAACATAAATGCTGAAGCAGCAGCAGAGAGGATCAAATACTTCACACCAGCTTCCAATGAACGACTACGCTCATGAGTGTAAGCAACCATGCCGTACACAGGTACAGACAACAATTCCAAACCGATAAAGAAACCAGCCATATGACTGCTTGATACCAGCACTACCCCACCTACAGCTGCGATCAATAACAGCATGTAAACTTCTTCTTTGTTGTTGCCGTAACTCTCAATGAAATTGCGCAAAAATACGGTACAAACCAGCGAGGCAAAAATCACCAGTGCGCTGTAGAAAAACGCGTAACCATCGATAAGAATCAAACCGGTTACCGGTGTTGCAACACGATCAATCGCAAAACCATCCAAGGCAAAAATTGACATCAATGCAGCCAACTGACCTGCAATAGTTATCCAATAACTAACGCAGTGGTTGCGTTTGATCGAAACAGCCAACATTACCAATACAGCAGTAAGGCTCAGTAAAACAACCGGAGCTAAAGGTAAAAAAGATTCGAGTGTTAAATTCATAGTGGCCTCATGGAGCGACTGGGGACGCTGCGCCCCCAATTGGCAGAGGTACTGAAACATCTGCCGGTGCATAGGTTTGCTGGATAAAAGTCATCGCGTCCACAGACACATTCAATAGCGGTTGTGGATAGAAACCAACCCACAGCAGAATTAACGCAAGAGACAATACGATGCTGATTTCCCGAAGCGACAAATCTGCATACTTTTGCTCTGAAGCTGGTTGGCCAAATAAAGTGCGATGAATCAGGATCAGTGAGTAAACACCAGCCAATACCAAACTTGCAGTTGCAATGATAGTGATCACTGGAACCACCTTGAAAGCGCCCAACAAAATCAGGAACTCACCCACAAAGTTAGCCGTACCAGGAATACCGAGCAGCGCAGCAGCGAAGAACATCAACAGTGGCGGCAAGTAAGTAAATTTCGCCCAAAGGCCGCCCATCTCTCGCATGTCACGCGTACCAGTGCGCTCGTAAATTTGGCCCGCCAGAATGAACAGACCACCAGCACACAAACCGTGTGCAGCCATTTGAATCACCAAACCTTGCAGCGTTAACAAATTGCCTGAATAGATACCAATCAGCACAAAACCCATGTGGGAAATACTGGTGTAGGCAATCAAACGTTTTATATCGGTTTGCACAAAGGCGAGGAACGCTCCGTAGAAAATACCCACTACACCGAGCAACATTGCGGTATTAGCAAATTCTTGTGATGCATCCGGGAAGAATGGCAAGGTAAAACGCAGCATGCCGTAACCTGCTGTTTTCAACAGAATACCTGCAAGGTCAACACTACCTGCAGTAGGTGCTTCAGCATGCGCATCAGGCAACCATCCATGCACAGGAACGATTGGTAATTTAACCGCGAAGCCAATGAAGAAGCACATCATCAATGCAAACTGCAATTCCGAACTCATCAACTTGTGAGCACCAAGCAAGGTTTCATAATCGAAACTGAGTTGCTGGGTCGCGTTGAAGTTGACAAAAACCAGCGCCAGGATACCAACAAGCATCACCAATCCACCCACTTGGGTGTAGATGAAGAACTTGGTTGCAGCTTTTACGCGAACAGCTCCGTTATGGGCCGAATGCCCCCACAGGGCGATCAGGAAATAAACCGGAATCAGCATCATTTCCCAGAAGAAGAAAAACAGCATCATGTCCAGCGCAAGGAAAACGCCGAGAACACCAGCCAAACTCCACAACAAATTCATGTGGAATGCACCGATGTTGGTTTTGATTTCTTTCCAGGAACAACCAACAGCAACAACACCAAGTAAACCAGTGAGCAACACCATCACCAGCGACAAACCATCCAAACCAAAATGGATGCTCACACCCAAAATCGGAATCCAGGAATATTGTTCTTCAACTTGCCAATTAAGCCCGCCGGTTCCGGCAATACTGGTGTAATCACCGGTAAGCCACAGGTTTACACCTATGGCGAGCACAAGAAACATACTAATAAGGGCAATCCACCGTGGGACGCCTGCGCCCAATCGCTCGCTTAGCCAGCACAAAAGGCCGCCAAAAAACGGGATCAGGATCAGTGCCGAAAGAGTCATGGTCTGGCTTATCCTTCTTAATGAGTAAAAGTAACTTGTAAAACCAGGACAGCGCCCAGCACTAACACCGCACCCAGCGCAATACTGGTGGCATACCAACGCACACGACCATTTTCGGTCACGCTCATTGCGCTGTTACCCAGTTTTGCCAGAGACGGAATCAAATTAAATAACTTGTCGATCACATCGTGGCGATTGATAGCCGCAATGAACAGGTAGGGTTTTACGAACAACCAGCTGTATAACCAATCGAAACCACAACCATCGCGCAGGATTGGCGACAACAAACGTCCCAAGCCACTCTCAGCGATTGCTTTAGCAATACGACGCTCGCCCCAGAAGAATACGAATGCCAATGCCAATCCAATTAAACCGGTACCAATAGCCAGTATTTCAACAAAGTGTTTGGATTCTTCCAATGTTGGAGAAGTGAACTCAGGCAACACACCTTCCAGCGGTTGATGAATCAACGCACCAACGAAAGTTGAGAGTACTAACAGCACACCCAGCGGCAACCAGTAGGAAATGCCGTGAATTGCGTGAGCGTGGGTTTTCTCTTCGCCGTGGAATACGATGAAAATCAGGCGGAAGGTGTAGATAGAAGTGAACAATGCACCTACCAATCCAGCCCAGAACAAATTGGTGTGACCACTTGCGTAGGCTTGCAGCAGGATTGCGTCCTTACTAAAGAAGCCGACAGTTAGGAATGGGAAGGCTGCAAGAGCACCGCCACCGACCAGGAAGCATGCATAAACAAATGGGATCTTTTTCCAAAGGCCGCCCATCTTGAAAATGTTTTGCTCGTGATGACACGCGATGATTACGGCACCAGCAGAGAGGAACAACAATGCTTTGAAGAATGCGTGAGTCATCAAGTGGAAAATCGCCGCATCCCAAGCACTAACACCCAGCGCAAGAAACATGTAACCAATCTGACTCATGGTGGAGTATGCGAGTACGCGCTTGATATCGGTTTGCACCAGTGCGGAGAAACCAGCAATCAACAAGGTAACTGCACCAACCACACCCACCAATAACAGTACATCCGGAGCCAATTCGAAAACAGTGTGAGTACGAGCAATCAAATAAACACCCGCGGTAACCATTGTTGCGGCGTGGATCAATGCAGAAACCGGCGTCGGGCCTGCCATCGCATCTGCCAACCAGGTTTGGAGTGGCAATTGCGCAGATTTACCTACCGCACCACCTAATAACATCAAAGAAGCTGCAACAACCATTGGGTCGCCTTCAACCCACTTTTGAGGAGCAAGAACAAGGATCTCTTCAATATTCAGAGTGCCGAGTTGTTGGAAAATGATGAAGATACCGATAGCCATAAACACGTCACCCACACGGGTAACGGTAAATGCTTTGATAGCAGCTTCGCCATTTGCGCGATCTGAATAATAAAAACCAATCAACAGGTAACTACAAAGACCTACACCTTCCCAACCTAGATACAAGAGAGCAAGGTTATCGCCCAACACCAGCAATACCATGCTGGCAACAAACAGGTTCATGTAAGAGAAGAAACGCTCGTAACCTGCCTCACCACGCATGTACCAAGAGGCAAACAGGTGAATGAAGAAACCAACACCGGTAATTACACCCAGCATAGTCAGCGACAAACCATCCAAATGCAGACCAAAGCTTGCATCGAAATCGCCAACCTGCATCCAAGACCACAGTGTTTGAACGTACTTGCCGCCCTGCTCTACGTTATTTAAAAAATCGATCCCGACATAAACTGTCGTTAACGCTGAAAGCCCCAAAGAGCCGACACCAATAGCAGCGGCCACATTTTCAGAAAGACGGGTGCGCAATGTAGCTAATAGCAAAAAGCCGATTGCGGGAAACAGGAATGTTAAGTAGAGAAAATTCATCCGCGCATCTCACTCGCAACGTCAATATCCAGAGAATGATGGCGACGATAAAATTGCAACACTATCGCCAAACCGATACTTGCTTCAGCTGCAGCCAAGGTAAGGATCAGGATGAACATGACTTGTCCATCAGGCATACCCCAACGACTGCCCGCAACGACAAATGCCAAGGCTGCGGCATTCATCATTACTTCAAGACACATCAACAAAAATAGAATGTTGCGGCGAACCATCACCCCAACCAATCCAAGAACAAAGAGCACACCAGCTACCGCAAGGCCCTGCTCCATAGGTATTGCTATCATTTACGCACACCTTTTTCGATTACGCGCAACGCGCTTTGCCATTTATCCGGTACTCCTTAAAGAGGACGCCGGACAGCTTAGTTTTTAAATTGTTGTCGACTATTTAGTCGTCGCGTTTACCCAAGTGGTATGCCGAAACCAATGCTGCAAGTAACAGCAAAGAGGCGAGTTCAACCACTAACAAATATGGACCAAACAGGGATATACCCACCTGCTTTGCATCAACCAACGTATGGCCGGCTTGGCTCCAGGTGCCATCGCGCAACAGGTAAAGCATTTCAGCAAGCAACACTGCTGCAAGAATTGCTGGTACCACCCAGGTTTTGGGTGTTAACCAAGCGCGCTCTTGCATAGAAACAGCAGGCCCTACGTTAAGCATCATCACCACGAATACGAACAACACCATGATGGCACCGGCGTAAACGATAATTTCAAGCGCACCGGCAAAAGGTGCACCGAGCATAAAGAATATGGCAGCAACCGCTAACAACGACACAATCAAACTCAGCAGCGCATGAACCGGATTGGTATTAGTAACTACACGCAAGGTTGAATAAATCGCGATTGCGGCGGCAATGTAAAATGCAATTTCCATCGAATGTCTCTTCTCTTCAGTCGGGCCGGAATTAAGGCAACAAACTTTTTACATCGATAGGTTTGGCTTCATTTTGCGCAGCACCTTTTGGCTTGCCCGCAATTGCCATACCGGAAACACGATAAAAGTTGTAATCCGGATTTTTACCCGGGCCAGAAATCAACAAATGCTCTTTCTCATACACCAAATCCTGACGGTTGTATTCCGCCATTTCAAAATCAGGAGTCAATTGAATTGCTGTTGTCGGACACGCTTCCTCACACATTCCGCAGAAGATACAACGCGAAAAGTTAATACGGAAAAACTCAGGGTACCAACGGCCATCATCCGTCTCTGCCTTTTGCAGAGAAATACAGCCTACAGGGCAAGCAACCGCACAAAGGTTACAAGCTACGCAGCGCTCTTCACCATCTGGGTCGCGCGTCAACACAATGCGACCACGATAACGCGGTGGCAGATATACTTTTTCTTCCGGGTATTGGATGGTGTCACGCTTGCGGAAGCCGTGGCTGAAAACCATCGCCACACTGCGCACCTGAGTTCCGGCCCCTTTTACAAGGGAGATAATTTTTTTGACCATAATAATTAACCTTAACCCTGATTCAGCAGCACAACAGCGCCGGTGACAATTAAGTTGATCAATGTCAGAGGCAGACAAACCAACCAACTGAATTTCATTACGTGGTCATAACGAGGACGCATCAAGGAGCCACGTACCAGCACAAATAACATAATAAAGAAGGCTGTTTTTACCGCAAACCAGATAAATGGCGGAATGAATTCAAGGTAAGGCAAAGGCTGCCAACCACCGAAGAACAGAGTCACAATCATCGCCGAAACAACAACTACACCTATGTACTCCGCAACGAAGAACATGCCCCACTTCATACCTGAGTATTCGATGTGGTAACCATCAGCCAGCTCTTGCTCAGCTTCCGGTTGGTCAAATGGGTGACGGTGGGTGATTGCAATACCGGCAATCAGAAAGGTACAGAAACCAAAGAACTGCGGGATGATATTCCACAAACCTGCTTGGGCTTCCACGATATCGCGCAAACTAAAGGATCCCGCCTGCACCACCACGCCCATCAGTGCCAAGCCCATAAATACTTCGTAACTAACAGTTTGCGCAGCAGCACGTAAGCCACCTAGCAAGGCATATTTGTTATTGGACGCCCAAGCGCCGAACATCACCGAATAAACCGCAAGGCCAGCCATACCGAAGAAGAACAACAGGCCGATATTTAAGTCGATTACGCCCCAGGTTGGAGTGACAGGGATAACCGCCATTGACAACAAAATCGTTCCCATTGCAATTGCAGGAGCAAGACGGAACGTTAATTTATCGGCAAATGGTGGAGTCCAGTCTTCTTTGAAGAACATTTTGAACATGTCGGCCACGATCTGGAACATACCGTATGGACCTACACGGTTAGGACCATAACGATCCTGCCACCAAGCAAGCAACTTACGCTCAATCAAACTGAGATAAGCAGCGAGCAGCACCGTTACCAACAGAATTACAACACCCTGAAATACGGTAAAGAAAATTTCAGCCAACTCTGGCGTTACCCAATCAAACATTACACAGCCTCCTGCATAACTTGCGCCCAGGTCTCACCAACAAATGTTGGAATGCCACTCAGGCCAACCGGTAAACCCAAGCTACCAGTTGCAAGAGTTGAACTGACTTTCACCGGCAAACGCAGATTGTTATTAACAATTCGTACAATCACTGTTGCATTGTCTTTAACACCGATGCGCTCGGCATCCGCAACAGAAATGGCTACATAAGGTGCCGGGATTCTGTCAGCAACAACGGCCGCTTTTGAAGTCATCTCTTCACTACCAAACATGTGGTACAGCGGAGAAACGCGCAACTTGCTGTCTGAAGGAGCAAATGCTGCAGGTACATCGTTGAAATAATTGAAGCTTGCATCAGCACGTGCTTCGATCAAACGCTTACCTGCGTCACCTTTACGTGAATGGCCACCAACTTCGTCCTGGAATTTGTTCCAGGCTTGTGGTGAGTTCCAACCTGGAGCCCATGCAAATGAAGTCAATGCCGCCGGATTTTCCGGACCAACATAACCTTCCATTGAGTGCACCAATGCCGAATCGCTATCTTGCGATGCGCGCGGCTCATGTACACTGATGTTTGCACGCATTGCCGTGCGACCAGAATAACGACGCGGCTCACGCGCAAGTTTCAAACCTTTAATACGGAAGTCTGCATTAGGTGCTGCATCACGAATTTCAGCGAGAGCTGGAAGCTCGGTAACAACAGCATCGATGACTTCATCCAGTTGAGTCCATGAGAATGGCTTGTCTTCAACCGCCGTGTGAATCGCATGCAACCAGCGCCAGCCTTCTTTCACTTGCACTTTAGCGTCGTAGAACGCCGGGTCATAAACTTGGAAGAAGCGCTGCGCGCGACCTTCGCAGTTAATCACAGTACCATCCGCTTCAGCGAAGCTTGCGCCAGATAATACGAGATGCGCTTTTTCTTGCACCGCAGTAACTTGATGATCAAGAACGATTACAGATTTGGCCGCAGACAGTGCTGCATCAACCAGTTCTTTTGGTGCGCGTCGATACAAATCATTTTCAGCGATAACAACAGTATCAGCGGTGCCATCTTTCAATGCAGTCAGTGCATCAACCACTGATTTACCACTCAAGTAAGCTGCACCCAAACTATTTACTTCCGGAACAACCAGAGTAATTGCTACTGCTTTTTCACGTGCTTTCAGTGCGAGGGCAATGTTTGCGGCTGCTTTGATAATAGACTCGGAACCTACTGAAGTACCGGACACAACCAAGGGGGCTTTTGCAGCAAGTAATGCATCAGCGATAGTTTGTGCCAATGCGCGTTCTGCATCGCTCAGGTCATTCGCTGCAGGTGCATTGCTATCAATAATATTGGCTACCGCAAAACCTAAACGCGCAATACCTTCTACTGAAGCGCGATAAGTTTCAGTCGCAGCATCATCAAGACGAGTTTCCTGGAAGCTGGCAATAAACAATGGGCTCTTCGCATGCTGACCAATATTTTTAATTGCTTCAGCCGCCCACTCGGATACACGCTTTTCAGCAGCCATTTCGTAGGCTTTGCCTTTCACTGCCTGACGCAATGCCAACGCAATACGCGCTGCAGTTTGGGTTAAGTCTTCACCCAGAATAAATACGGCATCTTTGTTTTCGAGGTCACGCACTGGTGGAGTATGCAGGCCACTGTTTTGCAGAATGTCCAGCACCAATTCAACACGTTTTTGCTCAGCGGCTTCAAAACCGGCACTGAAATTGTCTGCACCAACTAATGAACGCAGTGCGTAGTTAGTTTCAATGCTTGCGCGTGGTGAACCGATACCAACCACTTTTTTGGAGTTTTTAAGTGCGGCAATCGCCCAATCCAAAGCGCCATCCAATGTGGTGGCACCAAGGCCGTTAGCAGCACGCAAAAATGGAACGCGAGGACGATCTTCGTTGTTGACATAACCGTAACCAAAACGGCCTTTGTCACACAGGAAGTAATGGTTGATTGAACCGTTGTAACGGTTTTCGATACGACGCAATTCACCGTAACGCTCACCCGGGCTGATATTGCAGCCAACAGAACAACCCTGGCATACGCTCGGGGCAAATTGCATATCCCACTTACGGTTGTAACGCTCGGAGTGAGTTTTGTCGGTGAACACACCGGTAGGACAAACTTCTACCAGGTTGCCGGAGAATTCACTCTCCAAAGTACCGCTTTCAACACGACCGAAGTAAACGTTGTCGTGCGCACCGTATACGCCCAAATCGGAGCCATCAGCGTAATCGTTGTAATAACGCACGCAGCGATAACAAGCGATACAGCGGTTCATTTCGTGACTGATAAACGAACCCAATTCCTGATTCAGGTGAGTACGTTTAGTGAAATCGTAGCGACGGGAATCGTGACCAGTCATTACCGTCATATCTTGCAAATGACAGTGGCCACCCTCTTCACACACGGGGCAATCGTGCGGATGGTTGGTCATCAACCATTCAACAACACTTGCGCGAAACTCTTTCGCTTCTTCATCTTCAATCGAGATGAAAGTGTTATCGGTTGCCGGTGTCATACAAGACATCACCAGACGACCGCGCTTATCGTCGGCATTAGCGTATTGCTTTACCGCACATTGGCGACAGGCACCAACGCTGCCTAATGCCGGGTGCCAGCAGAAGTAAGGAATATCGAGTCCCAACGACAAACACGCCTGCAACAGGTTGTCTGCGCCGTTAACTTCTAATTGTTTACCATCAACGTGAATCGTAGCCATGACTTATATAGCCCTTACGCAGTAGCAGTAGCTGCAGCGGTTGCTGGAGCTGCTATGCCTTGTTCAAATTCGGAACGGAAATATTTCAATGCACTTTGCAGTGGCTCCATAGCTCCCGGCGCATGCGCGCAGAAAGTTTTACCTGGGCCAAGCTGACGAGTCAGTTGTTGCAAAATATCCAGATATTCTGGTTTGCCTTCACCGCGCTCAATCGCCAGCAGCATTTTTACCGACCATGGCAAACCATCGCGGCAAGGAGTACACCAGCCGCAAGATTCACGCGCAAAAAATTGCTCGAGGTTACGCACCGCAGACACCATGCTTTGGGTGTGATCAACAACCATCACCAAGCCAGTCCCCATACGGCTGCCAGCTTTCATAATCGTGTCAAAATCCATCGCCAGATCAAGGTGATCCGGAGTCAGGAAGTCGGTAGATGCACCACCCGGTAACCAGGCTTTCAGCTCTAAACCATCACGCATACCACCTGCATGCTCATAAATGATTTCGCGTGCAGTAGTACCGATTGGTAACTCCCACAAACCAGGATTTTTCACCTTGCCGGAAGCACCGTAAATTTTGGTTCCACCATCAGGGCTTTTGCCTTGGGACAAGCCTTTAAACCAGTCAGCACCACGGTTGATGATGTGCGATAAGTTGCTCAGGGTTTCCACGTTGTTAACGATGGTTGGGCGACCCCATAGACCCGCAATTTGCGGAAACGGCGGTTTGGCTCTTGGGTTGGCGCGACGGCCTTCAAGCGAGTTAATCAAGGCGGTTTCTTCACCGCAGATGTAGCGCCCTGCCCCGGTATGCACATGCATATCGAGACTCCAGCCGGAACCTAAAATATTTTCGCCGAGATAGCCTTTTGCGTTGGCTTGCTCGATGGCTTCATTCAAATGTTTTGCTGCGAGAACATATTCACCGCGCAAAAAGATGTAAGCGCGTTTTGCCTGAATCGCGTAAGCCGCGATGATCATGCCTTCCACCAATTGATGCGGCAAACACTCCATTAACAGGCGATCTTTAAAAGTTCCCGGCTCCATTTCATCCGCGTTACACACGAGATATTTTGCACCGGCATCTGGTCCCATTGGGATCAGTCCCCACTTAATACCAGCAGGGAAACCTGCACCACCACGGCCTCGCAGGTTTGCATCTTTTACTGCAGCCTGAACATCAGCAGGTGACATTGCAGGAATTGCAGTGCGCACAGACAAATAACCGTCCAGTGCTTCATATTCTTTGATATCGACTACCGGCTTATTATCAACAATGCGATACGTCAGCGGTTTGATCTCGCCAAGGTTGGAAAGAGTGGTCATACATATTTCTCCAACAATGCCGGGATTTGCTCGGGAGTCAGATTAGTGTGGGTGTCATCATTGATCATGATGGCTGGCGCTTTATCGCAGGTACCCAAGCAGCAAATTGGCAACAAGGTATAACGATCATCAGCTGTAGTTTCACCAAGACCAACATTAATGTGCTTGATGATTGCATCCTGAACGACTTCATAATCCATCAGGTGGCAGGCAATGCTGTCGCACACTTTGATAACGTTACGGCCAACTGGACGACGGAAAATCAAACTATAAAACGTCGCTACACCTTCAAGATCCGGCGCAGAAATTCCAAGCAAATCTGCCACAGGTTGAATAGCGCCATCAGGCACCCAACCATGGCGACGCTGGATAACTTTCAATGCATCAATAGACGCAGCGCGCGAATCATCGTAGTGATGAATGTGGTGCTCGATTTCAGCACGGTCTTCATCGGCCAACACGTAGGGCTCGACATTGGGACGGTTGCTATCAGTACAAATAATCATAATAGTCAGTACAAATAATTAAATTGGGTTACTGGATAATTAGCGGTCAACGTCGGCCATTACAAAGTCGATACTGGCCAGGTAAGCAATCAAATCCGGAATCATGCTGCCGTTAATCACCGACGGCATTTGCTGCAAATGCGCAAAACTCGGTGTACGGATACGCGTGCGATAACTCATAGTGGAGTTGTCGCTCGTCAGGTAATAACTGTTGATGCCTTTGGTTGCCTCAATTAACTGACTCGCCTCACCTGCTGGCATGATTGGACCCCATGACACACTCAGGAAGTGAGTGATCAAGGTCTCGATGTGCTGCAGGGTTTTTTCTTTCGGTGGCGGACAAGTTAAATGATGGTCTGCTTTGTACGGACCTTCAGGCATGTTTTCCAAACACTGCTTGATGATACGCAAGCTCTGGCGCATTTCTTCAACGCGAACCAGACAACGATCATAAGCATCGCCGTTATGAGCAAGAGGAACATCAAAATCAAAATTCTGATAACCGGAGTAAGGACGTGCTTTACGCAAGTCAAAATCAATACCGGTTGCACGCAAACCTGGTCCAGTTACACCCCACTCAATTGCTTCTTTAGAGTTGTACTGGGCGATACCAATGGTACGTGATTTTAAAACGCTGTTTCTGATTGCCGCTTTCTCGTATTCAGCAAGACGCTTAGGCATCCACTCAACAAAATCGCGCACCAGTTTTTGCCAGCCGTTTGGAAGATCATGAGCAACACCGCCGATACGGAACCAAGCCGGGTGCATACGTCCACCAGTGATTGCCTCGATTACGTCGTAGGCTTTCATACGGTCGGTAAACATGAAGAAAATCGGTGTCATGCCACCAACGTCCTGGATGTAAGTACCCAGGAACAACAGGTGACTGGTGATGCGGAAGAACTCAGCCATCATCACACGAATAGTTTCAACACGTGCAGGCACTTTGATACCCGCAAGTTTCTCAACTGCCAATACGTAAGGCAGGTTGTTCATTACCCCACCGAGATAATCGATACGATCGGTGTAAGGTATATAGCTGTGCCAGGATTGACGCTCACCCATTTTTTCCGCACCGCGGTGGTGATAGCCAATATCCGGAACACAATCGAGAATCTCTTCACCATCAAGCTGCAACACGATACGGAAAGCACCGTGCGCACTTGGGTGGTTAGGACCAAGGTTAAGGAACATGAAGTCCTCATCCTGGGTACCGCGTTTCATGCCCCACTCTTCCGGGTTAAAACGCAAACCTTCCTGTTCAGCGTCCTGCTTGGCAGCATTCAACATGAAAGGATCGAATTCAGTTGCGCGCGCAGGATAATCCTTACGCAGAGGGTGCCCTTTCCAGGTACGCGGCAACATGATGCGCACCAGCAATGGGTGACCATCAAACTCGATGCCAAATAAATCCCACACCTCACGCTCATACCAGTTAGCATTTGGCCAGATTTTGATAACACTGGGGAGACTCAAACTATCTGATGAGAGAGCAACCTTGATGCGGATATCGCTGTTGCGCTCAATCGAGAGCAGATGGTAGAAAACGGTAAAATCAGACGCTGGCAAACCATAGCGATGAGTACGTAAACGCTCATCCATCGCACTCAGGTCATACAGCATTGAATAAGGCTTCGGTAGATCACGTAAAAAACGCAATACCTCAACCACCTTATCGCGCGTTACCCAAAGTGTAGGAACGTCATCTTTGGTAGGTTGAACCACGAAGGTTCCCTCACCAAATTCAGCAAACAGTTCGCTCACTACCTGAGGCAAAGCGGTATCTAGAGTCGCATTCTCAGCCATCTATCAGCTCATCACTAAAATTAAAATTCTTTGAAGGGGGGGGCGCAAACCTACAGGTTATACGCCATCAGGCTCACGCAGGTTTACTACCTGGATACGTTCAGCCTGTTTAACATCCCGCTGCGCTGGCATCACCGGACGATAGACGCCTTGATCACCACCAACCCATGTCAATGGGCGACGCTCTTTACCAATCGATTCCTGCAACAGCATTAAACCTTGCAAAAAGGCTTCAGGACGTGGGGGGCAACCTGGGATATACAAATCAACCGGCAGGAATTTATCAACGCCCTGCACAACTGAGTAAATATCGTACATGCCACCGGAGTTTGCACAGGAACCCATGGAAATAACCCACTTAGGCTCAAGCATTTGGTCATACAAGCGCTGAACAACCGGAGCCATCTTCATAAAGCAGGTACCGGCGACTACCATCAAGTCAGCCTGGCGGGGTGATGCACGAATTACTTCTGCGCCGAAACGGGCGAGATCGTGAGGCGCGGTAAAAGCGGTCGCCATTTCCACGTAACAGCATGACAAACCAAAGTTATAAGGCCATAGGGAGTTTTTACGTCCCCAGTTGACTGCGCCGTGGACCATGTCCTCCAGCTTGCCTAAATAAATATTTTTGTGAACCTGATCTTCCAGTGGATCACTTACCCGCTCCCGGGGCTGCTCAGGGTAGCGAACTTCTGAATTGTCGGAATCAATACGCGTCAGGGTATAGTCCATCAGGAAAACCTCAGGATTCTTAAAACTTAATTGGAATTTACAGTAGCGTCAGTCTTGGTTTTAGCTTTGGTCTTATCGTTAATACGGCGACGACGCTTTTCAGATGACCAGTCGAGCGCACCAATGCGCCAGATATAAATAAGACCAACGAGAAGAACAGAAACGAAAATCACGACCTCGATAAAACCGGCCCAACCGCTTTCACGAACAGAGACTGACCAAGCGAAGAGAAACAATGCTTCAAGATCGAAAATTACGAAAAACATGGCGACCAAATAAAACTTCGCCGAGAGACGTAGGCGTGCACCACCTACAGAGACAATACCGGATTCAAACGGCTCGGTTTTAGCCCTGCCCTTACTACGCCCACCCATGAGAACGGGAATAGCAAGCATAAATACACAAACAAAAAGAACGCCAAAGATATAAACAGCGAAGGACCAGTTATGCGCAATGGTGTCAATTGACATCAAGTAATCTCCAACAGCGAATCACGCAAAATGCAAATAATACGCAGATGATAATTAATCTTATTGCGATAGTAGAATGCAAGGTTTATGATGTCGTCACTAACCCAGCATGCTCGACAAAAAGACTTACGAAATTTGAGGCGAATTGAAATCGGCCGGCATTCTCTATGGATAACTATAAGCAGTGTGCAAAAAAGGCGTAAATTCCGTCATTAAAAATCGCATTCCCTACGCAAAAATGCCTGCACCACCAAAGTGTTTTGAAAACCGCTTATGGAAACGCACCGCATTGTAGCAACTATCGAACCAGACTCAAACCTCGATTACAAAAAAGTTTCATGTATTTGAAGCACTTACTGCAAAAAATTTCTATTCGCAATGAAAAATAGTCTAATTAATAACCGCCTTCATTCTATTTCTGCGATTTCACACTAGAGCCTTTCCCCTGGACAGGTACAATGTCCATCAAATTATAGCGATGCGAATCCGGTCGACGAAAAAGAAAATCGCCCGACAACTGCTCGCCGATTTATTGATACCGCGCTTATCGATTATTTTTCTCATTAAATAGTGATTCAGGTTTTCTATGGTTTTGCACTCTCCTGTTACCCCTCCCCTCTCCACTCGCTCCGGCAACCGACAATCATGGGGGCAGCTTCATGGCAGTGCACAATCTCTTGCGATTGTTAATGCAGCATTAGCACATAACGGGTTGAGCTTGGTTGTAACAGCAGACACCAGCTCCGCTATTCGCCTCGAAAGCGAATTATCTTTTTTTGCAAAAAATCAGGAAAAGCTCTCCGTCCTGCATCTGGCCGACTGGGAGACACTTCCCTACGACACCATATCGCCACATCAAGATATTATTTCGGAACGCTTAAGTACCCTTTATAAATTGCCCGGCATTAAACAGGGAATCCTTGTAGTCCCAGTCACAACACTGCTACAGCGGTTAATGCCGCAGACCTATCTTGTTGGCAACAGTTTGATGGTCGCCGTCGGTGAGAAGATAGACACCAATCAATTACGCTCCAATCTTGAGCGCGCTGGTTACCATTGTGTCGATACCGTTTATGAACACGGTGAATTTGCTGTGCGCGGTTCACTCATGGATATTTTCCCCATGGGCAGCGACAGTCCCTATCGCATCGATCTATTTGATGACGAAATCGAAAGTCTTCGCACTTTCGATCCCGAAACGCAAATGACGATAGACAAAGTCGATAAAATTCAATTGCTACCCGCAAAAGAGTTCCCACTGAATAAAAGTGGTATCAGTCTATTTAAGCAGCAATGGCTTGAGCGCTTCGATGTAAATCATAAAGCCTGCCCTATATTCCAGGACGTCAGCGCCGGAATTTCACCACCCGGAATTGAATACTATCTGCCGCTGTTTTTTGAAAGCTGTAGCACCTTGTTTGATTACCTTCCACAAAATACGCAAGTGTACTCATTGGGCGACATTGAAAGATCAGCCGAAAACTTTTGGGTTGAACTATTACGCCGCTACGAGAGCCGCCGCGTAGATCCGCTGCGCCCACTGCTCGCGCCACGCGATATTTATCTCGCTATTGATGAGTTCTTCGGCCATTTAAAAAACTATTGCCGCACCTTTATTGAGGCTGGGCAACTTGACGATAAAGCAGGGAATTACAACTTTTCTACACTGGCAACGCCGTCGCTTCCTATCAGGGCACAAGCAGAAAACCCACTGGTTGCGATCCAGGCCTTTTTAATGGAGTTCGATGGCCGCGTATTATTTTGTGCAGAATCTGCTGGCCGCCGTGAAACACTGCTGGAGCTGTTAAGTCGAATTAGAGTAAGACCAGCAACGGTAAATAGCTGGAGCGAATTCCTCACCCAAAACGAAAAGCTTGCCATTACTGTCGCACCATTAGAGCAAGGCCTGCTGCAAACAGATCCCAAGATTGCATTAATTGCCGAGTCACAATTATTTGGCGAACGCATCCAACAGCAACGTCGACGCAAGCAAACCCAAGACAATGCCGACCTGATCGTAAAAAACCTGACCGAACTAAAAATCGGAGCCTCAGTTGTTCATATTGATCACGGCGTCGGGCGTTATCGCGGCCTCGAAACGATTACCATCGACAACCAAACCAATGAATTTTTGACATTGGAATATGCGGATGAAGCCAAGCTCTATGTTCCTGTCACCAGCCTACATTTAATTGGCCGTTACAGCGGCGCAGAGGATGACTTAGCGCCGCTGCATCGATTAGGCAGTGAATCCTGGCAAAAAGCTCGCCGCAAAGCCGCTGAACAAATTCGCGATACCGCTGCAGAATTACTCGAAGTCTATGCGCGCCGCGCCGCGCGTAAAGGTCACGCATTTCCTGACCCCAAAACAGCTTATGAAGCATTCGCCGCAAGCTTTCCGTTTGAAGAGACGGCCGATCAGCAGCGTGCAATTGAAGCTGTTCTTCAGGATATGCTTTCATCCAAACCAATGGATCGACTGGTTTGTGGTGATGTAGGATTTGGCAAAACTGAAGTGGCGATGCGCGCCGCATTTATCGCTGCTCACGGCGGAAAACAGGTAGTGATACTTGCCCCGACTACCCTGCTCGCCCAACAACATTACGAATCATTAAAAGACCGGTTTGCCGATTGGCCAATTACCGTTGAAGTGCTCTCACGCTTCCGCACCACCAAAGAAGTGAATCAGGTACTTGAACGTCTTGCCGAAGGCAAAGTAGATATAGTCGTTGGTACACATAAACTCTTATCGCCGGATATTAAATTCAAAAATCTTGGTCTATTAATTATCGATGAAGAGCATCGTTTTGGTGTGCGCCAAAAAGACCAGATAAAAGCCTTGCGTGCCGAGATTGATATTCTCACCCTGACCGCCACACCTATTCCACGCACATTGAATATGTCGATGGCGGGCATTCGTGATCTATCTATTATCGCAACACCACCGGCACGTCGTTTATCGGTAAAAACGTTTGTGCGAACTTATGATGAAGCGACGATTAAAGAAGCGATCCTGCGCGAAATTTTGCGCGGCGGCCAAGTTTATTATCTGCACAACGAAGTGGATACCATTGAAAAAGTCGCACGTGATTTACAAGAGCTGATTCCCGAAGCTCGTATTGCTGTTGGCCACGGACAAATGCGCGAGCGCGACCTTGAGCGCGTCATGTCGGATTTTTATCACAAGCGCTTCAACATCATGGTATGTACAACCATTATCGAAACCGGGATCGACATCCCCAGTGCCAATACCATTATCATTAATCGTGCAGACAAATTTGGTCTTGCGCAGTTGCATCAATTGCGCGGACGCGTGGGCCGATCACACCATCAAGCCTACGCCTATTTATTAACGCCAGATCGCCGCGCAATGACCGATGATGCACACAAACGCCTCGAAGCCATTGGCGCGGCGGAAGACTTGGGTGCGGGCTTCACCTTGGCAACTTACGATATGGAAATTCGCGGTGCAGGTGAATTGCTAGGCGAAGAACAAAGCGGCCAAATCCAAACTATTGGTTTCTCGCTTTACATGGATATGCTTGATCGCGCCGTTAAAGCCATTCGCCAAGGCAAACAGGCCGATCTGGAAAAAGCGCTCAGCGAAGCAATCGAAATCAATCTGCGCATCCCTGCATTAATTCCCGCAGATTATTTACCCGATGTACATACGCGTCTCGTTATGTACAAACGGCTTGCCAATGCCGATAGCGAAGAATCCTTGCGCGACCTGCAAGTTGAAATGATTGATCGCTTTGGTCTCTTACCTGAGCAAATTAAAAACCTGTTCCGCGTAACCCAAATCAAACTGAATGCCGAGGCTATTGGCATCACCAAATTGGAAGCCAATAATCGCGGAGGCAAAGTGGAGTTCGCGAGCGATACGCGTGTAGACCCGCTGCTCATTGTGAAACTGGTACAAAGCCAACCGCGCATTTATAAATTGGAAGGCGCCGACCAATTAAAATTCGTGATGGATATGGATACAACCGAAAAACGAATCCAGACAGTGGCGGATTTGTTGACCTATTTAAATCCTAAAATAAACTGATTCTCACACTGGATATCATTCAGGAACTTAATATGTTATTAAAAAATTTGGCTGCTTTTTTATTTGGCTGCAGAACAAACAGACTGATCCAGTCGACTGTTTTACTGGTGATAAGTACTAGCCTCTACACCACAACAGCAAATGCCCAACAACAGCCGACGGCTACTTTTAGCAATCATGAAGGTTGGTATCAAGTCGAAATGATTGTGTTCGCGCGCAACGACAGCAACAATCAGGAGCACTGGCCCAGCAATATCAAATTGCGCTACCCAAGTAATTGGGTTGAATTGAAAAGCTCAGGCTCGGGTATTGATACCACCAAAGAACAATTTTACATGTTGCCCGCCAACGAGCGACTGCTGAATGCACAAGCACAAAAGCTGCAGCGCAGTGGACGCAACGAAGTGTTATTTCACAATGCCTGGCGCCAAGTCATCACCAATAAAAATAGTGCAAAATCTATCATCATCACTGGCGGACAAACATTCGGCCAACACCAATCGCTTGAAGGTAGCATTCGCTTAAGCGTTGCCACTTATCTGGAATTGCAAACCAATTTATGGTTTGCACAATTTGAAAGTAATACAGGTACAGAACCAAGCGTAAAATGGCCAGAATTACCAGTACCACCCACTAAAGTAGCAGCAACTGCAAATACATTATCCGCTGATTCAGAAATGGAATTGGAACAAGCCCTTGCCAATGACAAAGCGCAGCAACAGGAAAGTAATTCATCGACAACACAAGGCAGTGCTTTTAATACAAGCAATATTATTTTGCTGCAACAGGAGCGCGATATGCGCAGCAATGAAATTCACTACATAGATCATCCGGTGGTGGGCATTATTATTCAGATAACACCTTATCCTCCAGTAGCTACACCGTCTGTAAGCAGCGCTGAATAATTACACGCAATTTTCTACGTACAAATAAAAACACCGGCAATTGCCGGTGTTTTTATTTAATACATAAGTGAAGTTTACATCAGCCCAGCAGTACTACATCTTCCGCTTGTAAGCCCTTATCACCTTGTTGTAACTGAAATTCAACATTTTGACCTTCAGCCAATGAGCGGTAACCTTCCGCACGGATATTTCGGTAATGCACAAAAATATCCTCGCCTCCTTCTCCTCTGGTTATGAAACCGTATCCACGCACGTTGTTAAACCATTTAACAGTGCCCATTTCACGATCTGCCATATGAAACACCTCTACAGCCTTGCTGCTTATTGTTATTTGCTCGGTTTGCTTCATCCGTTGATCGCCAGCGCAACAGGCTAGCCGCTATCCAAAACCGGGTTAATAGAACTAAAAAACCCGCGTTAACAGATATTAACAAAACTTGGAAATAAGAGGTGATTTTTTTGTCGCTTATTTGCCCAAGTAGGCACATTCATCGACAAAAAAGCTAGGCTAATGCACGTTTCGCCATGTAAGCCGCATAATCCGGCACCCAATGTTGGGATTCACCGTTAAAAAGCGGCGATGACACCATAAAATCAGCTGAGCTTTGGTTGCAAGCAATCGGGATATTCCACACCGCTGCAATGCGCAGCAAGGCTTTTACATCAGGGTCATGTGGCATTGGTTCGAAGGGATCCCAGAAAAAAATTAACATATCCAGCTTGCCTTCAGTGATTAACGCACCCACTTGCTGATCCCCGCCTAAGGGGCCGGAAATAAGCTTGGTAATGGGTAAACCGGTTTCATTTTCTATCAGTGTACCCGTGGTTCCTGTAGCGAAAAGTGTATGCAAACTAAGATCTGCGCGATGCTTTTTACACCAGGCTAAAAGATCTTTTTTTCGATTGTCATGCGCAACCAATGCAATCGATTTTGCGGCCGGCAAACTTATTTCTTTGTATTCCATAAAATCCACCCGGTTAATTCATAAAGTGAGGAATTAAATCGCTAGCAACTAATTTATCAGTAAAAAAAATGACCTTGCCTGAGTATAGACAGAATCACTCAGACAAGGCCATCTTCAATAACAGCTGTAAAAAAATCACAGCAGTAAGAATGACTAATACTTAATGACTTAACTCTAACAATAATTTGTTAAGACGTTGCACATAAGCTGCCGGGTCTTGCAGCTGTGCCCCCTCAGCGAGATTCGCTTGGTCAAACAGGATATGCGCCAAATCACCAAAACGTTCGTCGCTAGTTTCCTGTTCCAGTTTTTTCACTAAAGGATGCTCAGGGTTTAGCTCAAAAATAGGCTTGGACTCAGGCACTTTTTGTCCTGCAGCTTCAAGGATGCGACGCATTTGTGCGCCCATGTCGTGATCACCTACAACAACACAAGCCGGAGAATCTGTCAGACGGTGGGTAATGCGCACTTCGGATACTTGATCCTCCAATGCTGTTTTTGCGCGCTCTAATAATGGTTTCAAGGCTTCCGCCACTTTTTCTTGCGCTTGCTTTTCCTCTTCGCTGTCGAGCTTACCTAAATCGAGTTCACCCTTACCTACATCTTGCAAAGATTTGCCATCGAACTCAGCCAAGTGGCTCATCAACCATTCGTCAACGCGATCACTCAACAACAATACTTCAATGCCTTTCTTGCGAAAAACCTCAAGATGCGGGCTGCTTTTTGCAGTGTTGAAATTTTCGGCGGCGATATAATAAATTTTCTCCTGCCCTTCTTTCATCCGCGCCACATAATCGTCAAGCGATTGGTTCTGCTCGGCAGTATCAGTATGGGTTGAGGCAAAACGCAGCAGCTTGGCAATTTTTTCGCGGTTAGCAAAATCTTCTGCCGGACCTTCTTTAATGACTTGGCCAAATTCTTTCCAGAAAATGCTGTAATTTTCCGGTTCACTTTTCGCCAGTTTCGCCAGCATATCCAATACCCGTTTGGTCAAGGCCGAACGCATGCTGTCGATGTTAGGATCTTTTTGCAGGATTTCGCGGGAGACGTTCAAACTCAAATCGTTAGAGTCCACTACCCCTTTGATAAAACGAAGGTACAACGGCAGGAATTGTTCCGCATCATCCATAATAAAGGTGCGTTGCACATACAATTTCAAACCACGCGAAGCATCACGATTGTATAAGTCATAAGGTGCACGCGCAGGAATGAACAACATACTGGTGTAATCCAGATTACCTTCCACGCGGTTGTGGCTCCAGCTCAGTGGATCGGTAAAATCATGGCTCACATGCTTATAAAATTCTTTGTATTCTTCGTCAGTCACTTCTGAACGTGAGCGAGTCCAAAGCGCAGTAGCGGTATTGATAACTTCATCCTCTGGCTCTGCTGTTGCAGCATCCTCACCAGCAGGAGTTTGTTTTTTCATTACCACCGGAATTGCGATATGGTCAGAATATTTTTTGATGATAGAACGCAAACGCCAGTGATCAGCAAATTCCAACGCATCATCTTTCAGATGCAACTCAATCGTCATACCGCGATCAGCTTTTTCCACTGACTCAACCGTAAACTCTGCATCACCGGTACATTCCCAGCGCACTGCTTCATTTGCGGGCGCACCTGCGCGGCGAGTTGTTACGACAACTTTGTCGGCAACAATAAATGCAGAGTAAAAACCAACACCAAATTGACCAATCAATTGCGCATCTTTTTTCTGGTCGCCAGACAATTTTTGCATAAATTGCGCAGTGCCTGATTTGGCGATAGTACCCAGGTTTTCAATCACTTCATCGCGCGACATACCTATGCCGTTATCGCTGATGGTCAGTGTCTTTGCATCTTTATCGAAACTGATGCGAATTTTTAATTCCGTATCACTTTCGTATAAATCACCATTTGATACCGCTTCAAAACGCAATTTATCAGCCGCATCCGACGCATTGGATACCAGCTCACGCAGGAAAATTTCCTTGTTTGAATATAACGAGTGAATCATCAAATGCAGCAACTGCTTGGCTTCTGTCTGAAAGCCACGGGTTTCTTTGCGGGCATCAACGGTCATTTTCTAACTCCTGGGTACATACACAAAGGTGTGAACGAATAACAACCGCCAGTAACGGCGGAGATGTCCACTAGATGGGGTAAGCCTTAAGGAATTCAAGGGTATAAAAGAGAGGGAGAAAATTCAGACAATAAAAAAGCCGCTAAAAAGCGGCTTTTTTAACGATTTTGGTAGGACTAAGCAGACTCGAACTGCTGACCCCCACCATGTCAAGGTGGTGCTCTAACCAACTGAGCTATAGTCCTAAAGAGGGGCGCACTTTACCAAGGTGAATCCGCAAGGACAAGACCCAAAATGACTTTTTTGCACCCTTCCCTATTCACTGCGAATCATTGACCCAAGCCGCGTGCAAGATCGGCTTTTAAATCACCAATATCTTCCAAACCAACGGCAATACGAATCAGGTTTTCGGTAATGCCTGCGTCAGCTTTTTGCTCTGGCGACAAACGACCATGTGTAGTGGTTGCCGGATGGACGATAGTGGTTTTGGTATCGCCCAAATTAGCGGTAAGCGACATGATGCGTGTTGCATCGATAACCTTCCAAGCTTCGTCTCTTCCACCTTTTACACGGAACGATAAAACACCACCAAAAGCGGTTTGCTGCTTGGCCGCTAACTCATGACCCACATGACTTGGTAACCCGGCATAAAACACTTTTTCCACATTGGGATGTGCATTGAGCCATTGCGCCAATTCCAATGCATTACGCGAGTGGGCTTCCATCCGCAGGCGTAATGTCTCAAGGCCTTTTAAAAATACCCATGCGTTAAATGGACTCATGGTTGGTCCGGCGCTGCGAATAAAACCGAGCACTTCATCTACGTATTTTTTTGAGCCAGCGACAACACCACCGAGGCAGCGACCTTGACCATCAATATATTTAGTGGCGGAATGAATAATTAAATCCGCCCCAAACGCCAATGGTTTTTGCAATGCTGGTGTGCAGAAGCAATTATCGACCGCCAGTAACGCACCGCGAGCATGAGTTAAATCAGCAAGGCGTTGAATATCAATTACATCGCACAAAGGGTTTGATGGAGTCTCAACAAAAACCAATTTGGTATTGGCGGTAAAACCCGACTCCCACTGCGCAAAATCAGTTGGATTAACAAAGGTCGTAGTCACACCAAACTTTTGTAAAAATTTGGTGAAGAGCACGGTTGTTGTACCAAACACGCTGCGCGAACATAAGATGTGATCACCGGATTTCAGTAGCGCAATGCAGGTCGACAAAATTGCCGCCATACCGGATGAAGTTCCAACTGCTGATTCTGCACCTTCCAACGCGGCGATACGCTCTTCAAACATACGCACAGTTGGATTGGTATAGCGCGAATAAACGTTGCCCGGTTGCTCACCCGAGAAACGATCAGCTGCTTCTTGTGCGCTCGCGAAAACATAGCTTGAAGTGAGAAACAAGGCTTCGCTGTGCTCACCTTCATGCGAGCGCGATTGCCCGGCGCGAATCGCGAGTGTGTCCAGTGCTGCACCGAACAACGGATCCTCAGCTAAATGTTCGTCAAATTTTTCCATACTCATCAACTCAATAATTTATCCGCGCGCTGCACCATTGTGTAAACCAATTGGCAGCTCCATTTGTTTGACGGATTTCTTGCCTGATTTAGCACTGTCATTACGCGCTGCTGCAACCTTCTCCAAATATTCCGGAGTAACGTCGCCAGCACAGTATTCGCCGTTAAATACGGCACAATCAAATTCGGTTACTTTGCTATTGCCTTCGGCAGATGCAGCAATTAGATCCTCAAGATCTTGATAGATCAGCCAATCAGCGCCGATTTCTTCACACACTTCCGCTTCACTACGACCACTGGCAATCAGCTCGGTCGTTGTTGGCATATCGATACCGTATACGTTGGGATATTTCACCGCAGGTGCTGCCGAAGCGAAATACACTTTTTTCGCGCCTACATCACGCACCATCTGGATAATTTGCTGACAAGTGGTGCCGCGTACGATGGAGTCATCTACCAACAATACAATTTTGTCTCTGAATTCCAACTCAATTGGGTTCAACTTTTGGCGCACGGATTTTTTACGCTGTTGCTGACCAGGCATAATAAAGGTTCGGCCGATGTAACGGTTTTTCACCAAACCTTCGCGGAATTTTACACCCAGCTTTTGCGCGAGAGCCTGACCTGCTACGCGACTGGTATCCGGAATAGGAATAACCACATCAATGTCATGATCCGGACGTTCGCGCAGAATTTTTTCGGCCAGTTTTTCGCCTTGGCGCAAACGTGCTTTGTACACCGAAATGCCATCCATAATGGAATCCGGACGCGCAAAATATACATGCTCAAAAATACACGGAGTCAAACGTGGTGACTTAGCGCATTGGCGGCGATTTAATTCACCTTCCTCAGTGATATAAACTGCCTCGCCCGGTGCAACATCACCGAGTAACTCAAAGCCCAACACATCAAGCGCAACGCTTTCAGACGCAACCATATATTCAACGCCGCCCTCTTCCGACTGACGCTTGCCATACACTAACGGGCGAATACCGTTTGGATCGCGGAAGGCAACCAAGCCGTAATTAGCGATCAAGGCTACTACTGCATAACCACCAGTCACACGGTTATGAACACCAGCAACGGCGGCAAACATATCGTCGGCAGTCGGGTTGAGCTTGCCTTGCATTTGCAGTTCATGTGCAAATACGTTGAGCAATACTTCTGAATCTGAATCAGTATTTACATGACGCAAATCAGTTTTGAAAATATCTTCGTTGAGCTTATCGGCATTGGTCAGGTTGCCGTTGTGCGCAAGGGCAATACCGTAAGGTGAGTTAACATAAAAAGGTTGAGCCAATGCCGGACCTGAGCTACCTGCTGTCGGATAGCGGACATGTCCGATCCCCATAGTGCCGAGCAAGCGCTGCATATGGCGGGTTCTAAATACATCTTGCACCAGACCATTCGCCTTCTGCTGGCTCATGCGTCCGTTTTCGCAGGTGACCATACCGGCGGCATCCTGACCGCGGTGCTGCAAGATGGTCAACGCATCGTAAAGTTGCACATTCACATCGCGTTTACCCACAATACCTACAATGCCGCACATAAGTTTGCCTCAATAGCTATTAACAACTTTAAACTTTTTGACCGCTTTCAACACTGCCAAACAATGTCATTAACCACTGGCTAAGCTGGTCATAAGCAGTCCTGACCCATTCCTCGCACGCAAGGAAATGGGGAATTAATTGTGACTGTTTCCACCACTCTTCTTCATTGACCGGAATAAAACCAGGCAAGAGAATCAACAATGCCATCACGATAATAAATGCGCGCGCCGCACCAAAAACCATTCCCAGAAGACGATCAGTGCCGGACAGACCTGTAGCACGTACCAAAGCACCAATGAGATAACTCAGCATAGCGCCCAGCAATAGAGTCGCGATAAATAAAACGGCATAAGCCGTCATTATACGCACAGAGGGTGATTCAATTTGGTCGACCAGCAGAATTTCAAGTTGGCCGCCAAACACCTTGGCCACAAGCACTGCCGCAACCCAGATTATTAATGAGAGGGCTTCACGCATAAAACCACGAATCAAGCCGATCAAACAGGACAGGGAAAAAATCCCGACAATGGCCCAATCAGCCCAAATCATTCGCCCGTCCGCTCCAAAATCATTGATGAGAGGTTTACAGAGGCGCGCATTCTAACAGAGGCGTGAGAATATGGCTTTAGGGTTTGAAGGGTAAAACAAGCGAATTCACTTTCAGATGCTTGTCTAATTGAGTCTTGATCGCAATAGCCTGCGCCTTATCCTGCTTGGGTCCAATAAATACGCGATAAATAGTCGCATTGGCACTTGGAACAGCACGGACGTAAGCCTTATGACCTTCCGCCTGCAATTGATCACGCAATTTGTTTGCCCCTTCTTGAGCACTAAGGCTCGCCACTTGAATTACCCAAGTATCCGGTAAACCTTGGGCATTTAAGGGGAGCTCCGGAACTGCAGCAACACTGGAAACAGATTTAGAAGAGACGGCATGCGCAGATGATGCAATTGCAGCCACTTCAGCAGTTGGAGCAACTTCTTCTGCGGGCGGTATCTGGGTAACCGAAACGGCTTCACTTTCATCAGGAACAAACATAGTTTCCGGTGCAGGTGCCGATTCAATTCCGTCGGGTCGCTTGGGCTCATTAAAACCAACAGCGGTGATACTCGGGCGACCGGGAATATGGGAGCTGGTATCAACCTGGTATTGCTGACGATCCTTGAAAAAGCTGGGCAAGAAAAGTACGGCAATTGCTGCAAGAACTGCTGCGCCAATTAATCGATGTTTTACGGATTCTCTCACCTAAAACCTCTGCACAAAAACCTGTTATAAAAACGTATGCGATGAAACACCATCACTAAGGCATTGCATTTAGCGTCTGCAAACCTGCGGCAACTGTATAAAAAGATCCAAACACAAGAATACAATCGCCTTGATTGGAGTTTTCGTAAGCAGCCTCTAAACAATTGGCAACAGAGCCAGAATACTGACTCCCCCGCCCTAGATCGACCAAATTCTGCTGCAATTGTTCAACACTTGCCGCACGCGGAATAAAGGATAAATCGGCGATATACCAGCTGTTGATCTGATCTTTTAGGTTATACAAGCTTTGTGCGCGATCTTTATCAGCCATCATTGCCACTATGCCATGGATTTTTGCATCGGCAGCAACAGTCTGCACCAAACGCTCAACCAGATAAGCGGTTGCAGCCGGGTTGTGTGCAACATCAAGAATGACTTGCCGCTCGCGCCACTGCACCAACTGAAAACGACCGGGAACACGCAATTCTGCTACGCGGGAAAAGGCATCTAACTGCAGCAAATCCAAACCGAGAAGTCTACCCACTTGCAAGGCCGCAGCGATGCTCGGCAAAGGCAGTTGCGGAAGCGGTTGTGCAGCAAACGTCGAACTGTCACTCCACCAATCCCACGCAGAATCACCGTTAACTGAATAACCGAAATCGCGCGTTATTAGATACAGTGAAGCCGAAAGCTTTTGTGCGTGATCCAATATTGATTGGGGCGGATAAAAATCTGCACAGACTACCGGTCTGTTCGCACGCATTATCCCGGCCTTTTCATAACCAATTGCTTCACGGTTATCGCCTAACCAATCCATATGATCGAGCGCAATACTGGTAATCACAGCGACATCCGCATCAATAATATTTATTGCATCAAGACGACCACCGAGCCCAACCTCCAACACCATCGCACTTACTTGCCGGCGACGAAAAATTTCCAGAGCAGCTAAAGTACCGTACTCAAAATAAGTCAGGCTGACAGAATCAGGATAATCAGGTGATACTTGTTGGCACGCATTAAAGATAGCCTCGAATGCAGAGCAAATTTCTTCGTCAGCAACAGGCTTACCGTTAACGACAATTCGTTCGTTGTAATGAAGTAAATGCGGAGAAGTGTAAACACCGACAGAGTGTCCTGCAGCATCAAGTAATGCTGCTGTAGCAGTTACACAAGAGCCTTTGCCGTTTGTGCCTGCAACGGTAATCACTTTTGCACTGGTGGTTAACAAGCCCATTCGCTGGGCCACACAGGTGATTCGGGCGAGACCAAGATCGATTTCGGTTGGATGGTTTTTTTCCAACCAATCCAACCAAGCGGGAAGCGAATTCAATTGCATAGGGTTAAAGTAGATAGCAATTAAACAGCGGCTTTGCGGGTAAACTTCGCCAACAGTGATGCCAATTTATCGCGCATGTCACGGCGATGAATAATCATATCGATGGCGCCATGCTCTAACAAAAACTCTGCGCGCTGAAAACCTTTCGGCAATTTCTGGCGAATAGTTTGCTCGATAATACTTGGGCCAGCAAAACCGGCACGAGAACCTGGTTCACAGATATTCAAATCACCCAGCAATGCAAGGCTTGCAGAAACACCACCGTATACAGGATCGGTCATTACTGAAATGTAAGGAGTGCCTTGCATTTTTAAACGTTCAATAACCGCGCTTGTTTTCGCCATTTGCATCAACGAAATCAACGCCTCTTGCATACGCGCGCCGCCGGTAGCGGAGAAACAAACAAAAGGAATATTTTCTTTTAGCGCGATGGTTGCAGCGCGAGTAAAACGCTCACCTACTACATAACCCATCGAGCCACCGTGGAATGCGAACTCAAATGCAACTGCAACGATAGGCATGCCTTTTAGTTCGCCACGCATTGCAACCAATGCATCTTTTTCGCCAGTTTCTTTTTGGGCCGTAGTTAGACGGTCTTTGTATTTTTTAATATCTTTGAATTTCAGACGATCAATTGGTTCTACATCTGTCGCCAACTCCTGCCGATTTTGCGGATCCAAAAACATATTCAAACGAGAACGCGCACCAACACGCATGTGATGATCGCACTTCGGACAAACGTCGAGCGTTTTTTCCATTTCTGGCTTGTATAAAACAGCATCACATTTGACACATTTTTCCCACAAACCTTCTGGCACTTTGTTGCTGCGCTTGGTATCAGTGCGGGAAATACTTGGAATAATTTTATCTAACCAACTCATGGTTGCTTCTCTGTGCTCTATTTCAATTTAATGGAGTAGGCTTGCTTGCCGAAGCAAGCAGGCGAAATTTTTTAACTATCAAATAGAATCTATAGCTGCGCGAATACCGCCGGCGATATCACCAACAGCCGCTGCAATTTCATCGGCACTTTTATCTACCATACTGCCCATTTTATCGACCAACACGCTTCCCACAACAACACCGTCAGCCAAGCTTGCAACTGCTTTTGCGGTAGCGGGATCTTTAATACCAAAACCCACACATACAGGCAGATCTTTTAATTGACCGAAGCTGTTCAGTTTTTCTTTTACCGCATCCACATCCAAATGGCCTGCACCGGTAACGCCTTTCAGTGAAACGTAATAGAGAAAGCCACTTGCATGACTGGCAATTTTTTGTGCGCGTTCCACTGTAGTGGTTGGAGCTAACAAGAAAATATTATCCAAACCATAGGTGTCAAGCTCGCGCTTTAACGTCACCACTTCTTCTGGCGGAAGATCTACGGTTAACAAACCATCAACACCTGATTCAGCAGCAGCTTTTGCGAACTCCGCGTAACCAAATCGCTCAACCGGGTTGGCATATCCCATCAACACTACTGGAGTAACGTTGTTGGTAGCGCGAAATTGCTTAACGACATCCAAAGTGCCTCTTAAGCTGATGTTGTGCTCAAGTGCGCGCTCATGGCTTTTTTGAATAACCGGCCCTTCGGCCATAGGATCAGAAAAAGGTACACCTAACTCAATGACATCTACACCCTGCTCTACCAATGCATGCAGAGTTGGTAAGGTCGCTTGAGGATAAGGATCACCATTAACCACATAAGCCACTAATATTTTTTTGCCCGCCGCTTTGGCTTGGCTTAACTGCTGGGAAATACGACTCATCGACAATTCCTGATTATATCTGCCGCCGCAGCAGCGATTTCTTGAAAACTTATCAACCCTTGCTGGTGTTAGACGGTAATGCCGTCTAATCCCGCCACAGTCAAAATATCTTTATCCCCACGACCAGAAAGGTTGGCGATAATAATTTGATCTTTACTCATGGTTGGCGCCAGCTTTTCTACGTAGGCCAAGGCGTGGCTGGATTCCAATGCCGGCATAATGCCTTCCGTTTTAGTGACCTTACGGAATGCAGCAAGCGCCTCGTCATCATTGATCGCAACATAATTAACGCGACCAATATCTTTCAACCATGAGTGCTCAGGGCCAACACCGGGATAATCCAAACCTGCTGAAACCGAGTGGGTCTCGATGATCTGGCCGTTTTCGTCTTCCATTAAATAAGTGCGATTTCCGTGCAAAACCCCCGGAATACCTTTATTGAGTGGCGCAGCGTGCTTACCTGTTTCTATACCCAAACCGCCCGCTTCAACACCGTACATTTTGACTGATTCGTCGGTAAGGAACGGATGAAATAAACCAATGGCGTTAGAACCGCCGCCCACACAAGCGACCAGCGCATCTGGCAAACGACCAGCTTGTTCCAAGCACTGACGACGCGCTTCACGACCGATAATCGACTGGAAGTCACGTACCAATTGTGGATAAGGATGCGGGCCGGCAACAGTACCGATAATGTAAAACGTGTCATCCACATTGGTCGCCCAATCGCGCATGGCTTCATTCATTGCATCTTTTAACGTGCGTGAACCTGAGGTTACCGGAAACACTTCCGCGCCTAGCAACTTCATACGGTACACATTAAGCGCCTGACGCTTCACATCTTCAGCGCCCATATAAACACGGCACTTCAAACCTAAACGCGCAGCCACAGTGGCAGTGGCAACACCATGCTGACCGGCACCAGTCTCGGCAATCACGCGGGATTTCCCGGTGAATTTTGCAAGCAACGCCTGACCAATGGTGTTGTTAACTTTGTGTGCGCCAGTGTGATTAAGATCCTCACGCTTCAAATAGATTTGCGCGCCGCCTAGTTCACGGGTCCAGCGCTCAGCAAGGTACAAAGGTGACGGACGGCCAACATAGTGGGCCATGTCTTTATCGAATTCAGCTTGAAAGCCAGGGTCATCTTTCAAGTTAGAGTAAATGGATTGAAGTTCATCGAGGGCGTATATCAACGTCTCGGAAACAAAGCGGCCGCCGTATGGACCGAAGTGACCTTCCGCATCGGGAAAAGCATTGTAATCAATGCCGGAATACTGCTCAGTATTGCTCACCGTTTAATCACCTGTAAGAAGCTGGCCTGCAGTTAATACACCGCAAGCCGAGCGTTATTGATAAAAGACATTATTTTGCCATGATCTTTTTTACCGGGTGCCGATTCTACACCACCGCTCACATCCACCCCATACACATGGGTTGTATGGATAGCGTCCGCCACATTTGCTGACGTTAAACCACCGGCGAGGATAATCGGCTTGCCCGGTGATTGTGGCACCCGCGCCCAATCGAATGTTTCGCCAGTACCCCCGGGTATTCCAGGTCGATATGCATCCAACAGAATGCCCGACGCGCCTGGGTAGTTAGCGATCTCTGCAGCGACGTCCAATTCTGGCCGCATCCGGATTGCTTTCATATAAGGGCGCTGAAACGATTCACAATAGTCTGGCGTTTCATCACCATGGAACTGCAGCAGTTGCAATGGCACCTGCGCCAATACTGCTGCCATAAACTCAGGGGCAGCATTTACAAATAAACCGGTCACTACCGTAAAAGGGCCTGCCACAAATGCAATTTCGCGCGCTTGTTCAAGCGTGACCGCACGCGGGCTGGCAGGATAAAACACCAATCCCAACGCATCGGCACCCGCATCGACGACAGCTCTCGCATCATCAACGTTGGTAATACCACAGATCTTTACTCGCGATCGAGACAAACGCTTACTCTCCAACGGCTAATCATTCACGCTCAAATGAGTATCAAAAAAGGGAGATGCATCAAAAATTAGGCGGGGATAATAACAGAACTTATAGTGAAAAGCCGCAAAACCACGGCTCCAGATTCAACCTTAAGGTGCAAAGCCACCCAAAGGTTCGGCAAAAAATAATGGCCCCGGTGCGCTAACAGGCAAGCCAAATTGAGCCGGATAATCAACACCAACCAGATAAAGTCCAAATGGCTTGGCGGTAACGCCGCCTGCACTGCGATCCTGTGCCGCCAAAACATCTGCTACCCAGCTGGCCGGTTTATCGCCCGCGCCTACGGCCATAAGAACACCGACAATATTGCGCACCATATGATGCAGAAATGCATTGGCCTGTACCTCTAACACGATCAAATCACCACGCCGCACGAGGTGCAAGTATTCAATCCGACGAACTGGACTTTTAGCCTGGCACTGGGTCGCGCGAAAAGACGTGAAATCATGCTGGCCAACCAAATGGCTTGCAGCTTCTCTCATCACATCAACATTCAATGGCCGAGACGACCAGGTAACTTGATCGTGAAGCAAGCCTGACGGCGTTTTCGCATCGGTTATCAGGTAACGGTAGGTTCGATTAAGCGCACTGAAACGCGCATGAAATTGGGGGATAACCTCTTTCACCCAACGAACACTCACTGAGTCCGGCAGATGCGGACGAGTACCGCGCAACCAGGCCTTTTCCGGCCTTACCGCCAAGGTATCAAAATGAATGACTTGATTAGTAGCATGCACACCGGCATCTGTGCGCCCTGCGCACACCAGGCTCACAGGCTCATCCGCAATAATAGAGAGCGTCTTCTCAAGTGCCTGTTGCACTGTCTTGACACCATTTGGCTGAACCTGAAAGCCGTGATAATCGGTTCCCTTATACTCAATACCCAATGCAATACGATGCATCCCCTCCGGCCAAATGGTATCAGCCACCACTTCACCATTGCGTGCATAAGGCTTGGATGTAGGAACGTAGTTTTGACTCATCGAAAATGGACCACCACCAAAATCTGGGGATACAAAAATAAAAAAGCCTTGCACCTGAATGCAAGGCTTTTTTAACAAGCAGAAATTAACCTATACGGCCGAGCAACTCATTAGCTTCTTTGCGCTGATCGTCGTTACCCTCACCAATCACCTCAGACAAGATGTCTTTCGCGCCTTCGGTATCACCCATATCAATATAAGCGCGGGCAAGATCCAGCTTGGTTGCAGCTTCATCAGCATCCGCAAGGAAATCCAACTCTGCATCCATATCGTCATCGGACAGGTCAGCCAAAGCGGCTTCATCGCTGGAGAATTCATTCAAATCGATATCATCAGATTCGCCCGAGAAATCTGACAGCGCCTGAGCAAACAAATCCTCTTCATGATCCTCATCAGCAGCCAATTCAGGCTCCTGAACAGAAGCTTCTACCGGTGCCGGAATTTCATCGTGCAATTCCAAATCAACCGGGAGAGCATCATTGCTAGCAAAATCATTACCGGTAAGTTCTGTCGATGTATCCAGCTCACCGAGCTCACTCTCAAGCGAAGCCAGATCAAAATCATCATTTTCCAAAGATGCATCATCAAGACTGAAGCTTTGCTCATTATCCAAGTCAAAATCTGGCAGATCACTATCAAGCTCCGCCACATCGGATGTGTCCACCGCAACAACTGAATCATCAAGATTGAGATCGTCATCAAGATCGAAACCATCAGCCTCGAAACTATCAACCTCAGAACCACCAACCTCAGTCACTTTATCCAAATCATCGGTCAAATCTAGATTGGATGCAGATAAATCACCGTCCAAAGATTCAGCTGTGGCCAGCTCGAAGTCATCATCCAAATCAAGCTCGAACTCACTTACGGGCGCCTTTTCGGCAAGCAAATCATCTTCAAAATCGACGTCGAGACTTTCCATCTCATGATCAAGCGCAGCCAGATCAACATCATCGACGTTCATATCCAAATTGAAATCATCAGCGGACACATCTAATGATTCTGGCTCCACAGTGGCCACAGGCGGGATGCTCGCTGAAGCCGAATCGCTTAACTGAAGATCATCATCAAGATCAAAATTAAACTCATCTTCAATAGATGGCGCTTTTACCTCAACATCTTGCGGGAGAGTATCGGTTTCCAACTCATCAAGCGCCAAGGACAATTCAGACAGATCATCAGCTTCAGACGCAGCAGCTACGTCACCTTCAAAATCCAACTCAAACTCATTTGCCGTTTCTTCTGGCAATGTATCGACAACAGATGACCCCAGATTTGCCTCGTCGTCATCCAGATCAAGATCGAAGTCAAAACTGCCTGACTCATCTGCACTGGCAACAGCTGCAGGCGCATCAGTCAAATCATCGTCCAGATTAAAATCATCCAACGCAAACTGATCTAATTCTTCATCAAGACTGGATTCATTCGGAGCACTGACAGGATCGAACTCACCTGCCCCCGAAATTCCCTCACGCAACTCAGATGCACGCGCCAACAACATGCCACCCGCCAGCGGTAAAAGCGCAGCGTAATGCTTGTCAAACGCAGGGGCATTTTGCTGCTGGGCGTAAACCTCAAGCAGTTTCATGCGGATATCAGTTGAAGTGGGGTCTTTCTGCAGCGCGTTGACCAGCATCTCCTCAGCCTGATCTAACTTGCCGTACGCAATGTAAATATCCGCTTCACCGACAACATCACCTGTTTCGGCAACTGTTGTGGTTTCGCTTTGCTCTTCAAACAAAGAGGTTTCGTTAATTTCATTAAAATGATTTACGTCATCCACTGGCTCGTCGTATGTACCAGCTGAGTCATCTATGGCAAATACATCTTCGCTCTCTTCAATTTGCTCTTCTTCTGCTTGCTTGCGACGACGATAAGCAAAATAACCAGCGCCCAATAAGCCGAGAACACCCAGACCAATCCAAGGTGCATTTTCTACTGCAGTATCAACCAAGGTAGGCTCTGGAACAGGCTGAGGTACAACTTTTTTTGCTGGTGCCGGTGCTGGAGTAGCTGAAGGCGGAGGAGTAACTGCCGCTGCTACACTGGAGGCAGCTGCAGATGTAGCCTCTGCGACTGCGGGAGCAGCTTCCGTAGCAACTGGCGCAGTCTCGGCAGCCGGTGCCGACACCGAAGACACAGCAGCAGCCTTAGCCGATGCAACGCTTTCTGCTGCCTGACCGGATGCAACTTGCAGGGCGCGCAGCTTTTCATTACTGACAGCAACCAAACGCTCCATGGTTTGGATTTGAGCTTCAAGATCTTTTACACGAGAACTCAGCTCGGTGTTTTCTGCTTTGGATTTATCCAACTCTTCCAAAGTGCCTGCAAGCTCCGACTCCAACGCATTACCGGAACCATTATTTGCACCACTACCCTGGCCACTACCTTTAGTGCCAGCCGCAGGTGCCGCCAATTTCACGCGACCACTAACTTCCGTTGATTCAGTACGGGTAGCACTTGCACGGCGCGATGCATTGAGCTGGGCACCTTGTTCAGTATTACCGGAAGCCTGCGTAAATTGGCTGACCGCCTCAGATTTACCGAGCGAGCTCATCTCGGCGGCATCAGGGATACGCAGCACTTGCCCACGGCGCAATCTATCGATATTACCGTTAATGAAGGCATCTGGATTGGCGCGATAAAGTGCCATCATGCTTTGATGAACAGAAACGCTTGAGTCAGGACGTGCGCGCTGAGCTATCTCCCACAGGGTATCGTTGCTCCGCACTTCGTATTCATTACCACTCAAACTGGCCTTGCGAGCAACCGGTGCAGCCTGTCTTGGCTGGCTGCTTACAGCAGGTTCAGTCGTTGCCCTGGGGGTTGCTGTCGCTACCGGAGCAGTTCGAGGTTGCGGGGTTGAGGTGCTGGTAGCTGCAGCAGGAGCAGGAGCAGCGCGGGTAGAACTTCCTTCATCAAAAGTAGGCAAGTCCATCAACAATGTGTATTCACGCAATAAGCGGCCAGCAGTCCAACGGGCCTCAATCAGGAAATTCAAATAGGGTTCGCGTACAGGATTGCGAGAAGTAATCACAACTTTGGGGCCATCAGAGGACTCAAAATCTACGCGAAACTGAAGCTCGGTATAGAAATAAAGGCGATCCACACCATTTCGTTCAAAGTCAGCAGGAGATGCCAAGGCGACCAAAATCTGCTCTGCAGTGAGATCACGCGTGTCAAGCAGCTTGACCTCGGCCTCCAACGGCTGATTAAGCGTTGACTTGAGCTTAACCTCACCCAACCCCAAAGCGCTCGCATAAGGCGACAGCACAAATGAAGTAAGACCACAGGCTAAAACCAACTGACGAAGACGCATAGCGCTATCCTTTTATTATTCCACGGCTGAATTGCACATGATTAGCCAGACATTTTAGTTGATTAACGCAGCATTACACTTGGGTCGATCGCTACGTTGAAGAGGCACAAAACCTCGAATGAATCTTCAGTATCGTTCGTAAGTATTCATTATAAATAGCTTTTTATCAATACTCGGGGTCTTGACAAAGCCACAACAAAGCCGCTTTTTTGATAATTTGCCGGTATGTTTTTACAAAAATGTGAAAAATGACTGACATTTAAATCCTTGTTTACCCCCCAAATGGTTATAAAAAGAAAAAACCCCAAGACTGAAACAGCCTTGGGGTTTAATTTTTTCAGGAGTAAAAATCACTTGGGAGCTTATTTGGCCTCATTGAGGAGGATGCGCAACATACGACGCAGAGGCTCTGCCGCTCCCCACAACAATTGATCGCCAATCACGAAGGCAGAGACATATTCTGGCCCCATATTCAACTTGCGCACTCGACCAACACCGATCTTGAGACCGCCAGTAATTGAAGCAGGAGTCAACTCTTGCTCAGTGATACTGCGGTCATTTGGCACGAACTTCACCCAATCATTACCCGACTTGATAATGGACTCAATCTCAGCAAGCGGCAGGTCTTTTTTGAGCTTAATGGTCAAAGCCAAGCTATGGCAGCGCATAGCACCAATGCGCACACACAGACCATCAACTGGAATAGTGTCATCATTGCCCAAAATTTTATTAACTTCAGCCTGCCCTTTCCACTCTTCTTTTGACTGACCATTATCCAATTGCTTGTCAATCCATGGAATCAGGCCACCAGCCAAAGGAGCCGGGAAGAATTCGCGCGGCACATCATTACGAATAGTGTTAGCCACTTTTCTGTCGATATCCAAAATGGCGGAAGAAGGCGTTGCCAGCTCATCAGCCACAGCACTGTTAATCACACCCATACCTTTCAACAATTCGCGCATGTGATTAGCACCGCCGCCCGACGCAGCCTGATAGGTCATAGAGCTAACCCAATCCACCAGACCGGCATGGAACAGACCACCAACACCCATCAGCATGATCGAGTTAGTGCAGTTACCACCAATAAAGTTCTTAACACCTTTCTTCAGCGCCGAATCAATAACACCCTGATTAACTGGATCAAGGATAATAACGGCGTCATCTTCCATACGCAGACTTGAAGCAGCATCAATCCAGTAGCCATTCCAGCCGGAAGAGCGCAATTTCGGGAAAATTTCGTTGGTGTAATCGCCACCCTGACAGGTCACAATCACATTCAGTTGCTTAAGATCATCTACAGAATACGCATCTTTCAATGCAGGCAAACCAGCAGCTACCGCCGGCGCAGCACCACCAACATTGGAGGTGGTGAAAAATACTGGCTCGATATCAGCAAAATCATTTTCTGATTGCATACGCTCCATCAATACGGAGCCCACCATACCGCGCCAACCTACAAAACCTACTTTCATTTCCGTCTCTCTTTAACAATTCATACGCTAATGATGATTAGGCAAGCGCTGCAACAACAGCATCGCCCATTTGCGAGGTAGATACTTTGGTCGTACCTTCAGTATAAATATCGGCCGTGCGGAAACCTTGATCCAGCACCTTACCAACTGCCACTTCAATTGCATCTGCAACTTGCGGATATCCGAGCGAATAACGCAACATCATCGATACCGACAAAATAGTTGCGAGCGGATTAGCAATACCCTGCCCGGCGATGTCCGGCGCAGAACCATGACAAGGCTCATACATACCACGACCATCTTTATCTAAAGACGCCGACGGCAGCATACCGATTGAACCCGTCAACATAGCAGCAGCATCGGATAAAATATCACCAAACATGTTTCCAGTCACCAACACATCAAACTGTTTTGGTGCGCGAACCAACTGCATCGCAGCGTTATCAACATACATATGCGACAACTCTACGTCTGGATACTCTTTGTGCAAGGTATCCATCACCTCGCGCCACAGCATAGTGGCTTCAAGTACGTTTGCCTTATCGACAGAACACACCTTGCCATTACGCTTGCGCGCCATTTCAAATGCCGTACGACCAATACGAATGATTTCGCTCTCGGAGTACTTATAGGTGTTGTAGCCTTCGCGCTCACCATTTTCCAATACACGAATCCCACGTGGCTCACCAAAATAAATACCACCGGCCAATTCGCGTACAATCAAAATATCTAAACCAGAAACCACTTCCGGTTTCAGCGAAGATGCATCCACCAATTGCGGATACAACAACGCCGGACGCAGGTTTGCATACAAACCCAATTGCGAACGGATTTTCAGTAAGCCTTTTTCCGGGCGAATTGAACGATCCAGCTTATCCCACTTGGGACCACCAACCGCACCCAACAAAATCGCATCCGCTTGGCGCGCACGTTCGAGCGTAGAATCTGCCAAAGGAACACCGTGCACATCAATCGCACAGCCACCCATCAATTCATTTTCAAAAGTTAAACCCAGATCGAATTTCGCATTAACCACATCCAGCACTTTACGCGCTTCTTTAACGATTTCCGGACCTATACCATCACCTTCCAGAATTAAAATATGCTTTCCCACAGGACACTCCAATTAAAAAAATATTTATTTCACTACGTCGAATAACCAAGGCGTCTCTACACGCTTTTTGGCTTCATAGGCGCGAATAGCATCTGCATGCTCGAGCGTTAAACCTATATCATCAAAACCATTCAACAAGCAGTGCTTACGGAAGGCGTCGATTTCAAATGAAAAGGCTTCACCACTTGGGGTTTTGACTACTTGCGCAGGCAAATCAATGATTAATTGATAACCTTCAGTTGCGTACATTTCTTTAAACAGTTTATCGACAATCTCTTCGTTCAAGATGATAGGTAACAATCCATTTTTGAAACAGTTGTTGAAGAAAATATCGGCAAAACTTGGAGCAATGACGCTACGAAAGCCGTAATCATCCAATGCCCAAGGCGCATGCTCACGACTGGAGCCACAACCAAAGTTTTCGCGTGCGAGCAAAACACTGGCATTTTTATAACGCGGAAAATTCAGCGGGAACTCGGTATTCACCGGACGCCCCTCGCAACTTTGGTCGGGCTTGCCTTCATCGAGATAACGCAATTCATCAAACAAGTTTTTGCCAAAGCCAGTACGCTTGATGGATTTCAAAAATTGTTTTGGGATAATCATATCTGTGTCGACATTCGCGCGATCCATAGGAGCAGCGATGCCTTGCAATACGGTAAAACTTTTCATGCTGTGCCCCTTTAGTTAAATGTGCGAACATCAACAAAATGACCGGCAATCGCTGCTGCTGCTGCCATCGCAGGACTCACCAAATGCGTGCGGCCACCGTAACCCTGACGACCTTCGAAATTGCGGTTTGACGTAGAAGCGCAATGTTCTCCAGCCCCGAGCTTGTCGGCATTCATTGCCAAACACATGGAACAACCAGGTTCACGCCACTCCAAACCTGCCGCGATAAAAATCTTGTCCAAACCTTCCGCTTCCGCTTGCGCCTTCACAGCACCAGAACCGGGAACAACAATCGCCTCTTTAACAGAGCCGGCCTTCTGACGACCTTTTACAACTTCTGCAGCGGCACGAATATCTTCAATGCGCGAGTTGGTGCAAGAACCGATAAATACGCGATCCACATGGATCGAGATAATCGGCTGGTTCGCCTGCAACCCCATGTATTGCAATGCGCGAATCATATCGTTGCGCTTAACCGGATCAGCTTCATTAGCAGGATCAGGCACTTTATCTTCAACTGACACCACCATTTCCGGTGAAGTCCCCCAACTAACTTGCGGCTTGATTTCAGCGCCGTTAATTTCAACTACGGCGTCAAAGTGAGCACCTTCATCGCTGACATAGTTTCTCCAATCAGCAACAGCTCTTTCCCACAAATCACCCTTGGGCGCATAAGTACGGCCTTGCACGTAATCGATAGTGGTTTGATCCACAGCAACCATACCGGCACGTGCGCCAGCTTCAATCGCCATGTTACAAACCGTCATACGGCCTTCCATGCTCATATCGCGAAATACTTGACCGCCAAATTCCATTGCGTAGCCAGTGCCGCCCGCAGTGCCGATTTTAGCGATGATGGCAAGTACAACGTCTTTTGGAGTCACACCCAAGCCAAGTTTGCCATCCACTTTGATCAACATGTTTTTCATCTTTTTGGCGACCAAACACTGAGTCGCCATCACATGCTCGACCTCACTGGTACCAATACCGTGCGCCAATGAGCCCAAGGCACCGTTGGTTGCAGTATGGGAATCACCGCAAACTACGGTCATACCAGGCAAGCAGGCACCAGTTTCCGGGCCAACCACATGCACAATACCCTGACGGTGATCGTTGATTTTGAACTCAACGATACCGAATTCATCGCAGTTATCATCAAGAGTCTGCACCTGAATCAAGGATACCGGGTCCTCGATCCCCTTCACGCCGTGGGCGCGCTCTTTCTGCGTAGTCGGCACATTGTGATCTGGCGTCGCAAGGATTGAATCCACGCGCCAAGGCTTACGGCCAGCCATACGCAAACCATCAAATGCCTGCGGCGAGGTCACTTCGTGAACAATATGGCGGTCTATATAAATGAGAGCTGAGCCGTCGTCGCTCTGGCGAACGAGGTGGGCATCCCAAAGTTTGTCGTAAAGCGTTTTAGCTGATGACATGGTGAATCTCCAAAAGATCGGCTTACACGGTGTTTATACGGCAGATCAACGCCCGCCTGACATTCAAATCAATTAACGCGATCTTACGTCCAGACAACCCATAAAACAAATTTATCTTTTTTATATATTGCATTCCAAAAAGGAATAGACTAAAAATAGAGCAATGGATACTCAACATTTACATGCCTTTGTTGCAATTGCCGAACATGGTTCTTTTTCTGCTGCTGCCGAGCGCTTACATCTGACTCAGCCAGCGATCAGCAAGCGCATAGCCCTGTTAGAGGAACAATTAAAAGCATCGTTATTTGACCGAATTGGCAGACAAATCGCTTTAACCCAAGCTGGTCAGCTACTGTTAAGCAAAGCCAAGTTAATTTTAGGTGAGGTCGCCGCTACACAGAGGGCGATTGCGGATTTACAGGGAGATATTCAAGGCAAGCTGAGTATCGCCACCAGCCACCATGTGGGGCTGCACTATTTACCACCCTACTTGCGGGATTTTTCGACGCGTTACCCCCAAGTAAAACTGGATTTACACTTTCTCGATTCGGAGCAGGCTTATCATGAAATACTCCAAGGCAGATTCGACATCGCCATTATTACGCTCGCGCTTCAACAGGACGCACGACTCCAGAGTGAAACCCTCTGGCACGACCAACTCCACTTCGTTGTCTCGCCCACCCATGCACTTGCAACGCAACCGCATCTTCAGCTGGCCGATTTAAGCCAACATCCGACAATCATGCCGGATACGAACACTTACACGACACAGCTGATCAAAAATTTATTTGACCGCGAACAATTGCCGCTCAATATCGGCATGGTATCCAACCATCTCGACACGATTAAAATGCTACTGAGCATTGGGCTCGGCTGGGGCGTTTTGCCCAGACGAATTATTGACAGCCAATTGCACACATTAGATGTTGAACATCCACCGATTATGCGCCCACTCGGCTACATTCATCACGGGCAACGCACGTTAAATAATGCAGCGCGCGTATTTCTGGACTCATTAAAAAATAGCCAGCACGAACAATTAACAACCTCACCTTAAAAAATTACCTTACTTTTATATTCAATCCACACATTTGTCATTACTGCTTGGGTAGACTGATACCCGATTTTCCCTATAGAACAGGATCATGTTATGAATTTTTTTTCGCCCCTTCTTAAGCTCTCAATTAGCACCGCTATTCTTGGCATTGCATGCCACGCTAATGCGGATACTATTTTTGGTATTTATGCAGGAGCAGGAACCTGGCAAACAGAATACAGCGGCTCCGCAGGTAAGCCAGCAACTTCAGCTGCAGATCTGGGCATGGATGACGACAACAATACTTACTACTACATTGCACTCGAACATCCAGTGCCTTTTTTTCCCAACATCAAAGTTCAACATAACGATATCACCAGCGAACAAACAAGCACTCTGAGCCAAAATTTCAGCATTGGC